>PEAN01000033.1 GCA_002753735.1 Magnetococcales bacterium DCbin4
CAGGGGACGCAGGTTGAGGCCGATTGCATGAAGATTCCTCTGCCCATCGGGATTTGGATCGGCTTTGAAGGGGGGGGTGAGATCCCCCCCGGGCGACCGGCGGCTCCATCCCGCCGTTTCGCCCGCGTCCCGCAGGGGTGCCCGATGGTTGTTCTGCCCGTTCATCGAATGGGAAGATCTTTTTCGCTGGTTCCCGGACGGTAAAAATGAACGGTGATGGTGTTGCGCGAGTCCGGGGCGACGCGGCTGATCGGTGTAATGTTGTGCCAGGAGTTGTCCGCCCGGCCAATCAGCACCGATACCCCAAGCCGTGGAACGATCTCGAAGGCCACATCATCATCGTCCTGGCTGGCGAGAATTTGCAGCACGCCTCCGTTGCGCTTGTTCCACCCATGGTTGAGATAGAGCACATGGGTCAGCAGCTTTTGCGCCTGATCGTCGTGCATGGCAAACACGGTGCTGGAGTCCGACCGCCACAGGGCAGCCTCCATGGGGGCGTCTCCAAGGTTGATGCCGGTGACCTTGGACAACGTTTCACGATAGGCGGAACTGGTGAGGACTTCGCCGAGTTCATTATAGGAATCGGGAAGTTCATCGTTGCGAAAGGTGGTTTTCGCGGCCAGTTGGATCAAGGGGCGGCGCAAGTACCGTCCGTTGAGGAAACGGCGGTAACGAAAGGAATCAACGGGAAAATCATCACACATCTGAATCGATTTCGGTTCCGTGGGCAGAATTCCGTTGGCGATTCCCCATTGAAAGGGGAAATCGAACATTTTGGCATTCCGCAGGGCATCCAGGTTGAGCATGTTACAGACTCCTGTTCATTAAAATTAATATATTCGTCGTACGCAACACCATAAATAATCAACAGCAGCGTGTCAAGACGAATTATACAATTTTTTATGATGTTTATACGATTATTTTAGAGTATAATCATCATGAGTCGAGGTGGGAGGCATTCCTGCCATCATCAACCTGCATGGGGATCCCGAAACGGATGAGGAGTTGACGCATCAACATGGTGGCATATCCACCAGAGGGCAGCAGAAAGGAGACCGATAACGCCATTTGTCCCGGGTGCAAGGGATCCTGCACGGGAGGGTCGGTAAAAATACGGGTGGTGATGACCGATTGCCTGCTACGCCGGAGGGTCTGGGTCGTGGTTTCCGGTCGCCATTGATGGCTTTCGTATTCCAGTACCGGTTCCACGGCGCATCGGGAAAGGTCATGTGGGAGCCAAAGATCGAACATGCCTCCGAGTTGAAAATGCGTACCCTTGGGCGCCGCTTCCTGAAATCGTTCCGAGGCCAGGGTGTTCCACTGCATGCTGTTGAAGGCGTCAACGTAAAAACGCAAAATTTTTGGATGATGCGCTTCCAACCATTCCAAAACATCATGTTCCGGAGGGATGTCATGTTCTCCGGCCTCTTTGATCAACCGCCGTGCCAGCTTCCGATCCTGCCGTACCAGGCTTTCGCCGATGAGGTGGTTGGTGGGGGGATTGCCGGGGAGTCCGAAGCGTTGGAGATCGTAGTAATTGGCCATGGCGAAATGGAATCCGTTCTTCAGGGAATCCCACATCCATTCAGCGGTTGCGGCGCTCAGGTTGCGCACGACGATACCAAACCGATTGCCAAACAGGCTGCGTGGACGAATCGGGTATGCCGCATATCCCTCAATGGAACGCAGGCGAAGGAAGGGGATGGAACTCCCCTGGTAACATGCGTTGAACGCATTGAGATCCGTGTTCGTCAGGTGCCGATGTACGGAACACAGCTGAGTGGTGATGCCATCCTCATCCTTGAGTCCGGCGCTGCCGACCTCCTGCACTGGAAGATCGAAAAACGTTCCAATGGCCCTTTCGGCGTCGAAGGTGGTCCATCCCCCTTTGTCGAGCCAGACATGGGTATATTCCCCATCGTCGGCGTGCCAGGGTGCGATCAATGGAACCTCGACCACACGGAAATCGGAATGGAGGCGTTTGAGAATCGCGGGTTGCGCGGGGGTTCGATTGTGATCCGGAATAACCATGACTGTCCCTTGAGAATCTGATGATTTTTGAATTTTCAATGATTTTGGTGGAAAGATGAAGAATCTCACCAAAACCAATGGATATTTATAATTCTGAAAGATATAAAATTATATTCCATTTGGAAATCAAAATCAAAGCAGGAATCATGGTTTCATGGTGGACTTTGGTCAGCCCATCATCCCAATTGATTCGGCAGAACTGGACATGGTGAGGTATCACCAGATAGAATTATATGAGTTGTGATCATGGCATGTGATGTAGAATATATGTATCTATTTCATATAATTATTTTTTTATGGAATAGGTGATACATGACATACACCAGGGGATCGGGAGCATGAGGTGTGGGGCTGGATGAGCGATATGAGATGATCGGATGTTTATACGAGAGCCGGGATTCTCGTATTTTCCGGGCGATTGAATCGGGGGGAGAACGTCGTCAAGTCATCCTCAAGATCATCAATGGTCAATATCCATCGAAAAAGTCTCTGGCCCGCTTTCGGCTGGAATACGAAATAACACAATCTTTAGACATTTCTGGAGTCATCGAGGTCTACCGGTTTGAACGCCATGGGAACCAGCCGGTCATCGTCATGGAGGATTTCGGTGGTCTTTCATTGGATCGTCACCTGAAGGAAGGGCCACTTGAGATCGGCGAATTTTTCGATCTTGCCGTGGCGTTGACCGCCACTCTGGGGGGCATCCACAAACGCAAGGTGATCCACAAAGACATCAACCCCACCAATATTGTCTGGAATCGCAGCAACGACCTGATCCGAATCATCGATTTCGGCATCGCCACCACCCTGGAACACGAACCGACCGAGCCGCTGGCCCCTGATCGTCTCGCAGGGACGCTCCCCTATTTGTCGCCCGAACAAACGGGCCGCACCAACCGCCCGGTCGATGCCCGGAGCGATTGGTACGCCCTGGGGGCAACCTTCTTCGAACTTTTAACCGGACATCCCCCGTTCACCACCACCGATCCTTTGGAACTGGTCCATTCCCATGTTGCCCGGTTGCCTCCGGATCCAGCGACCGATTCCCTGGCCATTCCATCCATGGTATCGCGGATCGTCATGAAATTATTGGAGAAAGATCCAGAGGCCAGATATCAGTCCGCTTCGGGTCTCATTGCCGATCTCAAACGGTGCCGTCAACAATGGGAACAGACGGGCCAGATCGAATCTTTTGCGTTGGGAGCGGCAGAGGTACGGGATCGTTTTGCCATACCACAACGTCTGTATGGCCGGGAACGGGAAGTGGCAGCGCTCCAGTCCGCCTTCGATGATGTGTGCCAGGGATCATCGCGTCTTCTTTTGGTGGCCGGTTATTCTGGTATCGGGAAGTCGGCATTGGTCAAGGAATTGTACGGACCGGTCACCATCGGGCAGGGATTGTTCATCTCAGGTAAATTCGACCAATATCAGCGTGATGTCCCCTTTTCAGCGATCATCAGGGCCTTGGGACTCCTGATCCGGCAGATCCTGACCGAAACGGAGTCGCGGATTGCCGGGTGGCGCCAACGGATTCTTGAGGTGCTCCATGACAGTGGCCAGGTGATCACCGCCGTCATCCCCGAACTGGAATGGTTGCTGGGCCCCCAGCCCGCTGCACCCCGACTCAATCCCCAGGAGGAGGAACACCGGTTTTTCTACCTCGTGCAAAATTTTTTATCGGTTTTCGCGGGAGCAGGGCATCCTCTGGTGCTGTTCCTTGATGACATGCAGTGGGCCGACATCGCTTCCTTCAAGCTCATTCGGCAAATCCTTCAGGGTGGGAAGGTTCGACATCTTTTGATGATATGGGCCTTCCGCGACAACGAGGTCATTTCGGGACATCCGCTTCCGATTCGACTGGGGGAACTGGTGAAGGACGGGGTGGACATTGAACGATTGACGCTTCTTCCTCTCGGTCGGGATCATCTGGTCCGGTTGTTGGCGGACACCTTGGGCGCCGACCCGCATGAAGTCGATCCGCTGGCGCAGATCTGTCAGGAAAAATGCGGTGGCAATCCTTTCTATCTGCGTCAATTCCTGACCATGCTGCATGATCAACAATTGATCGCTTTGCGGGATACGGGATGGCATTGGAATATTGAGGGGATCGGCGACCTTGAACTGACAGAAAACGTTGTCGATCTGATACGGGGCCGGTTGCAACGGTTCGACAGGGAAACCCGCCACATTCTGGGTCTGGCCTCCTGCATCGGTTCGGTATTTGATCTTGCGACCCTGTCTGCCATTGCGGATCTGGATTTTCAACGAACGATGACGGCCCTGTGGCCCGCCCTGGAAGGGGAAATGATTGTGGCGGTAACGCAGGACCACCTGTTGGCAAGGTATCTGGACCAGGGAGAAATTCACTTTCGTTTCAATCATGATCGTCTCCAGGAGGCGGTTCATGATTCGATGGATGCCCACCTGCGCCGACAGGCCCATCTGGCGGTGGGCCGGACCTTGTGGGCCGATTGGTCTCCTCCGGGAATCCGGGATGACGAAGTGTTCGACATTGTGACCCACCTGAACCAGGCCATTGATCTGATCGAGGACCCTGAAGAACGCAAAAATCTGGCACGAATGAATCTTCTCGCGGGTCAACGTGCGGCCGCCTCTGCGGCGTTCCATTCCGCCCATGAATTTTTCAAGATGGGGATTGTGTTGACCGGGATTGACGGTTGGAAGGCGGAGCGTGACCTTGTCTGGGATCTGCATCGCGAATTGGTGACCACCACCTCCATGATGCCGGACTACGAGGCCATGGAACGATATGTCAACCAGGCGATGGAGCATGCGCATGACAACCTTGAGCGCGGGGCGTTGCTCGAAATCAGGATCCAATCCTATCAGGGGCAGAATCGATTGCACGAAAGCCTGTCGCTGGGGCTTGAATTACTCGATTCACTGGGGTTTCCCTTTCCCCATGAACCCGACCTCCAAGCGATTGGCCAAAGCCTTGAAGAAGGGATGACTTTGGTACGTGGCAAAACGATGGAACAATGGATCGATTTGCCCGAGATGACCGATCGACGATTGCTGATGGTGGTGCGGGTTGTCGCTTTTTTGATTCCGGTTGTCATATTGACGCGCCCAACATTGCTTCCGATCATGATGGTCCGGACCTTGAAGGAGACGACACCCGCTGGTTTGGCCCCTTCCACGCCAGTGTTGTATGCTGGAACCGCCGCCTTCCTGTGTGGATTCATGGAGCAGTACGATCTGGCGCATCAGATGGCAAAAACCGCGATCCTTCTGGCGGGCCGTCCCCAATCCCGGTCCCATCGGGCTGAAGCGATGCAATATTCCAACCTGCTCATCCCCTGGAAGGAGCATTTCAGAAACACGCTGTCGACCTTTGACGATGTGTTTGCCACCGCTTTGGAAACGGGACGCAACAATGCAGCGGGATTTGCATGTGAAGGTTGGTCCATTACCGCCATCTTCCTTGGGGTTTCGTTGGAAGAGGTTGAACTCAGGATTGCCGATCACATCCGCGTCCTTCAGCGGATGGGTCAATATCAATCGTTG
Source organism: Magnetococcales bacterium DCbin4 (assembly GCA_002753735.1). Classification (GTDB taxonomy): domain Bacteria; phylum Pseudomonadota; class Magnetococcia; order Magnetococcales; family UBA8363; genus UBA8363. The sequence goes on from PEAN01000033.1 coordinate 5,560, forward strand.
GAGATGATGGGCAACTTTCATCAGATGGTCCTGAATCTTCTTGGTCGGTCGGAACATCCCCAGGTCATCGACGGTCCCGCGTGCAACGGCGGGGCGGCCTTGAAGCGCCAGCGGGAATGTGAAAACGGACAGGTCCTCTTCAACCTGCTGTTCAATCAATCCTATCTTTATTATTTGTTCCGCTTCCACGAAGAAGCCCTGGCAACTTCATCCGAGGCGGTCCGTTACAAGGACAGCATGGCAGGGGTGGCGGTCTTTGGCGTCCATGTCTTCTTCGATTCCCTGATCCGTCTCGCCTGCCTTCCCCGCGTTCCGTCCGACCGGCATCGGGAACTGCTCGACCAGGTGACCGCCAATCAACGGTTGATGGAAAACTGGGCCAACCATGCCCCCATGAACTTTCGGCACAAGTTTCACTTGGTCGAGGCGGAAATCTGCCGGGTCGGTCGGGATCTCCATGCGGCCCTGGGACATTACGACCGGGCCATCGAATTGGCACGTGAGCACGGTTTTCCCTCCGAGGAGGGGTTGGCTCTGGAGCTTGCGGGCCGGTTTTGTCATGAACAAGGGTGGCATGTCCCGGCGGGGCATTATCTTCGGGATGCGGTCCATGCCTACCATCGATGGGGGGCCGAAGCCAAGGTGAGGGATGTCAAGGAATCCTTTCCAGGTGATTTCCTTGCTTCCGGGCCGACGAATTCTTCGGCACTCTCATCGATTTCGATCAAACCCGGCACGGTCGAGGATTCGACTGCGGTGTTGGATCTGGGAAGCATTACCCGTGCCTCCCAGATCATCCTCAGCGGGTCCAACATGCGGGAACTCCTTCCGGACTTGATGAAGCTGGCCCTGGAAAACGGTGGCGCTCAACGGGGCTGTCTGATCCTGAGGGAAGAAGGATGTTCGACATTCGAAATCGAAATCCGGGCTTGGCCACAACGGACCGAATCATGGAATTCCTCCCCCCTGGGTGAACATCCCGACACCGAACCTCGTGTCCCCCTGGAAATCATCAATCTGACCCTGCATACCGCCGAACCGCTCCTGTTGGATGATGCCCTCGGGGATGAACGATTTTCCCGGACTTTCTATGTGACACGGCATCGGACCCGTTCGATCCTTTGCGTCCCTCTGGTCCATTCGGGATTGGTACTTGGGGTGGTCTATCTGGAAAACAATCTGATTACGGGGGCTTTTTCACCACGGCGCAGTGAAATGATGCGCCTCCTCGGAACCCTGGCCGCCATTTCCATCGCATCCCTCCGCCATACGAACCGGTTGGTGGCGGCAAGGGAATCCCTGACCCGTTCCAATCAGAAAATCAGGGAATTGGCAGCGTATCAGGACGAGGTCCGGGAAAACGAACAACGCCGGATCGCTGGAGAAATTCATGACGAACTGGGTAGTGCCCTGACACGTCTGAGCATGGATCTTTCGTGGTTGATCGGTCACCCTTCCGGTGATCCGGAAGAACTGGCGCGGCAATTGGAAGAACTCAGGGATCTGACGGGGTCGATCCACACTTCGGTCCGTCGAATTTCCCATGCCATGAGACCGGCCGTCCTGGATCAGTTCGGGTTGTTGCCCGCCCTTGAATGGTTGGCGGCCCAGACCGGAAACCGGGATCACTTCAAGATACACATTACTGAGGATTCCCGGGAAATCATTCTGGATGATTCACGCCGTACCGCCCTGTTCCGCATCGCCCAGGAGGCGATCACCAATGCCATCCGGCATTCCACGGCCCAACATCTGACCATTGCGCTTCATCTGACGCCTGCTGAAGTCCTCATGACCATCGACGATGACGGACAGGGTTTTTCTTACGATCCATTGGCCGAAGAGGGGGGATTCGGCCTTCGTGGGATGATGGAACGGGCCTCGCGTTTGGGTGGGCAGGTCGAGATCATGGCCATTCCCACGGGAGGAACCCGCGTGCGCACCACGCTTCCCCGAATTCCGGAAGACCAGGTGGAAGAACGATGATTCGCATCTTTATTGTCGATGATCATGCCATCATGCGCGACGGCCTCAAACGCATCCTTTCCGAAGACCATAACATGGAGGTCGTTGGTGAAGCGGGAGACGGTGACCAAGCCCTGGAATCATTGCGGCAAATACAGTGGGATATCCTGCTGCTGGATGTTTCCATGCCGGGCATGAGTGGGTTGGAGGTATTGCGTGCCGTGCAGAAGGATCATCCCCGGGGAAAGGTCGTGATCTTGACCCAACACAGTGACCACCATCTGGCCAAACGTTATTTCAAGGCGGGTGCGTTGGGGTTCATCACCAAGGTCAAGGCGGCTGAGGTACTGCTCAAGGGAATTCGCAAGGTGGCCTGGGGCGGACGGTTTTTCAGTTCCGACATCGCTGAACAACTGGTGGGTGAAACGTTGAACGGTGAATCCGATGTCATGCCCCACGAAACCCTGACCGACCGCGAATACGGAATCATGTGTCGGCTCGTTGCGGGAATCCCCCTGAAACTCATCGCTCATGAACTTTCCATCAGCGTCAGCAGCGTCAGTACCTATCGTAACCGTATCCTGGCCAAGATCCAGGTGGATAACAATGCAGAGCTTGTTCATTATGCCATAAAAAATGGCATGCTCAACAAGTAGTGGCCTGGAATCACCTCCGAAAACCCTGCGATCCCCTCCCTGAAATCTCCTCCCTGAAAGCCCGGATATCCCGTGTATTGCGGTTCGTTCCGTGGGCTTGCCTGATGTGTCGAATATTGGTGACAAGAAGTAGTAATTAATTGACAAGGTTCTGTCCACAAAGAGTTCGACATATGCTTTCTGGTAGGGTATAGTTCATCAAACTTTGTCATTTGTTTTTGGGTTGAACCTCAATCCTGATGCAACGGGATTGAGGTTTTCCTGTTCATTCCGTCTTTCCTTTACAGAAAAGCGAGGGAGAGTGCAGAGGCGCTTGGGGGAAAGGGAAAGACGGATTGTTTTTGGTTCCTGCGAGACAGGCTCGTTCATGAATTCGATTGCACGCAGGTTTTTGATCGCCATTATTGTGCAAACGGTTCCGGTATTTTTGATCGCGGCGGCGCTGCTGGTTCATCTTGACCGGGGCCAGGCGGACCAACAGTTGCGGGAACATGCCGAAATCATCGCCGGTTTTGCCCAGGCCACCCGGGAATACGTCAAGGGGACACTGCGTCCCGCTCTTGCCAAACATACCGACGCATTTATCATCGAGGCCCAGTCGAGTACGTTCATCGTCAATCGTATTTTCGATCTTTTCAATCGGGCGTTTCCTGAATTCACTTATCGGCAATATGCGGAAAATCCCCTGAATCCGGCGAATCGGGCCAGCGGGATTGCGGCGGAACAGATTCAACGTTTCCGTTCGGACCCGGGTTTGAAACAATCGAGTGGTTATGATCATCTGGGTGGCCAAGATTACTTTTACCTGGCAACGCCCGAAATCATGGAAAAGTCCTGTCTCGCCTGTCATGGATCGCCCGTGGTTGCCCCTCTGGAACAAAGACGGATCTACGGTAGTGATCATGGATATGGCTGGCCGGTTGGAGAAATCGTCAGCGCCACCATGATCCAGGTTCCCGTGCGGTCGATTCTGGAGGCGAGACGAATCCGCGATCTGGTCCTGGGGGGATCCATCCTCTTCTTCTATGTTTTGTTGACCGCAATTTCTTTCTTTCTGTTTCGCGCCATGGTTGTACGCCGGTTGGATCTGTTCGCCGAGACGATGCGTCGGATGACGCGGGATCCCATGGCGGGGATCAAACTTCCCGAAACCCAGCCCGATGAGTTCAGTATCATGGCCCAGGCGTTCAATGACATGGCCGATGCCGTTCGGGAAACGACCCGGGATCTGGATCGCAAGGTCCGGGAACGGACCCTGGAACTGGAGGGAAAGATTGGGGAACAGGAGCGTTCCAGACAGGCCATCGAACATTCGGGAGGACAAAACCGGTTGATCTTCCAGGCAATCAACGATGGGATCTACGGTGTGAATTCCCAGGATGAAGTCACGTTCATCAACGATGCCGGGGCCTCCATGCTTGGCTGGGAAGGCAAGGAACTGATCGGTAAAAATCCCCACACGTTGATGCACCATACCCGGCTCAATGGTTCGGTCCATGCTTCAGAAGAGTGTCCCGTCTGCCAGACCAACAGGGATGGACAGACGCGAAGTTGCAGCCATGATCTGTTCTGGCGCAAGGATGGTGCCTCTTTCCCAGTGGAGTTCACGGTGACCTCCATTCTTGAAAACAATGAACCCCGAGGGGCGGTGGTGGTCTTCCGGGATATCAGTGATCGCCTGAAGACCGAAAACCTGAATCGACAATTGTTGCTGTTGCAACGCGTGGTCAATTCCATTCACAAGATCGCCTATGAACCGTTGCCGCTGGCGCGACAACTGGAACTGGCGCTGGAAGTCATTTTGACCATTCCCTGGTTTTTCAATCAATCCAAGGGGGCCATGTTTCTTGTCAACAGGGAGGAACAGGTATTGGAGATGGTGGCGCAGAAAGGATTGGATGAACTGCTGTTGATCCGTTGCGCCCGGGTTCCATTCGGTACGTGCCTCTGTGGTCGCGTCGGGGAGACGGATACCTTTTTGTTCGCCGGGGGGATCGATGACCGGCATGACATCCGTTTTGATGGGATGAAACCTCATGGCCATTATATCGTTCCCCTTCTCTCAAACCAGGGGGCCATCGGAGTTCTCAACCTGTATCTGGATGCAGGTCATCCTTTCAACGAAAACGAACGGGATGCACTGTTCACCATCGGCAATGCCTTGGCCCGACTGATCGAAAAACGACGGGCCGAGGAGAATTTGCGGATCAAGAATGCCGAACTGGAAGAAAAGGTTCGGGAACGGACCCTTGAGTTGCAGAACAATGTTCAATCATTGCAGGAATATCAGTTCCAGCTCATCCAGTCGGAACGGATGGCGGCATTGGGAGGGATGGTGGCGGGGGTCGCCCATGAAATCAACACCCCGATCGGTATTGGCTTTACTTCAGCGACCTACTTGAAAAATCAAACTTCCTTGTTTCGGCAACGGGTTGATTCAAATGATCTGACTTACGAACATCTGCACGATTATATCGATCTGGCGACCGAATCCTCGGATTTGATCGAGGCCAACCTGCGGCGGGCGGGGGGACTGATCAACAGTTTCAAGATGGTGGCGGTGGATCAGGCGAGTCAGGAGCTGCGAGCCATCGATCTCGGCAGCTACCTCCACGAAATCATCCTCAGTCTGCGACCCAAACTGAAGCATACCCGCCATGTTGTGGACATTGTTTGTCTGGAGCAACAGACCCTGGCGACACGTCCGGGTGCCATTTCCCAAATCGTGACCAATCTGGTGATGAATTCCCTGATCCATGGTTTTGAAAATCTGGATCGGGGAAACATCAGGATCGAAGCCTCCCTTCAGGGGGATGAGGTACTCCTCATCTATCGGGACAACGGCAGGGGAATGAATGCCGATGCCGTCAAGCGTCTGTACGAACCTTTCTACACGACCCGAAGGGGACAAGGGGGGAGCGGATTGGGAATGCATGTGGTGTATAACCAGGTGACCCAGGTTTTAAAGGGATCGATCACCTGTCAGAGCGCCATTGGTGAGGGGGTATTGTTCGTGATCAAATTTCCCGGAACACCGCGTGAAACGGGAACGGTCGTCCTTCAGGGGGAGAGGAAGATTGACAAAGACGGGGAAGGTACATCTGCGGCATGGCATGACCAGGGAAGGAATGGTTGACGAATGGCAAAAACGATCCGGTGTTCCAACATGGAAAGTCATCATTATCGACGATGAACCGGATGTCCATCAGGTGACCCGGTTGATTCTCCGAAATTTTTCTTTCGAAGGTCAGCGTTTGGAGATGATCAGCGGCTTTTCGGGAGGGGATGCGATGAAGTTGATGCAACAGCATCCCGATGCGGCGGTTGTTTTATTGGATGTGGTGATGGAGCATGAAGATTCGGGGCTTCGAGTGGTTCGGTGGATCCGTGAAGAGGCGCAAAATCGTTTTGTCCGGATCATTCTGCGTACCGGGCAGCCGGGACAGGCCCCCGAAGAACAGGTGACGACCGAATACGACATCAACGACTACCGTGAAAAATCAGGTCTGACCGACACCTCGCTTGCCACTTCCCTGATTTCCGCCCTGCGGGCCTACCGGGATATCCGGACCCTCGACCGGACCCGGAATGGACTGGAGAAAATCATCAAGGCCACGGGGAACCTGTTTGATGTTCACTCTCTTGATGAATTGGCGACAGGGATACTCACGCAGTTGACCGCCTTCTTCAATTCGGATGGTAATGCGTGTCCTGCCGGACCGGTCGAATGTTTCGTTGCTGCCTGGACCCAGGGAATGTTGTGCATTCATGCCGCCCTGGGCACCCATTCCAATTCCATTGGAAAACCGGTTGAGGAGGTTGTTTCGCCGACTGTATTGGAATTGATCGAACAAGGGAGGGCATCCCGCAGCAACCAATATCAGGATGGGGCCTATCTTGGTTATTTCCTTTCGCGCAAAGAGAAAGAACACCTGATCTACCTGCAACTGGAACAACCCCTTTCCAAGGCGGATCGTGACCTGTTGAACATATTTTCGCTCAATATTGCCGCCGCGTTTGAAAATCTATTTTTGAACAAGGAAATCATCAATACCCAGAAGGATGTCATCTTTGTCCTCGGGGAGGTGATCGAAGCCCGATCAGGGGAAACGGGACATCATGTCCGTCGTGTGGCCGAAAGTTCCCGCCTCATGGCCGAATTCCTGGGCCTCGCCCCCCAGGACATCGAATTGTTGTGGCTCTCCTCTCCCATGCATGATCTGGGAAAGATCGGCATTTCCGATACGATCCTCAACAAGCAGGAACCTTTGACGGTTGAGGAGTGGAACATCATCCGGAAACATCCCGAAGTCGGTTCCATCATCCTTCAGGGACAGGAACGCGAGGTGTTCCAATCGGGAATGACCATCTGTCTACAGCATCATGAAAAGTGGGATGGGTCGGGGTATCCGAAAGGACTCAAAGGGGAAGAAATCCACCTGTTTGCGCGGATTACCGCCCTGATCGATGTTTTTGATGCGTTGTATCATGAAAGGGCCTATAAACCCGCATGGCCACTGGACCGGATTCTTCAACTATTGGCGGATGAAAAAGGGCGGCATTTTGAACCCGGGTTGGTCGATCTTTTCATGGACCACCTCGATGACTTCATCGCGATCCAGGCACGATATACGGGTTGATGCCGCGATTGCGCGCCGGATCTGGAAAGATGATTTCCCAAAGGAAGGCGTGCCATTTTGCATTGCACATGAACCCGAAATGGCACGACCTGAATGAATTTGGTGGGTTCTACCGCACTTGCTGGTTCACTCCCATGGAATCACCGGACGACGATATTGACCAGACGTCCCGGGACCACGATGGTTTTGACCACGGTTTTATCCTGAAGATGGGTGACGATGGCGGGATCATTGCGGGCCGCCGATTCCAGATCGGCCCGGGAACTGTCGGCCGGGACGGTCATCCGGGCGCGCAGCTTGCCGTTGACCTGAACGATGAGGGTCATCTCTTCCCGGGCCAGGGCGTTGGGATCGGGTTTGGGCCAGGGGTAATCGACCAGGGGGGTGGCGTGTCCCAGGGTTCGCCACAGTTCCTCGGTGATGTGGGGCACCAGGGGATGGAGCAGGATGACGGCGGTTTCCGCCAGCTCCCGCATGATGGCACGGGTCGGCGAATCTGAATCTTTCAACGATTGTTCCGCCAGATGACGGGTTCCGACATTGACCAGTTCCATGATGGCGGCAATGGCGGTATTGAATTGAAACCGTTCCAGATCGCGACCGACCTTGTCGATGGTTTCATGGACCTTGGTTCGTAGCCCCTTGAGTTGGCCCTGAGAAGGGGTTGCGGTTGCCGCTGCCACGTTGCCAACCTCCGGGGCGATTTCACGCACCATGCGCCACAGACGGTTGAGGAAACGCCATGCACCATCCACCCCGGCATCGCTCCATTCCAAGTCCTGTTGGGGGGGGGCGGCAAACAACATGAACAGCCGGGCGGTATCGGCGCCATATCCCTGGATCAATTCCGCCGGATCGACGACGTTGTGTTTGCTTTTGGACATTTTTTCGTTACGCCCGACCACGATGGTCTGACGACATTCGGCGCATACCTGAGTCGTCCCCTCCATGATGACTTCACCGGGATAACGCCATCCATGGGTGGGGCAGTGCAGGGTATCCTTGCGTACCATCCCCTGGGTCAGAAGGCGGCGGAACGGTTCGTCGGTTGCGACCATTCCTTCATCGCGCAGCGCCTTGTGGAAGAAACGGGCATACAACAGATGCAATACCGCATGTTCGATGCCGCCGACATATTGGTCCACCGGCATCCAATGGTTGACACGTACGGGATCCAGGGGACCTTCCTGGAAGTCGCGGCAGCAGTAGCGCAGGAAATACCACGAGGATTCCATGAAGGTATCCATGGTGTCGGTTTCACGCCGGGCAGGATTGCCACATTGGGGGCATGCGACTTCGGTAAAGGTGGCCAGATGATCCAGGGGGTTGCCCTGGACATCAAGGTTGACCTGTTCCGGCAGGCGGACGGGCAGATCCTTTTCGGGGACCGGTACGATGCCACAATTCCGGCAATGGATCATCGGGATGGGATTGCCCCAGTAGCGTTGACGGGAGATGCCCCAGTCGCGCAGGCGGTAATGGGTCCGCCGTTGGCCCAATCCACGTTGTTCAAAGGTTTCGATGACCCTGACCTTTCCCGTTTCATTGTCCAGTCCGTCAAAGGGGGCGGAGTTGACCATGATGCCCGGTCCGGTCCATGCCTCCCGGAGGGTGGTGGCGTCAAGGGGGCGGCCCGAAGGTTGAATGACCACCCGGATGGGCAGATGATGCGCCCGGGCGAATTCAAAGTCCCTCTGATCATGGGCCGGTACCGCCATGACCGCCCCGGTGCCATAGCTCATGAGGACGAAGTTGGCGATGTAGATCGGTATTTTTTCACCCGTCAGGGGATGGATGGCCTTGAATCCGGTATCGAACCCTTTCTTTTCCAACCGTTCCAGTGCCTCTTCACTGGTACCCGACTTCTGGCATTCGCGGATGAAGGCGACCGCTTCGGGATCGTTTGCCGCGACCCGTTGGGCCAGGGGATGCTCGGCAGCTATGGAACAGAAGGTCACCCCCATGATGGTGTCGGGTCGCGTGGTGTAAACCGGTAACGTTTCGGAAAGGCCGTCGATGGGAAAGGAAAATTCCAATCCGTGACTGCGCCCGATCCAGTTGGCCTGCATGGTCCGTACGGTGGCGGGCCAGTCGGGCAGGGACTCCAGACCGTCGAGCAGTTCGTCGGCATAGGCGGTGATCCGTAAAAACCATTGCGCCAGCTCCCGACGTTCCACCAGGGCGCCACTTCGCCAACCGCGTCCATCAATCACCTGTTCGTTGGCGAGAACCGTCTCATCGACCGGATCCCAGTTGACCAGGGATTCTTTCCGATAGACCAAACCCCGAGTGTACAACTTGAGAAAGATGACCTGTTCCCACCGGGCATAATCGGTATCGCAGGTCGCCAGTTCCCGGTTCCAATCGTAGGACAACCCCATCGATTTCAATTCCTGGCGCATGGTGTCGATGTTGGCATAGGTCCAGGTGGCGGGATGCGAGTTTTGTTTGCGGGCGGCGTTTTCCGCAGGCATGCCAAAGGCATCCCAGCCCATGGGATTGAGTACGTTTTTGCCCAGCATTCGTTGATGGCGGGCAATGACATCCCCGATGGCATAATTGCGCACATGGCCCATGTGAATTCGGCCCGATGGATAGGGGAACATCACCAGGCAATAAAATTTTTCCCGATCACGCCCCTCCAGGGCACGAAACGTCCCTTCCCGCTCCCAGGTTTGTTGCCACTTGGCTTCGATGGCTTGGGGATTGTACCGTAATTCCTTGTTTTCATTATTGGATGCGTTCATGTCTGCCTGCTGGGGTCCGCGGGTTGATCTGCTTGATGGCGATTCGTGAACAATGCACCTTGTTCCGAATCTGGAAAGAACGTACATTCCACTAATTAACATAAGCGAGCCGGTCAGGCAATTCTGGTAAATACCACACCTCTGTGTAAGAAAATGTCGCAAAAGGTAAAAGAGTATTTTGACAATCGGAGATCTCATTGCTATAGTCCACAACGATCCCGCTATAATTTAGTTTTCGGTGGCCTCGGGGGGGGGAATGGCTCCGTTTCCGGTGTCGTTTGCGGCCCGGTTGGTTCAATGGTCATGGGGGGTGATTCGGCTTGAGCGTGACCGTTGGCATGGGTCTGGCCGTGGAGTGGAAACAAGGCATTTATCGGGTTCGCCTTTGCGAATCCAGAGTTAGGGTCGGTCTTCGGAGCAATGTGGTACTCTGCAAGACGCAATGTTGGGAGGAACTATGAATAGCCATGACCTGGTCATTGTCGGGGCCGGATTGTCGGGCATGCGTGCCGCCCTGGAAGGGGCAAAAGCGGGAATAGACGTGGCGATCATCACGAAGATCCATCCCCTGCGCAGTCACTCCTGTGCCGCTCAGGGTGGGATCAACGCCGCCATCAATCCAGAGGATTCGCGCGAATCCCACGCATTCGATACGGTCAAAGGGGCGGACTACATCGGTGATGAGGATGCCATTGACCTGATGTGTCAGGAGGCTCCGGAATGCATTCTGGAAATGGATGCCATGGGGACTCCGTTTTCCCGGTTCGAGGGGGGAATCATCGCCCAACGTGCCTTTGGTGGCGCCAGCTTCGACCGCACCTGCTACGCTGCCGACCGCACGGGCCAGGTGTTGCTGCATACCTTGTGGGAACAGTTGGTCAAGGCGGGGGTGAAGGTGTATGAGGAGGTCAGCATCTTCAAGGTCGTCGCCGACAAGGAAGGGCACATCGTCGGCGTGGTCTGCTATGACATGAAAACCGGTGAGGTGTTCCCGGTACGCAGCCGTGGACTTCTGATGGCAACCGGTGGTTATGGCCGGGTTTATATTTCCAATACCAACGCCACCACCAATACCGGTGACGGCATGGCGCTGGCCATGCGGGCGGGCGCCCCTCTGGCGGACATGGAATTCGTTCAGTTCCACCCGACGGGTCTCCTGACGACGGGGGTGCTGGTGACGGAAGGTGCCCGCGGCGAAGGTGGCATTCTCATCAATTCCGAGGGGGAACGCTTCATGGGACGCTATGCGCCCAAGAAGAAGGAATTGGCCTCCCGGGACGTGGTGGCGCGTGCCGAACAGACTGAAATCATGGAAGGACGTGGCGTCAACGGAGCCATTCTCCTCGACCTGCGTCACCTGGGTGCGGAAAAAATCATGGACCGGTTGCCGCAGATTCGCGAACTGGCCATGGATCTGGAAGGGGTTGATCCCATTCATGCCCCCATTCCCATCCGGCCGACGGTCCACTATTCGATGGGTGGCATTCGCACCGACAAGTGGGGTGAAGCGCCGATCCCCGGGTTGTATTCAGCGGGTGAGGCTGCGTGCGTTTCGGTTCATGGTGCCAACCGCCTGGGTGGAAACTCCCTGCTGGACACCATCGTGTTCGGCAAGATCACCGGGCACTATGCCAGTGCCGCGGTCGCCAAGGAAAAAGGCAAAGCGTTCCGCGATTTTCCCATGGATGCCGTCGAAGAAGTCAAGGGTGAGATCGAAGCGTTGAAGAAACGCAAGAATTCAGGTCTGCGTCCTTCGGAGTTGCACGAGAAGATGGCAACCGCCATGAACCTTCATTGTGCCGTGTTCCGGACCCCGGAATCCCTCAAAGTGATCGAATCCTTGATTCCGGAATGGCGCGAAGGGTATGAGAAAGTCCATCTGGACGATAAATCGACCGTCTTCAACGTCGATTTGCTTCGTGCGCGGGAATTGCGTAATCTCATCGATTTGGCTGAATGTATTGTTCGTGGTGCGGTGGCCCGCACGGAATCGCGGGGTGCGCATTTCCGGACCGATTTCAAGGAACGTGATGACGCAAATTGGCGCAAGCACACCATCAGCAAGTGGGATGCTGCCAAGAACAAGGTGGTGTTGAGCTATGAGGATGTTCGCACCGTGGGTAATCCCAAATATGAACCCATGGCTCGGACCTACTGATATGGATCAGGGACGTGACGCCCGGGGGGATTGTCGTAGACCGGGGCACGACCTTCCGTAAGACCATTTGGAGTCGGTTATGGCTGAAAAGACCTATACGTTTCGAGTTCAGCGCAACAAGGTCACTGGTGATGGCAAGGTGGAGTCTCGTTGGCAGGATTACCAATTGGCTGCCGAACCCACCACCACGGTGTTGATCTGCCTGGAGCAGATCAAGGGCCATCAGGATGGTACCCTGACCTATCGCATGTCCTGCCGGTCGGCGATTTGTGGTTCTTGCGCCATGAAGATCAGCGGGCGTACTCGGTTGGCCTGCAAAACCCATGTAGAAAAGGTGGCGGATGCCAATGGGGTGATTCGCGTCTCTCCCATGACCAACCAGCCCATCCTCAAGGATATGGTGGTGGACATCCGTCCATTCTACAATCATGTCCTCAAGATCAAGCCCTATCTCCAGGAAGGTTCGGAGACGGATACCAATGTGGGTCGGTCTTCTTATGACCAGGTGAACCATGTGACCCAGTGCATCATGTGTGGCAGTTGTTATTCCGACTGCACCATGGCGGAAGTCAGTGACAAGTTTGTCGGGCCGGCGGCGCTGGCCAAGGCATTCCGGTTCGTTTCCGACCCGCGGGAAGGGAAGAAGACCGCCAGGTTGCGGGAGCTTTCCGAAGAAAATCAGATGTGGAGCTGTTGCCGTTGTGCGCAGTGTGTGGAGACCTGTCCCAAGGATGTCAAACCCATGGAAGCCATCGTCAAGTTGCGGGCGCGTGGCATGCAGAAGGGTTATGTCGACGGACCGGGTCCCAAACATGCCCTGGCATTCCATGGCGACATTCAGAAAACGGGTGATCTGAATGAATTCACCCTGATGCAACGTACCATCGGTATCGTGGGAACCCTGGGTGAGTTGGGGATGGCGTTGCATCTGATGAAGAAGGGGAAAATTCCTTCGCCATTCCCGCACAAGGTCGAAGGTGTGGAAGAACTGGGTAATATCTACAGGATTCTCGAAGAGAACCCCTTGGATGTCGAAACCAAGGCCAAAGAGGTGGCCCCCGAATAGGGGCCGGTGTCTGGGAGAATAAAACATGTCTTTGGAATTTTCCTTTTATCCTGGTTGCGCCGGCAAGCAGGTTCAAAAAGAGGCCAAGAGTGCGGCGCATGCCGTGGCACGCGAGCTGGGGATCACCCTGCATCCGATGCCGAGGGCTTCGTGTTGCGGCGCGGTGAGCTTGCGGGAGTCGAAGCTGGCGTTTTCGCTGGCAGTGGCGGCCCGTATCCTTTCGGAGGCGGAGGCGGCGGGGCGGAACATCTGCACCATTTGCAACACCTGTCTTCAAACCTTGAGTCACGCCAACTATCGGTTCAAAAGAGAGCCGGATGTCCTTGAGAAGATCAATGGCGTTTTGAAAAAGGCGGGGGTACGTCCCTATGGGGCGACCATCAAGGTCCAGCATCTGCTGTGGGTGGTGACCGATCAGGTGGATCAAAAGCTTTTGAAAAGCAAGATCACTCGTCCTTTGAAGGGACTCAAGGTAGCCCCTTTCTATGGTTGCCACAATTTGCGGCCATCGGAAATCTATGAATCCAAGGCGGGCGACGAAGCGGATCATCTGGATCGCCTGATCACGACCCTCGGTGGCAGTCCGGTTTCCTATTCGGGTTCCAGGAAGTGTTGTGGGTTCCATGTTATGCTTTCCGATCCGACCGAAATGCGTTCCATGGTGGCCAAAAACTGTCTCGATGCCAAGGGTGAAGGGGCTGAATTGATGATCAGTCCGTGTACCCTGTGTGACATGTCCTTGAACGCCTACCAGATGCCGGCGGAAAAGGTGGTTGGCAAGAAAATCGACCTGCCGGAGATGAATTTTGCCCAGTTGTTGGGGGCCTCCATGGGATTGGATGCGGCCGAACTGGGCCTGGAGCGTTTGCATGTCGATCCGCGCCCGGTGCTCAAGAGCAAGGGTGTTTGATTGATCGTGGTGTATGGACCGGGAGACTTTTCGTCTTTCCTGGTTGTGAAAGTGATCCATGTTCGGCCATCCGGGAGGGAAGACCATCCGGGTGGCCGAATTGTTTTGTGTACAGGTCATCATGAAAAGGAAGGGGTTTCCGACCAAGGGGGAACCTCTCCTTTTTCCTGATTTTTTCTCTTTCCTTCAAGGAGGTCCTCGCATGTATTGGACCCGAGAAAAGCCCAAGGAACCGGGATGGTATTGGTGGCAACCCATGCCTAATTATACCGAGGCGGTTTTGGTGAAGCAGGGATTCGCCTATCAGGTGGGTGTGGCGCAGGGGAAACAGGTTGGTTTGATGGCGGGGCACTGGTGGGGTCCGTTGCAGGCTCCGGTGCGTAAACCGGGGGAATGAAACTGGTATGAACGGATGTCAATTCCATTGATATCTATTGAAAGAAAAAAGGGGTCTGGGGGATTGCCCCCAGGGTGTTGATTTTGATTTTACAGCCCCCACAGGGGGTGTGGGGGACGAAGTCCCCCAGGTTTTGGTTTTTGTTTTGATTTTGGTTTCATCTTTTCCCAACAAATCCGGGAAATTGCCTCCAAGGTGCTCGTTTTGATTCTGATTTCAGGATGAGTCCCTTCGGGGAAAGAAAAAAATAAAACCTGGGGGACTTCGTCCCCCCCCTGTGGGGGCTGTAAAATCAAAGTCAAAATCAACACCCTGGGGGCAATCCCCCAGACCCTTTTTTTTTCAATAATTTTTTTGAATGTGAACAGTCCCTGGAAGGGGTATGTCATGAACAAGATTTTGGGTTTGATGGCGGGCATGTGGCTGCTGCCGTTGGCGGCGCAGGCCGAAGAATTGGGCAGCGTCGATACCGTGTTCAAATTTCTGGGTCCTGATGACAAGATCGTTCTTGAGGCTTTTGATGATCCCAAGGTTGATGGGGTCTCCTGTCACATGAGTCGGGCCAAGACCGGGGGCATCAAGGGGGGACTGGGGTTGGCGGAAGATCCTTCCAATGCCTCCATCGCTTGCCGTCAGACGGGACCCATCGAAATCCGGGAACCGATCAAGGATGGGGATGAGGTATTCACTGTCAAAACCTCATTGGTCTTCAAGGAACTGCATGTGGTCCGTTTCTTTGACCGCAAACGTAATACTCTGGTTTATCTGGTCTACAGCGACCGCTTGATCGATGGTTCACCGAAAAATTCCATTTCTTCCGTTCCGATCCGACCGTGGGACAAGCCGGGTTCATGAATCTTCGCTCCAGGCAAACAATCCTTTGATCTCTTCCGAGGTCAGGGTGTTGCGGCTCAATGTGGAGAGGGAATTTTGGTGGGAGGTCAGCATGGCATTGAAAATTTTGATGTTTCTTTCCCATGCACGCAATTTTGCTTCCAGGATCGTTTGATTGAAGGGTCTGCTGATCAGATCATCGCCACCGGCGTCGATACAATCGGCAAGGAGTTCATCATCGAACTGGCTGGTCAAGAGGATGATGGGGACGAACCGTTCACCGCACTGGGTTTTGAGTTGCCGTACCAGTTGGGTGCCGTTGATATCCGGCATGTGCAGATCCAGCAGCACAAGGTCGGGTCGTTCCATATCAAAAATGTTCAATGCGATTTCACCTGACTGAGCCGAACACAGGACATAGCCTAACGGCTCCAGGATGATTTCCAGTAGCTGAGAGATGACAGGCTCATCATCGATGGTCATGATCTTCATGGAAGGCGTCTGCAAATTCGCGCTTGGAAGAAACGAAAGATGGATGGGGTGTCTGGCGATGTTAACAAATTATTGTTAATTTCGTGTTCAGCGCAATGAACACATTCACCGGACCCTATGACCATACAGCTATATAGCAAAATACGTGCCTTTATTGTAACGCTTTCCGCGACAAAAATGAACCGAATCTTGGAGAAATACCATGGCAAAACCCATCCTGGGATTGGATTTGGGCGGTACAAAGATTGCGTCCGGGTTGGTCGATCTTGCGTCGGGCAACCTTTTGGGGGAAGGGGTTCGGATTCGCAAGACGTTTGAATCCGAGAAAAATCAGGATGTTTTTGATTCCATAGTTGCCGCCATTGGGGAAACGTTGTCGGCCAATGGCATGGACATCAGTTCGATCGGGGGGGTGGGAATGTGTGTACCCAGTCCGGTCGATCCCAAGACGGGATTTTTATACAATCCACCCAATCTTCGCGGTTGGGGCAATATTCCGTTGCGTGACCGTTTACGGGAGATCTATGACATTGAGGTTGCGGTTGACAATGATGCCAACGCGGCCGCCATGGCGGAATCCCGATGGGGGGCGGCACGGGGATTGTCGCGCAGTGTGTTCTATGCCACGGTCAGCACGGGTATTGGGACAGGAATCATCATCAATGGTGCCATTTTGCATGGGAAGAATGGATTGGCGGGTGAGGGGGGGCATGTCCCGTTGGACGGATTTGGTCATGAACGGTGTGGGTGTGGCAACATCGGGTGTATTGAGGCATTGGCTTCAGGGACAGCGATGGTGAAACTGGCGCGGGAAATGTTGCGAAAGAATGGGACGCATTCATTGCTGGTGGAGATGGCGCAAGGTCGGTTGGAGGATATTGACATGGTGATGATTGGCGAAGCGGCGCGGCGTCGGGATGCTTTTGCCCAGGAGATTGTTGTTACGCAGGGGATGCGTTTGGGGTTGTGGTTGGGGGGGATGGTGGCACTTTTCGATCCTGAAATGGTGGTGATTGGCGGTGGTTGTGCGAATTTGGGGGAACCTTTGTTCCAGGCCATGCGTCAGACCATGATTGCACGCACCATTCATCCCAAGGCACAGGAGATCCCTGTTGTTCCGGCGCAACTGGGCACCGCTTCAGGGGTGATGGGTGCGGCAAGTTTGCTGTAGATCGTAATGAAGTTAAGGTTAAACGTGCCAAGTTGGGGATGCGAAGTTTTGGTCATCATGATTAAGAAAAAAAAGGGGTCTGGGGGATTGCCCCCAGGGTTTTGACTTTGATTTTGACTTTGGTTTTGACTTTGATTTTGTTTTTACATCCCCCACAGGGGGTTTGGGGGACGAAGTCCCCCAAGGTTTTGACTTTGGTGATCGATCACAATCATAAATAAAGAACATTGGGGGATTTCGTCCTCCATGTCCCTGTTTTTTTTGATCGTTGCCAAAAGCGGGGGGATCTGAATGGTTAAACGACGCATTAAATCATACTTTGGAGTTGGTCTTCATAGGGTTCAATATTTATTTTAATTGTTTTTCCTGAGGCTCAGAGTTCATGTTTTCTCCGTTTCGCCAATCTCAACTAGCCCGTCAGGCGTTTCAGCGAATATTGGCTTCTCTTGCACTTGTATTATTGTTATTCGGATTGTCCGCATGGTGGATACAGAATGCAACTTATATCAAGATGGCCAGCATCGAGTCTGCTTTTTTCCGCAAACGTTATCAGGAACAGATCGGTCGCGAAGAACAAAACTGGCAACTTCAGGCCGTCATGTTGCGCTCGGAGTTGGAATACCTGGATCTGCTGGGAATAGGTGACCGGCAGTGGCAAGGGCTGAAGGAATTTTTGTCGGTGCGTCAGGGTGGGAGTCAGTTTCGCCATGTGCTTCTGACCGATGACCAAAGGCAAATTTTGTTTCGCTATGGTTCTGGTCCCCTCCTTTCAGAAGCGGTATTTCCAGGCAAAGAATCTTCAGGTTGGTTTTATTCCACCCAATCGGAGACTCTATTTCGTTTCTATGTTCAGAACATATCGATGGGGGGGGAGGGGCGGGAGGGACATCTGATCCTTTTGAGTCCCATGGATGGTGAACTGCTGCGTCGGATCTCCTTTTTCGATACCACTCTGGCCTTGCGGTGGCAGGAACGATGGATTGCCTCTTCTCGTGACTCCGCCAAGGATGATCTTTTTGGGGCCGGGGAAGCGATGCATATGCATGACGACGGAATGGACATCCAGGAAATGATTCCCTGGGGGGAAGTGGGGGGTGGCGTTCCGATTCTGGTGATTCACAAAGATGTCGCTCCCTTTTTTACCAAAGGGGAGTTGTTGCTTTCTCTAAGTATCATGTTCCTGGCCAGCATCATATTTTTGTATTTCTCAGTAGGGTCCTGGTTATTGTTTCAGGCACGGCGGGTGGCACTTTTGGGCAAGTTTTCCCGTGAATATTCGCAAAGCAACCAATTGACCGAAAAATCGGTGGCGACTTTGGCGGAGGTCCAGAGTTACCAGGATGATGAAATCGCCATGGTGGCCCGTTCTTTGATCGAGATGATCCGGGGGATGGAACAACGGATCGAGGAGCGTCGGATCCACGAGGAAAAACTGGCGGACAGTGAGTACCGCCTGCGTGAAATCACCTCGACGATTGCCGATGGGGTGTTCGTCATCGACCGTCATGACAATCTGACCTTTCTCAATCCGCAGGGGGAGTTGCTGTTGGGATGGCGACAGGAAGAGTTGATTGGGAAGAAAAGTCATGATCTTTTTCATCATCTCCATCCCGATGGTTCTCCCTTCCCGGTCGCCGCGTGTCTGATTCACCATACCCTGGGGACAGGGAACTGCAATCGGAGCTTTGAGGATTATTTCGTGCGGCGCGATGGTTCCTTCCTGCCGGTTGCTTTGGCGAGCGTTCCCATTCTGCGCGAGGGGAAGGTCAAGGGGGCGGTTGTCACATTTCAGGACATCAGTGAACGTCTTCAGGCGGAAGAGCGTATTCGTGAAAGCCAGGAACGTTTTCATCAATTGTTCAACATTGCCCGTGATGCCACGTTTGTGGTGGCCCTGCATCCAAGTGGTCGTTTCGGCCATTTTCTTGAGGTCAACGATGCGACCTGTATGCGTTATGGGTATTCCCGTGAGGAGTTGTTGCGTTTGACACCCGCGGTCATCAATACCCCTGAGGGACAGGGGGATCTGGATCAGCTCGCCCAAAGCATCATGGAGCATCATCATGCCACCTTCGAGCGGTGGCATATCACCCGGGATGGCCGCCGCATTCCGGTGGAGGTCAATTCCCAAATGTTCGAGTTTCAGGGACAGATGGCGGTTCTTTCCCTGGTGCGGGACATTTCCGAGCGCAAACAGGCCGAGGAGCTGATCCGGGAAAACGAGAATCGTTTTCGTATCCTGACCCATTCCTTGCGCGATGCCATCCTGGTATTCGATACCGAAGGGCGGATCGTTCTGCTGAACCGCAGTGGTGAACGGATGTTCGACTACAACCCGGAGGCGTTGGTGGGACAATCGGTGACGGTTCTTTTCCCGCAGCACCAGGGTGGGATTCCTTGGGGGGATCAGCTGGAACAGTTCAAGGAACATCCTGTCGAAGGGTGGTCCATGACCCGGGAGGGGACGGCGCGGCGTTCGGGTGGGGAAGAGTTTCCGGTCGAGGTTTCTCTGACTTCCTGGACCAACCGTGGCGAGCAGTTTTTTTCTGCCGTGGTGCGGGATATTTCGGAACGTCAGATGTTGGAGCGCAGGGATTTGCGTGCCTACATCAATCGTATCGCCATCAGTGCCCTGTTGGAAGTGGCTCTGGAGCCGCTATCGCTCAAGCGCAAGCTTGAAGTGGCCATGGACATCATTCAAACCGTCCCCAGATTGGCCATTCAGGCCAAAGGTTCGATCATGCTCGTTACGGAAGAGGGCGATTTGGAGCTGACGGTCGAGCGTAATTTGAGCAAACCTTTGTTGGAGAAATGCAAACGCATTCCGATGGGGTATTGCCTGTGTGGCCGGGCGGCTGAGACACGGGAGCTGGTTTTTGCCGACGGCATCGATGCGCGGCATGACATCTCTTTTGACGGGATTCAACCCCATGGTCACTATTGTGTCCCCATCCTGTCGCGGGGACAACTGCTTGGCGTGATGAATCTTTATGTCGAGGCGGGACATCACCAGGAACCGGAGGAGGGGGCGTTTTTGATTACCGTCGCCAACACCCTGGCGGGATTGATTGAACGCGGGCGGGTCGAGGAAAAAGTTCAGCACATGGCCAGTCATGATGCCCTGACCGGTTTGCCCAACCGGGTTTTGTTCCGGGAGCATCTGGAACATGAGTTGCGGCATGCCATTCGGACCAAGCGACAGTTGGTGGTGGCTTTTCTGGACCTGGACCGTTTCAAGCAGGTCAACGATACCTTGGGACATGAGGCGGGGGATCTGCTGCTGAAGGCGGTGACGCATCGTCTGCGTCTGTGTCTGCGCGAATCCGATACCCTGGCCCGTCTGGGTGGGGATGAATTCACCCTGATCCTTCCTGCCATCGACAGCCCGGTCAACGCGGCCAACGTGGCGGAAAAAATCATCGGGGTCCTCAGAGAACCCTTTCCCATCATGGGGCATACCTGCCAGATCGGAGTCAGTATCGGGATGAGCTGTTATCCCGAACACGGTACCCATGCGGATGAATTGATTCAAAAGGCGGATCAGGCGATGTATGTCGTCAAAAACAGAGGGCGGAATGCGTTTGCATTTTTCCAGGAAAAGAATTGAAGTCCCACTCAGAAATCATCTTCGGGAATGGTCATACGTTCTTCGTTTCATTCAGTATGCGGTGAATGCCGCTCATGAATACGTTGAAACTGTGTGAACGGTTGTGGTGCGGGTCCATCGTCTTGCCCATTTCACGGGATCCGGAGATTGGTTGGTAGGAGGGTGCCAGCCTGCGGAGTTCCTGCTTTGGATTGTCCAAGGTATCGGGATGACGGTATTGACGTTTGTTTTGCAGGTTGGCGATGCCTTTGGCATGCAGGGCTTGTTCCACGGCAGCCAGATCGCCAAGGTACCACGACTCCAATTCCCGGCAGGCAATTCGGATCATGACATCGTTTTTTCCACTGGTTTGACACAGGGACTGTAACCGTGCCAACGAAGTTTCACCTGTTGGGGCAGGAGTGGCGGTAACAGTTCCTGAAGCAATGCTTTGGCGGAAGCCTCTTCCAAAAATATGACCAATTGCATCATCATGGTTCCACTCCCGGGAAGAGTCCTTGTTTCCAAAGATAGCCCATCTGGTCGCCATCATTCATGAATGCAACCAGTTGTTCATCATTGCGCGCGCGATGAACCCGGGTATATCCCTGCTTCTTGGTGAGCCAGAAGACTTCATCGATGGTCGTTGCATTCAGGAAGTCGGGTGAATGGGTGGAAACAAACACCTGGCCTCCCTGTCTGGCATAGGTACGGAATTCTTCCGCCAATTCCACGAGCAGTGAATGATAAAGCTGATTTTCCGGTTCTTCGACACACAACAGGGGGTGTGGTTTCGGGTCATGTAACAGGATCAGGTAGGCCAACATTTTGATGGTGCCATCGGATACATGACGGGCAAGGAAGGGGTCCGAAAATGCGGCGTCCTGAAAACTGAGCAATACCCGTCCTTCCTCGGTGGTTTTGGATTTGACCTGAGAAATCCCGGGTACCCTCTGGGCCAGCTTTGTCAAAATGGTATCGAATATTGGACGGTGCCGGGTGTAGAGGAATTGGACCACCAGGGATAGATTCTCTCCCTCCGTGGACAGATGTTCGGCATATCCCGCCTCTTGTATGGGGCGGGCACGATGGATGTGAAAATCGGAGACGTGCCAGCTTTCGATCAAATTGCCCAACTCTTTGACGACGGGAAAGCGTTCAAACTGCGCCAATCCCTTGATGGCCAGGATGTCAGGCGATTTCAATGTGTGTTCCTCGCGCTTGAGCAGACGTACATCGGTGACTTGTTCAAGTTCATTGGTTACGGCGTAGCCGGTTCCATTCCGAAAGTCGAGAAAATGCCAGGGTTGGCCATGACGCCCGCGGCGGTATTTCAAAAGTTCGCGGCTGATGACCGGGTCGCCATGCTGTTCATCGATGGCAAGAAAATAGCTGGCCAGAGGGGCGTCACCCCTGATTCTGAATTTCAGTTCAATTTCAATGGCTCCTTCTGCATTGCGGCTGCGCACTTCCTGAAATCCACGGCTGCCCCCCATTTTGGCCAAGGCCGTGTGGATGTTGCTGGAAAAGGCTTCACGCAGGAATCCAAACAGATTGAACAAGGTGGACTTCCCGGTTCCGTTGGCCCCGACGAGGACACAAAAGCGCGGAATGTTCTTCAGTTCCACATCCTGAAAGCATTTGAAATTTTTCAGTCGTATGGATTCGATCTGCATGACCGGCTCCTGGGCATTCCGGGATGGACAACGGAGGATCATTCTGTTGGCATGACGTTACCATTTCACAAGGTCAATTCAATATCAATGACCTTTGGGTGGGCGGAATGATGCCAACTCCTTCTGCATGCATTTTGCATTCATGAATGTCATCGTGTGCAATTTTGGCTGAATCGCCATTTTTCCAACGGCAGGAGTGTGCCATGATTCCCCTTCAGATCGTCATCAAGAAAGACAGTTATGCCATCGCCCGCACGTTTGACGAGCAGGAGTTGGTCTCCGATATTCGACGGATGGAAGATGCATTGAGTATCTTCCATGAATTGACCCACTGTGAAGGACGCCCGGAAGATCCAGAGATGGACGAAGCGTCGTGGCAGGTCGTGCCGGGATGTTTGAGCCTCCATTGATCATCCTGATCAACCGCCACGATCCGGGGGTTGCATCCACAATTCGTTGCCGTCGGTTTCCCAGATGATCGTCCCCAGATGATCGGTACGCCAAAGCTGGCTTCCAGCCTTGCGCCATCGGTCGAGAACCCGGGGGTGAGGGATTTTTTTGTTGCGGCTGGCATCGCAACTGAAGACGACGTGCCGGGGTTGAAGGTTGGCGATGAACTCCGGGGTGCTGGAGGTGCTGCTGCCGTGATGCGGGGCCATGACGACCGAATAACGGGTCTGGGGATGGTGTTCCACAAACCATGCCTCGCCGGGGGCTTCGATGTCCCCTGGAAACAGGAACTGATGCCGACCCAGGGTGATGCCCGTCATGACGGAACGGTCATTGATCGAGGTTTTCTCCCAATCCAGTTCGGGCACCATGGCCCACAGGGTCATGGCATCGGTTCGCAAGGTTTTGTGATCGATCCGTTGGAGATTGACCCCCTGTTCCATGGCCATCTGAATCAACCTTCGATAATAGGGGTTGTTTTTTTCTTCGTCGGGGAAGGTGCCCAACCAGAGTTCCTTGACGGGAAAGTTGCGTAGCAGGCTGATGGCGCCAACCATGTGATCCTTTTGGGGATGACTGATGACGATGCGTTCCAGTTCCCGGGCGCCATGATGCCAAAGGTAGGGCGAAATCACCCCTTCGCCAACATTGAACCGGGGTGAATCGACGCCACCGGCATCCACAACCATCCACCGTTCATCGGGACTGCGCACGACCATCGCCAATGCCTGGCCGACATCCAGTATGGCAACATGGAGCCGTCCCGGAGCCGGGCCTTCCCGCGGCCAGAACAGGGCCATGAGTGCCAATCCGGCCACCCAGACCCGGCCCCGTTTCCAGGGCATGATGAAGCTTGCGGCAAACAAGGCCACACTCCATGAAATGCCCCAGAGTGAAGGTCCGGGCAGACGCTGCCATCCCTGCGGCAAGTGTGACAGCCAGTCGATCCAATGGACGAAAACTTCCAGGCTCCAGCCCATGGCATCCAACAGGCTGTTGGCAAGGCCGGGGAGAATCCCATGGGCAATCAATGCGGCAAATCCCAGGGGAAGCGAAACAAAACCGATCCAGGGGACACCCACCAGGTTGCCCGGAAAACCATAAGGGGTGAATCGGTGAAAGTGGTAAGCCACGACAGGGGCGGTGGCCAATCCCATGAACAGGATCATGACAACCGATCGCCAGAATCGGCGTTGCCGACTGCCGGTGAACGGAGCGACATTGAAAAAAAACAACAATGCGGCCACGGCAACAAAGGTCAAATGGAAACTGGCGCCCAATAATTCTGCCGGCCAGAAAAACAATAAAATAGTGGCTGAGATGATCAGCATGTTGATGCCGAGGATTCTGCGCCACAAAAACAGCCCCAGTAACAACAGCCCTGTCACCAGGGTGGCTCGTTGGGTCGAGATCGACCAACCTGCCAACTGACTGTAAATGATCAATGGAATCAATGTCAGGATGGCGGCGAATCGTTTCATGTCCCAGCGCCGTGATGCCGGGATGAAGAGCACGAGCATCCAGCGCAAAAGGAGAAAACTCCAACCTGCCACCATCGCCAAATGCTGGCCCGAAATGGCCAGCAAATGATAAGTGCCCGAAATCAGCAAGGCGTCATTGAGCCGTTCGCTGATCAGTCCCCGCTTCCCCACCAACAACCCTTCGGCCAACCCTTCACTGGTGGGTGGCAAGCGTGACACGATCCAACGCGAAATCTGACTGCGCAGACGGTTCCAATAAGCGGTCTGCGCATATCCGATCGGGATGAGTGATGCATTGCGTGCCAGATAACCCGTTGCAACATAACCGTGACGTTGGAGCCAGGCGCCATAATCCAGGCTTCCCGGGACCCGGTTGCCTTCAGGGCGACGCAGGCGCACCTTCGCCTCGATCCGGTCACCCGGTTGCACCATGCCAACCTGTTCATGATGGACGGTCAGCCGGATTTGATCCGAACTGCTCCATCCCTTCTCCGGCCAGTCAAGGTGGCCCAAGTCCAATAAAACTGAATCGTAACGATCCACTCGATCCATGATGACCCCCTGAAGGCGATGAGGGCGTTCATACGCCTCATTCGGCAATTCCCGGGGCACTTCCAAATTGAAGTTGACGGCAATAATCGCCGCCATCATGCCAAACACTGCCGGCCAGAGGGAACTTTTTCTCGAAACCTGAATCCAAACAGCAAAGGACAGCAACATCCAGGATGCTGCGACGGGGGGGAGTGCTCCCTCTCCCCTGATGTGGAACAGTGCCAACAGCATGGCGATCATGCCGATTAAAAACAGGGTACTGCCCCGGGTGGCCCTCCGGACTGCTTCAACAGGGGCGATTTTGGCGTGGGTGTATACTGCTTGCGTTTCCTCCCCTTGAGTCCACATGGAATATCAAAAGATCATGAATCGCTTGAGGAAGGATCCGTATATAGTTTTTCTGATACGCTTACAAAAAAATATGATTGTAAATTGTTCATCTCAATGAGATTTTCCCCCTTGCGTCAGAAAGGATCCATGTTTAGCATGCAAGTGAAGGATGGATGTCCTTTGGCGGAAGATTCAGAGGGTGCCGGGACATGAAGAACGGACTCTTTCAAACATTGTTGCTGAAAGTTGTACGTTCTTGCACAACGTGAACAGCGATTGGTCTTGAAATCATTCTCAATAGGCAGCCCCATCATGAATCATCAAACCAAACCCTTGGTGAAAAGTCGTGTTCTTATTTTCATCGGCGGGCTTTTAATCATCGGAGTGACCCTCCTGGGATTGTCGAGCAATCATGCGGACATCATTCGTGAAGATGTCCGGATGGGGCCCATGATTGCGGCGCTGCGTATCATCCTGCCCATGTTTGTCTGCATCGGCCTGATTTATTTCCTGGCCAACGTTAAAAAATGTACCCATTGTGGCAAAATCATGTTCTGGAAACGGCGGACGCCGCCCCACTCATAACGAATACGTCTGCTGCTCCATCAGATGAATCGTCTAGAGTTACGTCGCTGTCGCTACCGTTCAAAGGTCTTATGGTTTTCCTTTGTCACATTCATTAATCAGGAATGATTGACACTCAAAAAATCAATGAAAGAGAAAAGGGGTCCGGGGGATTGCCCCCAGAGCCTTTTTTCTATCGATATTTTTATACATATCAGTTAATTGCCAGTCATCCTCCCCAATTGATGAATCTGACAAAGTAGAACCAGTATTCGATCCTGTTCACGGTGCCGCGTTGGCGACGACCTCGGCAGCGCTGGAAAAACGGTATCCGGAACCCCGGACGGTTTCGATGCGGTGGTGGTGTCCCCACGGTTCCAACGCCTTGCGCAAATGGCGGACATAGACATCCACGGTTCGTCCTCCAACCTTGTCATCTCCTCCCCAGACCTGTTTAAGAACACTGTCCCGTCCGTGAATGACATCGGGATTGGTCATGAAAAAGGCCAGAATCCGAAAAGCAATCCGTCCCAGGTCGATTTTTGCAGGAGGCATTCCCGCAATGACGGTCTGTTCCTTGAGATCCAGAAGCAGATCCGCCATCCGGATCGTGCCGTCCGCACCTGAGGTTCCCTGATTGAGCAATGCCTGAATGCGTGCTACCAGAACAGGGGGTTTAAACGGTTTGACGATATAGTCGTCAGCCCCGATCTCCAACACCCGCAACCGGTCTTCTTCACTGTCCCGCGCCGTCACCATGATGATGGGAATCTGGGCGTAGGTGACCTTGGCTTTCAGATAACGCAGCAGTTCCACCCCCGACACCCCCGGCATGACCCAGTCCAGAAGGATGATGTCAGGACGTTCCTCTTCGATCATGAGGCGGGCCTGCTCGGCGTTGTCGGCCATGATGCATTGATATCCAGCCCGATCCAGGACATCCATCATCAATTCACGAAAATCGGGAATGTCATCAACAACGAGAATCTTTTTGGTTGGGCGATCCTTGTTTTCCATGAGGCCACCGTTCTCCAACGACAATGTTTTCCAATACGTTCATGGGATCCAGGGGATCGATGAACGCACGGGCGAAACAATGGTACCGTTACCATTGTTGCCCAAAAGGGATCGAATCAAAATTCCACACCTTTGCAGGCTTTGATGCCGGCGTTGAAGGCGTGTTTGATTTCAACCATCTCTGTCACCGTGTCGGCAGCATCCATGATGGCCTTGGGCGCATTGCGTCCGGTCATGATCAGGTGGAGCGATTTCGGGCGTTCTTCCTGGATGAAGTGAACCACTTCTTCGTCGGTCAGCCAACCAAATCCCAGTGCCATGTTGATTTCATCGAAGACGACCAGATCAAATTCACCCGAAAGGGCTTTTTGCCGACAAAAATCCCAGATTTCCCGGCTTTTTTTCCGATCCCCTTCAGGATCCTCGGTTTTCCAGGTAAATCCGTCACCAAGGGCGTACCATTCCATGTTGTCGAACAATTTGGCTGCTTTTTCCTCACCGGTGGGCCAAGCCCCCTTGATGAATTGAATGACGCAGACCTTCATGCCCCATCCGGCGGCACGAAACGCCATGCCGAATGCGCTGCTGGATTTCCCCTTGCCATTGCCGGTCAAGACCAGAACCCTGCCCAATCGTTTTTTCTTGTGTTCCAAAGCACTACCTCATGGGTTACAGAAACGGTACGGGTTTTGTCAATAGAACTTACCCGTCTCCAGGAAATGATGCGTCAGTTGCGCAGTTCTGCGGGAGAGTACCATTCCCAGGTGGATGTGGTCCACTGTTGTATGCTGTGCACCTTCAAGGCAGGTTTCGGCCACCTGTACCGTACCATCGCTGGGACCTTCCATCCCCAGGACCAGATGACTCAATCCCAGGGGGAGTTTGCCGGCGATGACGCCAATTTCCCGTCCGGGGGGGGCGGAACGGGGGCCTCCCGAATACAACCCCTGATCCATGCTGCCACCCAGCAAAAGGCTGCCAAACGGCCAGCGGCTCAGGCGCCTGGCGGCCAGACAACCGCGAAACGGAGTTGCCATGGCGACCATTCGTCCCACGACGGCCTGGGGATGTTGGTAGAGCATGTGCAATGCAACCAATCCTCCCAGGCTGTGGCAGACCAGGTGGACCGGTGGGGCGTTTTTCGCCTGAATCATGTCCTTGCCGAACGTGGTTTCCAGGAAACGCCAAAGGCTGTTGGCATTGTCCAACAATCCAGCCCGAACGGTGGGATATCTGAAGAACAACGTATGGTAGCCGTGTTTTTCCAGCTTTTTGGCCAATGGTTTGAGTTCCGTCCCGTCCAACCAAAGACCATGCACCATTACGACCGTTGCTTTCTTATCCTTCATGTGCGCCATATCGATCACGGTATGGGTTATCGGTGTCCGGGCCTGGGGATTTGACACCAGGATCCGGGGTGGTTATCTTCGCACGCCAATCAAACTGTTTATACCAGCATTTATATCTTTTAAAAATGCGGAACGCAAATCTTTGTCGTGCGTTTGGGGTTGGTGTCGTTTGAAACGGTTGGTCGTCAGCCGCAGCGGCGGCGGACCAGAATGGTTTGATAGAGTCGGCCCAGGGCATTGCGCAGGTCGGGGTCGGATACGGAGGCGACCATGCGGGTTGCCTTGTCCGATTCTTCGGGAAGGGGTGGCGGAAGTTGTTCGGCGGGACGCTGTACGCGGTTGTCGATGGAGGTGCGCAAGGTTCCCTGGATCAGGCGCAGGTCGCGAATGCGACTGTCAGGACTGCATTTTTGGATGGCTGCAAGCAATCCGGGTTTCATATGGATCATTTGTGTCGCCCAGACGGGCGAATCGACCCGAACGGTCAGAAGGCCGTTGGTGAGCCGTTCCGGCTGCGAATGTCTGGCCATCTGTTCTCCAACGGCCCGGGACCAGATGGCGCTCAGGAACCGGGCTTTACCCCGTGGCCGTTCCATGAAGGAGGCGGTCAGTTTGGCAATGACCTGGTCAATGGGGATGAACCCACCCGAAGGGGTTTGGTTTTCTGGTTTTTTTCTCTTTCCGGTATCCATGATCGATTTTATAGCGGTGACTTGCCTTGTCCTCAAGGGAGCGTTACTCTGATGTCATGAATATTCAACACATTCTGGCCTTGAAGAAGGCGCTTGACCATCTTCAGGGGGGGCGCCCCGTCAAAACCATGGAGATCGCTGCCAGGGTGCTGGAACAGGATCCCGGGAATGCCGAAGCCTGGTTTTTATCGGGTGTCGCCCGCCATCAGGCGGGACAGGCGCTTGAGGCATTGGCATCCCTGGATCGCGCCTGTCAACTTGTGCCCGATTCCTGGGATTATTTCAACCATCGTGGTTTGGTCCATTATCAGCTTGGCCGGTATGAGGAATGCCGCGCCGATTACGAACACAGTCTGGTTCTGCAACCCGATCATCCGGAAACCCTGGCCAATCTGGCGCGTCTGCACATGGTGATGAAGCGTCCCGAACTGGCGGAACCCCTTTTTGAACAGGCATTGCTTGGCGATCCCGACAATGCGTCATTGCATGGTGATCTGGGGGTGTGCCGTGTGGCACGCAAAAATCCCCGGGAGGGGGTGACATGTTATCGAGCCGGGCTGGCACTGGATCCTGAAGATGCTGATATTCATTATAATTTGAGCCGTGCCTTGTTGATGTTGGGGGAATACGAAGAGGGATGGCGGGAAAATGAATGGCGTTGGCGGTCACGCCATTATCGGGAGGTGACAAAAACCTTGCCCTATCCGCTCTGGCAGGGGGAGGCGTTACACGGGCGGACGATCCTTGTGATCCAGGAACAGGGATTCGGGGATGCCATCCAGATGATTCGTTATGCGGGGCTGTTGGCCCGGAAGGGGGGGCGGGTCCGGGTGTTGTGTGATCCCCTTCTGCGTCGGTTGTTCGCCGCCATGCCGTCGGTCGAGGAGGCGGTTGCTTCCGGGACTTCCTTGCCCCATGCCGACTGTTGTGTCCCCATGATGTCGTTGCCGCATCTTTTCGATACCCGGTTGCACACCATTCCCCGGGAGGTTCCGTACCTGATCCCTCCGGCAGATGGAGCGGGGACGGGATGGAATCCGCCTCCCTGGCATCCTGCCGTGGGGGTGATCTGGCGTGGGAAGTCGCGTGGACAGTTGACGGCACAGGCATTGGAACCTTTGCTTTCGCTGCCGGGCATTTGTTTTCTTTCGTTGCAGAAGGATCTGCATCCCGGGGAACTGGAGGGGCTGCCGGTGGTGGATACCGGGCCGCTGTTGACCGATTTTGCCGCCACGGCTGCCATCATGGCCGGTCTTGACCTGATCATCAGCATGGAAACCGCTGCGGCCCACCTGGCTGGCGCCATGGGAAAGCCGGTCTGGGTGATGATCCCTCATGCCTCGGAATGGCGCTGGTTGGCGGAGGGAACCCGGGCCCCCTGGTATCCCAGTGCCCTCCTGTATCGCCAGACCGATCCCGATTCCTGGGCCCCGGTCATCGCGCACATCGCTCGGGATCTCGCCTGCTGGCGGGACCATCGGTAATCCCCGGCATGCTTGAAATTTGTTGTTCCCAGCATGCCCACTCATGACCAGGCGTCGGTGGGAACCCATTCTTCTCCTTGATTGTTCTTTATAGTGGGGGTGGGTTCAAGGTGACAAAACCCGTGTCAATGAAGTATACTCGAATTAAAATGTGGTCTATGCCCATCTCAATCAAGGGGAGGGAATGTCTCTGGACACCTGGACGGATGAACGACAACACTCAATTACTTTCTGCCATGATTCGGGCCGCCCGGGCTGCGGGTGGGCGGATCATGCATTATTTCCGCCCCGGGGCGGAGGTTTCCGCCGCAGCGGAGATCACCCAGAAATCTCATGATCATCCCCTGACCCGGGCCGATACCGAAGCCAATGAGGTCATTCAACAGACCTTGATGTCCGAGACTCCCGATTATGGCTGGCTGTCCGAAGAGACGATTGATTCCGTTGACCGCCTCGCAAAAAAACGCATTTGGATTGTCGACCCCCTTGATGGCACCAAGGAGTTCATCCGGGGCGTCCCTGAATTCGCCGTCTCCATCGCCCTGGTCGAGGAGGGCCTGCCCATCCTGGCCTGCCTGTTCAATCCCGCCAAGGATGAACTGTTCACTGCGATTGCCGGCAAGGGAAGTCGCAAAAACGACATGCCGATCCAAACGACCCGGACCACCCATCTGGCCGGGGCTGCGTGTCTTGCCAGCCGTTCTGAAACCGAACGGGGTGATTGGGCCTCCTTCAAGGATGAATTCGCCCTGAGAACGACCGGTTCCATTGCCTATAAACTCTCTCTCCTGGCCGAAGGCCGAGCCGATCTCACCTTTACCCTGACCCCAAAAAACGAGTGGGATATCGCTGCGGGTGATCTGTTGGTGCGTGAAGCCCATGGCCAGGTCACCGACAAGGATGGGGCACGCCTCGTCTTCAACCAGACCTTGCCCAGGTTGTCCGCGGTATTGGCAACCAATGGGCAGCTTCATCCGGCCTTGCTGCGGCGGTTGATGGCCATGCCTTTGAATCGTGACCGCTGCCGGAATCCCGATGTAACACCATGCCAACCTGATGGAAAGTGAATTGCATGAAAATTTATGATGTCTACGGTATCGGTCATGCCCTGGTCGATATCGAGTGCCATGTGGATGACTCCTTTCTCAAGGAGGTCGGCCTGCAAAAAGGATCCATGACCCTGGTCGATGGCCAGCGGCAGGATCTCCTCCAGGAACGGCTCAAAAACCAGATGGTTCACCGTTCTTCAGGGGGCTCGTCCGCCAATACCATGATCGGTCTCGCCCAATTGGGGGGCCGTTGTTTTCATTCCTGCAAAACTGCGGATGATGAACTGGGGCGTTTCTTTATCGCGGACATGCGGGCCAATGGTGTGGAAAATGATGCCAGCCTCTGCGATCCCGCCCAAGGGGTGACGGGTCGCTGCATGGTGATGATCACTCCTGATGCCGAACGCACCATGTGTACGCACCTGGGGGTTTCTGAAACCTTTTCGGTCGAAAATCTGTCGGAACATGCGTTGCGGCAGGCAAAATATCTCTATGTCGAAGGGTATCTGGTCTCCGCTGAGGTGACGCGCAGGGCGGCGGTGGAAGCGGCTGCCATGGCCAGATCTCATGGGGTCAGGACGGCGCTGACCTTTTCCGATGTCTCCATGATCAATTATTTCCGCGAGGGGGTGGATGCCATCGTTTCCGGGGGGATCGACCTGCTGTTCTGCAATGAAAACGAGGCACTTTGTTATGCCGGTACCGATTCGCTGGAAATTGCCACCCGGCGTCTACGGGAAATCGCCCGTTCTTTTTGTCTGACCTTGGGAGCCCGCGGTGCCAGGCTTTATCATCAGGGCGAAGAATTGAATCTCCCGGGAATTGAGGTCAAGGCGGTGGATACCAATGGCGCGGGGGATCTTTTTGCCGGTGCTTTCCTGTATGGTATGACGCAGGGTCGTTCCCTGTATCAGGCGGGCCTTCTGGCCATTCATGCCTCGGCGCAACTGGTGACTCAATATGGGGCCCGGTTGAAGTCCGGCCAGGCGACTCACATCAAAAAATCCTTGGGGGTGGATCATGAATGATCAAGTTCGGGATCATAATGAAAGAAGACATTTTTCCCGGGTCAACTTTAACCATGACATTCTCCTGACCAATCAGGACAGGCAAAACTTCAAAGGGGCGTTCAGCGACATCAGCCTCAGGGGGATGTTGTTTCAAGGACACCTCCTGCCACGCATGGGCGATGTCGTTCAGGGGGAATTGAACCTGGGCGACATTCAGATGGAGATCCGGGGCAAGGTTGTGCATTCTTCCGCCAGTCGTGGGGCGGCCATTCAATTCCAGGACATCGATCTGGAGAGCTTTTCTCATCTGCGACGTCTGGTATCCCTGAATCTGGGTGACTCCGAAACCATCGATCAGGAATTCTTCAGTGCCTTATGACCGGTTCCGATTTGTTTTCCTCGGGGATCTATCCCATTCTTGATGCGGGTTGGTTGCAACGACACCTGCATGAAGAAACCTGGCCTGCCTCGGAGCGTGTCCGATTGGTCCGCGACATGGAAATCGCCGGTATCCGGCTGGTGCAACTGCGCTGCAAGGATTCCCGGTTGCGTTGTCGGGGGTTTTTTGAACGTTGGATCGACCTCATGCGGGGGGAAATGGAACAGGTGCGGATCGTCCTCAACGATCATCTGGACCTGGTGACCGAACTGGGGGCCGATGGGGTCCATGTCGGGCAGGAGGACATGACCGTTGCCGAATGCCGGGCCGTGCTCGGATCCGATCACCTCATCGGCCTGTCCACCCATAATCGGCTCGAAATTGTCGATTCCTTGGCCATGGCGGTGGATTATGTCGGTTTTGGCCCATTGTTCAAAACCGATTCCAAACCCGATGCCAGGGCGCCCTGTGGTCTCGAAGGTCTGGCGGCGGCGGTGGTGGAGAGTGGAAAACCGGTGGTGGCCATCGGGGGGATTCAGCCGGAACACCTGGCCGCCATTGCTGCCAGTGGCGCCCGTGCCGCCGCCATGATCAGTGGTTTGTGGGGAACGGGGGGACGGTTCATGGTGGGCCACTGCATTCGGGAGTTTGCACGGGGCAAAGACGTTGAACCATAGGCCATTGATCATCGGTTGTTCCAAAAATTCATTCCACGGAATTCAGGTGCTTTCGAGTATTATTCGTGCCTGTTTCCAGCTTTTATCAATCATGTTTGTTTGAAATAATGGCAATTGCAGGTATGAATGAAATGGGTGATCCCCAGGCTTTGCCGGGGGATACTTACTGCGGAATGGGAATATTGAGAATATTCGGTCATCAACGGTTCAAGCATCCTATGATCCCGAAGAAAAAAATAGTTGTCAAAAATGCTGTAGAACATTTTGGAAACGTGACTGTCTCTGGCGCGGGTGAAGTTTCGGGCGGACCCGCTCCTCATTATTCGGTGATGGGCGCTTCCAAATACCTCATGGCAGTGGTTCAAACCGATGGAAATACCCCAAAACTTGCTCTTTGGATGAGAAAGTAGTTCAATTGTCGATAAATTGTTTGAAGGAATCGCTCTCAAGGCAACGGTACTTAAACCTGGAGTTGACCGATTGTGGCCAAACCTCCCGTTGACTCTATTGATCCCATGGAAGAGATGGGTCTGGAAGCGTCTCATCTCCGGCGCAGGGCCAACATGCGGCGGTTGTTGCGCCAATGGTTCAAGGAAGAATTTGAATCGACACGCATCCACCTCCGCCCCATCAAGGGGAAGATGCTCATTACCATTCTTTCCATCTGTGCAGTGGTCCTGTTCGGGTTTACGGTCATCAATAAATTTAACAAGATGGTGGCGATGGAAGAAGAGGTGTTTTCGATGAATGGGCGTGTCATCAACGCCTTGCAACTCAGAACCAATCTTTATGCCAACCTGGTCAACCTGACCCTCAATCACGCCGCCCTGGAACAGGAAGTTTTTCGTCATGTTGCGGATGTGCGTTCCTCCATGAGGGTGCGCGATTCGAAGCAGGACCCGGCGTCCCGGCCGTCGTCTCCTTCCGGTGGCATGGCGTCTCCCGGGAGCGGTGCAGAAAATGTGGCGGCCAATGGTGCGGCATCCATGACCCGTCTGCTTGCCCTGGTGGAACGCCATCCCGACATCCGGTCCTCGGTGACCTATCAGCAATTGATGGACAAACTGGTGCAAATGGAGGATCGCATCATTACACGCCGGAGCGAATATAATAATAAAGTGAGAATCTATAATACGTATATCACAACTTTTCCACAGTATATCCTGGCCGATATCATCGGGTTTGAAATACATCGGTATGCGATTCCCCACGAAACGAAAGTGGGCGATGAATTTCAACTTCCCAGCTTGTCCTCCCCCCTGTTTCAACGACTCC
The DNA here is from genome assembly GCA_002753735.1 of Magnetococcales bacterium DCbin4. GTDB lineage: Bacteria > Pseudomonadota > Magnetococcia > Magnetococcales > UBA8363 > UBA8363. Next base: position 40,167 of record PEAN01000033.1, read on the forward strand.
TTCCCCAGGGAACGGTTCGTGGAACATCGTCCGATTCTTTATTGAATGGCCCCTCCACACCGGTGGAACCGATTGGGAAACCCTGAGACCTCGGGTTTGCGACCTCGGGGATGGACCTCGGGACGGTTTTCGGGGTAGTGTCATGGCGCGTGGGGTGTTGCCGCCGCACCGAAATAGGCGGATACGGAACAATTACTTCTACTCCGTCACATTCATTAACTGGAGAGGATGGCTGGCAATTGACTGATATACATAGGAATATTGAAAGAAAAAAGGGGTCTGGGGGATTGCCCC
>PEAN01000140.1 GCA_002753735.1 Magnetococcales bacterium DCbin4
TATGGCATTCCGCCCGAGGATCTGGAACGGGATTGGCGAGCGTTCAACATTCATCCTGAAGACCTGCAACCGTTTCGGGATACGATCCGCAAGGCGTTCGAGCGCAAATCGGAATGGTCGTTCGAGGGACGTTTCGTGACCCGGGAAGGATACGACAAATGGTGGCGCAGTGTTTCCCGTCCGGTGGCGGTGGGTGATGACGAGATCGTCTTCAATGGGGTGATCATCGACATTTCCCTGCAAAAGGAGATGGAGGAACGCCTGCGGTGCATGGCCAATACCGATCCGCTGACCAATGCCTTCAATCGACGCCATTTTAACGACATCGCCTTGAAGGAAATCCATCGGGCGACACGGAATCCGTCCCTGTTGCTGACCGTGGTTATGATCGACATCGATCATTTCAAGAAAATCAATGATGTTCATGGACACAGCAGCGGCGATATTGCCTTGAAACGTCTGGTCCTGGAGATTCAGGGACAGTTGCGGGTCAACGATGTCCTGGCTCGGTTGGGGGGTGAAGAGTTTGCCCTGTTGTTGCCGGAGACGGGAATCGAGGATGGAAAAAACCTTGCCGAACGGTTGCGTGCGTTGTTGTCGAGAATTGAGGTTGAATACGAGGGGGGGAGTTTTTCGTTTACCGTCAGTTCGGGGGTGTCGATGTGGCGTCTCGGGGAAACCACCCTGGATTTTGCCCTCGAACGGGCCGATCAGGCCCTTTACGAGGCCAAACGGGGAGGGCGCAATCAGGTGCGGGTGTGTGCGGAGTCGTGTAACCGTTTACCTTCCTAATGACCTAACCGGGCTTGTTTGATGGGTAAAGTCGAGCCAACTTGGTCCGAGCGGTTTCAGTTGTGAATTGCCATTTCAACGTGCTTCCCCACTGTTTCATGTTTGCAGCGCTCCCGCCAATGATCCTTTCTGGAAAGGGCGCTTCTCACCAAAAAACGGAATCCTGTTCGGCGACACGCCCAAGCAATTGCTCCATATCCGCCACCATCCGATCCAGCCCAAAGCGTTCCCGCGCCAGCGCCAGCGCGTTCCGACCCAACCCTTCCGCCAACGCCTGATCGCGAAGAATCCTTTCAAGAGCAGCCGTCAACGCCCCACTGTCCCTGGGACGGACCAGAAGTCCATTGACCTCCGTTGTGAGAATCTCGGGAATGGATCCCACCGGGGTGCTGACCACGGGCAAACCACAGGCCATCGCCTGCATCAACGCCTGGGGAACCCCTTCGTTGCCATAGGAGGGAAGGGCAAACACATCCATGGCATGCAACCACGCCACCGGGTCGCGCTGATAACCGGCAAAGTGAACCCGATCCTCGATGCCCAGGTCCTTCGCCTGTCGATGAAGGCTCTCCTCCTGCGGACCATCCCCCACGACGACCAACCGTGGACGGAAAACGTCGGAACAGGATGAATGAAATTCCCGAAACGCCTCCAGAAGGTACCGATGTCCTTTCCAACTGCGCAATGTCGCCACAATCCCAATGATCGTATCCTCCTCCGGCAGACCGAGTTTCGACCGTGCCCCCCGCCGGTCGCCAGGAGTAAATTGTTTCAGGTCGATTCCCGTCGGGATGGAGGTGATCTGATCCTCCGGATAGCGGTTGACCGTGATCAAACGCTCCCGGATGGAGGTCCCGGTAGTGACGATATGACGGCTCGCCCGGGTATAAAGCCAACGGGTCGGCAGATTGTCGGGAACCTCGGTGGAGACATGCCGCAGACGGACGATGGGGGCGGGACGGGCCAGGGTTTGCGAGGCCAGCGCCACCAGCCAACTGTCGGTCGAACTGTGCGTCACCACAACATCGACCGGATGGGAAGCAAGCCACGAACGGACCGACCATAATCCCGCCAGATTTTTTCTTCCGATGGGAACAAGGATCACCGGCACACCAGCGCGTTGTCCCTCCAGGGCGATTCTCGATTCGGCGGGACACAATAATTGAACTTCGTGACCACGCGCCGCCATGGCCCTGCTTTCGCTCAGGATGCGGATTTCCTGGCCGCCCCAGCCCATCGAGGCCTCCGTATGCACGATGCGCAGAAGTTTTCGGGAATTCATGGTGTTTCCGGGGACGTGTTCTTCAGGAATTGCAGGGTATGAAGCCGCGCATACTCACCATTCAACCCCAACAAATGCTCATGGGTCCCCTGTTCCACCACCCGTCCCTGGTTCAGAACCACGATCCGGTCGGCATTGCGAACCGTGGACAGGCGATGGGCGATCACCAGGGTCGTGTAGGCATCGATCAGACGATCCAGGGCATCCTGCACCAGACGTTCGTTTTCGCTGTCCAGGGCGCTGGTCGCCTCGTCAAGGATCAGGATGGAGGCGGGCTTGAGCAAGGCCCGGGCGATGGCGATCCGTTGCCGTTGCCCCCCGGACAGCATCAATCCCCGGTTGCCCACCCGCGTATGAATCCCCTCCGGCAACTCCTGAATGAACTCCCAGGCATTGGCCATCCGCGCCGCCCGTTCCACCTCGTCCGGACCGGCATCCATCCGTCCGTAGGCAATGTTGTTGCGGATGGTATCGTTGAACAACTGGTTTTCCTGATTGACAATGGCGATCTGACCGCGCAAACCGTCCAGGGTCATGTCGCGAATGTCCACGCCATCGATGACGATCCGCCCCGAACCGACGTCGAACAATCGCGGCAACAGTTGCACCAGCGTCGTCTTGCCGCTGCCGCTCTGCCCGACCAGGGCCACCTTTTCCCCTTTGCCGATCGTCAGCTCGATCTCCGAAAGAATGTCGTGATCGCTGGATTCATAACGAAAACGGACCCCCTCGTAGCGAATCGATTCCCGGATCGGCGGTGGAATCACCGCCCCGGGACGTTCGACGATGGCGGCAGGGGTATCCATCAGTTCGAACACCCGCTGCGCTGCCGCCATGCCACTTTGCAGATTGTTGTACAACATGGTGATTCGTTTCAGCGGACTGTAGGCCATCATCAG
>PEAN01000115.1 GCA_002753735.1 Magnetococcales bacterium DCbin4
ATCAACACCCTGGGGGCAATCCCTTAAGCCCCCTTTTTTCTTTCAATAATTTTTTGAGTGTCAACAATCCCTGATTAATGAATGTGATAAAGTAGAAATAGTTACTGTTTTGCAATGGTTCCACAATTCAACCACATCTAACGCTAGAAGAGCCATAAATAATCAAGAAAAGTAACTGTTCAGCACCCCCTTTGCATTGGAATCATTGAAAGAAAAAAGGGGGCTTGGAAAATTGCCCCCCCTGTTCGGTTTCGATCTTATTCTGGCATTTCCTCCAGAAGTCCGGTCTCGCCCGCAGATGGTCTGCCTGATTCTTATTCTTTTTGCACCTGTTCACGAATCAAGGCTTGCAACCTGCGCATGGACCGGCTTAAATCTTCGGTCGATTGTGAAAGGAGAAAATTGTCCAAACCGCCGGCGAAATCGAGTGTTCGAATCAGGCTGGCGGGCATGGACAGGCGGATACTTCTTCCCAAAGCCATGCTGTAAACCGCTTTTTTCTGCATGTTGGGGAGCCATTTTCTCCGTGATTTTCGGTTGGAATGGGAGACTTTATTGCCGGTTTGTGGGGCTTTGCCTCCGAGGACATGTTTTCTGGCCACGGCTTTCCTCTTGCTGTTAATGTAAATTTGCCTGGAAGAAATAATGAAAAAGTAGTACCATACCAGCTTCGATGATCGGTTGCAAGTCTGGTTTCACGAAAGAGGTCGGTTTGTCATCGATTGGTTTGATGTCCATGGGATCGAAGTCCATCGCAATTGTCCGGCTGAAGGGGGTGGTGAAGCGGGTATGTCAAATCTTGACTTGAGCAAGAACATGGCGCAACTGATTCGTGAAAACCCACAATTGGCGGGGATTTTGCGTAATCGGGGGATCGACTGCGGCTCCTGTCTGGCGTCACAGGTGGACACGTTGGCGGATGTTGTGAGGACGTACAATCTGGATCTTGGTGAATTATTGTTGGAGTTGGAACGGTTGGGAACGGCGGGCTGACCGGGGTCGATGATCCGCAGCCCCGGGTGATGGGAGTTCGGGTATCAGTGGGAAAGTCAGGGATTGTCGCAGGGAACGGGTCCGGGTCGGGTTTGAGAAATTTGGCAGAGACAACTTTTTGGATATCTTTCAGGATGATGGTTTCACACCCTCGGCCTTTGCGCCATAAAAAAACATCACATTTTGTCGGAATCGGTGTCGCGTTCCTGTTGTCCCTGGGGGCGTGTGTCTGGACGCCGCCGGTGGCCGATTCTGTTGCTGCGGGAGAACCGGAAGGCGGAGTTCCGCAGGAGGAACGCCAGGGAGATGGGATGGAGTTCGATGGTTCGGAGGGGGTCTTGCCATCGGATGGAGCGGATGAACTGCAATCGGTCGATCCGATGGGTGGGTTGGCGGTGGAGGTGACCGAGGAGGGGGGGGCGGTCGAAGAGGTGGATCCGTTTGCCAATCTGGATGAAAACACCGATACCGTCTTTTTTTATATGCTGGGTCAGCTTTATTTGCGTGAAAACAAGTGGCAACTGGCCGAGAAGGCATTTATCCGGGTTGCCGAAAGCGATCCTGAATCGGTCGAGGCCAATCTGATCGTCGCCCATCTGGCGACGCAGCGGGGTGATCTGGATCAGGCGGTTCGTTACACGACCGAGGTGGTGAAACGTGCCCCGGATCATCGCAAGGCCAGGTTTTTGCTGGCGGGGTTGTTGACTGCGCGCAAGGAGTATGACAAGGCGGTCACCCACTATGAGATTCTCCTCAAAGGGGAGCCGGAACACCATGCGGCGCGGTTGTTGCTGGCGCAGTTGTATGGTCGGCTCAAAAAAATCGACAAGGCCCAAGTGGTCCTGGCGCCTTTGTTCACGGACAAGGAGTTGGGTTGGAAGGCCCATCTGGCCCTGGGACGGGCGTATGTGAGCGTTCCTGATATTGAACAGGCACTCAAATCGTTCCAGGCGGCGCGAGCTGCCGATCCTGACGAAATTGAGCCGGTATTGGCAGTCGGAGCGGCGCTTCAGGAAATGAAACGGCCTGAGGAAGCGGAAAAGCTGTATCGGGAATATTTGGAGACCCATCCCGACAACAAGGCGATCCACGGTCGGTTGGGACGGTTGTTGCTCAAGCGCAATGATCGGGTGGGGGCATTGGAGGAATTTCGCGCCATCACCAAACTGGCACCTGACAGCCTTCAAGCCCGGTTGACGACAGGTTTGCTGCTGGTCAGCGAAAAAAAATATGAGGAAGCGGTCGTCGAACTCCGGCTGGTGGAGGCGACGCAACCGGAGAACAGTACGGTTTTGTATTACCTGGGGCAGGCCCTGGAGGCGACCAATCGGGATGATGAGGCGCAAACGACGTATGAAAAGATCAAAAAGGGTGATCCTTTCTTTGCTGAAGCCCAGTTGCGGTTGGCATTTCTGAACGTTTCCAAGGGTAATCTGGAGGCGGGCATTAATAAAATTCAGCAATTGCTGAATGAAGATAAAAAGAATACCGACCTTTATGGTGCGTTGAGCATCCTGCAGCTTCAAGCCAACCAGTTCGAAGCGGTGATTGCGACCTGTACGGAGGGATTGGCACTGGATGCGGGGCATGACCGTTTGTTGTTCAACCGTGCGATGGCCCTGGATAAATTGAAACGTTGGCCTGAAGCGGAAAGGGATCTGAAGGTCTATGTCGAACGCAATCCCGACGATGCCCATGGATTGAATTATCTGGGGTATAGTTGGGCTGATCGGGGAGAACATTTGGAGGAGGCGTATCAACTGATACAGAAGGCGTCACAACTGGCTCCGGGGGATGGATTCATTTCCGACAGTCTGGGGTGGGTGTTGTATCGTCTGAACCGGTTGGAGGAGGCTTTGGTGCGTATGCGGGAGGCGGTGCGCCTGGAAGCTGATGATCCGGTCATTCGCGAACATTTGGGTGACATCCTGTTTGCCATGGGCAAGAAGGATGAGGCGCTTGAAGTATGGAAGAAGGCATTGTCGCTGGATGCAAGCAATGAAGAATTGCAAAAAAAGATCAACCGCAACGAAGCGAAAAAATGAGATGGCAATGGGTTTACGCATGGAATGGTTTTTGAGTGTGCGGTGTTGGATGGGTTGTGTCCTGGCACTGCTGCTTGCAGGTTGTGCAGGGGGACCGGTTTCGGATGGGTCGGGAATGGCGGGGTCGGATGCGGGCTCTGTTGAGCAGCAACGGACCCTCAGGCAGTTTCGTCAGGACCAGGATTTGCGACGGCGTTTTTTGGGGGGGTGGCATGTTGATGGGAGCATGGAAATCAGGTTGAAGGATGATGTGCGTCGCCATCGCATGGAGTTGGAAGGGAAGGGGAACCGGTGGATACGGATGCGGGTCTTTGGTCCGTTCAAGAATGTCGTCATGGAACTGACCATGGTGCCGGATTGGCTGCGTTTGGTCCAGTCGCGTGATCGGGTTCGGATGGAGGTGGCGGCGGACAGTGAAGGGATGGCGGCGTTGACGGGGTTGGCGTTCAATCCGGCATGGTTGTATCCGGCGATGATCGGTTGTGCGGGAAATTTGGAGGGGGAGGTGACCTGGGACGAGGGGGCGCTGTCGGGGGTGACTCGTGTGGGTGAAACCTTGTCGGTCAATGGGACCAACGGTTTGTTGAAGCAACGCCGTCGTACCGGTGTAGCGGGAAGAAGCTTTGTGGTCGACTACGGCTGGCCAGAGCGGAAAAGGAATCCGGGTGATCCGGTATTGATGCCGGAGCAGGTGGAGATTCGTCTTGATGATGACGGTTCGATGCTGACGATGTCTTTCAGTGAGTGGAAATTTTTCAAGGGTTCGTCCGGGGTGTCTGAGGACGGGGCCGCCTTGCCGTCCTTTCCGGTCCTGTATCCCGAACTGGGTGATCGCATCGCGCCATGATTCGAAGTTTTTCCGCTCCTGCCAAGGTCAATCTTGATCTGAAGGTGATGGGTCGCAGGGAAGATGGGTATCACCTGATTGAAAGTGGAATGACCTTCTTTCCGTGGTTTGACCGGCTTGAGGTTTCGTGCCGGCCGGATGGGGAGATTTTTCTTGAATGTCAGCCGGCGGTGACGGCCGCACAGGAGGACAATCTGGTATACCGGGCCGCGATGCAACTCAAGAGGGGGGCGGGGGTTGAATCGGGGGCGCGGATCCGTTTGTTCAAGTCGATTCCCCATGGGGCCGGACTGGGGGGTGGGTCGTCGGATGCGGCGGTGATTTTGTTGGCCTTGAACCGGATGTGGGGGGTGAACCGGTCATTGGCGCAGCTGTGCGACTTGGGCGTGCAACTGGGGGCGGACATTCCGTTTTTTCTTGGTGGTGGTTCGGCGCGGGTGGCGGGGATTGGAGAAAAAATCACCCGGTGTCCCGATACTCCTGAGTTGGAATTGGTGGTGGTCCATCCGGGGGTGACCCTGGCGACGGCGACGGTCTACCGTGGGGTTACGGCGGAGATGATTGCCGGGAGGGTGCGGCTGGAGGCGTCCTCGGAACGGGTGCCCGAGGGTGGGTATCCATTGATTTTTGAAAATGATCTGGAACCGGTGGCACGGGGGTTGACGCCGGTGATTGCATCGGTGGCGGATCAATTGCGACGTTGGGGTGCTGTGACGACGTTGATGTCTGGCAGTGGTTCTGCGGTGTTCGGCGTGTTTGCCGAGGAAGAAACCGCCCGTCGAGCCGGTGCAGCGATCAGCCGGGAACAACCCGCCTGGCAAGTGAAACAAGGACGAACATTCAATATTCATCCATTTGACCGGGAATGGCAATCCGGTATATAAAGAAGCGCGTTGATCTTCTTGGGCCGTCGCCAAGCGGTAAGGCACCGGATTTTGATTCCGGCATTCCTAGGTTCAAATCCTAGCGGCCCAGCCATCTCACCTCTGAGTCCCCCCTTCCTTCTTCTGGTTGCAAAAGTGATATGGTCCCATATCATGGTGTCTGGTTTGCCAAGAATTTGACTTTTGAAGCAATTTCAGGACGATGACCACCCACCGAGAACTTTGTGAGGAATGGGGACGTGGTCCTCGGTGATCATCCGTTGCCGATGTATTGTCGGACGTTTTCAGGGTCCAGGATCGCCCTTGAATACCTGCCAACCTCATCTGGGCGGTTCCATTTCATTCTCGCAACCCCAGGATGCCAGCCACTGCTCCACGCTTTCATGCGCAATAAACGCATCCTCGGACGCGGTTTCCACGTTCTGGACGGTTTCCTGGATGGCCTGTATCTGCCAAGACTCTTGTTTCAGGTATCGGCGCAGGGCCTCATTGGCCAAAAACGATTTGGTTCTTCCAGTCGATTCGGCCAACCTTGACAGGCCGTCTTTCAGGTCATCACTGATCCGCACGCTTAAGGTCAAAGTTCCAGACATGGCTCCTTCTCCCATCTGTCATACAATTTATACTTTTTTTATAATGATATGGGGAAGGTGATGGCAGAGTCAATCAAAGCGGTGATTCCTGTCAGAATGAACATGAGGGTGATTTTGTATGATGTCAAAAATATTTATTTTTCGTGATATCTCAATAAATCAATCGATCATGATTTGAAAAAAAAACTTTGAATTGTTTCCATCCTCCAGACCCGTATTTCTTTCAATAATTATTATTAATTAATTAATCCTAAATATATATATTATTATATCGCCTCTGTGTTTCGTTTACTACAGGTCATGCGCCATTTCCTGAAGCGATCAAGCGGATTCATCGCGCATTCATAGTTATTGATACAGAACAGAATTTTAATCCTTGTCAGGACAGATCATTTAGTATATCATTAATAAAATAATTAGAAGTAAAATATGTGATTATATTTACTATAAAAATTAAAATATTATATTATATATATGTCAAGCGTGAATGTTGTTTTCGCATTTCGTTCGTAGTGTTGATCTGGATTATTCTTTGACGGAGCCCATTTGGCATGGGTAACATTCGAGGGCCGTGCGTTATGCAATTAACTGATTATCATAGTAAATATTATGCCTACGATCTGACAAGGAGCCATGCATCCGATAGTGAGGAGCGGTTGGCCGTAGCGGTTGCTGGAGCCCAGGTTGATCTGAATCCGCATCAGGTTGATGCGGCGCTGTTTGCATTCAAGTCCCCCTTTTCCAAGGGGGCTCTATTGGCCGATGAGGTGGGTCTTGGCAAGACCATTGAGGCGGGGCTTGTTTTGTCCCAATATTGGGCCGAACGGAAGCGCCGCATTTTGATTATTACGCCGTCAAATCTTAGAAAACAGTGGAATCAAGAGCTTAAAGATAAATTTTTCCTCGAAAGCGTCATTTTGGAATCGAAAAATTATCATTCGTCCGTCAAACATGGGAACCATTCCCCGTTTGAGCGCAAGAATGAAATTGTCATCTGTTCGTTCCAGTTCGCCAGTAATAAAAAAGAGGATCTCGGGCAGGTTCCCTGGGATCTGGTGGTGATCGACGAGGCACATCGACTGCGCAACGTTTACAAGCCATCCAACATCATTGCCAATACCCTGAGGGATGCGCTCAAGGGCCGCAACAAGGTTCTTCTGACGGCGACGCCTTTGCAAAATTCTTTATTGGAATTATACGGTCTGGTCACTTTTATCGACGAACACGCTTTTGGAGATATTAAAAGTTTTCGTGAGCAGTATTCCAAGCTGAATGAGGAAGCATATGATCATCTCAAACAACGCCTGAAAACTCTATGCTACCGCACACTTCGCCGGCAGGTGACGGCCTATGTCAAATTCACTGCTCGATTACCCATTTTGGAGGAATTCACGCCGAAAACGGATGAAGACCGCCTCTATAAGTTGGTTTCCGAATATCTTCAACGTGAGAATCTACGGGCATTACCTTCCAGTCAGCGTACCCTGATGACACTGATGTTGAGGAAGCTGTTGGCCTCCTCGACCTTTGCCATCGCGGGTGCATTAACCACAATGGCCAACCGTCTGAAATCAAAATTGGAGACAGATGCTTCTGATGACATCCGGGCGATTGATCTTGGTGCAGATTACGATGCCTTTGCCAACACCGCTGACGAATGGGAAGCCGATGAAGCTCATGAATCGCTGAGTCCATCTGATCGAGATGACATTGAATCTGAGATTCGGGATTTGGAATCCTTTGCTGCCTTGGCCAACGCCATCACCAGCAACGCCAAAGGTACCAAGTTGATCGGGGCGTTGGATGTCGCTTTTGATAAAGCCAGGCAGTTGGGTGCTGCTGAAAAAGCGATCATCTTCACAGAATCGCGCAAGACCCAGGATTATCTGGTGCGATTGCTTTCAGCCAGTCGGCATGCGGAAGGCATTGTATTGTTCAACGGCAGCAACAACGATCAGCGTTCCAAGGAAATCTATCAGGCGTGGATGCAACGGCATAAGGAGACTGAGCGGGTGACCGGTTCGCCGTCAGCGGACATGCGATCAGCTTTGGTGGACTTTTTCAGGGAGCAAGGCCGTATCATGATTGCGACCGAGGCGGGGGCGGAGGGGATTAACCTCCAGTTCTGTTCCCTGCTGGTCAATTACGACCTGCCATGGAATCCACAACGGGTGGAACAACGGATAGGCCGTGTTCACCGCTATGGGCAAAAACATGATGTGGTTGTTGTCAATTTCCTTAATAAGAACAATGAGGCAGATAAACGCGTCTATCAGCTGTTGGACCAAAAGTTCAAACTGTTCGAAGGGGTGTTTGGGGCGAGTGACGAAGTTTTGGGGGCAATAGAGTCCGGTGTGGATCTGGAAAAGCGGATTGCTGAAATTTATCAACGATGTCGTAGACCGGAGGAGATACAACGCGCTTTTGATCAGCTTCAACAAGACCTGGATTCTGAAATCAATGAGGAGATGACCCGAACTCACATGCAACTCCTGGAGCATTTTGATGATGAGGTCCGGGAAAAGTTACGTTCTCGCAAAAATGTATCGGAAATCTATCTCAAGGAGTTTGAAAAGCGGTTGATGAACCTCACCCGGCATGAGTTGAATGGTCATGCTCAATTCGTGTCTGGTACCGGTTTTGACCTGATCAGCCACCCGTTTGCATCCGATGGCATTCCACTTGGCCGGTATGAACTGCCACGCCACTCCAGTGAAGCACATCTGTATCGGCTGGATCATCCATTGGCCGACGCAGTGTTACGCCGGGCGATAGATCGTACTCTTCCTGCCGCAACAATCGTTTTCGACCTTAAAGGTCATGAGGGGAAGGTGACGGTCCTTGAAAACCTTCCAAAATCGGGCTGGCTGATGCTCTCCCAATTGACCATTAACGCTCTGGATCAGGTTGAGGACCGTTTGATCTTTGCCATGTTGGCGGATGACGGAACCCAACTGACGGATGGTGATGTGCCCCAGCGTCTATTGACCGTGTCAGGAGAAGTTCAAGGAATCGTGACGCCTCCCCGGGAAGTGTTGACTACCTTGGAGCAAATGATCCAGCGGGACAAAAATGGCATCATCCATAATGTCAGCGAGCGCAATAAAAGTTACTTCCAGGAGGAAGAAGGCAAACTGGATCGCTGGGCTGATGACCAGAAATCAGGGTTGGAACGGGAGATCAAGGAGATCGACCGGCAAATCATTGAGCTACGCCGGGCCGCGATGATTGCGGTCACTCTGGAGGAGAAGTTGGCAGGTCAAAAGAAGGTGCGGGCGATGGAAAACACGCGCAAGCAAAAACGTCATTCGCTGTTTGACGCCCAGGATGCGGTGGATGAGCAACGTTCCAAATTGATTGAAGCCATCTATGGGAAATTAAAGCATAAAGACATTCTTGTCCAGTTATTTGTCATCCAATGGAGTATTGCATGACTTTCCCACTCAATCCTTCAAAACAGTTGGCAAATATTATACTGGATCGATTGATCCAGGAGGGTCTTCTCCGCCCTGAAAAGCGTGATCAAATATTTGGAAAAATAATTGATGGAACCTTGAAGGAGGATGATTGGAGCCTGGAGATTGAACTTGCTGTTAAACAGAGTGAAAAAAAATGACCACAGAATCCTTGAAATATTATGCACTCTCCTCACTTCGTGGCGCATCCAGACCATTTGAACTCGTGTTTGAGAAAGGGAAAAAACTGACGCTTATCTACGGGGGAAATGGGACAGGGAAGACAACCATCTGTGATGGTTTTGAACTTTTGGCTCATGAAAGGATTGGATCTTTAGATGAAAAAGGTTTGGGTGCTCACCTTGAACAGTTCTGGTCCACGATTGGGTCCGAAAAAACATCCATCTCTATTGAACTTGAAACTGGACAAATAAAATTAAAAGCTTCTGTTCGTGGAAAAAAGGTTACAATTACACCTCCGGGGTATCGGCCAAAGGTTAATGTTCTTCGACGCAATCAAATTCTAAATATTGTTGAAGCACAGCCAGCGAAAAGATACGATGCCATCAAAAGATTCATTGACATCGGATCTGTTGAAAAAGCTGAGGCTGCGTTGCATGCTCATGTAGGGTCTTTTAAGGCACGGCTTGAACAAACTACTACTGCAATCAGCGAAAATGAACAAGCTCTGGAAGGACTTCGTCGTGGGGATCCTTCATCAGCGGGTACCACCGTCATCGCGTGGGCAAAAAACAAACTTGAAGATTCTGATCTCGACGTTGAACAGAAACTAATCAATATAAAAAACTTGATTTCAGTAATTAATGAATTGGAAAAATCTGCTTCAGAGGCTGCTCGCCAAAAATCAAACTTACTCGAAGCTGAAATTAATTAAAATGGGTAAACCCCCGGCTCTGCCGGGGTGACAGCAGAAGTTTGACATTTACGGGAGTCCACCAGGACACTCCAATACTGTGAG
>PEAN01000141.1:0-2000 GCA_002753735.1 Magnetococcales bacterium DCbin4
TGGATTCATGCTGACTCCCGGGGAAAACGGTTTGATGGTGTTGTTCACAGGGCGACGCCGGAGGCGGCAATGTTCGTGGATGGGCGATGGTGGGTGGTTCGGCGGCGCATGGGAGGTTTTGTTGCCTGCGGAATGCAACCGTCTTCTTTCGGAAACCGGAAGGTCGGTTTTTCGATCCGCTGGTGATGCCATCCGGTGACCTGATAGAAACGACGGTCGTTGACCTTGTATTCCGTGAGAAGCTTCTGGGCCTTGAGTTCGTCAATCCATTGGCAAAGGAGTTCAGTTTCAAGATCAGCATTTTCAATCGATTGGGTGTAGCGGGACAGATGCCCGAATCATCACAGAAGTTCCACATGCCGATGAAAAGGAGACGTGCGGGGTAGGAACAGGCAACGACCTGATCGCTGGTCCAGAATTCGGGTTTGATCGTTCGTATGCGTGACATGCGTTTTTCTCCAGCAATAAGGGTCGCAATGGATTACGTTGCTCCGCCGGGCGGAAGCCATCCATTGAACAATGGCTGGAAAAAACTGACAAGATGAAGCGTTTCAGTAACTTGTGACGGAATGGAAAACAATAAAAACCCTGGGGGCAATCCTTGTGAGGCCCCCTTTTTCATTCAATCATTTTTCTGGAACAGGAAACGTCAGGGGGTCTGTGCGGCGAGACGGGAGGAAATCTCTTCGTATTTTTTGTGCATTTCCAGGTTTTCAAAGGGAATGATTTCCGGTACCTGCAATCCCATGAGGGTGTCGAAACCTTGCTGGCTGGCCTGAAGCAGGTCCACGAGTTGACTGCCGATGCGGACGGTGCGATAGGTGTTTTTTGCGACATCCAGATCCTTGAGCGAACGGGAGCGCGCCTGTTCCACCTTGATCCGCTGCGCTTGCAGATGTTGCAGATAGAGTCGGGCGGTTTTCAGGGTCAGAAGTTGGGCGGCCAGATTTTTTTCATAAAGTGTCCGATGGTGGGGTTGTTGCGTGTTTTGCATCCCTTGCCGGGTTTCGGCGGTCAGTTGAGTGGTCTCGTCGGTGATGTTTATGATTCCGGCCATGTAGCGCCGTTCCACATGATCGATGTAGTGTTGCTGCATTTGCACGACACATTCCAACAGAATCATGTGCATGCCGTAATATCGGCGTGCCGCCTGAAGATTTTCCCCCGATTCCCGCGTCAGGGTCATCAATTGCTGGGTGATCTGCTTGAGAATGTCGAATACAGCGGCCATCTGGAGGATGTCTTCGGAATCGATGCGGGCCAGCAGGACATCGAGTTGTTCGGGGGAAAGGGTGATGCCGATGTGCTGAAGCCTTGTTTGCAGCGCCTCTTTTTTACGGTTGATGTCGCGTTTGAGGTGCAGAATTTCCGTTTGGGTGTTTTTGATGTTCCGGTCCAGATCTTCCTGGGTCGTTTTGACCAGATGCTTGACGGGAGCGGTGATCCGGGCTTCCTTGTCCCGCAGAATCGATTCTTCAAGATCGGTGATGCGTTGGCGATGATGATTGATTTCGGTGATCGATGCGTTGATTCCGGGGTCGGCGAGAATGGCCAGGAGTTCATCGAGAAGTTCATCGAACTCCTGGCGAACGGAATTCTTGTCCGCGCCGAGAAGGCTCGATTCGGGGGCCTGTTCCCAGGTTTCGTGGGTGGCCAGGGCACGATCCAGTTTGCCCAGCGCTTCCTCCCAGACCCGATCGAAACGTTCGCGATCGGGATCACGGGGTTCCTGACCCATCCATTCTCTGGCGCGGGTGACCGCCTTGTCCTTCAATTCCCCGGTGGCATCGACCGCCTTTTTTCCGACATCGGTCGTGTCGTTCAGGACTTCCTGGCCCGCTTCACGGGTCGCCTCCCAGACGTTGCGGACCTTGTTTTCCCACTCGGCTCGGACCTCCAACGCAAAGAATGCGGTCCAGACCATGATGAGGACGCGAAAAAAAGGAAGAATCATGCGGATGGCCCCCTGTCCCGCGCTGGAGGGTTGGTCGATGTCTTGG
>PEAN01000141.1:2024-2931 GCA_002753735.1 Magnetococcales bacterium DCbin4
CAAACTCTGTTTGCCGATCGATGTCAATGCCTGTCCCGGACGCAAAACAAGCGATTGCGGGAAATGGGAATGGCCGGAATCGGGGATATTTTCGGCATGGGGGGTGCGGGACGCCTCCGGTTTCAGCCGAAGGCGATGAGCGTGGGGTCTGTGGCGAAATCGGTGGTGGCTTCACGCAGAAGTTCCTGAAAAAAAAGGCATTCGGCGCATTTTTTCAATTTTTTCTCTCCGGCAAGGGGACGGCCATCCTTGCACAGGGTTTCGTCGATGAAGGCACAGAAACGCCCACCATTGCGTCCACCGAGATAACCGTCAAACTGGGTGGAAATTCCGGCGGCGCAGTAATGTTCCTTGCCGCATTGGTTGACCTCCCAACAATTGCGCAGCGAAGAGTGGATTTTTGTTTGTTTGACCACGGGAAGTTCGAGAATTCGGTGGATCGTCTGGGCCTTTTGCAAGCGTTTCAAGGAGGTCGGTTCGGTGAGCGCATTGAGTCGGGCGATTTTTTCGAAGATGGAGGCTCCATTTTCGAGCCAGAGGGTCACGTTGCCCTCCCTGGAAGACAGAACCATGGCGCGTGAGTAGAGTTCGGTTCCATTGGCATCGAATCGGGTATAACACCGTTGCCCCTGGGCGAGGTTGCCCCGGAGGGACAGAGTGGCGGTTCGATCGCTCAGCCGTTCGAGGACGCCCTCGATGGTATGCGCCCCCTTGACGGTCATGCGGGCGGAATACTTGTGTTTCAGTGTGATTTCCCGCCCCAATGGGAGGGACTCGGTTGCGGTATTCATACCTGGTTACCATGGTCTTGAAGTTGAACCGCTCAAGATTCCCCCCCGCCGCCAAGGCGACCAGACGAAACCGATCGGGATGGCGTGCAATCACATCCAGGGCATTGACGCCGATG
>PEAN01000034.1 GCA_002753735.1 Magnetococcales bacterium DCbin4
AAGGCCGTCAGGAAGGCCGTCAGGAAGGCGAAGCAAACCTTTTGATGCGTCTGTTGCAACGCCGTTTTGGTCATGTACCTGAATGGGCCAGTGAAAAGATTGCCAAAGCCGACATGACTTCTTTGGAGGAATGGAGCCTGAGAATCTTTGAAGCCCGATCATTGGGTGACGTGTTTGAAAATCAATAACCAAGACTGATCACGATTCCATCGACCACCGTCTTGTTTCCCATCCTGCGAAGGTGCTGGATTTGCGGGCATGAGTGATTGCGGCGCTTCTTCTTTCTGGTGGACACAACTGAACACCAATCTTTCTTCAAGCGATTGTTGGGCGATTGGTTGTCGGGGCGCTGGCAGGTGCAGCACGTCATCAACCCCGAATCGATGTTCAACGTCTTGAAAAGTTGAGGCTCCATGTGAATTCCATTCTTGCCATATCCTTTGGATCAGCCCTCGGTGCCTTGCTGCGTTGGTTTTTGGGCACGCAACTCAACAGTTTCTTTCCCACCATTCCGTTGGGTACCCTGACTGCCAATCTGATTGGTGGTTACATCATCGGCCTGGCCATCGCCTTTTTCGCCAATACTCCTGATATCGATCCCGAATGGAGATTATTGATCATCACCGGCTTCTGCGGCGGATTGACCACCTTTTCCACATTTTCCGCCGAGGTGGTGACGCTGCTGCAAGAGGGACGGATCACCTGGGCCTTGACGGCGATTGCTGCGCACGTCAGTGGTTCGCTGTTGATGACCCTGGCGGGCGTGGTCTCCTGGCAATGGCTGAACGTTCGGTGAAGCGCATACCTCATCGCCATCCAGGGGAAGGCGGAAACTTCAACGACCAAAGCTATGACTCGGTCGCCAATCGTCCAAAGATGGTACACGGGGCGCTGTCGATCTCCTGCATGAGCAGTGGGGCGACGATGACCTGGGACAGGGTGGACAGGGGGTGATCAAGGTTCATGTCTTCGATGAGGAGGATGGGTCGTCCCGGGGCTTCAGGGTCGAGAAAGGCCCGGTGACTTTCCCGGCCCGCCGGCCGGTTCCGTCGTGCCGTCAGGGAGACGAAATCCATTCCCAGGGCGCGAACACGCGGTCGATGTCGGCGCAGCCACAACCCGACTTCGGCATGTACGCCCGGATTGTCATGGCTGTACACTTCCTCACCGCGGAACCGTTGAAAACCGGTGCGCAACAATACCAGATCGCACGATTCATCGACGTTCCGCATCGCGTCAATGCCGATCAACATTCCAGGGGTGGCGGGGATCTCCACCAGGCAGGGCGATGTGAATATCCATTCGTCGGCGGCAAAATCGGTAACCTTCTGCCCATGATCAAAAAAATGGGCCGGGGCATCGACGTGGGTGCCCCAATGGTTTTCCAGGGTGATGCGAAACACGTTGGACGTATCTCCATTCCGCAGGGATTTGATGACCCTCCGCTCAGGACGGGCACAGGCATCACCGTAAACGGGAACGAGTTGTCCAAAAGGGTGGGAAAGCAGGATCCAGGGGGCAGGGGGGGGCATGTCGTGATTTCTTCAAGTGTGGGTCAGGTCGGGAGTGTCACCTGTCGAAAACTGTTGCGTCCCCCTTTCTTGGCGGCATACAACTGTTCGTCCGCCGCCTTCAGCAGATCTTGTACGGCTGCATTACGATGTGGCTGTGTGGTGGCAGCGCCAATGCTGAGGGTGACATGATCGGCGACGGTCGATTGGGCGTGGGGGATGGCGAGTGATCGGACCTGCGTGAGCAAACGTTCTGCAGTATTGGTCACCTTGGATGCGTCAAGCCCTGGAAAAATGGCTGCAAATTCTTCACCACCATAACGGGCGACACAGTCGGTCACCCGGTGCAGGGCTCCACGCAACGTCGCAGCAACCGCCCTCAGACAATCGTCTCCCGCCTGGTGCCCATAATGGTCATTGAACCGTTTGAAAAAATCAACATCCATCAACATCAAGGTCAAAGGGGTCCCACTGCGAGTCCCACGGCGCCACTCCTGATCCAACATGGCATCAAAATAACGTCGGTTGGCAATTTCGGTCAACCCATCCTGGGTGGAGAGTCGTTCCAGGGTGTCACGGTAGTGTTTGAGTTCAAGGTGATTGCGCACCCGGGCGCGAATGATCGCCGGTGAACCCGGTTTCGTGATGTAATCGATGGCCCCAAGGTCAAGACCTCGTGCCTCGTCTTCCAGTGAATCGCGTGCCGTGACAAAAATGACCGGAATCTTTTGTGTTCGAATATCCCCCTTGAGTCTTTCGAGGGTCTGATAGCCATCCATCTGTGGCATCGTGATGTCCAATAATAACAGATCGGGATTCTCCCGTTGGGCGATACGAATCGCTTCTTCGCCGCCAGTGGCGACAAGAATACGATATTCGTCCCGCAGGATACCGGCGAGAAAACGAATATTGACCGGGGTGTCGTCAACGATGAGAACGGTTGACTGTCCCATGGGTGTTGTCAACACGGAGTCTCCCATTCACAAACCATCCCTTATACGGTTTGGATGATCAGTCCGTCACGGAGTTTGGGTTCAAACCAAGTCGATTTCGGAGGCATGACCTGATCGGCATCCGCAACCTGCATCAGGTCCGACAGGTCGGGGGGATACAGCGAAAAACCCACGGCCATGGCATGGGTCTCAACATGTGCCGCCAACCCTTCCATACCGCGAATCCCACCGACAAAATCGATCCGCGCATCCCGGCGTGGATCACGAATCCCCAACAGGGGTTCCAACAGGTGGTGGCTGAGTAACGACACATCCAGCCGTTCTTGCGGTGGGGCATCGCGGGAGGGCCAGATTTGGGGATTGAGTTCCAGTTCATACCAACCCCGCTGGCGCAGATACATTCCAAAGGAATGCCGGGAGGTCGGTTTGACCGGTGCAGCGGCGGGGGTGACGCGAAACAGAGTTCCCACCGCAGCGAGAAAGGTTTCCGGGGTGTGGCCGTTGAGATCACGGACCACCCGGTTGTAATCCAAGATCCGCACCTGATCGGAAGGAAACATCACGCTCAGGAACCGGTTGACCGGGGCGTCGGCCGGGGGAGGATTGGCGCTGGCATGACGACGTTCACAAACCCGTGCCGCTGCGGCTGAACGATGGTGACCGTCGGCGATATAAACCGCATTCAAGGTTTCGACGGCATCGACCAGACGAGCAATCATTCCGGGATCGGAAATACGCCAGAACGCATGTCCGATGCCATCGGCGCTGGTGAAAGAGTACAGCGGTTCCGACATGGCCAGTGCCTCCCGGGTGGCCGAGGCAATCGTCGGATCAGGACGATGGATCAAAAAAACCGGTCCGGTGTGCGCCTGCAAGGCTTCCGCAAGACGGGTCCGGTCCTCTTCCTTGTCGGGCCGGGTGAACTCGTGTTTCTTGATGCGGCCTGATTGATAGGCGGCAATCGAGGCGGCCACGACCAATCCCATTTGTTGCCGCCCGTTCATTTCCAACCGGTACAGATAAAGGCAGGGTTGTGATTCCTCCAGTAACACCCCGGTATGTACCATGTGTTGCAAACGTTGACGTGCCGCCTCATACACCCGCAGATCACCCGTCTCAACTTCCTCGGGCAGATTGATTTCCGCTTTGGTCACATGAAGAATGGAATGAGGATTGCCCGCCGCCAGCGCCTTGGCTTCCTTGCGGTTGAGCACATCGTAGGGTGGCGCCGAAACCTCCCGGGCCAGGGTGGGTGGGGGACGCAGACCGCGAAAAGGTTGAATCAATTTCACCGTTTGCCCTCCATATGTTTGGCGATGGTGTGCCGCAATGATTGTTCCATCTGTTTCAGGGCGGTTTCAAGTTGTTGATACCGCTCCATCGCTTGGTCAAGTTGTCCCGACTGTCCGGTCTGTTCCAAGGTGAACGCCAGTTGAAAAACCTCATTGTCCTTGCCAAAGGCACCGGTCGCCCCCTTGAGACTGTGGGCCGCTTCACGGACTTCCAGCGGATCATTACGCTCGATGGCATGGCGGATGCGCTGCAATTGTTGTGGCGCATCGGTGAAATAAAGCTCCATGACCTCTTCAAGGAGTTGCCAGTCACCTTCGACCGTCGCCAGCAAGTGTTGCAAGATTGTCATGGTCATCCATCCTTTTTCGGAAGCGGTCACGGTAGGGTGCGGGCCTTGAGCGGCGGTCAATGGGTGCTCTTCATCAAAACCCTTTGATGAAGGATTCTACCTTGCGAAAAGAACGTTCCAGCCGGTTCGTGGTCTCCATCACCTTGGCCCAATCGGGCACCTGCGCTGCATTTTCCGCCATTCGCGAAAGTTGTGCCAGGGTATTGGCCCCCATGTTGGAACTGGCTTCACGCAATTCCTCTGCCGCCTCGGTCAGGGCAGCAACACTCTTCGAACGCGAGGCTTCACGCAAACGGGCGATCAGGGCGGTCGCCGAGGGGAGAAACTCCTGCAATAACTCCCGGATGGCAGCATCATTGGGTCCCATGAGTTGTCGCAATTGGTTGATGTCAACCGCAGGGGCTACCTGGGGTCCCTTGGGAATCCAAAATTTCAACTTCTCCCTCAGCGTACTGGGAGAGACCGGCTTGCTCATGTAATCGTCCATGCCCGAGTTCAGACACCGTTCCCGATCCCCTTTCATGGCATTGGCGGTCATGGCAATGATGGGAATATGTCCTGAATTGGATCGGTCCAGCCGACGAATCGCATGGGTCGCCTCAAATCCATCCATGACCGGCATCTGACAATCCATCAGAATCAAGGCATAGGGGGCACGCATGACCGCTTCTACCGCATCCTTGCCGTTGGTGACGGCATGGGCGGCGTATCCCAGTTTCTTCAACTGCAACAGCGTCACCTTTTGATTGACGATGTTGTCCTCGGCCAGCAAAATCAGTTTGCCCGATTCGATTTCTTCCTGGGTATCCGGCTCGTCTGTGTGTTTCTCGGCCGGTTCGTTGTCGGCAACGGCGAGAATGCGTGGTTTGGCGGCGGAAGGATTGCGCAATTCCACCAGCTCGTCGACCCAGTCCGATTTGCGTACCGGTTTGCTCATGACCGACTCGAAACCAGCATCCAACAGCGAAACCTTGAATTCCCGATCATCCCCATGCAGCAGGCCAATGAGGTGGGGCGTCGTCGCAAACTGTTCCGCCGCCAGTTGATGGGGAATCGAACGGGGGTCGATATCGGTCAGACGGGATGAAACAATGATGAAATCAAGGGGTGTCTCTTGCGACATCTCCTGCCGTATCGCCTGTAACCCTTCGTCCCATGTGCCGCGCAAGGTGACTCGGATCCCCCAGGAAGAAAAATATTCCTTCAGAAATTCCTGATCGGTGGCAATGTCGGAGATCACCACCGCCCGTGCCCCCCGCAGGGGTGCCAGGTTCAATTGTCCTGTCTTGCCCATCGCTTCGGGATCGGACAGCTTGAAGGGAATGCGGATCCAGAAGGTCGATCCCTTTCCCTCCTCACTTTCGACCCCAATGGTCCCCGACATCAGTTCAGTCAATCGCTTGCTGATGGCCAACCCCAGACCGGTACCGCCATACTTGCGCGTCGTGTCGCCATCCGCTTGAATGAAAGGTTCGAACAAACGGTCGCGTCCCTGTTTGGAAAGACCGATTCCGGTATCCTCCACCATGAAACGGACGACGGCCCGGTCGGGTGAATCGGTTTCCATGCGGGCTTTGACGGTGATGTTTCCCTTTTCGGTGAATTTGACCGCATTGGAGATCAGATTGAGCAACATTTGTCGCAATCGGCCAGGATCACCACGCAACGTTTGGGGAATCTTCGGGGAAATGAAGGTTTCCAGAACCAATCCCTTCTGTCCCGTTTGACCCGCCATCAATTCCGCCGATCCCTCAACCACCGTCACCGGCGAAAAATCGATCTCCTCAATATCGATCTTGCCGGCCTCGATCTTGGAGAAATCAAGAATGTCATTGATCAAAGCCAACAATGATTTGGACGATTCCCGCACAATGGAGGCGAATTCATACTGTTCACCGTTGAGCGGAGTATCCATCAACAGATCGTTCATCCCGACGATGGCATTCATCGGCGTGCGGATTTCATGGCTCATGTTGGCCAGG
This sequence comes from Magnetococcales bacterium DCbin4, assembly GCA_002753735.1. Taxonomy (GTDB): domain Bacteria; phylum Pseudomonadota; class Magnetococcia; order Magnetococcales; family UBA8363; genus UBA8363. The sequence goes on from PEAN01000034.1 coordinate 6,089, forward strand.
AACACGGACTTCATCCGTGAACTTTCCATCGCTTCCTTGCGATGCTGTTCCAGAGAGAACTGGGCTTGTCGTGTCAGGGTGTGATCGCGAAATACGCAGATGGCACCGATGACCTCATCCATCTTCTTGAGGGGTGAGGTGACATGGGACACGGGTAGGAACGTATTGTCCCTCTTGATGAAATGGTCATCGTCTCGGCGAAAGGGACGTCCCAGGAGTCCCTGATGGACGGGGCAATCCTCACTGCGCAGTTGGGTCCCGTCCGGCTTGCGGGAATGGATGATCTCATGAACAAACCGGTTGACCAGTTCCTCTTCCTTCCATCCCAACAGCTTTTCCGCTTCCCGATTCATGAGGATCAGACGGGCCTCCTTGTCCATGGCGTAGACCCCTTCCCCCATGCACTGAAAGACCTGTTGCAAAAAGTCACGGCTGGCAAGCGCCCGTTCATGTTCAAGGATGCGATGGGTTATGTCGGTGCCAAACATGATGTACTGGAATGGCCGACCCGATTCGGTGAGATAAGGGATGATCGTGCAATCCAACCAGAAGATGCCACCGTTCTTGTTGCGGTTGCGCATTTCTCCGTGCCAGATTTTTCCCTGACTGATGGTGCGCCACAATTCCTGAAAGAATGATTTTGGTTGGAACCCGGAATCAAGAATCTTCGGGGTTTTGCCGATGAGTTCTTCAGCCGTATACAGGGATAGTTCACAGGCTTTTGGATTGACCCGGGTGATGATGCCATCCGGTTGCGTCACCAGGACCACATTATGGGCATTCAGGCCCGTCTGCAACTGTTCCAGCCGGGAGAGGGATTCCTGGAAGGTGCGGGTTTTTTCCGCCATCAGGCTATCCATGCGTTCCCGCTCGGTGATATCGCGCAGGATTCCCTCAACGGCAATCTTCCGCCCCTTTTTGTTGCGTACGACCTTGGCGGTCATGGAAACCGGCACCTGCCGTCCCTTGTTGCAGGTCAATACCAGGCCAAAATCGCTGACGCTATCGGTTTTGTCCAGAATCTCAAGCAATTCCTGGAAATAATCACTCGAAGCGCAAATATTTTCCAAACCTCGCGACTTGATGTCGGCAGGACTCATCCCCAACAGTTTGACGCAGGAAGGGCTGATGAATTCAAGATGTCCCCGGGTATCCATGCGATAATAGACATCTTCGATGAAATTGCAGATCGATTCGTATTGTTGAATGTCGCGTTGAATCGATTCGGTATGGAGGCGTTCCAGGGTGATGTCCCGGACCAGGATCAGGGTATCTCGGGTTTCTTCCTTGAACAGGTGGGGATGTCCTGAAAACTCAATGGCGAACACCCGGCGTTTGGTGTCGGGATCACCTTTGGGTATGGCAAGGGAGACTTCGATGGATCCCAATTGTTGCCCAAGTCCGCAGGTGGGACAGAGGGTGACCGGAAACGGCGGAATCCGGTTGCTGATCTTACCCCACCAGGATTGCAATCCGCCCCAGGCTTCAGTCAGTTCAGGCATGGCGCCGCCGGCAAAGGCGAGGGAATCGTCTTCGCTCAAAAGGGCAAAACCACTGCGCGACTGGTAGCCAATCTGAACAGACAAGGGTTTATCCATCAGCGGTATCAAATCCGGCTGGAGTGGAAACAATTGAATACGATGAACCGATCACTTGAAGACCGATGACGGGAGCCAGGCTCGCCAATCAATCCCTCCCCTTCGTGAATTGCTTCACGACTGATGGCTCCCTGTTCCTGGTACCGCCAAAATAAAGCACACGAACCCCGGAAGTACAGACCTGTTCCACTCATTTTTCCGGGTTCGCCCGGGCTGGCCATGATTTATCGATTGATCGGGGGATCGGGCTTCATCTGAGTGAAAAAATAGTTGGTCGCAGCAACAAACCCTTCCAGACTGCCACAGTCGAACCGTCTCCCCTTGAACTGATAGCCAATGACCATCTTCTTCTTTGCCTGGACGTTCAAGGCGTCGGTAATCTGAATTTCACCGTTGCGGCCGGGAGGAAGGTTGCGCAAATTGTCAAAAATGTCCGGGGTCAGGATATAACGACCGATGATGGCGTGATTGGAAGGGCTTTCATGGGCGGGTGGCTTTTCGATCATCGATTCCACAATGAACAGACCTTCTTCCAACTGTTTGCCCGAAATGATCCCGTATTTTTCGGTTTCTTCCCGGGGCACTTCCTCGACGGCGACAATGGAACATTGGTATTTTGCAAATATCTCAACCATCTGTGACAAAACTGGCTTGCCTTCGCCAATACACAGGTCGTCGGCCAGGATGACCCCGAACGGTTGATCGCCGATCAGTGTTTCACCCGTGCGGATGGCATCGCCCAATCCTTTCATCTGGACCTGGCGGGTATAGGAAAATGTGCAGGATTGCATCAGCTGGCGGATTTCCAGGAGGTTTTCTTCCGCCTTGGTACCACTGATTTGTTCTTCCAGTTCATAAGTGCGATCAAAATGATCTTCGATGGCGCGTTTGCTGCGGCCGGTCACAAAGGCAATCTGCCGCATGCCCGCATCCATGGCTTCCTGAACTCCATATTGGATCAAGGGTTTGTTGACAATGGGCATCATTTCCTTGGGCATCGCCTTGGTGGCGGGCAGAAATCGTGTACCATAGCCGGCGACGGGAAACAGACACTTGCTGATCATGGTGTACCCTTGTATTTGAAGTGAAGAATACTTGATTTCATATCATTTCCCGACTATCCCAGGCCGATGTTCTTGAATTTGCGGTGCAGCGCAGAGCGTTCCATGCCAATCGCTTCGGCGGTACGGGAAATATTGTTTTCGTTGCGTTCCAGATGGGTTTTCAAATAAATACGTTCGAATCCCTGACGCGCTTCGCGCAGGGAACCGATTTCCAACAATGATTCCCAGGGCGTCGAGGCCGGAGAAACACTGCGCTTGTGGATGAATTCCGGCAGGTCTTCCGGCTCGATGACGGACGCCGGGGCCATGATCATCAGCCGTTCAACCAGGTTTTTGAGTTCCCGAACATTTCCCGGCCAATGATATCCCATGAGACACTTCAGGGCGGCATCGGAAAAAGAACGCTCACGGGGGAGGCTTTCACGTTGTTGCTGGATGAAATGAGTGACCAGCAATGGGATATCTTCCAAACGGTCGCGCAGTGGCGGAATAAACAGGGGAATGACATTGAGACGATAATACAAATCCTGACGGAATCGCCCTTCAGCGATTTCCATTTCCAGATTTTTGTTGGAAGCGGTAATCACCCGAACATTGACTTCGATGGGATGACGGCCATCCACACGATGGAAACGCTGTTCCTGAAGCACACGCAATATTTTCGATTGCATGCGCAACGTCATGTCTCCAATGGCATCCAAAAACAGGGTGCCCCCGTTGGCCTGCTCGAAACGGCCGGGACGGATGTCGGGGGATTTTTCAAAACGCCCCTCTTCCTGACCAAACAGTTCAATTTCGATCCGTTCCTCGGGAATGGCCGCTGAGTTCAAGGGGATGAACGGACCCTGACGACGCAATGATTGAGCGTGGATCTGGCGTGCCGCCACTTCCTTGCCCACCCCATTTTCACCGGTAATCAGAACCCAGCCATCGGTAGGGGCCAGACGCTGAATCTGATTGCGTAATCCACGAGCATGCCGCGATTCCCCCAATAATGGAGAAACGGTTTTGATCCTGGCTTTCAGATCGCGGTTCTCCCGTACCAGTGCCCATTCGCGGATGGCCCGGTCCAACAACAACAGCACCCGGTCCAGAGAGAGCGGTTTCTCCAGGAAATCGTAGGCCCCTTCCTTGGTGGCACTGACAGCGGTATCGATGGTTCCATGTCCTGACATCATGATGACGGGAATGCCACCATTGATTCCGTCGAGGATCGGCTTGGAGCGGATACGGCGCAGGGTTTCGATGCCGTCAATCCCATCCATCCAAATATCCAACAGAACCGCCGAAAAAGGTTCCTGAGCGAGAATTTCCAAGGCTTTTTCACCTGATTCCGCTTCCAGAACCTGGTAATTTTCGTCCTCCAGGATTCCCGTCAGGCTGACTCGGATCGAAGGTTCATCATCGACGATGAGAATTTTATGGCTCATGTGGCTGGCCTCGTCGCAAATGCTTCGGAGGGGGCGGTGTGTCGTGTCTCCTGAAGATCGTGGTTCAGCGGCAGTTTGATTTCCACCAGGGCACCGCGTAATTCAGAGTCCTTCAATCGTATCGTACCACCGTGATCCTCAATGATCTTTTTGACGATGGCCAACCCCAGTCCCGTCCCTTTTTTCTTGGTGGTGAAATACGGTTCAAACACACGGTCCCGGTCCTGAGTCGGAATACCCATGCCATTGTCGGCAACTTCCAGAACCATGCGTTCACTATTTTCCAGCAACCGGGTCGAAATCGCAAGAACCGGTTGGGAAGAATGCTCACGGGTGGCCGCAATGGCGTTGGTAATCAGGTTGGTGACCACTTGTTTTATTTGCCCGGGATCATGAGGAATTTTTGGAAGTCGTTCATCAAAATCGGTGCGAACCTCGACGCTTGCCAACGCCTCCGCATGCAAGATAAGGGCCTCTCTGATGGACGTGTGAATGTCATGGTCATGCAACCGGGGACGCGGCAGTCGTGAAAAAGTAGAAAATTCGTTGACCAACACCCGCAATTCTTCCACCTGTTGAATGATGGTGGTGGTTCCCTCATCCAGGACCCGCAGATCAATCTCCGGATGTTCCGCGGTCTTCATATATTTGCGCCGGATCCGCTGCGCCCATAATTGAATGGGGGTCAGGGGATTTTTGATTTCATGGGCAATACGTCGTGCCACTTCGCTCCAGGCAGAGGTCCGTTGGGCGACCAGGACTTCGGTGATGTCATCAAAGGTGGTAATGAACCCCCGGCTTCCACCGAGGTTGTCTTCGAGCAGGGTGATGCGGGTCAACAGGGTCATCGGTTTGTTTTCCCCCTGGATGGCAATCTGAATCCCGGGATGACTGGGTTCTCCAGGAACAGGGGGGGGTGGGGGAGAAGAACGGTCCTTCTGCTCCTTCAAGAAAGTTTGCAAGGGACCCAGGAAAGCTTCGGGCATGACCGCTTCCAAAGGGCGACCGATGGCGGCAACAGGATCGACAGAGAGTAGTTTGGCAGCGGTCGGGTTCATCAGGGTCACCTTATGGTATTGATCGACGCTGATGACGCCTGACGAAATATTATGGACAATGGCCGCCATGAACCGGCGGCGCTCTTCCAAAAGGGCATTGGTATTTTGCAACTCCTCGTGGTTTTCGCTGAGTTTGCGGGTCATGGCATTGAAGGCGGTCATCAAGGTTGCCAGCTCGTCATCACCGCTGATGGCCAGATTGACCGACAGATCTCCCTGGGCCACTTTCCGGGTTCCGATCACCAGGTCGGTAATGGGATCGGTCAAACTATTGGCGATGCCGAAACCCGACCAGATGGCGGCCAGCAACAACAACATGGTGATCAAGACCAATGTGACCGTATGATTGGCCTTGAGCAGTTCATGGGTCTCCCGCAACTTTTTATAATGGGTATAGGTCGATTCCATGGTCTCCATCTGTCCCAGTACCTGCCGGTCGATCCAGTGACCTGTGGAAATGAACAATCCTTCCCCCAGGGGAACAAAGGCCCGGACCCGGTCACCGGCATCGTTGGTGATCATGAGTGCCTTGCTCGATCCTTCGTTGAGGGAGGAAAGATCAGGAATGGGATCAAAAGGGAGCTCGCCTGCCCAGGCCAGGCGGGTACCGTCCGCGCGCAAAATGGAAATTTCATCCAAGCCTCGTGCCTGACGTTCAATTTCCAGTTGTGCCACCGCCGCTTCGGTTCCTCCCAGCGACAGGGATGAGGTGATCCGGCGATTTCGGACAATGGCTTCGGCATCATGACGCACGGTGCGTTGATTTTCGTGATAGTAGGCCCGTGCGACGTCCAGGGAACTTTCCAGTGCCAGGGAAATCCGGTCGGAAAACCAGGAATCGACACCTCGGTTGAGAAAATTAAGCGATAAAATGGCGATCACCAGGGTGGGCAGCAGCGATAACAGCACAAACATCGATACCATCCGCAACCTGAGCTTGGATCCGGCACGATGTTGATAACGGTCTTGCCACAACCTGAACACCTTGCGAAATACCAGCACCCCCAGAACCAGGGCCAAAAACAGATTCAGATATAACAACAACAAGAAAAACAGACTGTACTCACCCGCAACCGTGGCCGAACCACGCAATCCCTGGGCCGTGACCATGGTGATGGCGATCACCGCCAGCAGTAACAGACTCCAGATCCAGCGCTTCTTCCCCTTTTCCGAAAATGCGTTCATGGGTTTTGCAACCATACGATTTTTTCATGAATGACCGGGGGTGTCATGGTCAATAGCCGGTTCAGGACACCCAATACCCAGGACATCCCCTGGTGCTCCACGGTGAATCCAACCTTGAGATAGTAACGGTTGTTTTTGGGCAACTGTACCTCCGATCCAATGTGGATGTAGCGGGGCGCCCCGAAAAAATTCATCGCCTCATCTTCATCGGCGGTATATTGCAGCCGTCTTTGCGGCAGGTCCATCATTTCAAACCGCTGGGTGATGAGACGCAACCGTACCCGCCGTTGGATGATCTGATGGCTCAGGCGTAGATCAAAGAAATTGTCTTGTTGACGGTAGAATTCAAAGCGATAGGAGGCCAGTACCGGTTCGCCGTGGCCCATTTCCTTGAGGCGTTCGTCCAGATACTTGGAATCCAGACGGACATTGGCGAACAAATCCTCGCCCTGTTGGAATATGGAAACCTCCACGATGGGGTTCGCCGGGTCGTCGGGAGGGGTGGTGCCGCAGCTGCAAAGGAGAAACAATGCAATCACGGCAATGACGCTTGAGGGGATGGATCGGGAAAGGGTTGGGTTCATGTCCCATGGAGGGGTCCGGGTAGGGTAATTCCCTTCCCAGACCCCATCAAATTTCAAGCCGTCAGGGCAAAGGCGGGCTGATCAGCGGCAGGAGCGATGGCATAAGGACGTTGTTCCGCCACGTCCACTTTCGGTTGATATTCGACAAACTCCCAGGCATCCCGTTGTTTCAACAGTTTCTTCAACAGATGATTGTTCATGGCGTGTCCTGAACGCACCCCTTTGAAGTGCCCAAGAATGGGATGCCCCAGGAGATACAGGTCGCCGATGGCGTCGATGATCTTGTGCCGGACAAATTCCTTTTCATAACGCAATCCACCTTCATTGAGGATGCGGAAATCACCGATGACGATGGCATTGTCCAACGACCCACCCTTGGCCAGGCCATTGGCCCGCAAGGTTTCCAAATCCTTCAGGAAGCCAAAGGTGCGCGCACGGCTGACATCCTTGATGAAGGTCGTTTCGGTAATGTCCAGTCCGACCCCCTGCTTCGACAGCAGTGGATGTTCAAAATCAATCATGAAGCTGACGCGGAAATGGTCGCAAGGCTCGAAGGATACCTTCTTGTTCTGGGATGAGACCGAAATGGAGCGCTTGATGCGGATCCATTTCTTGGGCAGCGACTGCTCCACGACCCCCGCACACTGAATCAAAAATACAAACGGTGCCGCACTGCCATCCATGATGGGAACCTCGGGTCCATCCAGATCGACATAGGCGTTGTCGACCCCCAATCCCACAAAAGCAGCCAACAGGTGTTCGACCGTGGATACCTGGACACCATCGGCGTTGGCAATGGTGGAACACAATCGTGTATCTGTGACGTTTTTGACCCGGGCGGGGATCAATGCCCCACCTTTCAGATCGGTGCGATGAAAGACAATGCCCGTGTTTTCTGGAGCGGGACGCAAGGAAAGATACACCTTCTTGCCCCCATGGAGACCGATCCCCGTGCATCGAATGGAGTTTTTGAGCGTTTTTTGAAAGTACATGCGGTGATTTCCTTAAAAAACGATTCCAGGAACGTGGAACCGGTTTCCCTGTGAGGCCGTCAACTTCTTGATTGCCCATTCATGCGATGACAATCAAGAGGTTACAGATTCAAGCCTCGGCTTTTGGCCCCGTATGTCCCTTCTGTTGCACTCATTATGCCAAGTCAGAAAGATCTTTGTTTTTCCGTGACAAAGTATAAAAAGTTCAACAAAATCAGTGAAGTTACAGCAATCGATCAGTTACACCACCAATTTTCAAGCCAAGAACAGCGACAGAGAATTGACGGGTGCATTCAAAATGGGCAACTGGACGTGGTTTGGTTCGCCAAAAAACCGGCATGTGTCTGAAACTTGACATCCGTTACCCTGACAAGCCAAGACCGCTCCCCCCTTAAATGACATTAGCGGACAAAACAAGTCAAGGAATCATCTTCAATCCATCTGCCGCCGAATGAAGGTCGGAACATCGAATGAATCTTCGTTGTTGACCTGATCCAGGCTCCGGTTGAACTCTTCGCGGTCCACGACCGCACGCCGTTTGATGGCACCCATACGCGGGGCTGGAGGACGTTCCGGAAGATCATGGGACAGGTCGTTGGATGCCTGGGCGTTGAGTCCGGATTGTTTGACGGGTTGCATTTTTTTGACGACGGACGGTTCTTTGGCATGTTGGGGCTTGGTGAATTCCACACTTTCCGCACCACCGATCCCCGTGGCCACCACCGTCACCCGAACGGTATCTTCCATGGAATCATCCAATACCGCACCAAAAACAATGTTGGCATCTTCGTGGGCCATGTCGCGAACCACGGTGGCCGCCTCGTCCACTTCCTGCAAGGCCAGGTTGTATCCGCCGGTAATGTTGATCAACACACCGCGGGCCCCGTGAATGGAAACATCATCCAGCAACGGACTGGAAATGGCATTGGTGGCGGCATCGAGCGCCCGAGTGTCCCCCGATCCCTGTGCAGATCCCATCATCGCCTGTCCCATCTCATCCATGATGGTGCGGACATCGGCGAAATCGACATTGATCAATCCTGGAACCGTGATCAGATCGGTAATGCCTCGAACCGCTTGCTGCAAAACATCATCCGCTTTACGGAAGGCATCCAGAATGGTGGTGTTTTTCCCAACGACCGCCAACAGTTTCTGGTTGGGGATGGTGATGACCGTATCCACATGGCGCCGCAATTCCGCCAATCCTTCCTCGGCGAACATCAGGCGTCGCTTGCCTTCGAAACCAAACGGTTTCGTGACCACCGCAACCGTCAGGATGCCCATTTCCTTGGCGATGGAAGCGATAATGGGGGCTGCCCCGGTGCCGGTTCCACCCCCCATGCCGGCGGTGATGAAGACCATGTCCGCACCTTCGAGGGCGGCATGAATCTGGTCACGGCTTTCCTCGGCGGCCCGCATCCCGACTTCGGGTTTGGCGCCCGCACCCAGCCCACGGGTGACACTTTCACCGATCTGAATACGGGTTGCCGCCAGATTGCGCGCCAGAGCCTGGGCGTCGGTATTGGCGACGATGAATTCCACTCCTTCCAACCCGGAGTGAATCATGTTGTTGATGGCGTTTCCCCCTCCGCCACCCACACCGACCACCTTGATGTGGGCATCCATGATTTCTTTGGTTTCAAACTCGATAGCCATCTGATTCAACTCCCCTGTCCCAGTGAAAATCTGGGCCAACCGCTGGTTTAAAAAGCATTTCTAATCCCGTCAACGAGGCGTTGGAACACGCCTCGGCTGGCCCTGGTTTCGGTGGGCGTGAAATGATGGGACATCTCTCTTTCGTTAAGGCTGGCGAATTGTACCAGTCCAACGGCAGTGGAGTAAATGGGACTTGATACGACGTCGGTCAAGCCCCCGATTCCCTGGGGTAATCCACGGCGTACCGGTTTGTTGAACACTTCCTCGGCCAGTTCCACCATTCCTTCCGTGATGGCGGAACCGCCGGTGAGGACGACGCCGGCGGTAATCTGTTCTTCGAATCCGGAACGGGTTACTTCACGGCTGACGAGGGTGAACAGTTCTTCAACCCGGGGTTCGATGATTTCGGCCAGGAGATGACGGGCAATGGTGCGTGGTTTGCGTTCGCCGATGCTGGGGACATCGATGGTTTCTTCGGGGTCCACGAGGGAGGAGAGGGCGCAGCCATACTTGCGTTTGAGGGCTTCGGCCTCGCGCGTGGGTGTGCGCAGACCGACGGCGATATCGTTGGTGATGTGGTCGCCACCGATGGCCAGAACGGCCGTATGTTTGATGTGCCCTTCGGAAAAAATGGCGATGTCCGTCGTGCCACCACCGATGTCCAGAAGACAGACCCCCAATTCTTTTTCATCGGAGGTCAAAACGGTTTCGGCGGAGGCGAGTTGTTCAAGGATGATATCACCCACATCCAGACCGCAACGGTTGATGCATTTAATGATGTTCTGGGCTGAGGCGACGGCACCGGTGACGATATGGACACGCGCTTCCAGGCGTACGCCCGACATTCCCAGGGGTTCCTTGATCCCATCCTGACCATCCAGAATGAATTCCTGCGGGATGACATGGATGATTTCCCGGTCGAGGGGGACGTTTTGGGCGCGGGCGGCGTCGAGGACCCGTTGAATGTCGGCGGCGGTGACTTCGTTGTTCTTGGTGGCGACGACACCGTTGGAATTGCCGCTTTTGATATGTCCACCGGCGATGCCGGCATAGACCATGTTGATTTCCACCCCCGCCATCATTTCCGCCTCTTCGACAGCCATGCGCATGCTTTCGACGGTGGAATCGATGTCGATGACCACCCCTTTGCGGAGCCCCCTGGAAGAATGGGTGCCTATTCCGATGATGTCCAGACGACCATCCGGCTGTAGGTCGGCAACGACACAGCATATTTTCGTCGTGCCGATGTCAAGGCCGACAATCAGGTTTTGATCCTGTTTGGGCATAGTGTATTCCGATAGTGACGATGATGTACTTTGACCGAAGGTTTTCCAACATGACCCTGAAACTTCGGCACCCCCGAGAACAACTGATCATTCTGTCGTAATTTGCAAAAAATATCCACTGGAAACCAATACTGATGTTGATCCGGCGCCCAAAAAAGGCGTCACGGCAATCGTCGAACCGCCACTTTTCCGGGAATGCGCAATTCCACTTGTTGAATTTTTCGGTCCAGTATTTTGTATTTTTCCTGTAATCGCATCAACAGCCCAAGTTCCTGTTCCGCATTTTCCGAGATCAAAAGCTTGATCCCCCTGGTCGTATAAAGAGCCCAACGTTTCCCTGAAAATCCGACCGCTTCCGAAATCATCCCCTTGAGGCCGGGGAAGCGGTCGAGGAGGTTGATCATCCAAACCACCTCCCGTGCCGATTCCTTGTTGGCCGCCGGGCGAACGATCGGCAGGATCATGGTATCCCCGGTCGCGAACGGTTTGATCGGCTGCCCATATTCATCCATGATGTGCAGCTTTTCCTCGATCACCCCCATGCAGACCGGAATTTTTTCCGTAATCTGCACTGCCAGGGTATCGGGGAAAATACGTCGCACCCATGCCGACCGAATCCATGGCATGGCTTCGAGCCGCTCTTTGATGGTTCTCGGGTCGACCCAGAGCAGATTGGCATCCTTGTCGATTCTCATCTGCTCGGTGGCCATCTGCAACGGGGTTCGGATGACTCCCTCCATCTGCACCGTTTTCAGAACGAACCGTCCCGGCTGGTTGGCGATCCACCACCCCAGGTAGAAGCTTGAAGCGACGAGGAGGAGCCCTCCCAGGATCAACAACCGGCGCAGCATTGATCCAGCCGGGCACCCGCAAGAATCCGTGCCGCCAGTGCGTCAAAGTCAATCCCCGCAGCGCGGGCCGACTTGGGAGCCAGACTGGTTTCCGTCAGACCCGGGGTCGTATTGATTTCAAGAATCCAGGGACGTTTATCCATATCCACCGAGAAATCGACCCGATACAATCCACGGCATCCCATGATTCGGCCCGCCTCGAGTCCCAAACGAGCCACCTTGTCCAATATTTCAGGTTCTACATGGTCCGGGGGCATTATATAACGGGTGCGACCGACTGTATATTTGTTCTCGTAATTATAAAAACCTTTTTCGGGCTGAATTTCGATGATCGGCAGGGGTTGATCATCCAGAATCGAGAGTGCCAATTCATAACCGGTCACGGCCCGTTCGACCAGCAAGGTTGGATGTTTTTGACCGACTTCCGACATTTCGGCGGATTTAATCAGAATTTCCCTCAAACTTTCAAGTGTTTTAAGAAAAAAAACGCCAAAAGAGGATCCGGAACCGGCGGGTTTGACGAAAACAGGGGCTTCGACCCATGATTTTCGATTGTCAATTTTTTCAATCTGGCCATCGACGACCCGTGCCAGGGACCAGTCGGGGGTGGGGAGTCCGCCGTCGCGCAGGAGCCGTTTGCACATCACCTTGTCCATGCAGATTGCCGATGCGGCGATACCGGAACCGGTGTAGGGGATGCTCAGGCTTTCCAAAAGTCCCTGGATGGCCCCATCTTCACCGCAAGGTCCATGCAGCGCCAGGACCACGGTTTGAATTTCATGTTTCATGAGGGTGGGGACCAGGGTTTTCCAGGAATGGACATCAATGGGGATGACCGGGATTCCAAGGCGTTGATAGGCGCCCACCAATGCCTGGCCACTGCGCAGGCTGACTTCACGTTCCCGGGAGACGCCTCCCATCAATACGGCGATGTTGCCATGGTGGGAGGTGGAAGATGGTTGCATGTGATCCATGGTGTCTTGGTCCTGTATATTTTGTGATGGAGGTTGCTTTCGGTTGGGTGTCAAAAGGGTTCCAATCCGGTGGGACCGAGCAGTCCGACTTCGGTATGAAGTTTGATCCCCGAGTGGGCCAGGACGGCATTTTGGACTTTGCGGATCAGAGCGGTCATGTCCGTAGCGCTGGCTTGTCCCATGTTGACAAGAAAATTGCAATGTTTGTCGGAGACCCGGGCCTGACCGATGGCAGCGCCACGCATGCGGGCGTCTTCGATGAGTTTCCAAGCGGCGGGGCCGTGCGGGGGATTTTTGAAGGTACTGCCTGCCGAAGGTAGGTGCAAAGGTTGGGACAGGCGTCGATGATGGTTATGGCGCTGCATGGTCTGACGAATTCGTTCCCGATCCTTTGGGACCAGGCGGAACCGGGCCGAAACGAAGATCCAACCGGTGGGCAGAGCGGAATGGCGGTAGCTCATTTTGAGGTCGGTGGGGGTCAGGATGTGACGTTCACCAGAGGGATCGAGCACCAAGGCGTCGATCAGGATGTCTTTGAGTTCGCCGCCATGAGCACCGGCGTTCATGACCAGGGCACCGCCCACCGAACCGGGGATACCCGCCAGGAATTCGGCACCACCCAGCCCCAGTTGGCGCGCCTTATGGGCCAGGGCACGGGTTGAGGCACCCGCCTGGGCGAACAGGACCGCTTCTCCGTTGGGGTTGTCGCTGATCGGTTGTTGCAGATGGATCTGGTTGAGGCCATGGGTCATATCCAGGACGACGCCATGAAAACCGGAATCGGAAATCAGGATGTTGCTGCCCCCCCCCAGGATGAAACGGGGGGTCTCAGGCGACAGGCGGCTCCAGAACGAAGCCAGTTCATCGACATTCTGGAAGGTGGCCAGCCAGCGCGCCAGACCGCCGATACGCCATGTCGTCCGCCCGGCAAGGGGGACGTGTTCGCTCAGCATTCCAGCATTTGGGGGCGGAGGTGGAACGTCCGGGATCATCGGTCAGCATTCCTTGGTCCATGACCCGGCGTAGTCTCGGGCGCGGTGGGTGATGGAACCGGCCCCGAGAAAAACCAGTACATCACCGGGGAGGAGGAGTCCTTCCATGGCTTCACGCCAGTTTTCTCCCGCCGGCAGCGCCAGAGCGGGAATACCGCTGTGTTGGTGGATTCCTTCCATGAGTGGCGTGCGTTCCCCTTCGGGGAAGAAGTGTTCCGGTGGGCGTTCTCCGGCGGCGTAGACCCGGTCCACCAGTACCAGGTTGGCATGGCCGAAGGCGCGGAGGAATTCATCGAACAATCCCATCAGCCGACTGTAGCGGTGGGGTTGGAATATGGCGACGATCCGGCGTTCGGGGGGATAGACCTCTCGTGCTGCCTTGAGGGTCGCCATGATTTCGGTGGGATGATGGGCATAATCGTCGATGACCGACCGTTCGGGGCGTTCCAACAGGATGTCGAAGCGTCGTTGCACACCCTTGAAATGGTTCAGGGCAGCGACGATCACCGGCCAAGCGATGTCCAGTTCCAGGGCCACGGCGATGGCGGCCAGGGCATTGAGGACATTATGGTTGCCTGGTTGCGCCAGTTGGATTTCTCCCAGAGGGACCATGGTTCCGGTCATGGGGGTTTTGCGCAGGACGGTGAAACAGTTGCGCAGGTTGCGGCGTTCCAGGGAGACGGCCTGGATATCGGCCCCCTCGTCCAATCCGTAACCGATGGTTCTTTTGTCGCCCAGAAGCGGCAGCAATGCCCTGGTCTCCGGATGATCGCGGCAGAGGACGCCAAGGCCGTAGAACGGAATTTTTTCGAGGAATCCATGGAACGCACCCCGCAAGGCATCGAGGGTGCCATAATGTTCCATGTGTTCCGGTTCGATGTTGGTGACGACGGCGATGGTGGGGAACAGTTTGAGAAAGGAGCCATCGCTTTCATCCGCCTCGGCGACCAGGAAATCGCCGCTTCCCAGGCGGGCATTGCTGTTGAGTGCCTTGACGATGCCGCCGTTGACGATGGTGGGATCCATTCCCGCTTCTCCCAGCACCGAGGCGATCATGGAGGTCGTTGTGGTTTTGCCATGGGTTCCAGCGATGGCGATGCCATATTTGATGCGCATCAGCTCTGCCAACATTTCCGCCCGTTTGGCAATCGGTATATCATGATTCCGCGCTGCCTGGAGTTCGGGATTGTCCCGACCGACCGCAGAAGAATGGATCACGACATCGGCACCCAGGACATTCCCGGCATCGTGCCGGGTGTGGATCATCGCTCCCAGTTCGGCCAATCGTTGCGTACGGGCATTGCCCACCGGGTCGGAGCCTGAGACCTGGTAGCCAAGATTGATCATGAGTTCGGCAATGCCACTCATGCCGATGCCGCCGATACCGATAAAATGGAGTTTACGAATTTTTTCGTACATGATCCTGTTCCATTGCATGACACCGAGAAAACCATATCCTGACTTTTTTTAATCCCGGCGTCCAGAGCAGTTGCATACTTATTTTGTGCTGCCCGTTTGATGATGATTGAATTTAAAGGTTTTTTTCTTTTGAGTCAGGGTTTGGTGCTTCGACCTTCGTGAAAGATGAAATCGACCTTGATCTCCTGTATCCTGACCAACAACGTCGCCGATGAGGGATCTGAATTGGGCCTTCGGTGATCCGACATAACCCTTGATGGTCTCACCTGCAAACATGATGAATGCCACTCACGTTAATAAACAATATCCAATATTTGAAATAGCGATTGTTTTATTTATTATTATCCATGCAAATTTTGGTGAAATTGGACGTAATGCTGCCTGGGGCGTTTTGGGGCTTGCCATCGTATTTCTGTATTTGTTCCTATCTTCTGGTCGGTATCTCCGCTATAAAACGCATCACGCACCCTTTATTTTCTTTGCTATTTATTATGTATTTATTTTGCCATTTATTTCAATTGCCATTGGATCACAATCTTCTGACTTTGATTTCATCTATTCTTTAAGGCATCTGACATGGTTTTTCTTTGGGGCTTTTTTCATCTTTTCCTTCAATAGGGCCTATCAAATATTATATATTCTTGGAAGATTGATGCCTGTTCCCGTGATTTGGTCGCTGATCAATCCCCACGAACACACTGTTGGGATCGCTTTGATTGCTTTTTCTGTCAATGCCAGGTTCAGGAAATATTTCATTCCATTTTTACTTATTGAACTGTTCTTTCTATTGTTTCCAAACCTTATATTGTTGGATTTTGCACCCATTGATTCCAGTTCGGCCAAGCTTGTAACAATAGCATTTATTTTTCTAATGATTTTGCCATTAATTCAGAAATATCGTTCGCTCTATTCAAAAAACAAGGTAAAGAATATCAGAAGATTCATGATATTTATTGTTGTGACCTTGGTCATTTTCTATTCGACACTTGGGTATATTGCCGACCGATTTAATTTAATGTACCCTGGCACATTTGTGTCGATCAGTCTTAATCTTTCTTCGTATTCAGAAGATACCAATATCCTGTGGCGAGCTGCTTATTGGGGGTCCATGCTGAGCCGCATTCCAGACAATCCTTTTGGGCTGGGTATTGGCCGACCTTTTCTTCCACTTGATGCCGGTAGTGGTGTTTATTTCTTTGACTTTGACCCTGTGAACAGGGGAATGAGGTATGAACATTATTTTACTGGACCTCATAACAGTTTTGTCACACTGTTGGTATTTTGCGGACCATTCTTTTTGATTCCCTTCTTGTGGATGTTATGGTATACACCTTTGCTTGTATATCGCTCTTTGGCTGCTTATACTTATGATCGGAAAACGGGTACAATTTTGTTGGCTTTATTCCTGAATGCGATTCATTTGTTGATTACGAGCAGTGTGCATGTTGCCCTGGAAAGTCCAACCAACGCGGTCATGGTGTGGTTTGGTCTGGGGTTGTGGATGCGCGTTGCTGCCGATTGGGGCAACGCGGGGTTTATGTTTGTCGATGGCGGGGGGTGGCACAAGGAAACTCCGCTGATGTGGGGGGATGGCCTGTCGGCAAAACGATTGGACTCTGTCAAACAGGGGTGATCCATTCTGAATCCTGATCTTCCTTCCCTGGTTCCGGGGAGCATCCATTCATTCTGGCCACCGATTCCCCGTTCCGAAGGGGCCATGCTGTTGGCGCTGCAATGGCAGTTCGAACGGGGGGAATGGTTTGCTCCCGAGGTGCTGCGGCAACGGCAATGGCGGCAGTTACAGGTATTGGCCCGGTTTTCCTTCAAGGAAGTCCCTTTTTATCACGAATTTTATTCCCGTGAGGGGGTGACCTGGGGACGCCTTCCGGGTCGGCTTGAAGAATGGACACGCCTGCCCATTGTGTCGCGCGCCCGCTTGTTGGCAGCGGGAGAGACCATGGTCGCCCGCAAGCGACCCTTGGGGCACGAACTGGGTCAACCGATCAAATCTTCCGGTTCCACCGGTCAGCCGGTCGTGGTTTGGCGCAACAATGTCAAGGATTTGCTCTGGCAGGCGATCACCTTGCGGGAACATCTGTGGCATCGGCGTGATTTTTCCGGGAAACTGGCGGCGATCCGTAAAATGGAGCATCCCGGTCTGGGACATCCGCCCCATGGCAACCTGTTTTCCAATTGGGGGGCACCGGTGATGCATGTATTCCAGAGCGGTCCCATGGTTCTCCTGGATATCGCCACCGCTTCCATTGCGCAACAGGCACAATGGCTTCTGCGGGAGGATCCCGATTATCTGTTGACCTATCCAACCAATGCCGCGGCGTTGGCCGACCGGTTCATCGAGCAGGGTTGGCGTTTGTCCCGACTCAAACAGGTACGTACCTTGAGTGAAACCTTGACCCCACGGATCCGCGAACGCTGTCGCCAGGCCTGGGGCGTTCCCGTCGTCGATGTCTACAGTGCCAATGAAGTGGGCTACATTGCATTGCAGTGTCCCGAATATGAACATTATCATGTGCAGGGGGAAAATGTCTGGCTGGAACTGGTCGATCCTCTGGGAAACCCGTGTCAACCGGGCGAAGTGGGGCGGGTGATCGTCACCGACCTCAATAATTTTTCCTCCCCACTCCTTCGTTATGATACGGGTGACTGGGCCATCGCTTCGCTTCCCTGCCCCTGTGGCCGGGGGCTGCCCACCCTGGCGGGCATCATGGGGCGCACCCGCAACATGCTGGTACTCCCTTCGGGGGAAAAACGTTGGCCGATGATGCGTCCAAGTCTGTATCGTGACATCATCCCTTTGCGGCAGATCCAAATGGTGCAGCATACACTGGATCAACTCGAAGTCCGGCTGGTGGTGGATGAACGGCCTTCCCATGAGGCTGAAGAACGGTTGCGGCAAGCCATCGTTGCAACCCTTGGCCATGATTTTGTGATCAATTTTCAATATAACGACCAATTGTTGCGTGCGGCGGGCGGCAAGTTTGAAGAGTTTATCTCCGAGGTTGGCTGATTGCTGTTTTTCTGGTTGAAACCGATCAATATCGATTTCATTCTTTGGGATTTTCTTTTATGGTATTGTTCCTTGAAAAAAATTGACCATTTTTTTGAGCAACAGAAAAAGAAAATCGTGAAAATTCTACAGCAAAACATTCGTCTCGGTGTATTTCTGCCGTGGCTTTTCTTTGGTGCGGTGGTTGGGGTGTCGATGTTTGTGGCATTGCTCAACCATCTGGCGCTGTCTCCCTCCTTTGAAAAGATGGCGGCCTCCATCATGACCCGGGTGGGGCGGGAAACGGCGATCAATACGAAAAATTTTCTGGACACTGCGGCACGGGCGGTATGGTTGACACGGGATCTGCTGGCTTCGGACCATGAGGAAGGTCTGACCCGGGAACGGTTCAACCGAACCACACGGGGCTATTTGTTGCAGCACCCCCATTTCAGCCTGATCTACCTTGGAGACAGCGGGGGAAACAACTGGTTGAACAAGCGGGAGCGGGATGGGACGTTGCGAACCCGTATTTTGCGGCGGCTTGATGATTCGGCAACGGCAAAAGCTACCGTGGCTGAAGCGATGAAAATGCCGGTGACGACCCCGGAGGAAAAAAACGCCGTCGCGGCCCGGATCGCGCCATTCCTTGAAACCACTTGGTATCGGCAGGATGAGGTGGGCGATCTGACGGAACGCGAAGCGGCCCCCTATTTTGCGTTTGATCCACGTTTACGTCCCTGGTATCAGGGGGCGGAAAAAAACAATGGGTTGTTCTGGACCGATGTCTATACCTGGGCCGAACATTATCAGGGGGTCACTTCGACGCAGATCGGCATTACCGCCTCGGTTCCGATGGTGGTGAAAGGGCAGACCCGGGGGGTGGTCGGGGTCGACATCGTGTTGAAGGACATGTCTGATTTCTTTGCCCATCTGGAGATCACCGACCATGGCCGGGCCTTCATCGTCGATGGTGAGGGGCGGATGGTGGCGGTGGCGGATTATGACCAGGCGGTCCACGATGGGGGGGAGGGGCGGATCCAGCGGGTCAAGATTTCGGATCTGACCGACAAGGCGATGGCCACGGCGTTTGAAACCTTTGCCGCGCGTGTTCAGGAAGAAGGAAAAATGTTGTCCGATTATCAGGGTGAGACCTTGTTTTCGGTTTCGGTGGCGGGAGAGGATCATTTTGCTTTTATCCGTTCCTTGGATTCGGGTTATGAGCTGCCGTGGTTTATCGGCGTCGTGGTTCCTCAGAATGATTTCCTCGGTCAGGCCAAGGAACAATTGCAGGTCAGTTTGCTGGTTTCCCTGATTCTGTCGCTGGTCATGGGATGGGGGTCGATGGTTTTGGGTCGAATGATCATCCGTCCGTTGGAAAAGCTGGTCGATGCCAGCCGCAAGGTGGGTGCCCTGGATTTGGATGCCTTTGAAACCATGGGAACCCGGTTTCTGGAATTGGACATCATCAATCGGCAATTCCGGGAGATGCGGGACAACCTGTTTGTGGTGTTGCGGCAGATTGTCGATACCATTCAATCTTTGCGGGGTGCATCGCTCAATCTTTCGGAGCTTTCTCCTGAGATGGTGATGCGTATGGATCGGGTCACCGAACTGGCGATGGCCAGTACCGATGCGGCACGGCGTTCCAGTGAGGCCATGGTGGCGATTTCGACTTCGGTCACTGCCATGAATGCCGAGATGGCCTGTTCTGATCAAAGCATGGTGGCGGCGCGGGGGAGTGTCGATTTTCTCCAGGAACGGATGGAAGGATTGATTGGGGGGGTACAGACGGTCACGGGGGTTTTGGAGTTGGGCAATACTGAACTGTTGTCGATTCAACAGGAGGCGGCGGCGAGTGCGGATGAGTTGCGTTCGTTGGTGACGGGTTTTGCCGAGCTGGAGAAAAATTCCCAGACCATTCACACTTTGGGGCAGGGGGCCACTCAGAAGGCCAGGGAGGCGCGGACCAAGGCGGAGTTGCGGATGGATGCCCTTCGTCGTCTGGCGGAGGTCATTCATGGGATTGGGCAGGTGATGGTTTCCATCCGTGACATTGCGGAGCAGACCAACATGTTGGCCTTGAATGCCGCCATCGAGGCGGCGGGGGCGGGGGATTCGGGCAAGGGATTTGCCGTGGTGGCCAACGAGGTCAAGGATTTGTCCCGCAAGACCCGTGAGGCGACGGTCGAGATTGACCAGCATGTCGATGGTATTGCCGATGTCTTCCGCGACATGGAAACCTTCGTTGGGGAGTTGATGACGGGGTTGGGGGATATTGATCGCGCCAATGTCAGTATTTTCAAGGCCCTTGAAGCGTTTAACATGCAGATGGCCACGATGTCGGGGTCGGTGACGAACATTTCCCGGGTTTTTGATCGTTTTTCGGAAAAACTGACGGCCCATGCCGTGTCGGTGCAGCATGAAAACCAACGCTTTCAGGAGCTTGCGGGTTATTTGGATGAAATCAAGGAACACATTGCCAATGTATCCAGTCAGACGACCGAGATTTCGGCCAATCTGGGCCGGGTCGTGGCGGCCAGCGACATCATTGCGGGGAAGGTGGTGACGGTGACCGAGGACATGGAGCGGACCGCCGCCGACATGCAGCAGCTCAATCAAACCACGCAGGAGATGCGTGCCGGCAGTGGCCGTTTGAGTTATGAGACCGAAAAGATTGCCGACACCACCATGGACCTGGAAAACACCGCCTCTCGCTTCATTGTATAAAATTTATGGCTCTTCCAGCGTTCGATGTGGTTGAATTGTGGAACCATTGCAAAACAGTAACTTTTTCTACTTTATCACCTTCATTGATCAGGGATTATTGACACTCAAAAAATTATTGAAAGAAAAAAGGGGGCTTAAGGGATTGCCCCCAGGACTTTGACTTTGATTTTGACTTTAAACAAAAAGGTTTCCATGCTCCGCTTTTGACTTTGCTTCTAAAACCAACACCCTGGGGGCAATCCCCCGGACCCCATTTTTTTCTTGATCATTCTTTTTTTGTCCTTATCGGCTGTTGACCGCCGTTTTGATCTGCTCCAGGACCGAGGCGTCATCGATGGTCGGCAGGTCGCCCGGATCCCTCCCTTCCGCCATGGCCTGGATCGACCGGCGTAATACTTTCCCTGAACGGGTTTTGGGCAGACCCGATACCGGATAAATATCCCTGGGACGGGCAATGGCGCCAATCTGATGGGACACCAGGTCTTTCAATTCCTGCTCCGTGGGAGTTTTTCCCTCTTTGGACATCACGACGAAGGCCACCACCTCCTGACCTTTCAATTCATCCTTGATCCCCACCGCCGCCGCCTCGGCGACCGACGGATGGGTACACAGAATTTCCTCGATCTCGCGTGTCCCCAGGCGATGACCGGCAACGTTGATCACATCATCATCGCGTCCCATGATGAAATAATAACCATCCTCGTCACGCATGGCATAATCGAAGGTGGCATACATCAAGTTTTTGAAGCGGGAAAAATAGGTCTCGACAAACCGTTGATCGTTGCCCCAAACCGTGGTCATGCACCCCGGCGGCAGCGGTGGCTTGATCATCAAGGATCCCTTTTCATTGGCCTTGACCGGTTCACCGGTCAACTCGTCGACCAGATGACAGTCGAATCCATAGGCGGGAACGGTCGGCGAGCCGAATTTGATCTCCATCAATCCCAATCCCGCATGATTGGCCAGGATGGGCCAGCCGGTTTCGGTCTGCCAATAATTGTCGATCACCCGGCCCTTCAGATTGCCGGCGATCCAACGATGGGTCTCCCGATCCAAAGGTTCACCCGCCAAAAACAAATACCTGAGGGTGGAAAGATCATATTTTTGGATCCATTCGGGACCCGTTTTCTTCAACAACCGGATCGCCGTCGGCGAGGTGAACATGATGTTGACCTTGAACCGTTCCACGATGGACCACCAGATGCCGGGATCAGGGCGGATGGGCAGCCCTTCATAAAGAATCGTGGTGGCCCCGGTCAGCAGGGGGGCATAAACGATATACGAATGGCCCACCACCCAACCGATGTCGGAACCGGTGAACATCACTTCGCCAGGATGCAGATCGTAGATGTGTTTCATCGAGGCCCGCATGGAAACGGCGTGCCCCCCGGTATCCCGTTGCACCCCCTTCGGGGTTCCGGTGGTGCCTGAAGTGTACAGAATGTAGGAAGGATGCGTCGAAGGGACCGCCACCGGCGCAACACGAGCGTTGACATGACGCTGCATCTCCCGGTCCCAATCCTGACAGGGCGCATTGACAGAAGCATTCGGCACCAAACCCCGCTGTACAATCAATACCTTCGGTTTGGCAATGGTGATTTGTTCAAGTGCTGCGTTGAGCAGCGGCGTGTAGTCGATGACCTTGCCGCCGCGCATGCCGGCATCGGCGGTGACGATCAGCCCGGGGGCGGCATCGTTGATCCGCGAAGCCAGGGCGTGCGCGGCAAATCCGCCAAACACCACCGAATGAATGGCTCCGATCCGGACGCAGGCGAGCATCGCCACCACCGCCTGGGGGATCATCGGCATGTAGATCAGGATCCGATCCCCCCGGGTCACCCCCATCTCCATGAACACGGCGGCAGCCTGATTGACCCATTCATGCAACGTGCGGTAGGTGATTTCGACCGATTTTTCCATCTCGGTGGAAACCCAGATCAGCGCATTTTGTTCACTCCGTTCCTTCAGATGCCGATCAACGGTGTTGTAACACAGATTGAGGGTGGCATCGGGATACCAATAGGCGAAGGGAGGGTTGGTGTCATCCAGAATCCGGGTGCTCGGGGTGACCCAGTCGATCAACGCCGCCTGTTCTTTCCAGAAGGCTTCCTTCTGTTCGATGGATGCACGGTAGAATGCCTCGTATTTTTTTCTGTTGTCCATCGTCTCCGAACCCCCTGACCCATGTTGTCGATATGGTGGCCAAACCCCTTTCGTCCCAGCGGGTATCGTAAAGCTTTTGCCCGGTCGGGTCCAGATGTTCCTCTCACATGATCCTACAGGGGAACGACAAAAACCTTCAACTTTGACAGATCTTCCTCTTTGATCATCGAGGTTTGGGATACCGATACGGGTTGTCCCTCATGGTCGGTCCAGGAAACGGTCACTCTGGCGGTTTTGTACGCCGGTGAACCCGATGCCATCACCGTCCAGCTTCGGGTGAACACCGTGTATTCTCCCGGAGGGGCGACGGGAAGATCAGAACCACTGATGACATTGGAATAATCATTGCGTCCTTGAAAGCGCAACCGGTCGATCATCTCCCGGGACAGATTGAGGGCATGGGTGCGGGAGCGGGCCAGGGTGTTGCTGGTGTGCAAATCGCCTTGAAACTTGCCCAAGGCCAAAAGTCCCGCCCCAAGAACCACCATGGCGATCATGAGTTCGATCAATAACATTCCTCCCTGGGGTGAATGGCATGCCTGATTCAAGTTCATGTTCATGGTGATGCTCCCATTCAAAACATCAATAATCCCTCCATGACCCTGGCAAGAGGATCGACTTGTCGATGGGCATGGTGACCGTATCCTCCAGACCGCTCAAGTCAATGCCAAAAAAATTGGCATTGGCGTTGAGGTTGTGCAGATTTCCCTCCCACACTGCGGAACCGTAGACGTTGACACTCCCGAATCCATTGGAATCACAGGTCCCGGGTCCGGATGTGTGAAACGTGGTGGTTTCAAAATAAATGATCCCATAGATGGTGGCGTTGCTGCCGTTGACCGTGTCACATCCCCCCTCGCCATCAAAAATGAAGATGCCAGGATTGTCGATGGAAGTTCCCGGGGTTCCTGGATCCGGCCCATGCCAGACCTGATCCGTCGTGATCCAGGTGATCATCGGATTGGCCGCCGCACTGGCGAGCATGTTGGCCTTGGTAATATTGAACAGATACTTCCACGCACCACCATCGACGAAATCGGTCGATTCGGGTGAAAAACCTTCATAGGTGGTTGTTCCACCATTGTTGACGTTCAAGTGGCCGGTATCGATGCAGCTGCCGGAGTTGCTCTGTGAAGTCACGATGGTGACCTCACCCGCAGATGTCGGGGTGACATCTGGGTTGCCGGTCACAGTGGACATGCAGCCATTGACGATGATGGGGGCGGGGGTATTCAGGAACAGATTTTGTTCAGTGGCCAGGGTGTATTGGCGCACGGTGGCGGTGACGGTGGTTTCCCCATCCTTGGTGGCGGTCGAGACCACTTCCACATAACTGCGGTCGGTGGTCGGATTGCGGCGGAACAGGATGCTTGCGGTATAACCTCCGGTCACCGCCAATGAAATCGAAGGGGCGGTTTCATAGGGGGCATTGCCCGCTTCATCGGACCAGACCAGGGTTTGCCCCACCAACCATGCCGCGCCATACTGTAGACCTGCCTCCGCCGCGGCAAAGACCCCCTGGGCGCGGATTTCGTTGCCTGATATCTTTTGTTCGGTGATGCTGACACGGGCCGCTTGAAACGCCATGGCGGTCATGGTGAACAACATCACCATGGCCACCACCATGGTCCAGGCACCCGCTTCGCCCGGGCGCTGACAACGCAGTACAGAGGTTGTCCCGTTCATGGCTCGACTCCCAGTTTGTCGTTGCGCAACCAAACCTCGGTCGTGGAACTCATGGAAATGGTGCTGTCGCTGACCAGTTGGCCGGTCAGAGTGATTGTCACCTGGCGTTTGGTCAGGTAGGGGTCGCCGCTATTGATGGTGTTGGTATCGGGGCAGGTGGTGCTGACGGAAGCGGCGGTCAGTTTGAGTTTGCATTCGGACAGACTGAAGGAAACCTGGGTATAATGGGTGTTGCGGGGATCGGTGAGGTCCACCCAATCGGTATCACCATAGGCGGTTCCGCAACTGAAAGTCCCCCCCGCACTGTCACGGCGCATTTGTACCACCCCGATGCCACTGCCATCGGTGGCCAGGCGGAAACCATAGCGTTCATCATTGCCGGAACTGGTATCCAGGCTGCCATCCTGATCCAGATCATAGCTGAACAGAATACATGAATTGGCCGTTCCACCGGTGATATTGGAGATCGTCAGGTCGTACCCCGACACCCAGAAAGGATTGTTCTTGATGGTGAAACCGGAGGTATCGGGCGTTGTGCCCCAAAACCCGGCCCGACGCAGTTCCCGTGACATCATTTCCTCCAGGGTTCGCAATTCCTGATTGAGACGGATGACATGATGGGAATAGGCCTGGGATGCCGCCTGGTTGGAGAATAGTTGCACCACGCCACTGAGAACAATGGCTCCGGCGGCCAGGGCGACCATGAGTTCGACCAGGCTGATGCCGTCCTGGTCTCCGAAGGAACGACGGGGGATCAACATTGTGGCGCTCCTGAGACATAACTGCTGCCCGAGGGCGAACACATGAGGGGACGCCCCAGAATGTTCACTTGAACCTGGATGCTGCCACCGCTGCGCGTCGATGAAAAGGTGACGGTTCCGTTGCGCAAGGTTCCGTCCGATTCGCTGGCGGTGGCCCGTTGCGGATTGAAGGCAACATGGCTTTGGCCATTGAACGAGGCGGAGTCCATTTGTACCCGGGCAAAGGGGGTGGCAGTCATCGCCTTTTGGACCCCTCCCAGGGTGCAATAGGTAATGTTGGCGGTGCTGCAATTGCACAGATTGGCGGTGACGGTATCATCGAATCCGTAGCACCAGGTGGTTCCGGTGGAAAAATAGATGCGTACCTCCTTATTGTTCTGAATCGCTTCGGAACGGGCCAGTTGCAGATCGGCCACCAGGGTGTTACCCGCCCCCTTGAGATGTTTAAAATCCATGAAACGGGTCAACTGGGGGGTCGCGATGGCCACAGTGATGCCAACAATCGCCACGACGATCATCAGTTCCACCATGGTGAATCCCTGAACGGGAATGTGATTTCGGGTGTCCATTATCGATTCCAACATTTTTTTGCATCTTCACTGGTTTGTACGGGACCATTCTGATTGAGCTGAATCGAAGCACAGGAATCACTCGCCTGGACACCGGTCGGTGTTGCGGTGACGGTGAAGGCGGTCGAGCTGTTGCCGGAAATGGCCAGGGTATAATAGCCATCATTGGAGGTGGAACTGGCTCCGATGGTCGCCAGGCTGTTCAGGGTGGCATAGGAGGTGTGGACCGAGCGCCATTTTTCCTGAAGCAGTTGCATCCCCATCAGGGCGGCATGGGCGTCTGCACGGCGACTGCGATAGACCGACTCCTGATACGAGGGAATCGCGACCATGGCCAGCAGGGAAATGATGACGACGACGAGCATCAGTTCGACCAGGGAAAAACCGGGGCTGCGGGTTGAAGTTTTTGTGTTCATTGGAGAAATGTTGCCTCTCGTCTAAGGTTGGGAACGGTTCAACCCCGTTCCATGAACGGTTCCAGATAGGGGGCGACTTCCCCCAACGCGGTGATCCCTTGAACCACTTTCACCCGACCGCTGGCAACCAAGGGTTCGAACCCCCGGTTCAGGGCCGCCCGGCGTAGAATGGAGGTCGCTTCATTGCGGGCGATCCGCTGTTTCATCTCTTCGTCCACGGTCAGCATTTCGTAGATGACCGTCCGTCCGACATGGCCGGTGTGGTTGCAGGCGGGGCAACCGGAACTCTCATAAATGAGTTCAACACGATGGGTGACCGCCGAAGCGGTCGCCATGGCGTCCAGTAAACGTTCTTCCTGCGGGGTCGGCGGACGGCCACTCCGGCAGGCGGGACATAAACGGCGCACCAAACGTTGGGCAATCACCATGCTCACCGCCGATGAAACCAGAAACGGTTCCACCCCCATGTCCACCAGACGGGTTACCGCCCCGGGGGCATCGTTGGTGTGGAGGGTGGAAAACACCCGGTGGCCGGTCAAGGCGGCCTGGACGGAAATCTTGGCAGTTTCGGCATCACGGATTTCCCCTACCATGATCACATCGGGGTCATGGCGCAAAAATTGGCGCAGGGCACGGGGAAAGGTAAAGCCGATACGGTTGTTGACCTGAACCTGGGTCACCCCATCCATCCGGACTTCGACCGGGTCCTCCACCGTGAGCAGATGACAGAACTGATGGCGTACGATGTAGTCGAGGGCGGCACGCAAGGTCGTCGATTTGCCGCTGCCGGTGGGGCCGGTGACCAGGATCAATCCGTGGGGGAGGGCGACGTTCCGCCGGAACCGTTCCAAATCATCGTGGGCAAAGCCTAGTTGCTCCATCGGGACCAAGCCCACCTGAAGGTCCAACAGACGCATAACGATGGTTTCACCCCGTACCGATGGTACGTCGGAAACCCGGATATCCAGCAATCGATCCGCCAGTCGTGCCTGGATATGCCCATCCTGGGGGAGCCGCTTTTCGGCAATATCCATCCCCGCTACCACCTTGATGCGCGAAACCAGCGGATTTTTTAAATGTAACGGCAGCCGAATCTCCTCAAACAACCGGCCATCGATACGGAAATGGACGTGGAGAAACCGTTGTTCGGGTACAATGTGGATGTCGCTGGCCCGTTTGGTCACGGCATTGATGATGAGTTGATCCAGTAGTACCGTGACCGGTTGGTTGGGGTTGATCGCCTGACCCGACATGGCAACCAAACCGCGCAAATCAAGCTTTCCCACCGGTTGGCCCGTCGCGATTCGCGTTTCGCCGCCATACCAATGATCAATGGCCAACAGCAGCGGCGGACGGGGGGTCATACACAATCGCACCGGAAGTCCCGCCAATTGTTCCGCCCGTTCCAGATCCACCTTTTTGGGATCGGCACAGGCCATGTAAAGGATTTCCCCTTCGATGCGTACCGGCAAGGCTTCCCAATGCGTCGCGTTGACACCGTCCATCCGTTGCACGGCAGCGGGTTCCATCTGTCCCGGATCCATCTCGGTATACGGCAGATTCAGGGTGATGGCCAATCCCATCGCCATCGTCCGTTGACCGATGATCCCCTTGTCGAACAACAGTTTCCACAGAGGAACACCCGTGCCGCTCTTCTTGCCCTCCTTGGCCTGTTGCACCGCCTCCGTGCTGACCAGCCCGGATGCAAGAAAAACATGAAGCAGACTGGTCGCATCTTCCAGATGGCGACACCCCAACAGTTGGGTCAGACGCTCCGGAGATAGGATCCCTTCCTGTTGTAAGGCGTGATTGAGTTGGATGAAACGGGAATGTCCTGCCAATATGCGATCACTCGGGGCCAGCGGTGGGTCCTGGGTGGGGTCGTCGGTGCGTTCCTTGGGGGCGGGCTCGGTGTCCATGGCTTCTTGAATGTGCTGGCAAAGGGTGTGTTCATTGAACCCTATGATCGAGTAGCAACACCCGGGCCAGTGGCAAAGATGAGAAGAGACGCCTGTTTGAGGCAAATAATAACATGCATCAGTAAAAAAAGTTGAATATTGTAAAATAATTTTTCATCGAAGCAAGCACCATCGGCCATCTTCCAGGGGCGGGTGCGGATTTCGGAACAGAATGGATGGGTATCGCCGTTGTCAGGAAGACGCTTCGGCAGAACCTTCGGCGTTGGAAAGCACCTTTTCCCGCAAGGCCAGGGTCAGGGTTTCATTGATCCGTTTTTGTTGGACGATGTCCTCGGTCAGTTGTTCCAATCGACCGACCAGGATATCGGTGAGTTGCCGTAATATCTTGACCTGCATGGGTGCCTTCAGACGATTCATGGTCCCCTGATTGACCTTGAACACCGTCACCCCTTCTTCGGTGATCACGTTGGTGGAACGGGGACGACCGGTCAGGAAGGTCATTTCTCCGAGGACCGATCCAGAACCCAATGTGGCCAAAACCTTGCCCGGAAGCCCTTCCTTGGTGATGTTGACCTGACCGTCCATGACAATGAAAAAAGAATCGTCCTCATCGGGTCCTTCCTTGATCAGAAATTCCCCCGGTTTCAAAGTCACGAACAAATCTTCAGTCTGCACAAAGGATGATTTTTCCTCAGTGGTGAAACTTTCAAAGAATGTAATACTTTCCATCAACCCAATCAGTGACATGAGACCGATCTCCCGGCTGAATCCGCCGTGAATTGTGACACTTTGTTCCGACACGTTCCGGCAAGCAGCATACCTTCCACCCGCCGCGAAAGACAAGTTTCAAAGTCACACCTGATTGAACGAGTTATTTCAAACGATCAATTTTGTTCAGCATCCGCTGTAGGCAAGGGTAAAACTGCCGCATGAATTGACAGAGTTCTTTATTTCAAAGGTACCATAGGTACAGTTTTTGTCTCCGGTCACCGAGATCGAGGGAAGGGTAAAGGAATAGGAAGTATCGCCCCCATGCGCGGTCCCGGAACAGACATATTTGGAAGCACTGGTGAGGGTCACTGAGCCGCTCCAACTGGAGGAAACACCGGTAAAGGTACATGTGGCGCTGGTACTGGCACCTGAGACGGTTGGCGATGCGCAACTGCCCGATCCGCTGCCGGTCATGGAAAGGCTGAGTGAAGAGTTGTCGCTGATGGCGATTGTGATGGCGACCGTATAGGTGGGCGTGGATGTCGTGGTCGTTGTGGAAGAGGTCGTGGTGGTAGAGGTGGTGGTTGAAGAAGAACTGGTCGTCGTGGCTCCGCCTGCATCGATGGTGGTTGTCGTGGTACTGGTACTGTCGGGTGTGGATGACGTGGTGCTCGTCGTTGAACCATCGGTGAGTATGGATGTCGTTGTCGATGAGGTGGTCGAAGTCGTCGACGTGGCGACGGATGTGGTTGATGAGGTCGCTGTCGAATCAATGAAGACACTCAGGCTAGAAATGCTTTCCTCCTTGAACGTTGTTGCTTGCGATACCGATTGTGATTGGCCATCCTGATCGGTCCAGGAGACGGTGACCGTGGCGGTTTTGTAGGATGGCGAACCCGAAGAGGTGATGACCCAGGCGCGGGAATAGGTGGTGTTGTCCCCCTGCTGGGCGGTTGGGGTATCGGAACCGTCAGCGAGACTGGCATAATTGTTGCGACTCTCATAGCGTAGGAGATCGATTTTTTCCCGCACCAGATTGAGGGCGGATGAACGGACTCGGGCCAGGTTGTTGCTGGTATGAAGATCTCCCTGAAACTTGCCCAATGCCAGCAATCCCACGCCAAGGATGGTCATGGAGATCATGAGCTCAATCAAGAACCCCCCCCATTGATTTCTGGCCTTTGACATGACAATGACCCTCCTTACCTTGCGCTTGGGTTTCAGGCTGTGATTTACTGATTGATGGTCACTCATTCACGGGCTGGATTTCAATACTTTATCGTCAGGATGGGTTCCACGCCTGATTGAAAACACTGCATGGGGCGTTGAAATACCGATTTTTCTTTTCATTGCAGGATCAGCCAGGATAAGGTATTGGCCATGTTGTCTTTGTTGTATGCAACTTTTCAGGTTGGTGACTTGATCTGAACAGTTAACGGCTTTAAGGATCGATCGGGAACACTGCCAAACCATGCCCATCAAATATCGAATTGTCATCACATTCTCGCTGACGTTGCTGGTGATTCTTCTGGCCAACGGCTGGATTCTGTTTGATCTGACACGGGAAGCGGTGACCCGCGCCGGCATTGATCACATGCGCAACAGTCTGGTTGAAACCTCACATCGCGCCATGACGCTGCATCAGAAGACCAAGGATATGTTGCTGATGGCGCTGGAGTTTCCCTCGTTCATTGAATTTTATTCACTCCCCGAAACCCGTCGGGGCAATATTTATGACGCCGATCACGTCATCCAATTCTCTCCCGAACAACGGCGGCTGAAAAACATGTTGGATGATTGGATCCAACGTTTGCAACATCGCTTTCCCATTGTCGAAACCTGCATTATCGACCAGACCGGGCAGGAACATGCCCGGTTGACCATGGGGGTGGTTGCGCCCGATTCCGATTTTTCCAGTGAGGAAAACGAAGCCCCCTTTTTCAAGCCGACCATGGAACTGGCAAAAGGTGAAGTTCATGTGGCCTATCCCTACATGTCCCCGGATGCCAAGAAATGGGTCTTCTCCTACACGTCCCCCGTGGTGTTGCAGGATGGAACCAAGCCGGCCTTTTTTCACCTGGAAATTCCCATTTCCCATTTCCAGTCCAGCATTGATGAATTCCCCCATGATGTCCATGGCAAGACGGCGCAACGCTCCAAGCGCAATTTCATCTTTGACCCCAGTGGGATCTTGATTGCCGACAGTGGTTCCCAGGCGATCAACATTGATCTGCCTGAGGGAAAGGATCCCGAGGGGGAACATGACATCAAAACATATTTGCCCCCGTATAATTCCATCTCCCAATCCCCGGAGTTCACCACCATCATCAATGCCATGGGGAAGGGGGAGGAGGGGGTGGGGCAGTATCACGATGGAGCGGTTCTGTACAACGTAGCCTATAAACCCTTGGGAATTTTTGGCTGGAGCATTGCGGAAATCCGTTCGGAAGAACAATTGATGGAGGCTTCCGCAACGGTCATGCAGCAGATGGCCTATACCGCAGTCATGACCGTGTTGATTTCACTGGGCATCGCCATCGTGATCATCACCCTGATTGCCAAACGGATTTCCCGTCCCATCGAAACATTGACCCGGGATGTGCGTATCATTGCCACCAAAAATTTGACCGAGCGGGTGAATCTGGACCTTTTGCCCAGTGGTGAATTGCGTTCGCTGGGTGAAGCGGTGGATGCCATGGAGACCAGTCTTTTGGAAATGGGGCGGGATATTTCGCTTTATGCCCAAACGGTGGCGGCTTGTGCCAACGGACTCAATTCGATCCGCGCAGCCGTTCAGGGTGGGGCGGAACAGACGACCGAGCGGGCCTTGGCCATGGAAGAGGCCAATCATATGTTGGCAAAGAACATCTCTCATATTCATGAGCAGATGGAAGAGGTCAACCAGCGTATGGAATCGATCACCGATGCTTCGAGCATGCTGATGGTCAATATTCAATCGATCATCGAGGCTTCCGATGCCGGCAGCCAGAATGCGGCTTCGGTGGCTGCCGCTTCGGAAGAGATGACGGCCAATCTGTCAGAATCGAGTCACCGTCTGGACGAGGTCAATGATTCCCTGGTCGTGGTGACGAACCGGTCCGTCGATGTCGTTTCTTCACTCGGCGCCATTCAAAAGCTGTGTCAATTGGCCGATCAAAAGTCGCGCCATGCCGAGAACGAAGCGCATCGTGCCCAGGAGGTCATGGAAAGTTTGAGTGTTTCGGCCAATGAAATCGACAAGGTGGTGGAGGTGATCCGCAATATTGCCGAGCAAACCAACATGTTGGCCTTGAATGCCATTATCGAGGCGGCGGGTGCGGGCGATGCCGGCAAGGGGTTTGCCGTGGTGGCCAACGAGGTCAAGGAACTGGCCAGGCAGACTGCCGATGCCACCGCCATGATCACCGAGCGGGTCGAAGAGATCCAGGACAAGACGGTCAAGGTCAAACAAGCCTCTGATCAGGTTACGGCCTACGTCAATGAATTGCGTGAGGCCAATACTTCGATCACTCATGCCATTGATGATCAAAATATGGCGCTTACGGCCATCTCGCAGGGGATTTCTTCCGTTTCTTCGGCGACGGGTGAAATCGTGAACCATTCCAAGGAACTTTCCATTGCCGCTTCTGAAGTTGCCAATGCTGCCGATGTGGCCCGCCTGGCCGCATTGAACATCATCGATGCCACCAGTCAGGCCAATGCGGTGGCACAGTTGGTCGAAGAAAAGGCGCGGGAAACCCGGGCCTTCGCCAATACGGTACTGGCATCGGCCATGGAAAGTGGCAAGACCTCCATTGCGGTTCTGGAACAGGCGCGAAATGTGTTTCATCTGGCACGCGGCGCCATGGGGGCGACCAGTGCTTTTGGCCATGTGACCGATATCACTCTGGCAAGTGCCGATTCGTTGCAAAAATTGCGGGCTTCCTTGACTCTGCCGACCCAGGGCATGTTCGATATCAAGAGTTTGAAGGAACTTTTCCTCCACTGGATTCAATTGATTGAACAGGCCATGTTATCGCAGGGAGGAGGTCAATTGGGGATTCAGGCGACGCTTCCCTTGGAACAGCGCATGGCGGACTTCCGGTCCTGGTTGGAGGGAGAGGGTGCGCAATTATTTGGTTCTTCGCAGCACTTCAAGGAACTCCAGGAAAGCTTTCGCGACATGTGTGAACTTGAACGGCAGATCTCTTCGATGGTTGCGGAGGGAAGTCAGCTCAAGCTGGAGGCGGAAAAACAGGATGATGTGCAGCTTTTGTCTCAGGGAGAACGTGTTCTCAAATCGGCGCAGCAGGCACTTGAATTTTTCCATGTGGAGCGGCAAAAGCTGTTTTTGATCCTGGACCGGCTTTATCGGGGGATGTAGGGTCCGATTCAGCACCCCCTCCGCATTGAAATGATTGAAAGAAAAAAGGGGGCAAATGGGATTGCCCCCTGGGTATTTATAAAGGTTTCCATGCCCCGCTTTTGACTATTGATTTATCATCAAGACCCTGGGGGCAATTCCTTGAGATCCCGTAACTATTCAGCACCCCCTCCATATTGGAATTATTGAAAGAAAAAAGGGGTCTGGGGGATTGCCCCCAGGGTTTTGACTT
>PEAN01000142.1 GCA_002753735.1 Magnetococcales bacterium DCbin4
GTGGCGTTTTCAACTATACCAGTTGGACCATTCTGGAAACGACCACGGGCCAGATGGAGGGAAGTTATTTATTTGTAACCGACGACGGCGAACAGTTTCAGGTTCCGATCCCCCCCTTTTTCATGGAAGTCCCCGGAACACGGGTCCTTCATTGATCACTTTCGGAGACATCCTGTCGTGTCCCCGGAAGCCCCGCATATTAAGCATGGTGTCCCTGAATTTTCTCCCGATCCGTGATCATCTCTTGGAGATCAACCGATAAACATGCAGTTATTGCCTCATGGAGATTACTCAGCAAGGCACAGAGCGTCTCTCCTTGCGTGACGCATCCCGGTACAACAGGCACTTCTGCCCAATAACCGCCTTCCTCGGCATCGTGGAAAATAACCTTCAGATTCATGAGTCTCGTCCTTTTTTCAAACACACCAGTCGAATCCTCTTCCGATCACACCCAGTCTTCCCATCGCAGGTCCGGCACCCGCTGAAATTCCCGGGTATTGTGCGTCACCAAGGTAGCGCCAACGCTTCGGGCATGGGCGGCGATCATCAGGTCCATGTGGCCGATGGGCATGCCCCGGCGCTCAATATGAGCCCGAATTCCGGCATAATGCTCAGCCGCCTCCTCTTCCCAGGGCAATACGGACACATGGGCCAGAAATTGACGCAAAACCTGTTCACTCTTTTCTCTGGCTGCCGATTTCTGGAGGCCGAAGAGCAACTCTCCCAGGGTAACGCTGGAAACGGCAATCTGGTCGATGGGAAGACGAGCAAGGCGCTGGTGCGCTTCCATCGGCTTACGCTTGATGATGTAGATGCAGATATTGGTGTCCAGCATCCACATCAGAAGGCATCCCGCTCCTGGGGAGGAAAATCGTTGCGGTCTGCCAGAAAGTCCCCTGGAACCGTTTGTGGATCGGCGAAGAAATCATCCCAGGACTGGGGACGCGGAGAAAGGATGACATCCTCCCCCTCCCGGCGAATGAGCACCTTATCCCCCTGGAATCGGAATTCCTGCGGCAGGCCCACGGCTTGGCTGCGGCCATTATAAAAGAGCTTCGCGGTCTGAACAGGCATGGTACGCCCCCTTGTATACGCTGATGGTAAATACCTTGGCATATTCAATTACAAGGTAAGAGCAACATTCATATCCAATAAACAACCATGGAAATCGCGTGCAAAAGTGGCATATCGGATCTCCATTGTCGTTTTATTTTCATGGACGGAAAATTTCGCAGACACCCTGTTTTTCAAAACGAATGTCTACATTGGATGCCCGAAAAAAAACCAGGTTCCCCACATAAAGTTGAGGGGAGAATCCGGATGATTTTCTCCGCATCACGAAAACGACCACATGCTGTTGAGAAAAGGATTGTGCCTGCGTTCGTCGCCCAAGGTGGTGTCGGGTCCGTGTCCCGGATGGCACACCACATCGTCGCCCAGAGGCAAGAGCTTGTTTTTGATCGAGTGGATCAGTTGCGCATGATTGCCTCCCGGAAGATCGGTACGTCCGATCGACCCCTGAAACAAGGTGTCGCCAACCGCCATCCGATTGCCCCAACGCAGGCATACCCCTCCCGGAGTGTGGCCAGGCGTGTGAATCACCTGAAGCTCCATCCCGGAAACTTCGAGAACCTCGTCGTCGGCCAGCTCACGATCAATCGTGGGAGGCGAGCCGAAGGGCAGACCCCAGGCCTTGGCATGCTGACGGGCCGCAGATACCAATGGTGCATCGCCAGGATGTATCCAAAACGCACATCCCGTCCGCTCCTTGAGATCGGAAACCCCACCCAGATGGTCAAAATGACCATGCGTGTTGATAATGTGGGTCAATCGCACCCCAAGGCGATTCAATTCCTTGAGGATCCGATCGGCATCACCACCAGGATCGATGACCACCGCCAAACCCGCCTCACGATTGGCCAAAATCTGACAATTGACCTGAAGCACACCCGCTTCCATGGCCATGTGGAAAGGTTCGACCATCGCTGATTCCCTTCGTCCAATGATGATTCTTCATCTTGATTGTTTAAAATGCTACCCTGACCGGCAGAAAAAACATAAAATCCAGTCACAACCCCGCATCGACCAAACATTTTGTCATTGTTCTCCAGGACCAGGTCGCAACGAGACTCAATGGACCGCCTCGGCACTCAACCCCTCGCGCATGACCACCGTGAATCCCTTTTCCCGCAGCTGCTCCACCAATAAATCCATGCTCTCTATTGCGGGATCAAGGCCATCAAATATCTGACGGCGCAGGGTGCCCGACGAGCCGGAACGACCCCATTCCCGGATCAACTGCCATTCTCCAAGGAGATCACGTTGAATCTGGATGGAATAAAACCAGACCACACCGGATTGAGGATGGACCCTTTGCAGGTAGGCTTTCATCAACGGTATGCTTTTTTCCGCATGTGCGATTTTTCCGTGTACCGTTTCATAACATCGTTATAATAGGCCAGAAAGCCTCCCTGTTGGCAAGTCGTTACATAAGATTTCAACCCGCTCGGCAGAAAAAAGCAAACCATGGCGGAACCAATCCCGCAAACGGCATGGATCATCCCCCGGCCCATCGTCAATCGCATCCTCACCCATGCCATGAAAATGGCCCCCGAGGAATGCGTCGGGATTCTGTCTGGAAGCGCACCACGAACCATCACCGCGTGGCATCCACTTTCCAACAGCCTGCGTCACGAGCGCCGTTTTCTTGCCGATCCGGCAGAACAGATTCGACTCATGAAGTCGCTCCGGGAGCGTGGCGAACACATCGTCGCCATCTATCACAGTCATCCAACAGCACCCGCCATCCCGTCGCCGCGTGACCTTGGCGAGGCCTTCGATCCGGATGCCTTGTATCTGATCGTTTCGCTCGATACCCTGGGGCGACTGGATCTCAATGGATTTCTGCT
>PEAN01000143.1 GCA_002753735.1 Magnetococcales bacterium DCbin4
CTTCATGGAGAAAGGGCTTTTCACGATGCACGAAGCCCATCGACGGATATGCCAATCCCGATGAGGAAACCACTCACTGGAGAGCCGTGTGAGGGAGAACCGCCCGCACGGTTCGGAGGGAGGGGAGGTCTTGGCCTTCCCTACCCCTATCCTTTTTTTTCTTAATCATACCACCCTTCGGAACCGTCCATCCCGTCGGACCGGCTCAAAACCCGCCGCCCGAATGGTTCGGCACAAAGTTTCCGCGGTCAATGCCTCCGGAGTATCCGCACCCGCCGCATGGGCAATCCGTTCACGGCCAATGACCCCATCCAAATCATCCGCCCCCCACGAAAGTGCAACCGCAGCCGTCTCAACGCCCATCATCGGCCAGTAAGCCTTGATGTGGGGCACATTGTCCAAAATCAATCGAGACATGGCAATGATTGCCAAGCGCTCCAATGGCGCAAGCACCCGGGGATCGTCAGGATCAGGAAATTGCAGCACCAACGGAATGAACGCCGTCAAACCACCCGTCCGATCCTGAAGGTCACGCAGTGCCAAAAGATGGTCGATCCGCTCTTCCCACCCCTCTCCCAACCCACACAACAAAGTGGCATTGCTGAATAATCCCAAACCATGAGCAGTTTCATGAATCGAAAGCCAGCGTTCAGAAGAAATTTTATTTGGGAACAATTGTTTGCGAAGTATTTCAGAAAATATTTCCGCGCCCCCTCCCGGCAGGCCGTCCAATCCCGCCCGTTGCAATCGTTCCAGGATCACACCGACCGGTTGTTCTTCATTCCGGGCAAACCAGTCGATCTCGACCGCGGTGAATGCTTTAATTGTCATGTGGGACCAATGATTTCTCAAGGATTGAATCAGGTCCATGGAACGGGTGAAATTCCACTCATGATTCAAACCACCCACGATATGAACCTCATCGGGATGGTTTTGCGCGACCTGGTCCAAAATTTCCGAGATGCTCAACACAAAACCTCGACTGGAACCGGGCTTGACCCCGAAACGACACACCCGGCATCCCGCCAGACACAGGTTGGAGGGGTTGACATGGAGGTTATGCACATAGGTCGCGTCGAGTCCATAGCGGGCAATACGGTGCTGATTGGCGAGTTGTCCCACTTCCAACCATTGATCATGAGCGGACCGTGCAACCCTCTCCAGGGCTTCGGTCCGGCTTAAACGTGGCAATGAATCCGATGCCATAAACACATCTCCAGATTGCGCAGTGTCAACCGTTCCAGATGGTCAGCCAGAAGCTGACACGAAGGTTTGAGATTGTCCTGTAATACTTTTTGTGCGGCATCATCGGCCAGATCACTGACCAGTTTGACCAGGGTACAAGGGATTCCCCATTCGTGACAAACCTCGACGATGGCTGCCCCCTCCATATCCACCAAATCACCCCACTGACCCAAATGATGTCGCAAACGGGTATCAAATACCGGAGATTCCACCGTCAAAAGCCGGGTGTGGGAAGGGTGATCCCAAAACTCCGGGTCGCGCTCCTGCCGGACAAACCAGGGGGTGACGGGTCGTTCGGCTCCAGGAGCTACCGAAGTGGTGTGGGTAACCCGGGTCACCGTACCAATGGACAAACCCGGTGCCAATCCTCCCGCCAACCCGGCATTGATGATTCCCCGGAGGGGATATCGTTCCAATAGAAACCGGGTTCCTTTCCGTGCGGCTCCGGGTCCCATGCCGGTAATGGTGACCCGGGAAGGGATTCCCTCATGCTCCAGTCGATAGATGGGAAATGGGAGGTCGGTCAGTTGTTCCGCCGATTTGCGCCGCAAAAAGGGAGTTGCTTCCCATCGGGCGGCAAAAACCCAACCCAATGCTGCTCCGGTCATGACACAATCCCCACCTGTTGTGCCCGGTGTTCCAATTCCTGCATGGCGTTCCAACCCCTGGATCCCGGACCACGGGTGTAATGGTTGACAAAAAGTTGAATGTGACGTTGCAGCACGTCCGGCGAAAGTTCTCGGGCATGTGCGCGTATATAATCATCAAGCCCCGCCCCGTGTTCATCAGCCTTGGCCAGACTCTGGGTCATGAGTGTTTCCACCTGCGTTCCCCAATCGGGATACAATGAAGAGCGCATAACACAACATCCCAACGGCAAAGGCAAACCTGTCAGCTCCCGCCACCAATGACCCAAATCCGCAACCAGATGCAATCCTTGACCGGCGAAAGTGAACCGGGTTTCATGGATGATCACCCCGGCGTCAAACCGACCCGAGGCCACTGCCGGGACAATCTGATCATAAGGGAGAAAATGATGGTCTCCTCCCGTCTCCGGGACCATGATCCGGTACAGCAGATAGGCCGTGGTATGCCGACCCGGGAACACCAGTCGCCGATCCTTGAGTTGATCGGGGGAACAGGCCCGGTTGGCAACCAGCACCGGTCCTTCGTGGTCGGTGAAGGCGGATCCAACATTCAATAATCGATATTGGCGTCGTGCTGACAACCATGCATGCACGGATAGTTTGGTCACATCGAAACGCCCTTCCAGGGCGTGCTCGTTCAGGGTTTCAATATCCAGATGGTGGATCTCCCAGCGCACTCCCGGCAGGGAAACCAATCCCAAGGCAATGGCCCCAAAAAGAAAGGTGTCATTGGGACAGGGAGAAAAGGCCAGGGAAAGGTTCATGGAATGGAATGCCTTTTGGGATCAAGAATAAAAGGGGATTAAGGGATTGCCCCATGGGTGTTGATTTTGACTTTGACTTTGTTGTTTCATCCCCATGAAGGGAATGTAATTCTACTTTGTCACATTCATTAATCAGGGATTGTTGACACTCGAAAAATTATTGAAAGAAAAAAGGGGTCTGGGGGATTGCCCCCAGG
>PEAN01000035.1 GCA_002753735.1 Magnetococcales bacterium DCbin4
AATCCCCCAGACCCCTTTTTTATTTCAATATTTTTATATATATCATTCAATTGCCAATCATCCTCTCCAGTTAATGAATCTGACAAAGTAGAACTAAACAGCTTCCGCAAGCCGGAGTCCTCAAAGTCATCTTTTATTCTTAATCACAAAGCATCCGGTTCGGCACGATTTCCCGGTGACGGTTCATCTGCTTCATGGGACGAAGCGCCATTGGACGGCATGCCATCCTTTCGCTCATCGGTCTGTTCTCTGGCTGCGTTCCCAAAACCGGTTTTACCACGACTTCGTCCCCGGCCCCGGCCACCACGGCGCGACCGTTTGCGTTTGGCCGTTCCTTCGGTTCGATTGGCTTGCCCGATATCCGATTCATACGCCTGTGGCCCGAGATCACGCCCCTGAAGATCTTCTTCCTCCTCCTCCTCTTCCGGCAACGGACTCGAAGCCCCGGCAGGTTGATTGGAGTTGACTTCATGCAGGGTATAAAGTCCGGGGAATCGCATGGCAAGTGCTTCCACCTGACGCATGTCCTGTTGCGGTTTTTCCGAACGCGGTGGTTTCGGCTCCGCAGAGGTTTCCTCCTCCTCCCCCTCCACCCCCCCCCCCCCTGGGCAGGCGGCCGGAACCCTTCTGCACGCCCCTGAATCGCATCGGAGGCCGGATTCATCCCTTCGGCCGTCCCCGAATTCTTCTTGCGCCGACGTTTGCGGCGACGCTTTTTCTTTGCCGGATCAGTCGATTCACCCGCGGGCGCAGAGGGACTCCCTTCCTGTACCGCAGCAGCCGCGGGTTCATTATTCCTGGCCGGTGCCGTTTCCGGTTCCTCCGCAACCACGACAGGCTTGCCCTTTTCCTCGCGCACCTTGTCCTTTTTGACCCTTTCACTATGAGTGGTCTTGAACTCCGGCGGTTGCAGACTCATGTCGGCGAAAATATTGATGGTCACCTGGTTGGCCTCTTCCAGCCGAACCAGTGAAGCACGCTTGTGATTGAACAGATAATTGAGCACCTCGGAAGAGACATGATAATTGAAAATTTGATGCCGCCCCTGGGAAATTTCCTCCTCGATGCAACGATAGGTGTAGATCGCCGCCGACTCCACCGACCGGATGGTCCCCAACCCCTTGCAGCGGGGACATTCGATGCGATTGGTCTCGCTGAAGGTCGGACGCAAACGCTGACGCGACAGTTCCAACAGGCCAAATTGGGAAATCCGACCGATCTGCACCTTGGCCCGGTCGCTCTTGAACGCCTCCTTGACCCGCTTTTCCACCTCCTGGATGTGCTTGCGATCCTCCATGTCGATGAAATCGATGACCACCAACCCGCCCAGATCCCGCAGGCGCAGTTGCCGGGCGATTTCATCGACCGCCTGAAGGTTGGTCTTGAACGCCGTCGTTTCCACATCCTTTTCACGGGTGGAGCGGCCTGAGTTGATGTCGATGGTCACCAAAGCCTCGGTGGGATCGATCACCAGATAGCTCCCCGCCTTCAGTTGAACCACCCGTTCATGCATGGTTTCAATCTGACTTTCGACCTGATAGCGGGCAAAAAGCGGAATACTTTCGCGGTAGGGTTGGACCACCTTGACATATCTGGGCATCAACAGGCGCATGAAATCCTTGCCCAGACGGTACCCCTCCTGCCCTTCAATGAGGATTTCCTCCATGTCGGTGGTATACAGATCACGGATGGTCCGAATGATCAAATCCCCTTCCTCATGGATGAGACAGGGTGCCTTGCGGGTCTGCGCCCCTTCGAGAATCATTTTCCACAGGCGGGTCAGATAGCTGATATCACGACTGAATTCTCGTTTATTGCGCTGCATCCCGGCGGTACGGATGATCAGACTCATCTCCTGCGGAATCGCCAGGCTGCTGAGGATGCTTTTTAAATTTTTGCGTTCGGCGGCATCGGTGATCTTGCGGGAAATCCCCCCGCCACCCGGGTTTTCGGGCAACAGGACGGTATAACGACCCGCAAGCGACAGATTGGTGGTCAGGGTTGCCCCCTTGTTGCCCCGGGATTCCTTGATCACCTGCACCAGGACCGTCTGATTGCGCTGCAATATTTTTTGAATGGGTGGGGGACGGCGACGATGCTGACGCCGTATTTCCTCCAAGGGGGGACGATCTTCCTCCTCCTCTCGTTCCGGTTCATGGTCCACATCCTGATCCGGGACCAACGCCTGCGCGTGATCCTCGCCCTCATCGGAAGCGCGGTCGGAATCGGCGATTCCCTCATCGTCCAGGGAATCATCACCTTCGCCATCTTCCGCATCGGAACCGGCATCGCCCCCAACGGGATCGGGATGTTCCATGACCAATGCGGCAGCATCCATCTCATCATCGCCATCGTCCGCCTCATCATCCATCTCTTCGGCGACGGTCACCACCGGCAGCGTTGTCGTTCCCTTGGCGGTCAATCCCCCCGGCGTAAAATATTTGGGATGGATGTCATTGACAGACAGGAAGCCTTGACGTCCGCCATGGAATTCGATGAAAGCTGCCTGTAGCGAAGGTTCTACCCGGGAAACACGACCCAGGTAGATGTTGCCTTTGATCTGTTCCTTGTTGGCGGTTTCAATATCCAGGTCAACAAGTCGATTATCCTGTATGATGGCAACCCGGATTTCTTCAGGATGGGTGGCATCCACCAGCATGCGTCTGGTCATTCGTCGTTATTCCTTTATGTGCATAGGGCCGTTCAGCCACGGGCCGGTCGCGGTGATCCGTCGGCGGGCAAAACGGCAAGGTTCCAATATGGGGGACACTTGAAATGAAGAAAAAAATAGGGGATGCGTTCGAAAAAGCCTGCGTTGCGTCCGTGCATTTAAGGTAATCATTCATGAGGGCCATTATAGAAAGGGTTTGCGATGAAAGCAAATGCGGTGATTCCCCTTGGCAAAAAAACCGGGGTTTCCCTGATCGAAGTAGACGATCTCCACGCGGGAATGCGCATGGATCGTTTTCTCAAGCAACATCTTCCGGGGGTTCCTTCGGGTTTGATCCACAAACTGCTGCGAACGGGGCAGGTCCGTCTGAATGGGGGTCGCGTCAAGGGGGACGAACGGCTTAAACCGGGAGGCAAGGTACGGATTCCCCCGTTGAACCTTCCTGAACCCGCCGACCCCGACCACCCTGCCCCACCACCCGCAGCCATGCTCCGGGCGCTTGAAGGATCCCTTTTATTGGAAGGTGAGGGATTCATGGTGATCAACAAGCCTCCGGGGTGGCCAGTCCATGGGGGCACCGGGCAGATCTCGGGATTGATCGATGGATTGCGTTATTTATGGAAGGATTCACCCCATCGCCCTGAACTGTGTCATCGTTTGGACCGTGATACCTCAGGATGCCTGCTGTTGGCGACGGATCGTCGGGCGGCGGGGACGTTGACGGCTGCGTTTCGAGAGGGAACGGTGAAAAAAACGTATCTGACCCTGGTCCAGGGGATTCCCCATCCCGCCGAAGGGGTGATCGAATCTTCGCTGATCAAGGGGATGCTCAAGTCGGGGGAACGGATGGTCGTAACGAATGATTCGGGCCGAAGCGCCCGCACCCGGTATCGGGTCAGTGAGCGGTTCAGGACGGAATCCCTGCTCGACATCACCCTGGATACGGGCCGGACCCATCAAGTGCGTGCCCATCTGCAATCGGTAGGGCATCCTTTGGCGGGAGACGGCAAATATGGGGATCGTGCATTCAACCGCAGGATGAAGGAGCAGGGGTTGAAACGGATGTTTCTTCATGCCCGCAACCTGATTTTTCCGCATCCCGTGACGGGTACGCCGGTTCGGGCAACGGCACCCTTGGATCCCGCACTGGTGCAACTGCTCGACCATTTGAGGCAATCATCAAAAACACGTTAGACAATCATGGTTCTGACATGAAAGAACAAAACAATACCACTGAAACAAATATCAAAACGCCCGGAGAAACAGGCCGGGCCCCACTTGAATCCCCTCAGCACACGTCTGATGGGCTGCCCGGGTCAGACCCACGGGATCATTCGAGCCAAACCGGGACCCATGAACAGTTACAGAAAAAACATCCGACCGCGTTGCCCAGGAACCATCAACTCAGGAACTACCGCATTCTCAAACTATTGGGCGCAGGTTATTTTTCATACACCTATCTGGCAGTTGACACCAACCTGCCCATGTTGTTCATCATCAGGGAATACCTGCCGGCAGGTATTGCCAAGAGGGGGCCGGGCTTGATTCTTGTCCCAAAATCATCTGAACACGCCTTCAAATACAATACAGGTCTCTCGCAATTTTTGAATGATGCCGAAATCATTGCACGCCTTCAACATGACAATATCGTTCCTTTACATACCTTTTTTGAGGATCATCACACAGCCTACATGGTCATGCCATACAGGAATGGTGAAAATCTTTCTGCTGCTTTAAAGAGAAACAAAAAAATTCCGGAAGGCAATCTGATCAAGATCGTACTGGGATTTTTGAATGGTTTGGAGCAATTACATTTTAATGGTTATATTCACAGAAACATTAAACTCAGCAGTTTCTTCCTCCCAAGAACCAGCAGTGAAATGCTCGCCATTTCAGGGGACACCTATCAGGTGCTGGAACAAGAGGGGATCACATCCATTCTATTACCCTCTGGAGATTCGCCCTTCGCCGAATTTGATACAAGCCAAGGACTTCTTGGACCATGGACCGATATTTATTCCATTGGCGCTGTTCTTTACATGTGCGTCACAGGTTTGATCCCAAGCAGTATTACCGCACGTACACAAGCAATCAAAGAAAACACCGCTGATCCCGTTTCTCCTGCGGTCGATATTGGTGATCGACTCTACTCGGAAACCTTGTTAACCGCAGTGGATGCCGCCATGTCCGTCCGGATCAAGTCCAGACCCCAGGATATCGACACCTTGCGCCAACTCCTCCTGGCATCGCCCAATTCAGGTCAAGGTGATTCTTCGAAAGCACACCCCATCCCGACCAGGCCCTCTGAACAAGCGCCTGATCCATCGACGGCCGGCAATGATTCCTCGGATGGAGATACGGATGAAGCGTCGCAGGAAACCAGCAACCTGCTGGAGACGATCAAGGATGGAATTGGAGGTCTTTTTGGTTTCTTTTCCAGTAAGAAAAAAGACA
The DNA here is from genome assembly GCA_002753735.1 of Magnetococcales bacterium DCbin4. Classification (GTDB taxonomy): domain Bacteria; phylum Pseudomonadota; class Magnetococcia; order Magnetococcales; family UBA8363; genus UBA8363. The sequence continues at coordinate 5,126 of PEAN01000035.1, forward strand.
TGGAAGAATTTTCCTCAGAAGCGGATCATCTGTCAAAAGAGATTGCAGGGATCAACAGCGCCGAAGAGATCGAACTGGTGAAGAAAAAATTTAGTATCAAGTTGGATCTATTGAAAAAACAATTTAAAGAAGTGTCCAACCATTTGGAACACAATGAACGAAGCCTTCAAACTGCAATGAAAGAATTGCGCCGATTGGAAATTGGACGCAAGCCCAGGCCCAAACAGGAGGATTCCACACCTCAACGGCCTGAGGAACAGCCCCCCCCCGCTCAAATGCCAGTGCGTGCCACAGGCACCGATTCTTATTTCAAGAACAAGATGGCCGGGCAATCAACAAGCTCCCGGAGCGAATCCGCCGATGATGAACAAAAATCATCCGGGCACCCACTGGATGCACGCAGAACGCCACACATTGAACACCCCGTGCATGACCCGATTGGACCGGTACACGCTCCACAGCCATTATTTCACAGCCACCCTCAAACCATCCCTTCTGAACGTGACCCGGTCTACAAGGCAGAGAAATTGCCGCCCTTTGCCAAATTGGTCGCACTGGACAAAAACATGGTTCCAGAAGTCCAGGATATCACGCTGGAACTTGCGGAGTTATCGATTGGCAGCGGCCCCGGGAACACAATTTCCATCGACACCAGGAAACTATCGACAAAAAATGCCAGAATTTATCCAATGGATGGAATTTGGCATATCGAAGAATTCCCGGGATCTTTAGGTGTCAAGGTTAACGATATTAAAATACAGAACAGCCCGCTGAAAGAAGATGATATCATTTACATAGGATATATTCCCTACAAGTATCAAAGCCATGGACTTTCCCATGCAACGCAGCAAAATGCCTTGATGGACGAAATCAGCGAAAAATATTCTAAAAACAGCGATGGCTTTGTGATCATTAAATTGCAAATCTTTAACATTGATCGCGTCGCAAAAGAATTTAACAAGAAAGAAGCGGAACGGGTTGAACAATCAATAGAGACACGCCTGAAAAAACATTTCATCGGGTCCAATGACATCATTTACAAATCCATCTCTGGCAAATATTTCATCATTTATCATGATGCAGATCGTGACGCCATCGCACCCGTATTCAGTAAACTTGTTGAGAAAATAAAGACAAAAGTCGTTCCTGCTGGAGTAGGATCCAAGCCGATATTTGTTGAAGGAAAATTTGCAACCATCAATTCAGAAGATTACCAGCATGCGGATGAAATGATCGAAGCGCTCGGTCTATTGCAGGAAACCATTGGACTCCCTTTGGTATAGCCTGGAGCGGGGGGAAAGAGCGGATGAGCACGCCATGAGTTTGATTTTGCTTCACATCCCCACAGGAAGATCCGGGGAAGAACGCCTCCAACATTTTTTTCGTTCATACACCCTTGCCCGGAAAGAGACCCTGAACTCATGCGCTTCGACCTGGTGATTTTCGATTGCGATGGTACCCTGATGGACAGCCTGGAAACGATCTGGCGCGGCGTCAATCTGGCAATGGAGACCCAAGGGCTTGAGCGGCGGTTTGATGCGAAGGAAGTCGCAACCATCGTTGGCTTATCGCTGGAACGTGCCTTCGCCCAATTGTTGCCCGAATCATCGCCCGAAGTCTGGCATGCCCTGACCCGCTCCTATAAGGAGCAGATTCGCCGGCTCATCCAGCAGGGATTGCCTGAATCGCCCCTTTTCCCGGGGGTTCGCGCAACCCTGACCCGGTTGCATGCGGCAGGCATCGTTCTGGCAGTCGCGACCGGGAAATCAATGGCGGGCCTTCAACGATCACTCAAAGCACATGATCTGGATCGATTTTTCACCTTTTTCCAGACCGCCGACACCGCCCCCAGCAAACCCCATCCCGCCATGGTCACCCAGATTCTTGCCGACAGTGGCTTGTCGGCGTCACGGACGGTGATGGTTGGAGATACCGACTTCGACATGCTCATGGGCCAAAAAGCGGGAGTCGCCACCTGTGCCGTGACGTTCGGCTGTCACAGCCGCGAACGTCTGGCCATCACCAACCCCGATTTCTGGCTTGATCACATGGAACGGCTACCGGTCATCCTGGGCGTGGAATGACGCCCCAAACGGTGGCAAACCTGAAAAAATGTTCAAAGTTGCCTGAAATTGTCCGGCAAAGGTAGAGAAAATTCCCGGTTCGTGGCAGGATTCGTCTTTCAATCTAAGGAACGGACCCGATTCTTTAAAAGGATCGGAACAGCGGGAAGAAAACTCATGAGCGCCAGGACACTTTTTGCAAAAATATGGGAGGAGCATCTGATCCGCCAGGATGAAGATGGCACAGCGCTTCTTTATATCGACAGGCACCTGGTACACGAAGTCACCTCGCCCCAGGCATTTGAAGGACTCCGCCTCAACCGACGCAAGGTGCGCAGGCCCCAGGCCACATTCGCAGTCCCCGACCACAATGTCCCCACCAAGGATCTGGCCAACGGCATCCAGGATCCCGTATCACGGTTGCAGGTGGAAACGTTGGAAAACAACTGCCGTGAATTCGGCATCCGCATCTTCGGCATGGGCGACCCGCGTCAGGGGGTCGTACATGTCATGGCTCCGGAACAGGGATTGATCCTGCCGGGTCTGACGGTTGTCTGCGGCGATTCCCACACCGCCACCCATGGGGCATTCGGTGCATTGGCGTTTGGCATCGGCACGTCCGAGGTTGAACATGTGCTGGCAACACAAACGTTGACCCAGAAACGCCCCAAGACCATGCGCATCACCCTGACCAACACCCTGGGCCCCGGCGTGACCGCCAAAGATTTGGTTCTTCACCTCATCGGCAGGATCGGCACCGCCGGAGGCACTGGATATGCCATCGAATTCGCCGGTGAAGCGATCCGCACCCTGTCCATGGAAGGACGCATGACGGTCTGCAACATGGCCATTGAAGCGGGTGCGCGGTCGGGAATGATCGCCGTGGACGACCGGACCATCGACTACCTTGCGGGTCGCCCCTTTGCCCCCAGGGGCAAGGATTGGATCGAGGCGGGAATCCTGTGGCGTCACTATGTCTCCGATCCGGGTGCCCAATTCGACAAGGAATTGAAGATGGACGCCGGAACCATCGAACCCCAGGTCTCCTGGGGAACTTCTCCGGAGATGATGGCCCCGATTTCGGGCGTCATCCCCGATCCCACCCGGGAATCAGATCCGGTGCGCCGCGGTTCGATGGAAAAAGCCCTGGCCTACATGGGACTCAAACCAGGGATGAAGATCACGGATATCGCCATCGACAAGGTATTCATCGGTTCCTGTACCAATGGCCGGATTGAAGATCTTCGAGCTGCCGCTGCCGTGGTCAAGGATCGACGGGTTGCCCGTTCGGTCAAACTGGCACTGGTCGTCCCCGGTACCGGTCTGGTCAAACGTCAGGCCGAGGAAGAAGGGTTGCATCAGATGTTTATCGACGCCGGATTTGAGTGGCGCGAACCGGGGTGCTCCATGTGCCTGGCGATGAACAACGATGTCCTGATGTCCGGAGAACGATGCGCCTCCACCTCCAACCGCAATTTCGAGGGACGGCAGGGGGCGGGCAGCCGCACCCATCTGGCCAGTCCCGCCATGGCGGCGGCGGCGGCGATATTCGGCCATTTCATTGATGTCCGGGGGCTGTAACCGTCTCTTTGGTCTGCCCACAACGTTTTTTTCTACGGCATGTCAAAAGGAATTCATCCCATGGATCTGGAATTGATCTTGTTCAAGACCTGTCCCTTTGCCCAACGTACCGTCATCGTCTTGGATCACCTGGGCATTTCTTATCGTAAAACGACCATCAATCCCGCCGACCGGCCCGATTGGTTGATGGAATGTTCCCCCATGGGGCAGGTCCCGGTCCTCAGAATCAACGGCAACCGGGCGATCTTCGATTCGGTAGCCATTGCCGAATTCGCCAATGATCATGCAAACGGCGGACTGCTCGCCCCGGACCCGGTTCAGAGAGGGTTGGAACGGGCGTTGGTGGAATGGTCGGGCACCTGCCAAAGGGCCTTTGGCGAGTGTATCGCAGCCCGCGACGAAGCGGCCTGGCACCATGCATTGGCCGATCTGACCGCCAAACTTTACTGGGTGGAAAAACTGGCCCATGAGGCGGGACCTTGTCTCATGGGGGAAGGGTTCACCCTGGTGGATGCTGCCATGGCACCCTTGTTCATGCGCATGCGTTCCTTGCAGAAAACGGTCACTTGTTTCAATGCCGAAGCCACCCCCAAAATGGTTCGTGCCATGGATCGAATCCTGGCCATGGATGTCGTTCAGCGGTCGGTGGAAGGTGAATTTGATCGAATGTTTCGCATGATGGTCCGGGGACGGGGCAAGGGAGGGTATGTCGATACCCGCATGGGTTGATCCAGATTCGGATCGCGGGTACGCACGTCCAGGTTTATTACAAGGAGCGCAGAATATGGAACCGTTCAAGGTGTTCAATGCCCTCGTGGCACCGTTGGATCGAGCCAATGTGGATACCGATGCCATCATTCCCAAACAATTTCTCAAGGCGATCAACCGGACCGGTTTCGGCCCCAATCTGTTTGATGAATGGCGTTACCTTGACCGAGGTGAACCGGGACGCTCCTGTGCCAACCGCCCCATCAACCCTGAGTTCATCCTCAATCAGCCCCGTTATCAGGGAGCGGGCATTCTCCTGGCACGCGACAACTTCGGCTGTGGTTCCTCCCGGGAACATGCCCCCTGGGCCTTGCTCGATGATGGATTCCGCGTCATCATCGCGCCGAGTTTTGCCGACATTTTTTTCAACAATTGTTTCAAAAACGGAATCCTCCCGGTCGTCCTGGAAGCCCGGATCGTGGATCAACTTTTTGGAGAAACCGTGGCAACCCCCGGCTACCGCTTGACGGTGAACCTTGAAACCACGACCATCACCTCCCCCGGAGGGGAAACCTGGCGCTTCACCGTTGACCCCTTCCAACGTCACTGCCTGCTCAACGGGCTGGATGACATCGGACTGACGCTAAACCATGAAGATGCCATCGAAAACTATGAGATCAAGCGTCGCCGTGACCGGCCCTGGACCTTTATTCCGGATGATGGAGACCGTCTTGGATTCAATGATTGATGTTGGAACATACACTGGACTGTTTGGTTTGGCGCTGAGGATGGACCTATGACACACAAACATATTCTCGTTCTGCCGGGAGACGGCATCGGTCGCGAAATTGTCGCAGAGGCGATGAAAATATTGGATTGGCTTGGATCACGGCCTGGAATCCAGTGGACCATCGAAGAGGGATTGATCGGAGGCAGCGCTTATGATGCCACCGGGGTTCCCCTTCCCGAGGAGACCGTCAACCGTGCCAGGAAAGCGGATGCGGTGCTGTTGGGGGCGGTGGGCGGGCCCAAATGGGACCGGCTCGATTTTTCCCTGCGCCCGGAACGGGGGCTCCTGGGAATCCGCAAAGCCCTCGATCTTTATTGCAATCTACGCCCCGCCCAGGTATTCGCGCAACTGATCGACGCCTCCCCCCTGAAACGGGAAATCGTTGAGGGGATTGATGTCATGGTGGTCCGCGAACTTTCCTCTGGCATTTACTTTGGTGAGCCAAGGGGGATTGAAACCCTGGCCGATGGCCGTCGGCGTGGCTTCAACACCCTCTCCTATACCACCGATGAAATTGAACGGGTGGCCCGCCGCGCCTTTGAAGCGGCACGCAAACGAAAAAACAAACTGTGTTCGGTGGACAAGGCCAACGTCCTGGAAACGACCGGTCTGTGGCGCGAAGTCGTCAGCGAACTGGGGCGCCGGGACTATCCCGATGTCACCCTGAGCCACATGTATGTGGACAACGCCGCCATGCAACTGTTGCGCAATCCACGCCAGTTCGATTGCATCGTCACCACCAACCTGTTCGGCGACATCCTTTCCGATGAAGCCAGCATGCTCACGGGATCAATCGGCATGCTGCCATCCGCCTCTTTGGGAGACCACAACGCCCTGTACGAACCGATTCACGGCTCCGCGCCCGACATCGCGGGCAAAGGGATCGCCAACCCACTGGCCACCCTGCTGTCGGTGGCAATGATGTTGCGCCATTCCCTGGAATTGCCAAAGGAAGCGGACCGGATCGAAAGGGCGGTCAACCATGTGCTGGATCAGGGATTGCGTACCGCGGACATCATGCAGCCGGGAGCCCGTGAAGTGGGAACGGTTGCCATGGGAGATGCCGTCATGAAGGCGTTGCAGGAAGAGGTCTGATCTCAAAGATCATCATCGCAACCGGCGGTCCGAACCGCCTTTTGTCACGCTTGCTGGAGAGCATGAATGAAAAAATACAATGTCGCAGTCGCCGGGGCGACTGGTAACGTCGGACGTGAAATTCTTGGAATTCTTCAGGAACGGGACTTTCCCATCCATGAACTCCATCTGCTGGCCTCGGAACGGAGCGCCGGTTCGACCATGCGATTCAAGGATCGGGAACTCGTCGTCAAGGATCTGTCCAAATTTGATTTCAAAGGGGTCCACATCGGCCTGTTTTCGCCGGGGGCCTCGGTTTCATCCCGTTATGCGCCGATTGCGGCCAGTGCCGGATGCGTGGTGGTGGACAATACCTCTTTTTTCCGCATGGATCCCGAAGTGCCGCTGGTGGTCCCGGAAGTCAATCCCCAGGCCATCGCCCAATACCGGAACAAAGGGATCATCTCCAATCCCAACTGTTCCACCATTCAGATGGTGGTCGCCCTGAAACCGATCCACGACGCCGCCACCATCAAGCGGGTGGTGGTCGCCACCTATCAGGCGGTTTCTGGCGCCGGGAAGGAAGCGATGGACGAACTGTTCGAGCAGACCCGCTGCACCTTCATCCCGGGCAAGGCAGTCCCGCCGAAGAAATTTTCCAAGGAAATCGCCTTCAATGTCCTGCCCCACATCGACCAGTTCCTGGAAAACGGCTACACCAAGGAAGAGATGAAAATGGTCAATGAGACCCAGAAAATTCTCGACCCCGCCATCCGGGTCGCGCCGACAGCGGTCCGGGTTCCCGTGTTCAACGGCCACTCCGAAGCCATCACCATTGAAACGGAAAAAAAACTGACCGCCGCCGAGGCCCGCCGACTGCTTTCCCAGGCACCCGGAATCGAGGTCATGGACGATCCGGCCACCAAAACCTATGCTTCTCCCCGGGATGCATCGGGCAAGGATGCCACCTTCGTTTCACGGATTCGTGAAGATGTCAGTTGTGACCATGGCTTGCAAATGTGGGTTGTGTCGGACAACCTGCGCAAAGGAGCCGCCCTGAACGCCGTTCAAATCGCCGAGGTGTTGATCCGCCAATATCTGTAAACGCGCATCTCGGATTGGGGAACCGATCATGATTGATTGCACAGGGGCAAGACGATTGCGTGAATGGGTGGCAGGGCTGGTACTGTCCGTGCTGTTTCTGCTGCCCGTTCAGGCAGCCCAGGGGCTGACACTTGGCGCCATGGAGGTCAAAAGCCACCTGGGGGAACCCTTTCATGCGACGGTCACCATCATATTGGGAAGCAAGGAGATCGCCATTCCCCTGGTGGCCGCCAAGGCTCAACCCAAGGATTACGAATCCCTGGGACTGGAACATCATGAATTGATCGGCAACCTGATCTTGAGCATGGAGGGCAAAGGAAGCCAACGCCGCCTGCTGGTGACGACCAGAGATCCCATCCAGGTTCCATTTTTCAATTTTCTTTTGAAGCTCTCCACCGAACAGGGTGACCATTTTCGCAATTATCCCACTTTTCTTGAAGTTCGCCCTTCACCACTTTCACGTGAGTTTCAGCCCCCCGTTCTGTTGACACCGACCCATTCCCTGTCCGATCAGAACAGGACCGCCACCAACAAGGATGAATATGGCCCCATCCGTCCCGGTGAAACCTTGATCGGCATCGCCGAACAATTCACCACCCCCCCCCATACCCGATATCAGGTATTGGCGGCATTTTACGCGCTCAACAAATCACTCCTGGTCAATGGCAACATGAATGGCCTTCCGGTGGGTGTCATCCTTAAAATTCCCCCTCGAGAACAGTTCGAAGCCATGAATGCGGATCAGGCCAAGACATTGGCGGCCACGCAACGCCAAGAGTGGACCCAAAACCTGGTTGCATCAACGCCCCGTCCCTCCGTCACCACCGATACCACGCGCAAACCGAAAGCGGGCAAAGACTTGGCAAAACCGATTGTCAGCGTACCGCCACGCGTCGAAAAAACGGGAGAGATTGTCGATATGCGCCTGACGGTATCTCCGGCGGACAAGGAAGATACGCTGACGCTCTCCAATCGTATCAGCGAAACCAAGGATACAAATACTGCAAGGAACAGCGCCGTCCCTGCCACCCCATCCCCGGCAACACCCGCCGCGCAGCAGACAGAACCCGCCAAAAAACTGGATCCGACCGAGGGTAAACCAAGCGTTTCCCTGGAATTGAATGCCAGCAACCAACTCGCAGCCACTGGAGAGATGGATCATCTGAAGAAAGAGGTTGCCTCCCTGGCTGACCAACTCAAGCAAAGTGAATCATCACGTTCCCAGCTTCAACTGCAATTGGCAACGTTGGAAGGACGGTTCAAAAAGCTGGAACAGGATCGCCAATCTCAACCCCCTCCCCCGGTTGAAACCGAAGTACCCTGGGATTTGGTCGCAGCGGGGGGGACCGTTGTGGTCCTGGTGACCGGTCTTTTGGGTTGGTTGAGTTTTCGAGGACGCAAAAAAGGATTGGCAGAAGACCCCACGCTTCTACCCCAGGCGGTTCCCGTAACCAGCACTTCACGGGTTTCCTCTCTGGCCTCCAACAGTATCATGCCCGGATCCCGAATCAAATCCGTCCCAGTCCAAGCCCCACCTCCCGATCTTCCATCCCCCCCGGCCCAAATCATGGAAGAAAGGGATCAACTTGACGCGACACGTACTGATTCCGGGTCAAGAACGAATGCTGCGGAAAGCACCCAACCGATTACCGCACCCTCCGACAAAAGCGACTTGCCGCCCGACACTTCGTCCAAGAAAAAGGAAAGCAACCCGCAAAAGGCCGCTTATGCCGGTGCCATGGGTGCTGGAATCATCGCCGCATCAAGTTTTAACACCGATGGAAATGAAGACAATGATGGGGTATTGGACCTGGGAGGTGAAGACGAAGAGACGGAAAACATCTTCAACCTGGGAGATGATCGACCCGAAGTCCCTGAAAAAAAGACATCTCAATTCAATGATGTCGCACCGGCACCTTTGCTTGATCCAGGTCATGGAGCGTTCGCACCATCTCCTTCTACGCCGTCGGATGACCACGACGAAGATCGAACATCGGCCACCGATTCCTCGGCCTTGATGGAAATCGGCATCGAGGAAGCCTCTTCGGGGCCATTATTGAAAACCATTCATGAAGAAGATTCTTCGGAGACGATGTTGGAAATCGGCATTGAGGAAGCCTCTTCGGGACCGTTGTTGGAAATCGGCATCGAGGAAGCCTCTTCGGGACCGTTGTTGGAAATCGGCATCGAGGAAGCCTCTTCGGGACCGTTGTTGAAAACCAATCGTGAAGCAGATTCTTCGGGGTCAATGTTGGAAATCGGCATTGAGGAAGGCTCTTCGGGACCGTTATTGGAAATCGGCATTGAGGAAGGCTCTTCGGGACCGTTGATTCAGGAACACGCTTCCGGAAGGTCGGAGCACAATCAACCCATTGCCATGTCGCCAAAGCCTGAAACAGAGCTTGAGACCCTGACCTTTGAAGTCCCCTCGATGGAGGATGTTCCGGGTCGTCCCCCCTCTGAGCCAACAAAGGCCATCGAGGTTGAAACCATTACCTTTGACCTTGACGAAACCCCGGTGCCGATCCATAAGAAAGTCACCCAGACACCGGACAAAAAAAAATATGAATCATCAGCGAATGGACACCGTCTACCCGAGAATAATCATGACGACGACCTGCCCGAGCTTGAATTGATTACCGACGAAGCATCTTGAGCATGGAGGAGGAAACACGGTTGTGATCAGGTGTATGGCATTTTTGCTGTTCATATTGCTGGGAGGTGTGTGGCACAGTCATGCCACAGCGGGGGAGATCACCTTTGGACCGGTCGAAGTGACCAGTGCCATGGGAGAACCATTGCACATCAAAATTCCGTTTCACACTTCCCGCACCACCCCACCGGAAAACATTGAAGCCCTTTGGGGCGTCCCCACCAATTATTCGCACCAGGGAGGACCAATCCTTACGGTTGTGGCAAAGCAGGAAGACGGCAAGGATACCCTGTTGATCGACAGTGACCGGAGCATGACGATCCCTTTTTTCACCCTTTTGATCCGGATGGCGGTGGAAGATCGGATCATCATGAGAAATTTTCCGGTATTCCTGGGTGAACGCACCCGGGAAGCTGCGACATCCGCCGGATCAATGAAGATGAATGATCCATCCGTTTCCCCACCTCCGGAGCACCGTGCATCTTCATCCCCCGCCCCGAGCTCCATCCCAATGCCACCCATGGCGCAAGAGTGGATCCTGGGACTGCTTGTTGCCGTCGTGTTATCCGGCCTGTTTCTGTTTTTCCTGCGCGATAAAAGACGACTTCCCCGTGGAGGGATTGCGCGTGGATTTGTCCGTCGGCGCCCCATGGCAACCCCGCTGCCATCACGTCCGGAACCTGTCATTTCAGCACAGGAACCCACCATTCCGCCGAATCAGGAAGAAGCTGCACAGAGGAGTGAATCGCCGCCCCGGGAAGCAGCACCCCATGGCACCGAACATGCCAACGGATCCGTTGCCGCCCCAGAGATTCTGGAATCTTCGTCATCCCAGAACCAGCCCTCAGGGTCGGTTGACAGCACTCCTGAACCAAAGGAAGAGACGCTTTCCCCACAACTTCCGGTCAGGTCAACCTCCATCACCACCAACCGCGGAACCAAAGGGGTCAAAATCAGTACCGTGATCCGTAAACGATCCACATCGTCAAACCAAACACCGTCAAAGACGAAGGACCATCGGTAATAACAAGGGTCGGTCCCGACAGGATGTGTCAGACTCGACGTTTCGTATAAAATGGATCCATGAATCATGTCACTTCCTGGCCAAACCATTCAATCTGAACCTACAGGCAACAAACCCAAACTTCTCATTCTGGCCCATCTTCCCCCACCCGTCCATGGCGTTACCGTCATGAGCCAGTATGTGGTCAATTCATCCTTGTTGCATCAGCATTTTGAAATTTTTGTTCTCCCCATCCAATTTACCGCCAATCTGCATGATTTGGGGAAGAACAACTTCAAAAAACTGTTCCGGCTTGTACAATTAACAGCGCAACTGGTCTTTCATTGCCTGACCTTCAAACCCGATCTGGTTTATTTCACCTTTGTTCCCACAGGGATGCCATTTTATCGCGATGTCATGCTTCTATCGCTGATCAAAGCCATGGGGTTTCATACTATTTTGCATCTTCATGGCATTGGGATCAAGGAAGCCTCCAGACAATGGTTCAATCGGTTTCTTTACCGCCGGGCCTTTTCCGGCGTGCAGGTCATTCATCTTTCCCATCTACTGTACGATGATATAGAAAGCTACGTTTCCAAAAAGGATTGTTTTTTCCTTCCTAACGGAATTGCCACATCACCCCACCCTTCAAAAATTATCAATATTCACGCGAAGCATGGTCGTAAGACCCGTTTTCTATTTTTATCCAATATTATGGAGGAAAAGGGCCCCCTCGATTTCATCCTCGCCTTGGGAATGCTAAAAAACCGTGGAATTCAATTCCATGGCATTGTAGCAGGAGGCGTGGGTTCCCGTGCATTCATGGACACCCTGCTGGCCCAAATCAAGGAAACAGGATTGGAAGGAATGGTGTCGTATGTGGGTGCAAAGTTTGGAGAAGAAAAAGATGTATTATTTGCCGATGCTGATATTTTTGTCTTTCCAACCCACCGTGAGAGCTTTGGCTTAGTCATTCTCGAAGCGATGTCTCATTCCTTGCCGATTATCGCCTCCTTTGAAGGTTCCATACCGATGATCGTTGATAACGGCGTAACCGGAATACTATTCCCCAAGAAAGATATCGAAAAACTTGCTCATGCCATGGAACTTCTTGAAAAGGATAAAAATCTGCGCAATCTCATGGGACAGGCGGGACGAGACCGGTTTTTGAACCATTTTACGCTCAAGCGGTTTGAAACCGATCTGGCCCGAATTCTTGTCACCTGTTGTCAGAGATAGCCTGTCGCAATGCACTGAAACAGAGAAAGGATTTTCACACATGTACTCCTGGTTCGTGCATCTGTTTGCCATCGCCATGATTGTTCTGGCCACTCCGGTTCATAGCGAACCGCCCCCCCCCGCTTCTCGCCCGATATGGGATATTGAAGTGTTGTCGGAGGAAATTTTGGCGATGGGACGGGCCAAGACCGAACAGGAAATGGCTGCGCTGCCCGCGGATGCCAAGGAATCCAGCAATGAAGGATTGATGCGGAGCGCCCTGAAAACACGGCTGGCGCTCCTGACGGAACTTGAAGAATCCCTCAAACATCGGCTCCTGCTGCAACAATCGGCCCCGCAGCGGATCCAATCGGAAACGGAAATCGCCAACGCCCTGGCCCGCATCAAGAAACAAACCCATCCCACCCCTCCCGACAACCCGACCAATGAAGCGTTCGGAGCACTGCGGGAAAAGTTGAATACCGCATCGGGCAAGCTTGAAGAACTCAAACGGGAAATGAGTGAACGTGCTGAAATCATGCAGGGATTGAGCGCACGGATCACCACGACCCGGGAACGTCAGCGCGAGGCCCAACGCAACGAGGAAAAATTTCGCAATCTGCTGGTGGGAACCGCCCCCCTTGACAACCGTTCCGTCGTCATGGCCCGGGTTGACAATGAAAAACTTTCGGCGCGAGTCGCCACGGAAATTCTCAAGGAATTGGAAGCGGAGCAGGAGTTCGAAAAACAGACCGTCGGCATCCGGGATCGGCTTTTGGAACTGTCGCAGTTGGAATTCGACCGGGTCCAGCAGGAAGTGACCCTGTATCAGGGTGCCATGAACAAAATCCATAATCAAACCTTGAAGGCGCAGGAGGCGGAAATCAACCTCAAGGAATCGGCCATCGAACATGCCACCAGCCAGGATGCCCTGTTTTTGGCGACATGGGAGGCCAATGCCGCCCGGGTCCGCCGCAATGTCACCGGATATACCGCACTGCTCAACGAAATCAGGGCGACCATCACCGAACAGGAAGACAAACTGAAGTCGGAACGGGAAGAATTGAAAAATTTGCGTGGCTTGGCGGGACAGGGGTCGGGCTTGAACGAATTGGCCTCGGAAATATTCAAGGAAGCCTATCTGCGTCTCAACAGCAGCCGTAAAGAGATCGAAAACATCCATCATGGCGACCTGGACCCACGCATCCAGGATGCCATGGGACGACAATCGGAACTCGTCGCCCTGCTCCCCGGGCTGCGCAATCAATGGCGGGAAGAATTGCAAAAAGCCTCCCGGGGATTGCCTGAATCGCGTCTTAAATCCTTTGAGGACAAGGCGGAAAAGGTATTCAACGCCTATCGTTCGGAACTGGCCGAGGAAAAACGGATCCTCCTTGAGATCAATCTTCAGGGCCAACGGCTACGCATTGTGCCGATGGAACGCAAGGAGGTGTTGGCAGAACTGGAAACATTCGTTCTGGCACGCATCTTTTGGGTTCAGGATGACCTTCCGGTCGGATTGACGATGGTGCAACAATTGTTGCATGAACTTTTTTCCCTTGAACGCCCCTATTCCATCATCAACTGGTGGCTTGAAGTCCTTTCCCGGGACACCCTGACCACCCTGGTCCGATTTGTCCAAAGTGGTCGCACGGCATTCCTGGGTGGCTTGTTTCTGGTGGGGCTGCCACTCTTATTGGTCTGGATCAATCGCCACATCAACCGGATCGCCGACACGCAAAAACACGAACACCCCGACCCCACCCCAAAAGAGATCGCCCGGACCCACTTTTTTGCGTTCCTGGCAACCTGGCTCAGCCCTTTTTACCTTCTTGCCATCGCCTGGGCCATCGATTCGGTCGGTTTTCCCGCATCATTGGGCACCGTGGGTTCCAGGTTCATGATCCACGCCGCATTGTTTCTGTTTTTATGGCGAACCAATGTATTCTTCCTCCGTCCACCGGCGATCCTGACCGCAGTCATCGACATTCCCCAGGAGATCTGTCATGATCTGTACCGTGCCATCCGCATCGTCCTGCTGGCCTATCTGGTTTGTCTCTTGCCATGGATGATGTTCAACGATTGGCCGTTTCATTTTGAAATCCTTCCCCGCCTTGGGCTGACCTTGTTTCAAATGGCGGTCATGATCGCCATCTATCGTCTGATCCGTTTGCGTTCCAGCCTGGTGCAAAAATTTTTGAGTCTTGGCGACAAGACCGGAGTTCTGGCACGGCATTGGAACCTGATCATGCTCCCTTCGGTGCTGTTCATGATGATGATCATCAGCATGGATTTGGCAGGTTATCGTTTTGGCGCCCGTTATCTGGCCGCCAATGGTTTATTGAGTTTTCTCACCATCATTGCCATGACCGGCATCTACCGGGTGATGGCGGTGGTCTCGGAAAAGATGATCCACCATTGGGCGAAAGAAACCGCTGCCGAAACCGGGAGTCCTTGGGATCAGGCCAAGAGCAATCTTCTGGCCCGTCAAATCCAGGGACCGTTGAGTTGGATCGTTTTTTTGACGGGGACCCTGACTCTGGCCGATTATTGGGGAATCAATGAAAGCGTCCTGCGTTCTTTGAGCGATGTCACCCTGTACAGCGTCACCGGTGCCGATGGACAAATTCAGTTTGTCACTCTGGCCGATTGGAGCACCTTCCTGTTTTGCCTTTTTCTGGTGTTTTGGATTGCCCGCCGACTGCCGCATTTGTTCGACTGGTTTTTCTTTTCACGCATGGATGCCGATGCCGGCATGCAGTACGCCATCGTTACCATGACCAGATATCTTGTTGTTCTTACTGGAATTTTTGTAGCATTTTCATTTTTAAAACTCGACCTGGCCAAAATCGGCTGGTTGGCGGCGGCCATTTCGGTTGGTCTTGGATTCGGCCTTCAGGAAATCGTGGCCAATTTTGTCAGCGGCATCATCCTGCTGGTGGAACGGCCGATCCGGGTAGACGATCTGATCACCGTCGGTGCCATGTCGGGGAAGATCACCCGCATCAACATTCGCGCCACCACCCTGCGCAATTTTGATCAGCAGGAAATCCTCATTCCCAACAAACAACTGATCACCCAGGAAGTGACCAACTGGACCCTGGGCGACACCCGGATACGGCTGGTCATCCCCATCGGCGTCGCCTATGGTTCCGATGTGGATCGTGTCAGCGCCATTTTAATGGAACTGGCAGTCAGTCAACCCGAGGTATTGAGCACCCCTGCCCCCGAGGTTTATTTCATGAACCACGGAGCCAGTTCACTGGATTTTGAGTTGCGGGTCTTTTTGAACCACCCCAGCCTGAGCCTGCCCATGCGCGACCGGCTCAACAAACTGATCAATAAACGTTTTCAGCTTGAAAAGATTGAAATTCCATTTCCCCAGACCGATATTCACATCCGTTCCGGATTGGCCATGGGAATCAGCGCATGAACGCGACAACCCATTTTTGGCGCATCACCAGCCAAAGGAAAACCGGCGCGGAAATCAGGGTTCTTTTCCAAAGATGACGGGGATTGCGCAGCAAACGTGGCAACCATTCCAGTCCCAGACGTTGAAATATCGGATTGGAACGGTGCACCTGCCCTGAAAAAAAGTCAAACACCGCGCCGATGGGACCGACAATGGGGACTTCAAGCCGATGAATATGGGCATGAATCCACTTTTCCTGTTTGGGCGCGGTCAATCCCACCCACAACACGCTGGGTCTGGCGGCATGGATCGCCCGTAGAATCCGTTCATTCTCCTCAGCATCGAATTCGGGAACAAACGGTGGGGAATAACATCCCACGACTTCCATCAGGGGAAATCGTTCCTTCATCCGGAGGCGGATTTTCTCCAGGGTATCCGGAGTGGAACCGAGGAAAAAACAACGGCCTGCGGGTGTTGCCGACAATGCCTGGTTGATGCCCAGAAACAGGTCGGTACCGGTCACGCGAGCGTGAATGTCCCCCCCCAACAGACGCGATGCCAACAGAATGCCCACCCCATCGGGGACGATCAGATCGGCATTGAGCAGGGCTTGGCGGAATTGAGGATCATGACGCGCCACGACCAGGGAATGGGGATTGGCACAGGCGAAATAACGGGCCGGACCGGGATCATGCACCCAGGAACAAATTTCGTCCAGACAGGATTGGAGCCCCATTTGACTGACAGGATAATCGAGGATTTCCTCCGTAGTCATGGCAAAAGTTCCTGGTGGTAACACGTTTTTCCCGCTTTGGCCAATTGTTCCAAGGTTTCAAGAAACTCCCTGCACCCCAGGAGGATGGCCTTCAAGCGATGAAGTTTTTCCTCGTGGTAATACCCCCGCGCAATCAGGTCAGGCACGATCAGGCGCAGATCACGACGGCGGGACCACTCGGGATTGAACAGATGGGTGGTGGTTGGCCAACAGGTGCCATCGGCATCGCGGCTTTGCAGGTTCCATGTTTCCCGGGTGAATGGATCGAACGGCAACAAGGGACGGATGATCTCTTCGACGGCATGAAAAAACGTCAACGCCCGGATATCAACCCCCAGGAGCAGATTCTGCCCCCCATATTCCAACATTCGGGCATAGGGGGAACCGGCACCACAGGGGGTCAGACAGCGATGATGATCGCGCGTGATCTCACGGGCCAGACGACCCCAGGCAGCGACCGGATGGGTGGGATGCACACTGCGAATGACGCCGGGGCTGCGGCGAAACAGTTCGGTCACCATCCCCATCCGACTCGGGGTCCGGCGCACATCGAACACCTGCCCCCCCTCGACCCAATCCCGAGCCAGTCCGGAAAAGGGCAACGTTGGCATCAGCAACGTCCCCTGTTCCCCCACCACCCGTTGCAGGATGCCGATCAAATCTTTGGGAGTTCCATCAAACCCCTCGAATCCTTCCCAGGAACCATGGACCATCACCACCTGTCCCGGCTCCACCCCCAGACGATGCAAAAAATGGATCAGTTCATCAGCTCCGAACCCTTGAAATCTGCGGATCGCCCCTAATCGCAACTGCCGGATACGCGATTTGATCTTCAATTTCAGGCTTGCGAGTGACGGATGATCCATAACGAATGAAATCCACAAATGGACGTTTAAAACACGGCGATTTTCCACAGACAACACAGTCGATACCAAGGTTCCACCCGTTTGTCGGCAATTGCGCAACCATTGGTACTTGTGATTATAATGTAAGCTTGAATTATTTTCACGCACGAATTCCATTGACCATTAACCACGGTTAACCCTCATCATGGAAACAGAACTGGTCAGTCAATTAACCGCTTTCATTCAAGTCATCTTCATTGATCTGGTATTGGCCGGTGACAATGCCATTGTTGTGGGTATGGCAGCCGCATCGGTTCCTCCGGAAAGGCGCAGAAAGGTGATCGTCCTGGGAACGGCCGCCGCCGTTCTTCTGCGCATTATTTTTGCCCTCATCACCACTCAATTATTACAAATCATCGGCCTGACCCTGGCGGGCGGTCTGTTGTTGCTGTTTGTGGCATGGCAGATGTTCCGGGATATTCGTTCCCACGGTCAAGAAAAAACCGCTCATGAAAAAGAAGAAGCTGCCCGGAACCAGGGGCAGGACAAGACTGTTACTGCCGCTGTATGGCAAGTGGCCATGGCGGATCTTTCCATGTCGCTGGACAATGTGCTGGCAGTCGCCGGTGCCGCCAAGGATCATCCGGGAATTCTGGTCGCCGGCTTGGTCATCGCCGTCATCATGATGGCGTTCGCGGCCAACTATATCGCGCGCCTGATCCAGAAACAACCCTGGATTGCATGGATCGGACTGGCAATCATTACCTATGTTGCAATCGACATGACATGGCGTGGCTACCTGCAAATCACCGCCAGTACCGTATCGGCGTAACCCACCGGACGGATATGAGGAAGCAAACAGGCTCAAAACAAGAAGGGATCCTTCGAGCGTTGTACCCGGGATTTCATTTTGATCATACCTGGAGCATGGGAAACCATCATCCCAGCCAAAACAGGGTTTCCTTTGGGACAAGGTGGAAACAAAACCGGGATGGATGCTCCAGATTCTTCAATTTTTGATCATGTTCTCAAACCCCAACCCCTAATGGAATAAACATTTAATGGACAAGGAGTTTCCATGATGAACCTGAAAAGAGTGATGTCCCTTCTTGGCGTAGGGGCATTGGCCCTTACGTTGACCTCCTGTGCGCCACCGACCATTGAGGAAGGATGGATGCACCAGGGATTTCGTCAATGGCACCCCCAGGAAGGACAAGCCCAGGTCGCTACCACTGGCACCCAATGTTATTTCTGTACCCCGACCGCACAGCCTGCACCACAAAGAGTGGATGGCGACAGCGATGGCGACATGGTTGCCGACAGTCGGGATCAATGCCCGGGGACCCCTCGTGGAATCACCGTCGATTCCCGGGGCTGTCCTTTGAATGTTGACAGCGATAACGATGGCATTCAGGACCATGCCGACAAATGCCCACAAACCCCGGTTGGCGCCAAAGTGGATGTTCATGGCTGCTGGCAACCCGGACCGGTGCAATTCAAATCGGGAAGCGCCAAGATTGGGCCCAGTGCCCAAACGATGCTCAAGGAACTGCTGATTGTCCTCAAGAACAATCCCAATGTGACCTTGGGCATTCATGGTCATGCCGACAATCGCGGTAATGACAAGGCCAACAAGAAACTGGCAGAGGGCAGGGCCAAAGCGGTTGAACAATATCTCATCAAGGGAGGTATTGCCAAAAACAGGCTGATGATCAGTACCTTTGGTGAAGAACAACCGGTTGCCGACAACAAATCCAAACAAGGGCGCGCACAAAACCGCCGGGTTGAATTTGTTCCGCAACCGCACTGAGTCGCCAAGAGGCAGCCATGATCAACCGATCATGGCTGCCTTGCAATGCCATCAATAAAGCCATTGATCACCGGTCATTCAGGACCGAGATGGGACGAATCCTGGACGTAGGATTCCTCGAACTTCCACTCCTCATAATCATCCATCCACAACGCTTCGGGATTGCGGCGGAAGCAGGACATTGGTGATTTCCTGATGTGACCGCAGATATGCCATCACTGCATCCAGATCGGAAATCTTCTCTTTGACCTCCCGTTGAAAAATCCGTTTGCGGAAGCAATAACGACAAATACTGGCACAGGTGTCACTGACCAGCAGCAACGCCGTAGTGGGATATTTATGCTCCAACCCTGGCAGTACCGTGTATCGGTGTTCCCGTGAAGGGTCGGCCACCCCCCAGGGAGCCAACTCCCCCTGCGAAGGGATCACGATTCTCCGCAATGGGTCGGAGGGGTCACTCCAGTCAATCAATGACAGATAATATTCAGTCGCTTTGAACGGGAAATGACCCTCAACATTTTTAAGATTATTTAAATCATCATTCAAAACCTGCGAAAGATGGCCATAGGTAGTCGTCATGACAGAACCTCCATGTCGGTTGCCGTACCAGCCTGCAGTTACTTCCATTTCCTGCAAAGAACGACAACAAAATCAAACCCCTGGGGACAATCCCCCAGACCCTTTTCAATTGACTCGATCGTTTAATTAATTTTCATGTTTTTCAAGACTCATGGCAATATAATAATTATTCGAATCCATTGAACCCGGTTTCACACCTTCGATTTTCCCAACACGCGCAACAGATTGAAGGCATTGGTGCCGGGCAAGGTCAGGGTATACAGTTTGTCCTCTCCCTGCCGGATCAACTGTGCTTCTTTGAGGATGCGCAGGTGAAACATGGTTTTGGTGTGATCGCTGATGGCAAGCGCCATACTGATGTCGGTCATGCGCAACGCGCTGGTCTGCCCCAACATTTCAATGATGCGTCGACGGATGGGATTGGCCAGGGAGGCAAGGGTCTGGTCCAGGTTGCAGGATTGGATCTGCATTTCAAACCTGGCCTCTTCCAGGCATCGGCGAATCACCGCAACCAGGTCATCGAAGAGAAACGGTTTGGAGAGATAATCGGAAGCCCCCTTGCGGATGGCCTGTACCGCCGTATTGACGGTGGCAAAGGCGGTGAGCATGATGAATTTGACGGTACTGCGCAACTTACGCATTTCCTGCATGGTTTCGATCCCATCCATGCCGGGGATGATCAAATCCAAAAGCACCACATCGATTTGTTCCTTTGCCAACACGCGCAAACCTTCCATTCCCGTTTCCGCGGTAAAGGTTTGGAACCCTTCATGACCAAGTAAAGCTGCCAGATTTTCCCGCAATTCAGCTTCATCATCGACAATCAAGATGGCATGTTGGCTTGACATCAATCATCCCTCCCGTACCCGTGGAACCATCGGAAGTCGCAACGTCGCCATGGCGCCGCCCCCTGGAGCGTTGGCCACATTGAGGAAACCACCCAGTTGCCGGATGATGCTGTAACAGATGGGCAATCCCAAACCGACACCGATTCCTGATTTTTTGGTTGTGAAAAAAGGTTCGAAAATTTTACTTTCCAGACCGGGTGGGATACCGGTTCCCCAGTCACGAATGGAGAGCAACAGCCTGTCATCGCCTTCAAGACGGGCATGCACATGAATTTTGCAGGGGCCTGAGGAGGCATCCAGGGCATTTTGCATCAGATTGCGCAACACCTGTCCGATTTTCATCCGATCGCCCCATATCCTGATGGTTTCAGGGACCTCCATCAACACATCAAAAGGTCGCGCATCGGCCTGCACCAGATCGATCATTTCATTGAGTTCATCCTTGAGGTCGAAGAAGTCGAATTCCAACTGGCCGGTCCAGGAATATTCCATCATTTGTCGCGCCGCATGGGTCGCACGGCCAATATTGTTTTCCACCTGATTCAAACGATGGGCCACCTCTGGATTCAACGTTTCGGGCGCCATCAGGAAGCGAATATTCTGCAAGCCCATGGCAGCGGTG
This sequence comes from Magnetococcales bacterium DCbin4, assembly GCA_002753735.1. Classification (GTDB taxonomy): domain Bacteria; phylum Pseudomonadota; class Magnetococcia; order Magnetococcales; family UBA8363; genus UBA8363. The sequence goes on from PEAN01000035.1 coordinate 26,211, forward strand.
GATAAAGGGTTGTTGATCTCATGAGCGACACGAACCGCAAACTGACCGATGGTGGACATTTTTTCCGCGACCATCAACATGCGTCGCAATTCGGCGCGCTCCCTGAGCACCCCCGCCAAATCTTTCATGGCGTTGAGCAAACGGTCGCTGGGTGAACGTTCTTCCACGGTCACCAAGACATCTTCCCGGGCAAGGCTTTGCGCCATGTCCGCCACCTGATGTTCCGCCCGAACCAGATTTTTCAAGGAATGCAACAGATGATCTTCATCCGAGCGCGGATGGATTTCCACATCAAGATCGCCAATCGCCAATTTTTTCGCCACATTGGCAGCGTAGTGCGTCGCTGAGACCAACACGTTGAGGGAACGGATCAGTTCGTCATGTTCCGAACGCTCGACCAAAGAAATGTTCAAATCACCCACGGCCAGTTTTTTGACCGCATCCACCACATGCCGCTCTGCCGCGACCATCCGTTCGATGGATTGCATCAATTGACTGAATTCATCCCGGATCGCACCCGAAGCCACAGGATCTTCGTGCCCCAGATTCCCCCTGGCCACGGCCTCCACGGCGGTAATCGCCCGGCCCAGACCACGATTGACATCACGCGCAATCCTGAGGGCGATGAAGGTGCCCACCACACAACTGAAACTCAGAAGAACAAACAAGATTCCCGAGACCCAAACAAAATCCCGATCCGATTGGCGCTCCGCATCGAGCATCATTTCTTCACTGCTGGCAGACAACGCCTGCAACAGGTTGCGTACCCGGAACAGGATCGGCACCCCCTGTTCCCGGGACAGGCGAATGGCTTTGTTATTCCCGTTTTCCAAAGTCAATGTGCGGACCTGCCGTGACGTTTCCAGATAGGTTTGGAGATGGGCGTCAAAAGAGTCCAGATCGTGGTCGATGTGTTCCTGAGCCAACAATCGCTCCAGCACCGCACGCTGTTGGAACACAATCTTTTCGTGAAGTTCCAGGTCACGTCCATCCTGCATCATCCGCGCATCATCGGTCGTCAGGATCATATGGAGTTCATCCTTGTACATGGTCATCAACAACAGTTGAATCTCCTGGACGATGGCAGCGATCCTGTCTTTATTCTGGAACTCCAGCGTCAGGAGTTTTTTCAGGGATTCCTCAGCCAGGTTCAGCGCCACACGCCCCTGGCTTTCGGTCAACTGCAAAGCCCGTACATTGGAATTGAGCATGCCGAAATATTGAATGTTCCGGTCGACGGCAATCAATTCTGCAATTGCCGCAGTCACCTGTCCGAGGATATCGATTTCCCGATCATTGGCGGCCAGGGTACGCAAACCATCCAAGGCATGTTGGAGGTCACCATGGGTCTGTGTGATTTGCTGGGCAAACATTAACAGTTCATCCCGGTTTTCCGACAGGATGATGTTGCGTTCCAGGCGGGAAATATCCAAAACGGCACGATCCAGGAGATTGACCAGGCGCACTTTTTCCACATCACGTTTGATCAACCGGTTGATCCGCTCATTGAGGATGTTCAACATGCCGGCAGCCAGCAATGAGGAGAGCAACAGACAGGTGAGCAAAATAAAGAACCCACCATAAAGGCGGGTTCTGATGGAGAAGAACATGCGGACCTCGGATCCGATCTAGGGTACAGGCGGCGTCCAACCCATGATTGCCAGCATCACGAAGAAACCAACCACATACCCCACAGGGATATGCCAACCATTGCGCAACCACTGGAACACCGACCGGGCTTCCGGGATGCTGTTGGAGATGGCAACCCCGGCTGAAGAACCGAACCAGATCATGGAACCGCCAAACCCGACCGCATAGGCCAGGAGGCCCCAATCATATCCCCCCTGTTTGATGGCCAGGGCGGTCAAGGGGATATTGTCGAAGACGGCGGAGATGAAGCCCAACGCCAGGGTGGTTTCCCAGGAGGCGAGCGGTAATTTTTCCACGGGCATCAAGGATGCGCAAGTCACCAACGCCAACAGGAACAGGGAACCTTTGGCCGTTGCCGGGAGCAGGTTCCAATTGGGGGAACGCAAGGGGGCGGAAAGCAGCAATGCCACCCAGACCGCAACCCCGATGAACGGGAAACGGTCGGCAATCTCTGAAAAACTCAGATTGACGGTCACATTGGTCCCGATGGCGGCAATCAGGATGAAGAATACGATGCCCACACGGACCTTGTCGTAGTGGCCGTCGGTCTGCGAACCGGCGACCAACTCGGCATGCCGGGCCTGTTGCATGGAGGCGGGAATCCCGAACACGATCAGGGCGGTGAATGCGGCGATATAGGCGGGTAATACCACCATGGGACTGATTCCTGCGATCCACATCATGGTGGTGGTCGTATCGCCCACGACGCTGCCGGCGCCCCCCGCGTTGGAAGCCGCCACGATGGCCGCAATGTATCCGATATGCAATTTTCGCTTGTAGATTGACAGGGCGACGGTTCCACCGATAATCGCGGCGGCAATGTTATCCAAAAATCCGGACAGGATGAAAATCAGCAGCAGCAGGACGAATCCCCCTTTCCATCCTGAGGGCAGCACCCGCGGAATCAGTTCCGGCACATGGCTGCGCTCGAAGTGGTCGGCCAACAAGGCAAATCCCACCAGCAGGCAAAACAGGTTGGCCAGAATGACCCATTCATGTCCAAAATGGGAGACCAATCCGGCAAATCCCGCCCCATGTTTGAATCCGGTCACGAAAAAGTTGTATCCCAGAATGATGAACATCCCGCTGGCCGCGACCTGCAAGGTGCGATGATGGAACAGCGCCACCCCGATCAACGTGGCACCGAACAGAATAAACTCCAGGGGAATTCCAGCCAGGACCGGTCCATCGATCCGACCCGAGGCCCAGACATCCGCCGGCAGCACAAGAGTGCCAAGCCACATCCACCATTTGATCATGTTCATCCGATCCATCTTCCCGTTGATCAATGTTATTGTTTGCCAAGGTCAAAGCATGGTCACACCGGGATCCATGGATCTGACGGCTTCCATGAAGATTATCCGGAATCTCCACGGAAACGACAATGTGAAATAAATTTCAGTTTTATATAATTTTGCTTTACGTTTGATTCGATCTGCGGCTATTACAATAAAATTCATCGTGGAACGCAAACGGGAATGACGAAACCATGCCTTCGATGTTGGGTGCAATTTCAAAACAGATGACAGGGGTCTCCATCGAGGAAACAATTTTGCGCAATCATCAATGAACAAGGGAGCATTGACCCGTTTGGTCAAGACCCGCGAACGGCGTCACCCGGGCCAGCGCCAAATTCCAGGAGCGGGGCAGATGGAAAACGGTCCTGGAAATCGCGCCCGCTCCGCAGTCCATGTCCTGGGCACCCCGGCGCTCCGCTGGCCGGGGCGGCCCCGGACATGGACCGCTCCGCTCCTGCCTGCTTGCCTGCCCGGCTCACGGATGAACTCGGGCACAGCGGAAGCCCAGACCGTCGAAGCGGCCGTCGGAGGGGTGCCTGCTGCGGTACGCCGCCCGCACGTAGCGAGCGAAGCCGATCCAGGACCCGCCGCGGATGACACGGTCGCCGCCGGCTTCATCATCCTGCCAGGAAGATCCATCGGTAGGTGCCCCTTCATAGCTTTCATGCCAATGATCATTGCACCATTCCAATACATTGCCCAGCATGTCGTACAACCCCCATGGATTGGGAGCTTTACGGCCTACCGGGTGGGTGCCAGCCTGTGTGTGCGGATACTGTTTCTCCTCCCAACCTGTGTTGTCATAACCATCATCCAACTCAAAACCAACCCCGCTGTTACCGCCGTACCAGGCGATAAGATCCAGGGCCGGAGCGTTATGTTTGCCGAGGATTTTGATGTCGCCGGTATAAAGGGCTGTGGTGGTACCGGCACGACAGGCATACTCCCACTGCGCCTCCGATGGCAGGACCAGATTGAGGCCGGGCAGGTCATCGTTGATCCGCTTCAAAAAAATCTGAACATCGTCCCAGCTGACCTGTTCCACCGGTCGGTCGGGTGTTTTGAAATAGCTCGGGTTGTCGCCCATCACCGCCTGCCAGAGCGCCTGGGTGCAGGGAGTGTCGAACAACCAATAGCCTTTTTCAATCGTCACCTCATGCCGTGGGCCTTCACCCTCAAAGCGGCCCGGTTCGTCCTCGGGTGATCCCATCCAAAACCGTCCGGGAGGGATCCAGCGCAGACGCTGGCGGACCACACCGATGGCAAATTCGACGAAAACGCCCCGACGATCCTCACCCCAGCCACTGGCCCATGGGGGTGGGGAACCATCGGCCAGGGGATGCCATGCGGTATCGACCAACGAAGTCGGGGACATATACATGCCTTCCTCCGAAAAGAAACCGGACGGCGAGCCTTCACCCGGGCACCACCAAGGCTACCAGCACGCCGCCGGAACTGAGTTTCGGCGAACCGTAAGGGACGCCATGGACGATATGTCTGTTCATACCCGGAACATCCATCCGGCCGTGAGCTCGGGCACAGCGGAAGCCCAGATCGTCGTTGCGGTTGTCGGAGGGGTGCCTGTTGCGGTACGCCGCCCGCACGTTGCGTGCGTTGTCGTTCCAGGACCCGCCGCGGATGACACGGTTGCCGCCGGCTTTTCGACCATCGCCCTTCTTGATTCTAAAGATTGCTCAGGAGGTCTGCAAGCGGCTGGCGGCGTAACTGTTCACGGCGCCAGGCGGAAGCATCGGTGTGGGCCGTCAGCGCCAGGGTATGGGTCATCCCGGTCTGCAAGGTGGCGACATCGATCCGCCCTGCGGCATAATCTTCTTCCCAGCGACGGCGAGCCGCGATGTAACGGCGTTTGCGACGGCGCGACAACAACAGACGATCAGGAAGGATACGGTAGCCACAAAAGAGAAGGCCATCACCGCTGCGACCGATATGCACCGGCTCCTTGACCTCCAACCTGAGGATTCCGGCAACATGATCGCGCGTCCGGGTCATGGACTCCTTCATGGCCGCCTTATCGTCGCCCCACCAGACAATATCATCCATGTAACGCACCATTCCGCGCACCCGGCACTTCTCCAACAACAACCGATCGATTTCGCCCAGGTAATGGTTGGCAAAGTGTTGCGAAGTCAACGCGCCGATGGGCAACCCCATGCCCGGACTTGTCTGATGGGCGTGGATGATCCGCGTCATCAGATGCAGCAAACCACGATCCTTGAACCGGCGTGCCAATTTGCCAAGCAAAAGGGTGTGGTCAATGGCGGCAAAATAGCCACGGATGTCAATCTTGGCGTACCAGGGATAACGCCCGAGATGGTGGCGGGCACGGTGGACCGCAGCAAGGGTTCCTTTGCCGACCCTGCAAGCGAAGGTATCCTCCACCAGGGCACGGTCAAGTACCGGGCCAACGTGTGCCATCAAGGCATGGTGCAAAACTCTTTCGCGAAAACAGGGGGCATGGATGATGCGCGGCTTGGGATCGCGGATGCGAAAAGAACGCATGGTGCCCACGGCAACCGAACCGTCGAGAATATCATTTTGCAGACGGGCCAGCTCGCCATGAAGATCGGCGCGGAAAAACCGCACCTCGTCCCGGCTTCCTTTCCCCTGCGCAGCGCGGTGGAAGGCTGCCGCCAGGTTGTGCCAGTCCGCAACCTCTGCCAGCCCGACAGCACTACGTTTCATGGGCGACGCCACCAGCAGTGGCGGGTTGGGAAGTCTGGCGCAGAATCCGGAGAAATGCCTCACCGTACTTTTCCATGCGTGCGTCGCCGATACCGGGAATACCTTGCATCGCCGCCTTGGTCTGGACACGACGCTGCACCATTTCCGCCAACTGATCATTGGTGAACAGGGCGTAGGCGGGAACCCCTTCGGCTTCGGCCATCTCCTTGCGAAGCGAACGCAATTTGGCGAACAGGGCGAAGTCCTGATCGTTAAGCACTTCACGATAATCAATCTTGGAACGCGATTTTCCCGATTGCCCCTGGCCATCGGAAGGTTCAAAACTGACACAAATCGCCCAGGCACTGTTGGCACCGTCCTGAACGAGGGAACGGTCGATGGCCAGAATGCGATGTGAACTCAAAAAACGATTCAGCTCCTCGAACGCCGAGTCACCGCCATGCACGGCAATGGTGAAGAATCGAAATTGCATCAGATCTCCCTTTCAAAAAATTCGCTCGCGCTCCGCAGTCCATGTCCCGGGCTCCCCGGCGCTCCGCTTGCCGGGGCGGCCCCGGACATGGACCGCTCCGCTCCTGCCCGCTTGCCTGCCCGGCTCACGGATGAACTCGGGCACAGCGGAAGCCCAGATCGCCGAAGCGGTAGTCGGAGGGGGGCCTGAAGCGGTACGCCGCCCGCACGAAGCGTGCGAGGCCGAACCAGGACCCGCCGCGGATGACACGGATGCCGCCGGCTTCCCCATCACCCAGCCAGGGAGTGCCATCGGTCGGTGCCCCTTCATAATTTCCGTGCCAATGATCGGCGCACCATTCCCATACATTGCCCAGCATGTCGTACAACCCCCACGGATTGCAAGCTTTGAGTCCCACCGGGTGGGTTCCAGCCTTCGTGTGCGGATACTGTTTCTCCTCCCATCCCGAACTGTCTTCCCCCTTGTCCAACTTAAAATCGACCCCGCTGTTGCCGCCATACCAAGCGATGGGATCCAGGGCAGGGGCGTTATGTATGCCGAGGATTTCGATGCCACCGGTATAAAGGGCGGTGCTGGTACCGGCACGACAGGCATACTCCCATTGTGCCTCTGACGGCAGAACCAGATTGAGACCGGGTAGTTGATCGTTGATCCGCTTCAAAAACGTCTGAACATCGTCCCAGCGAACCTGTTCCACGGGTCGGTCTGGGGTTTGGAAACGGCTTGGGTTATCGCCCATCACCGCCTGCCAGAGCGCCTGGGTGCAGGGGGTGTCGAACAGCCAGTACCCTTCCTTGATCGTCACCTCATACCGTGGACCTTCGTCCCCATCGCGCCCCGGTTCATCCGCAGGCGAACCCATCCAAAACCGCCCAGGGGGAATCCAGCGCATCTTTTGTCGGGCCTGACCCACCACGAATTCCGCCCACAGCCCGAAGCGGTCGCGCCCCATGGCATCGGCCCAAGTGGGACGGCCGAGACGGCGGAAACTCAGGCGTTCGCAATCGCTCCGGATATGGAACCCGGGAGCGGAAGGAAGATCGCAAACCGTTTTCCGGGGATCCCCAAGCAGGATCGGCGGAGACGAATCATGCGGATTTTCAATGGTGATCAGACCATTAATCGAATGCAACGTTCCAAGCCAACTGCCAGTCGGTAATATTGGAAGTTCCTGTTTCAGTTCCAGACGGCCTTCCGACTGAACAACATGGAAGCGCCGTACCACGGGGAGATCTGATTGATGATCACCTTCGATCAGTTCCGGTCGAAATCCGGGCGGCGGGACGTAATTTGGATCGGAACCATGGAGGGCATGATCCAGACGGATGATCTGTTCTCCGAAGACCGGGTCCTGCCAAAAATGGGCGTTGGCCCGTTTTTTCACCTTCCGAAACCAGGCATGCCGGTCGCTGCTCCCCGCATCCTGGCCATGGTTCCTGGACCGGTCACTGAACCAACGCCAAAAGTCGCGGGCAAAGGTTAAATCATCAGGAGAGACCTGGTGTGATTGGCTGTCGGTGCCAAAATTAGCAATTTCATCCGCCACCACCTCATCGGCCATATTCCAACGCCACCGGCGCCAATGGTGCAGGACCATGGCGCGGTCCTCATTGGAATGACCGTCGAATCCGGCCCGCAGTTCCGCATTTGCCTCGGGCGTCAGGGACGCGGCCACGCTGTGCGTGCTGCTCAGGGCGGAATGGCTCCACACATCCGCCTCGGTGCCGGCATCCGCCCGTTCCGGACCCAACGCAAGCCGGACATCGCGCAACAATCCCGGCTCGATGCGCACCAACGTTCCCAGGAGGCGCAATAGTTGTTCCGCCCGCGCCGTCAATACTTCCGGTGCATTCGTCGCGCCGCTCCGATCCCGTTCCCACGCCACACACTGCCACCAATGTTTCAGTTCGGACGGAAAACGCTCCAACGGCGCGGGAAACAGGACCACCCCCCGGCACGATTGGGCCTGCAAGCGACGCCCAAGGTCGAGCCATGGCGCCCGGGCTTGACTTCCGCCCCGTTGCAATGCCCCCAGGTCCCCCAAAACAAAAACGGTTCCCCCCGGAGGCGGCAAACGGTATCCCCCTTCCGAATCACCCAGGAGCCGAGGTTCATCCAATCCTTCATGAAACCGGGCCGCTTCAAGATCATTCTCGCCCAGGATGGAGGCGAGATCGGCAAAGACCCGTTGCTGATCTTTCCAGAAGGGGACCAGATGCTCGCTGCGATCCAGGACGACCTGAACCGAACGCCCCCACTGGCGTTTGCGACGGCGAGGAATCCGGGGAAGCAGTCGACCCCGCTCCATGTAATGAAGAATACGGGCAATATCCGGCTCGTGACCTTCCTGCCATTGTGCCAAAACCTGGCGCAACCGTGGTTGCAATTCCGGCCAGGTGGTCAAGAACCGAAACCTTGGCGGATCCTTGGGACGACCCTGCCAGACAGGGGGGGTAGAGGCAAAGATCACAATTGGAGGCGGTGGTGCAGTGGATTCCTGGGCGTAGCCGACCTGTTGCCAAAACAACACTGGAATCAAAGGTTGTGGCTGCAAGGAATCTTTTTGTTCAGTCCCTTGGACAGACGAATCAGGAGGAACCTTTGAAAAGACGGATCCTGATTCCGCATGATCCATTAACTCATCCATCTCCTCGGGAGGTGGATGGTATCCCAAAAGAATGGACATCCCCCTGATGACCCCATCATCCTTCAGTGAACAGACCCGAACCAGATCAGCCCGCCCGCAGATTCCCGAATGGATCACTGTTTTTTCCCGGTGGAGGCTCATGGTTGAGCCCTCTGCAAAAAGTCCAGGAAAAAATCGAGAATATAATAACTTTAACCGCTTAAAAAAATAATTGCATTTTTCATATATATTCATATTTTTTTATGCTGCGTGAGAGACGGGTTTACAATAGAGACTTTTTGTAGTGGACTCATGGTTGGTTTCGTTTCGCATCGGGATGTTTGCTCACCGTAAACCGCGCCACACGATCCAGCAACGCCTTCTGTTCCTTCGGCTTCTCGGGTGCCATGTCCGATACCGCACGCAAAAGATCAAGGAATTCCGCCTGACCCGGCAAGGGGCGCCAACGCGCCGCTTCCGCTTCACGGCGATCCTGGATCAACATTTCAGCAGCGCTGTTCAAAACCTCTTGATCCAGCTTGAAATGGACTTTGGCCCGTTCGATCAAATGTTGTTTCAGTGGTTTTTCTTCCCTGGGCAACCCCATGTGCAGCACCAGACAGCGACGCACAAAAGCGGGCGGCAAAGCACGTTCCTCGTTGGTGGTGATGATCACCAGCGGCACTTTTTCCGTGCGCATGACCGGATCTTCCCATCCGGGAGGGTGAAGACTTCCCATCCCCAACGCCTCAAGCAATCCATTGGGGACATCGGATTCCGCCTTGTCGATCTCATCGATCAGGACCACACATCCGTTGTTCGAATCGCACCCTTCAGCTTGACGCGGTGGCTTGTGTTGATGCTTTGCCGCTTGTTTTGCCGCCGAATCCCAGTTCAACGCCCACCACAGCGGACGGGGATGCACAAAATTGCGCACGGCCAGATCACGATGCAGTTCTTCCCGTGAAGTCACATCCCCGCAGGCGCCCCGCAATTGCGCCTCGGCCAACCGGGACACCGCATCATAATGCCACAGCAGGTCGGAAGATTCGGTACGGGAATCGACGACAAACTGGACATAGGCCCGCTTCAAAACCACAGCCGCCGCCCGTGCCAATTGACTTTTGCCAATCCCGGGTTCGCCCCGCACCAGCAACGGGCGTTGCGCAGCCAATGCCGCTTCCACGGCATGAAGGTCCAGTTCACTGAAAAAATGATTCAGTGCCGGAAAACCATCCGTGGCAGGACGTTGGATTGTAGCTCCAGGTTTGATCTTCATTTGAAGACTCATGTCTCTTTCCTTCTCATTTGTCCTTCAGGGGAACCATGCGGCGTACTGAATTATATTGCCCAACCTCAAATTTTTTCAGTTGGATATCGTCGTTCAAAGCAAGACAGGCAATGGGATATTTTTCTGAGATATATTCCATCATTTTACGTATTTCCGTTTGTTTATTTGAATCACTTGGCATAAGAAACGCCAGATAGGATGTACGTTTCCCAGCATCCCGCTCATCTTTGAGATAATCTAAAACGACAGGTAGTTTCTCATAAAGATCTCTTACTTGTTCTCCAGGTTCTTCATCATAGAATTTATTGACCAAATGATGATTCAAATCATTGATAAATTTATCTTGCGAACCAAAACCGGAATCTGGAGCATCCGGCAATTGAAGGACCCCCTTCGGAAATTGAGTTTCCCTTTCTCTTGGACGAAACCGTGTTTCCCGGCTATCGACACCCGCCATGACGATTTCCGCCACGGTCGCATGAAAGGCCGGCACATCAACAAGCAATGCTTTGTTTTTTTTCTTATCGATCCGAACACCCTCAATAACACCATGGTCATACAAAGCGGGCAATAGTAACATAAAGACATCGTACAATACATCCGCATGATTGGCCTCCCCATTCTCGACAGCATTCAACCATGCAGTATTAAAGGCTTTCAACATGTCATGGAATGAAACCTCCAGGAGACAATCCGCCAATATCCCCACTTTTTTTTCTGGAGATGCACCACTCCATGTATCGTTCTTTATCAATCCCCTCGCCACTGAATCAATAATATCGAATGAATTCTTAATCTTTCCCATTAAACGGCCACGATATTCATTGATCCTTTTCTGCTTGTCGTCGTATCCAATCGCTTTACGAAAATCAGAATCCTCCAGCATCTTCCAGGAAGGAACCGCATGTATTCTTGCGCTATTGAAACCTGTCGGATTGGATCTTACGATACCAAGAATCTTCCTCCGGACAAAGACCGCCATCCCGGAAACCCCCTTCCATCCTTCTTCCCGATCTGGATTCGCATCTTCGGAGAGTTCAAAGCAGGGTTCGGCATCCGCCTTGGAATACACACGGCCTTGAAAGCTGGCGGCCTTTGGAAGTTCTTTCCGCCGAGCCACATGTGGAAAACCCTCGCTGGCCCACCGTGTGTCCTCGCTTGGCCGATCCGATGAAAGAAACAGAGACTCCTTTGGCGTCCACTCCTTTTCAGGAAGACGCAGCAACGCGGCATCCAGTTCACCCTCGCCACGCCAAACAATCGCATCATCCGCCAACGTCAACCAACCCTGATCGCCATCCACCTTTGGTTTGTGGTACCACCATTTGGCTTTGATAGGCTTCTGATTGTCCCGGTCCTTGGTTTCCAGGACATGTCTGGCCGTCAGAATCAAGTTCGGCACTACAGGGTAACCCGTGGCCAATTCAGCAAGGCCGTCCTTGCTCGGAACACTGATCAGCACCACATAATTTTTAAAATTCATCAATGGCTACTCCATCATGCCGAAGGATCCGGTACCCGGTCCGAAACATACACATCCAAACCTCCCTTCCTATCCGAATTCATCGGTTTGAGCTTCAATCGAACCTTCATGATGGATTCCGATTTCACCTCCCCCTTGGCCTTGGCATCGATCACCCAAAACTTCACCCCAGCTTCGACACCGCCCGTTTTTGTGGCAGCAACACTCAAATCAAGGTCGATTTCCTCAACTTTAAACCTTATTTCCTTATTATTTCCTTGATGTTGCGCCGTCAGCAATTCGTCGCGCAAATTTGCGATGGCGCTGGAAAGCTGGATCAAACCTTCTTTTTCCCCGGACATGGAATCCCCCTTTCAATCAATTGAAATGTACCAGTATCATCGGATGATGATACTTTATGGCAAAAATATCAAAACCAAAATCAATACCAAAAGGAGAAAACCGTGGATCATGAACAAAATATTGAACAATTGGTCAACCAACTGGAAACCTTGACCCGAATCGTCGCGGCCAGCGAACGTCGTCACCAACAGATGGCAAAATCATTGCGGTGGTTGGGGATCACCTTTGCCAGTCTGATGGTCATGATGGTGATGCTGCTCGGCAACGGCGTCACCCAGGCCATCGCCGAAGTCCAGGGGCCGGGCAGCAGACTGGAGGCGGTCCTGGAAAAGGTGGAAGGGATGTTGAGTAAATTAATGCAGGAAAAACAAACCATCGGTGGCTTGATCGGCAATATGGCAGCACTGGCGGCATGGGCCAATGAACGGGTGCATGATCCCGAAGTCAAACAACTCGGCAACGAAATGATGACCTTGGGCGCACGGATCAAACAGGATTCCGATCTGATGCGCGGGATGATCTATACCTCATCCACCCCACTGGATCGGCAAAATGTCCGGGTCTGGAAAAACGTGGGCGACCTCCAGTTGAATGACCCGATCGCTTCGCCGGCGGTGGCGGCACATCAGATTTCCGGGTCGGTGGCGGGATCGCTCAATGCCATGGTCTGGTCGATGGATTCCACCGCGGGACGCATGGGACGGGCATGGTCCTGGATGCCCTCCCCATAATTAAAAGAAAAAAGGGGTCTCAAGGGATTGCCCCCAGGGTGTTGACTTTGGTTTTTACTTTACATCCCCCACAGAGGACTGGGGGATGTAAAACGAAAAAACATTAAAATCAACAAACCCTGGAGGACTTCGTCCCCCAGACCCCCTGTGGGGGATGTAAAACCAAAATCAAAAACAAAGTCAACACCCTGGGGGCAATCCCCCATATGCGTTAATTTTCTATAAACCGTTTATTGAATGCCAGGAAATGTGTCAGAATGTGCGCATTATGGCTAATTCAATCAAACTGAC
>PEAN01000144.1:0-953 GCA_002753735.1 Magnetococcales bacterium DCbin4
AAGGCGCATTTTTACCCCGTTTTTCATATAGTATTTTCCGAACAGTTCGTTGAGTTGGGAATTCAACTCCTCGATCCGCCCATCGACCTCGTGCGTCGGCGAGACTGTACTGTTGGACATGTCGGACAATTGCCGCGACATTTCCGCTCCGCGCCGTTCCAACTCCTTGAGGGTCCCCTCATCCTCTTCTATTTTTTGCACCATGTCGTGCATGCGTTCATAGTAGCCGCCATCCTTTCCGGGAAGGACCAGCATGTTTCTGGCCTTGAATTCCCGGAGTTGGCGTTCCGCATCGATGACCTTCTGTTCGAAATCGTTGACCTGGCGCCCGAGAAACTCCTCGGCGGTGCGGGCGTTGTCCTCGCGGTATTCCTTGACGTTGTCGAGCGGCAGACTGTTGAGCAACACTTCGACCACCTGCTGGGTCAGGCGGGGATCGGAATGACGATGGATGATCTGGTAGATGTTGTTGTTGGATTGCTTGACGACCAGTTGTGCCCGCAGGTCCCGCAGGACATCTTCCTTTTCGACGTCATTGGAAACCTTGAAGGCCAGATCGGTCTCACGGATGATCCGCAGCAGGTTGTCCCGTTCCAGAATGCGGTTAAGGATGCGTTTGGCCTCGCGGGTCACATCCAGGACGACCGATTCCTTTTCGAGAAACTGGGAAATATTTTCCCGGGGATCGTCGATCTGCACCTGGGCCCGGGCGACATACTGGTCTTCCATGACCGCAACCGCCACCCAACCGGCAACGCAGACGAACCATGTGGTGAACACCATTTGCCATCGGTGACGCCACATGCCGCGCAGATGAAGAATCACCTGGAAATAAAAATCGCGAAGTCCGGATTCCTGTTGCATGACCAGGATGAATTCAACTCTTCTAAGGTGAAGGTCCGGGAAGTCCCCGTACCAATAACGAAAGACCGGGTCACCATGCCCCGATCCAT
>PEAN01000144.1:1016-1538 GCA_002753735.1 Magnetococcales bacterium DCbin4
CATGGCGATTTCTTTCCCTGAGGGAGGGGCCCGGTCGCTCCGGAAGCGAAAAGGACCACTTCGACGGAATGGATCAAGACCAGGAGATCGAGAAAGAGGCTGTGGTTTTTGACATAATAGAGATCATACTTTAATTTTTCGGCGGCATCCTCCTCGGTGGCGCTGTAGCCATAACGGACCTGGGCCCAACCGGTGATCCCCGGTTTCACCCGCAACCGTTCGCCATAATAGGGAATCTTGCTCTTGAGGATGTTGACGAAGGCGGGACGTTCGGGTCGTGGTCCCACAAGACTCATTTCCCCGCGCAATACGTTGAGAAACTGAGGCAATTCATCGATTCGGGTCTTGCGGATGATTTTTCCGACGGCGGTGATTCGATCGTCATCGCGGCTGGCCCAGCGGGCAACACCGTCGCCTTCGGCATCGGTGCGCATGCTGCGAAACTTCATGACCTTGAAGATCCGTCCACCTTCGGTTGCCGCTCCACCGATCGGAAACGTCCACTTCGGCAACTCCGGGGCT
>PEAN01000144.1:1548-1881 GCA_002753735.1 Magnetococcales bacterium DCbin4
GATCGGTCCCCGCCCCCGGCTTTCGATCAGGATGGCCAAAGCGGTCAGAACCATCAACGGCGAGACGATCACCAACAGCAGCAGGCTCAGTGTCATGTCGAACAATTTTTTGGAGATTTCCCGTCCCGATCCCTGATCGACGCCGTCGGAGTTGTGAATCCACCATTCGGGAGTCAAAATCTCCATATTGATCATATGTTTTTCCCGTTCGAAAAAGCCGGGAAGGTCCACGATCGTCACCCCCCGTCCCTTGCAGTCAAGAATCTCCTTGGCATACATCGTCGGAAATTCCCGGTCCATCGCCAGGCCAATTTCATCGATGTCGTTGCCGAC
>PEAN01000144.1:1891-2702 GCA_002753735.1 Magnetococcales bacterium DCbin4
GAACAGATCCAGGCCGTTGTCGATGACCAACCCTTCCGGAACCGCCCGGCCCGATCCGGGGGTGGGCCAACATCCGATAATGCTGACGCCAAACGGGGTCGATTGCACCTGATGGTGTACCAGGCGGGCGTTTTCCCCATCACCGAAGATCATGATTTTTCGTTTCAGGGCGTCGATGTCGATGACAAAGTGGTAAAAAAACCAGCGAATCGCCAGAAAGAGGACAAACGCAAAGGCCATCGCCAGACCGTTGGCCCCCCGACCGATAAAAATGTCGGGAAAGACATAGAAGAGCAATCCCAGGGCAACCATGCCGATAATAAAGCTGATCCCGACCCGAAGCACCTCGGCGCTGAAACCGTCATCCAGGACCCGTTGATAGCGCCCGGTGGCGGCCATGCTCATGACCATCACCAAGGCGAAAAAAAAGGATCGGACAAGCAGTTCCGGGCCATGGCTGTAATTTTCCGGCGCCTCCCCCGAAAAGCGGATCCATACCCCGACATGCACCGCAAGCACACCCACCAGTGTTTCGGACACCAGCAGCATGATGGACCAGCGGGAAATGAAATGTTTGAAAATTCGTATCATGGATGTCCACCGACAACGATCCAGACGCCAGGAAAGCATGATTGCACGAGAAAACACCCCTTCAGATCACGACCGCAACGAAATCCGCAGTACGAACAAGGTCTCCCCCTTTCCACCCACCATCGTGGGATCAGGAACGATTTCTTTATCGGATACCTCAAATTTGGCTGCCTCCAGGGAAAAGATTTCATCCCCACCAACCGATAAGGAGGGGGTAACC
>PEAN01000116.1 GCA_002753735.1 Magnetococcales bacterium DCbin4
GGCCCGAGCTCCTCCAGGGTTTTGTTTTTTGCGGCTGCGTCTTAAAGCACATCTTGTCCCAACATGTCGGAACTGCGAAATCACCCATCAAACCTGCCATTCGGGCAAAGGAAAAGAACAAAAAACAAAACCTGGGGGCAATCCCTTAAGCCCCCTTTTTTTTCATGATCATCAAAACCTACTTGCGGGCGATGCCCTCGATGAACAACTCCAGCGTCATGGTCTCCGCCGCCGGTCCCAGGTTGTAGCTGATGCCGTAGTCGGAACGTTTGATCTCCAACCGACCTTCATAACCGCGGCGCTGTCCACCCCAGGGGTCGGGTCCGGCACCGACGAAGGTCACCGGAATTTCCACCTTGTGCGTCACGCCATGGAGGGTCAGATCTCCAGTGACGACCCCTTTTCCACCCGCTTCCTTATAGGAAACGCTTTTGAAGGAAGCGGTGGGGAATTTTTCAACGTCGAGGAAGTCACTGCCGCGCAGATGTTTATCACGCTTGGCATGATTGCTGTCGAGGCTGTTGGTATCCACCTCCACCTGGATGGAGGCGGCATCCGCCTTTTGCGCGTCATATTCAAACGAACCCTTCACCGTATTGAAGCGCCCTTTGAGCACACTGATCCCGAGGTGCGAAATTTTGAATTCGATGAACGAGTGGTCTGGATCGATGTCGTATACGGTTGCCCTGGCCAAAGAGACGGTCGCCAGGTTCAGGGAAAGCGCCAGGGCCAGGATCATGCCCCATTGAAGAAAAGAAGTTTTGATCATTGTCGTTATTCCTCCTTGGTCAGCGAACAGGTATGCGCAGGGGGTGACAGGAATGGGACCATTTTGGCCAGGGTATCATCCTTGTCGATGAAATGATGTTTCAGCGCAGCCATCATGTGCAAACATGCCAAGCCCGCCAATGTCAGTCCCAACGCCAGATGAACCGAACCCGCCAAATCTTCCATCCCTGGCTGGCGGGGCAGAAGCGCCGGCACTGAGAACCAACCGAACACCACGACCGGCAGCCCTTTGGCGGTGGTGATCAGATATCCAGTGACGGGAATGATCCCCATGAGGACATACAACACCCGGTGGGTCCAATGGGCAATGTTTATTTCCCAGGCTGGCATCCCCGGGGAACATGCGGGCGGCGGATCCCAGCGCCGCCAGCCCACCCGGAAAACGAACAGCAGAAAGGCCAGCAGTCCCAAGCCTTCATGAATGGCAGGGGCGCGCTGGTACCAGGGATCGTAATAGGTCAACCCGGTCATCCACAACCCCAGGACAATCAGGGTCGAAAGCAAGCCGAACATCGACCAGTGCAGCAGACGGGCGACGAAGCCATACCGGGTCGAACTGTTTTTCCACATGAGGACACCCCACAAAAATCATACGAAACAAGGTTATGGTAAACCAGGACATCCCTCTGCGCCAACCCATTTCGTCGGCAGACTCATTTTTTTCCAAACGCCCCATTGTTTAATATCTTCTTAATATGAATTTTATGAAAACAAAATACAATCCATAACAAGAGTACAGCCCCATAAATTGTTTTCACAGGTATTCAAATTGACAATAAGGCATGGTGATTCATTGGAAAAGAAGCGCGATGATGGCACACGGGAAAATGATGCGCCAAGGCAATGTATTTATACTAATTTAACGTTTACAATCCACTGATTTCACTCTACTTTGTCAGGAGCAAGAGAAGGTTTGACCCATGCAGGAAACCGGGAGCAGATCACGGTGCGGCTGTTCACACGGTCAGTAGTCAATGCTGCTTGATTGACTGATGGTTCCAACTCCAATTCAGGGTAATAAGGTATGAAACGATTTCTATTTTTTTTTCTGACCGCATTGTTCATTCCGCTTTCCGCCTGGGCCGGCACGGGAGGTATCGGACCTGCAATTCTTGGCATCCAGCTTGATTTCATATTGTTCGCCCTGGTGCTGCTTGGAGTCGCCCTGTTTCACAACAGCACGTTGCAGGTTGCCTTGACAGGGGTCACCACCATCGTCATCTACAAACTGCTGTTCACCGGGTTCAAGCATGGTGATGGCTTCCATGGATTGGTGGCACACTTTCAGCATGAGTGGGTGATTCTCACCAATCTGTTGTGCCTGCTCATGGGGTTCGCGCTGCTGTCCAATCACTTTGAACACAGCAAAGTCCCGGATGTCCTCCCCCGTTTTCTCCCCGGTGGCTGGAAAGGGGGATTCACTCTGCTGGCCCTGGTGTTCGTCCTGTCGAGCTTCCTGGACAATATCGCCGCCGCCCTCATTGGTGGCACGATGGCCAAGACCGTCTTTCGCGGCAAGGTTCATATCGGTTATCTGGCGGCCATCGTCGCTGCCTCCAACGCCGGAGGTTCGGGCAGCGTCGTCGGTGACACCACCACCACCATGATGTGGATCGCCGGCATCAGCCCCGCCGCTGTTCTCCATGCCTATGCCGGTGCCTTCATCGCCCTGTTCATCTGCGGTATTCCCGCCGCCTTTCAGCAGGACAAATATTCACCCATCCAGGCCAATCCCTCAAAAGAGATCAAAATTGATGGTGCCCGGGTGATGATTGTGGCGTTCATTCTGATTCTCGCCATTGCCGTCAACATGGTGGTCAACATCAAGTTCAACGAAATTTCCGACACCTTCCCCTTTATCGGCGTCGGCGTCTGGATCGCCATCCTGTTGTCCGCCCCCATCCGCACCCCTGAATGGAAAATCCTCCCTGAAACCTTCAAGGGAAGCATCTTTCTCCTCTCCCTGGTGGTCTGCGCCTCATTGATGCCGGTGGAAAAACTTCCATCCGCCTCCTGGCAGGTCGCCATGGGTCTGGGCTACGTCTCCGCCGTCTTCGACAATATCCCCTTGACCGCCCTTGCCATCAAGCAAGGTGGATACGACTGGGGAGCACTGGCCTATTCCGTCGGGTTTGGTGGTTCGATGATCTGGTTTGGTTCTTCCGCAGGGGTCGCCCTGTCCAACATGTTTTCCGAAGCCAAGTCGGTCGGCCAATGGTTGCGTCATGGCTGGCATGTCACGGCAGCCTACACCATCGGATTTTTTGTCATGCTGTCGCTGGTGGGTTGGCATCCGAGTGCGGACCGGTACCACAGCAATGGTGGCAACGGTCAACCGGCACACATGGAAATGCAGGCCCCGGCAGCAACACCGCAGGCAGGTCATTGACCGATGCAATTCCGGGAAGGGGTTCAACCCCTTCCCGGTGATCTGGAATAAAAGGTCTGGAGGCAATCTCCAGACCTTTTTTTATTCATTGTTCCATGAGCGTTACATGCGCAACAGCCAAACGGCAATGGCACATGCGATTCCCGCCAAAACCAGGGCGGCCAACTCATTGGCACGGTAGCGCCCACCATTGCGCACCACGCCGAAGGCCATGTTGATCAACGAAAAAGCAGAAAGCACCAGGAGCCACGTGGTCACTTTATCCACGAGGACCAAATCCCATCCTGATCGAACCTCCAGCTCGAAGAACCGGGTAAAAAAAGTGTTTTCCTGGGGCATTGCCTGACCCAGTTTATTGAGGACCCATAAAAAAAAACTCCAGGTCAGGAGGTTGACCAAGAAATAAGGGCGAGACGATTTTTTCCCGGGACGCCTGACGACGTGGGCATCAAGGGAATCATTGTTCCACTCAGGCTGGTTGACAGCCGCCCGGATGGAGCCACTCGATGTTGACGGTAAGGCTCTGCCTTTACGGGATCGCGCCACGGAGGGTCTCCTGGAGAGGAATTCAAGGATCGTGCGACACGATATGGGCCATGAAGATCATCAGTCATCATGTTAAATGATTAGTATACGAAAGTCAATTATGGATTCATCATTTTTTATATTGATTTAATACTGGAACAAAGGGATAATCGCGCCCATGCATACACAAAAAAATTGGCAATAATGATAGAATGTTACACTTGATCACAGGCAAATTATTATAAGAAAAATATACATTGAATTAGCAATTTATTCTATGATTACAAATACTTAAAAATAATTTCATTGATTATTATTAACACACTATTAATACTTAAATTTCCATTTCATCCTCTCTATTTTTGCGTTATTCTTCCACTTGGCGTTATGAAAGGATATCTTAGCCGGAACCGATATAGGCATACGTGACTCCATGATGAGGATCCACTCACATGTCAAGAGGAAAGAAATGCCCTGCCTGCAAAAAAGGGACACCGTTATGGTTCATTTCCTGGGCCGACATGGCGACCCTGCTTTTATGTTTTTTCGTGATCATCGTCGCCTACTCCACCGTTGAAATCACGAAATTCAAAGAACTGGCCGGGACGTTCAAAGATCAGTTCGGGGTGCAACGCATTGAAAAGATCAGCCCCATTCTTGGAAGTCAAAACTTGATCGGTTCAGAATTTCAACAGGAGGTTCGCCTGGTGGAATTGAGGGAAAAAATTCGCGTTCTGGCGACGACGCTGATCGACAATGGCCAGGCGGAGGTCGAAGAGAAACAGGAAGGTTTTCTGCTGCGAATCCGTGAAGACAGCTTATTGACAGGCGATGGCAAAAAGGTTGTGGAAGGAAGCGGTTTCATCCTGGATCAAATCGCCAATCTGCTGGTCAATGAACGCAATATTGTCGAAGTTCGCGGACATGTTGATGCCCAAAAAGAGGAAGGGACTTCCTTGGAAGGAAACAACTGGTACCAGGGGGCGGTGATGGCGGTGGTGCTTGCCAAACGGCTTGCCGCGGGTGGTGTGGCACCAGAACGCCTTTTCGTCAGCACCAGTGGCCAATACAGCCCCGTGGCCGACAACAACTCCCCGGAAGGCAGGAAAGCCAACCGTCGCATCGAGATCATGATCCGCAAGGACCTTGCAGGAACCCTTCCCATCAAGGATGACGCAGAAAAAAACATCCCTGAAGAAAAAAGATATTGAACCTATCGTGATTCGGCAAAGAGGAGACCGCAACCATGGACAAGGCCACCATCATCGGAATTGTTGCAGCCATTCTCATTCTTGCTTTTCTTTCTGCAGGCAAGATTGTCATGTTTGCCAGCAGTCACGCCGCTGTCGTCGTGTTCGGGGGGCTGATCGCCTCCACCTTTATCAAGTTCAACCTGCATGATTTGAAAAACACCTCGGCCATCATGGCCAAGGTATTCTTCGAACCCAAGGGCGACATCCACGCCGTCATTGCCCAGTTGGTGGAAATGTCCAACATTTGCCGCAAGGATGGAATCCTGGCGCTTGAAAAATACAAAACAGACAATCAATTTTTGCAAAATGGCATCAACCATTGCGTCGATGGTGCCACACCTGATTTTCTGGTCGATGTATTGAGCAAGGAAATTGATTACCTAAGCCATCGCCATCACATCGGGATCACCATGTTTGAATCGATGGGGGAGGCCGCACCCGCAATGGGGATGGTTGGTACCCTCATTGGCATGGTGGAACTCCTTGCCAACATGGAAGATCCATCAAAGATTGGTCCCGCCATGGGCACGGCACTCCTGGCCACCTGCTATGGTGCCATCGTTGCCAACATGCTGACCATTCCCATGGCCATCAAGCTGATTCATTACTCCAAGGAAGAGCAATTACAATGCACGATCATCATGGAAGGGCTGGTTGCCATACTCAAAGGGGTCAATCCCCGCATGATCGAATATTCCCTGAGGTCGGTACTCTCCACCCGGGACAGAGAGACGGCATGAGGCAGGGGTTCACTTGATATACCGATGATTCATGTAGAAAATTTTTACTTTTTTTCTGGAAGGATGCATCATATTTCACATTGCCTTTAAATCAATCTTGCTTTAGCCTCTGCACATCAATTCGGAATAGGAAATGAAGCGATGGAAGCGGGTTCATAAGTTTTTAAGTTTGAATACTTTTAACATTAAAATAATGTAATTTTTGCATATTTTGCGTTCATTTTGACGCCAATTGAAGAATGGAACATACCTGACCCTCAAATTAATGGCAGATAACCATCAAGGATTTTTTCAAAGGAGAAGATGAATGTCCAGCGAAAAGTTTGTTTATTTTTTCGGGAATGGCAAAGCGGAAGGTGATTCCGGCATGCGTGATCTGCTGGGCGGCAAAGGTGCCAATCTGGCGGAAATGACCCGTCTCGGCGTTCCCGTGCCGTCGGGGTTCACCATCAGCACTGAAGTGTGTGGCCTGTATTTGAAACACCGGGGGTATCCCGAAACGCTCAAGAGTCAGGTCGAAACCGCCCTTCAGGAAGTGGAAAAGGCAATGGGTGCCCGGTTTGGCGATGCGGAAAATCCATTGCTGGTTTCAGTCCGTTCCGGTGCGCGGGTATCGATGCCGGGGATGATGGATACCGTTTTGAATCTGGGGCTCAACGACATCACCGTTCAGGGACTGATCCAACGGACGGGTGATCCTCGTTTCGCCTATGATTCCTACCGCCGGTTTGTTCAGATGTATTCCAACGTGGTCCTGGGGGTGGATCACCACAATTTCGAACACATGCTCAAGCACATGAAGGATTCGGTCGGCAAGACGGAGGATACATCCGTTCTGGCCGAGGAGTGGAAGGCATTGATCGCCCGCTACAAGGCCAAGGTGCTGGAACTCACGGGCAAACCGTTTCCGGAAGAGCCTCAGGATCAGCTTTGGGGCGCCATTGGTGCGGTGTTCAACTCCTGGACCATTCCCCGGGCGATCACCTATCGCCGCCTCAACGACATTCCGGAAAGTTGGGGGACTGCGGTCAACGTGCAGGCGATGGTGTTTGGCAACATGGGCAATGATTGTGCCACGGGGGTTGCCTTCACTCGCGATCCCAGCACCGGGGACAACCGGTTTTTCGGTGAATATCTCATCAACGCCCAGGGCGAAGATGTCGTTGCAGGGATCCGCACCCCACAACAGATCACCATCGAAGGCAAACTGCGCAATGGATCGACGTTGCCCGCGATGGAGGAATCGATGCCGGAGTTGTTCAAGGAACTCATGGCGGTGCAACGGCGGTTGGAACTGCATTACCGTGACATGCAGGACATCGAATTCACCATTCAGCGCAACAAGCTTTGGCTGCTTCAGACCCGTAACGGCAAACGGACGACCAAGGCGGCGATGAAGATTGCGGTACAGATGGTACGAGAAGGATTGATCAACACCCGGGAAGCCGTCCTCAGGGTATCACCCGAATCACTGGATCAACTGTTGCATCCCACGCTCGATCCCAAGGCCAGGAAAGAGGTGATCGGCAAAGGATTGGCAGCTTCTCCCGGTGCTGCGACCGGCAAGGTGGTCTTCGAGGCGGACGAAGCGGAACAATGGTCCAATGCGGGTCAGATGGTGATGCTGGTGCGTGATGAAACCAGCCCCGAGGACATTCATGGCATGCATTCAGCCAAAGGGATCATCACTGCCCGTGGGGGGATGACTTCGCATGCCGCGGTAGTCGCACGGGGGATGGGTCGCCCGTGCGTTTCAGGATGTTCCGGCCTGGCCATCGATATGGACAAGGAACTGTTCACCATGGGTGGGGTGACGGTCCACAAGGGAGATTGGGTGACCATTGACGGATCGACCGGAGAGGTGATGCTGGGTCAGGTACCGACGCTGCAACCGGAACTTGCGGGTGAATTCGGCACCTTCATGGAATGGGTTGATGGCTTTGCCCGGATGAAGGTCCGGGCCAATGCCGACACCCCCGACGATGCTCGGGTCGCACGCAAGTTCGGCGCCCAGGGGATTGGCCTGTGCCGCACCGAACACATGTTCTTTGGTGCCGACCGGATCATCCACATGCGGGGACTGATTCTTTCCGATACCGATGAGGATCGTCGTCGCGCCATCGATACCATTCTCCAGTTGCAGCGAACGGACTTTGAAGGTTTGTTCCGTGAAATGCGCGAATTGCCGGTGACCATCCGTCTGTTGGATCCGCCCCTGCATGAATTCATTCCCCATGACGAGGAGGGGCAGAACGAAGTGGCGCTGGTGTTCGGCATGCCGGTGGAAAAGGTGAAACAACGGGTGGAGAGTCTCAAGGAATTCAACCCCATGCTCGGCCATCGCGGCTGCCGTCTGGGGATCAGTTTTCCTGAAATCTACGATATGCAGACCCGTGCGGTCATGGAAGCGGCCTGTCGCCTGGTCCGTACTGAAGGATTTCTCATCACCCCGGAAATCATGATTCCGCTGGTGGGTTTGGAAACGGAACTCAAATATTTGAAGGATCGGGCGGTTGCCGTCTGCGAGAAGGTCATGGATGAATTCGGCCTCCGTCTGGAATATCACATCGGCACCATGATCGAACTGCCCCGTGCCGCTTTGGTTGCCGACCAACTGGCCAACCATGCCGAATTTTTCTCCTTCGGCACCAACGACCTGACCCAGACCACCATGGGGATTTCGCGTGACGATGCGGGTCCGTTCCTACAGGAATACATCCACAAAAACCTGCTTGCGAAGGATCCGTTTGTCAGCATTGATCAAGCCGGGGTCGGGCAACTGGTCAAAATGGCGGCCACACGTGGGCGGGAAAAGCGTCCAGGGATCAAGTTGGGTATCTGCGGTGAACACGGCGGCGATCCCGAATCGATCAACTTTTTCCATTCGGTGGGCTTGAACTATGTTTCCTGTTCCCCCTACCGGGTTCCCATCGCCCGGCTTTCCGCCGCACTGGCTGCCTTGAAGGCGGGTTGATCCCGGGAGAACACACGGAGGATGGGGAGATACATCCCCATCCCGGTTTAAACTTTAATGGCACTCCATTTCTGGAGTGCCGTTTTTTTCGACGCAGACTCACTTTAGTTCTACTTTGTTACATTCATTAACTGGAGGGGATGGCTGGCAATTGACTGATATACATGGGAATATTGAAAGAAAAAAGGGGGCTTAAGGGATTGCCCCCAGGACTTTGATTTTGTTTTTCACGCGCCATTTCACCCGAAGCAAGAGTTTCGCGTGGTTTTTGCGGGAATCTTGCTTGAGGCAGTAGCCCTGGTCCCGGCC
>PEAN01000003.1 GCA_002753735.1 Magnetococcales bacterium DCbin4
GGGGTGTCCCCCCAGGGTTTTGACTTCAGAAACCAAAGTCAAAAACAGGGCATGGAAACCTTTTTGTTTAGATTCAAAAACAAAATCAACACCCTGGGGGCAATCCCCCAGACCCCTTTTCTTTCTCAATAATGGATGCCAACATGCCTGAGCCTTGATTTTATACGATTCCGGCATAACCGCAAGCCATTGTCATAAGACTTTGAAAGGGTCAATCACCATGCAGGAACCTCCACCGTTCAACGCCACACGGTTGATCGATCCCCCCGCCACCCGCCCCTTGCGGCAGGACATGATCCAACAGCAGTTGCGTCCCCGGGGAATCGACGACCCAAACGTTTTGGCAGCCATGGCAACCATTCCCCGGGAACAGTTCATCCCCTCAATCCACCGGGAAGATGCCTACGGCGATGGTCCACTCCCCATCGGCGACGGGCAAACCATCTCCCAACCCTTCATGGTCGCGATCATGGCACAGTTGTTGTGCCCCGACGGTCACGGAACCGTTTTGGAAATCGGCACCGGATCGGGATATGGCGCCGCCATTCTTTCCCGGTTGGCGACCCGGGTCATCACCTTGGAGCGAATCCCAAGGCTCCTCGACCAGGCCCGCGCCCGCTGGCGGGAACTGGGACTGGACAACATCGAAGGCATCCTCACCGATGGCACCCTGGGATACCCGCCCCAAGCCCCCTATGAGGGCATTTGCGTCACTGCCGCCGCCCCCTCGACCCCCACGGCATTGATCCAACAACTCCACCCCCTCCGGGGACGGCTGGTCATCCCGACGGGGCCGCGTTTCATGCAAACATTGCACTGCATTCATCGTGACGCCCAGGGCAATACGGTGACCCAATCGCATTTCTCCTGTGTCTTCGTTCCCTTGATCGGACAGCAGGGTTGGGAAGAGAAAGATGCATGACTTCATGTTCGGTCTGTCACCATGTGGTTTTGGTTGCACGGAAAAACGCCTGACGAAGACCGATGACCAACACCAATTTCAGATAAACAACGTTAAATCTGCTTCTCCCGCCGCTTGCATGAAGACCGCCGCCCCGGCAAACTCAACGCCATCGATGAAATCCTTGGCCTGATACTCAAACAGGTCAACGGTCATCTGGCAGGCGATGATCCTCACCGACATTTCCTGGCATGCCTCCAACAACGACTCCACAGACGCCACCCCCTTGGCGGCCATCTTGCGCTTCATGGCCCAGCTCGCCAAACGCTCCACCCCCGGCAGCATTTGGATGATTACCGGCATGGGAATGAGCATTGGCATGGCGGGATTCCCCAGTGGAGAGATCCGCAAGTTTCGTTTTTTTTTCAATACTTCCAAGCCATAAAAACTGTAGAACAGAGTCACATCGTAATCCATGCTGGCCGCCGTGGCGGCAAGAATCAAGGGCGGATAAGCCCAATCCAATGTCCCCTTGCTGGCGACAATCACCATTTTTTTGCCATCACTCATATGCTTTCTCCATCAATGTTGTTCCCAGATACGGGAACGGGTGAAAAAGAACGAATGACAGTGTAGACTGGAAACCATTCACTGATAATCCATCGATATGGAAAGAGACTCTTTCCGGATATTTGATAATGAACCTGGAGCACCTCTCTGATCTGCGCATTTTCGACCATGTGGTCCGCCTGGGGAGCCTGGCCGCCGCCGGGCGGGTGTTGGGGCATTCAGCAGCAGTGGTTTCCAAACGAATTCAACGCCTGGAAGAACAGTTGCGGACGCGCCTGCTCACCCGTTCCACACGCCAGTTGCGCCTCACCGAAACGGGCATGCGGTTTCACGCCCATTGCGTGCGGATCCTGGCTGAGATCGCCGAGGCGGAAGATGTGTTGGACGCAGCCGATACCCCTTTGCGCGGCGCTCTGCGAGTTACCGCCCCTACCGCCTTCGGCCAGCGCCACATCACCCCGTGGCTGCCTACTTTTCTGGCAGCTCATCCGACGTTGAAGGTGGAATTGGAACTCAGCGATGCCCTGACGCCGATCATCGCTGAGGGATATGACGTGGCGCTTCGAATCGGAGAGCAGGAAGACTCGGAACTGGTGGGGCAGACATTGTGGCAGGATCGGATGGTCGTGGTCGCCACCCCGGCCTATTGGGCGCACCACGGAATACCCTCCACGCCCGGGCAGTTGGCGCATCATAACGCCATTCTATTCGGCTCGCGGGAGACGGATCACCACTGGCGTTTCATCACGCCCAATGGACAAACGGAGCAAGTGGCAGTCAGCGGCAATCTGTCGTGCAACATGTGCGACGCCGTGCGCACGACCCTCCTGGCCAACCTGGGCCTGGCCCGCCGCCCACTGTGGGACGTATGGGACCTTCTGGCCGAAAAACGGCTGCAAGCAGTCCTCACTGAGTACTCGATTCCCCCCCGTCCCATCCGATTGTTCTATCCGAGCAGGGTTTTCGTCCCGCGCAAAGTGCTGGCGTTTCGGGATGGATTGAAAAAGTGGATTGGCAATCCCCCGGTTTGGGAACAATCGGCCCCTCCGGTTGAGCAGGCCGGTTTCTCAGGGATACGGAAATAGTTCCACTGACTTCATTATTTCCAATGATACCAGTATGTTGTCAGGACATGATGCCCTGCGGGCAAAAAGTCGGGATCAAATCCGTTCAGCCACAGGGGATAAAAGAAAATCATTGTTTTGCTTTATATAATATTCTATCAGATAATTTAATGCCGGCGATAATTCCATGCGATCATAGAACCCCAACATCACTTTATTGAATTCAAGTCTGTCTTTTGCCTTGATGTTTAAAATGGGGTAACCGCTTGAAATGAACACCCCGTTCATCACAAGTCTTGAGGTTCTTTTATTTCCATCCCAAAAAAACTGGTTAATCGCTCCAAACAAAAAATAACAAACTGCCCTGATGATGGGGTTTTTTATTTGTGTGATTTCTTTCACACCATTTTCAAAAATTTGGTCCAAATCGTCTGCCTTGGGTGGTTTATACTCTGATCCACCAATATTTACTTGCCCGGTTCTAAACACTCCCCATGTCAATGCTTCTTCATATGAAACCTTATGGTTGAGCGCACAAACCACAGAGCGACTTATTTCAAACTCACCACGTTCAATCATTTTGAAAAGCAGGTTCAATGCCTTGTTTTGATTTAAAACTTGTTGTTCATCGCTAATTTTATGTCCTCCAACGGTTATCCCCTCAAGCAAGGTTTGAACCTCCGGGTATGTCATTGGATTGCCTTCTAAAGCGGTCGTGTTGTATATAAAATCAATTTTATCCTTTTTTGCCAGATAGTAAGCAAGTCTTTTGTTTGGAGTGAAATTCAAACGTTCATCC
Source organism: Magnetococcales bacterium DCbin4 (assembly GCA_002753735.1). Lineage (GTDB taxonomy): Bacteria > Pseudomonadota > Magnetococcia > Magnetococcales > UBA8363 > UBA8363. Next base: position 3,335 of record PEAN01000003.1, read on the forward strand.
TGGAACAGTGTTGATATCAGCTTGCTGCTAAACAGAGAAGCCATGATCTTAACTTGGTCTGTTTGGCTGTTTTCTGGTGTATCACTGTTCGATGGTTGTATTGAGTTCATTAGAGCTTCCGTCTTATCATCAATCATCAAGATGTTGACAGATCATATCAGAGACAACCGCCTCTGTGCTGCATCCTGATTTCCCATCTCAATTTCCTGTATGACCAATCCAGAGACAAACAACTCATATTTCTCACGCCGTTCATTCCACTACTCATGGGTTATTTGCCGATGCGCAGCCACAATGAGATCTCGACTCGGCATGGCGGCCAACCAGCTGATAACGCTTGTCTCCAGGAAAAGGCAAGGCTTCATGCATGACGATCATGAATGAATGAATGATCCATGATATGGGCCGTCGATTCAAAGATGCTTCCAACCGAACGCAAAGGCAACATCTCGTTGAGATTCCCTCGGTGGGGATCCAACTCCGCAGCCGGGTTGGGAGAAGAAACGTCGGGCTCCGATCAAGATTCCTTGACCGCGGAACCCAAAAGGTTCAACCATTCCTGATCTTGTCCGCCTGACCACCCTTCATGACAACCTTTCATGGTTGCACCCGACCCTCTATGGACGCCACCCTGATTTCATCGTTTGTGACGGAACGCCTGGCCAACCTGCCAGCCAAGAAAGGACGACCTCACGGCATTCTCCAACACCTTCCGGGGGCGACCCTCAGCCTGTTGGCGCATGAATGGGCGGCACAACTGTCTCATCCCCTGGTGATCGTCACCGGCAAGACCACCCGGGCCGAAGCGATTTACCGTGAATTATTGCTCTTCCAGGGCGACCGACATCACCCCATCGCCATTCTCCCCTTTCCCGCATGGGAAATACTGCCATTCGAACCTTTGTCACCCTATGGCCCCATCGTCGGCGAACGGATTGCCACCCTCTACCGCCTGACCCAGATGCTGGGCTTCGGTGTGGTGCGTCCTGAAAATGCAGCAGGACACGCCCAGGCCATCATCATCACCACCCCCATGGCCCTGATGCAAAGACTCATGCCACGAAACCTCCTGGCGCAACATGGATTTTCCATCCGGGAGTCGGATCAGATCGACCTGCCCGCCTTTAAAAAATTTTTGATCACCTCCGGCTATCGCGCCGCGGCCCAAATTGAAGAGCCGGGAGAATTCGCGGCACGCGGCGGAATCATCGACCTGTTCCCCCCCGGTTACGAAGAACCGGTACGGCTGGAATTGTTTGGTGACCAGGTGGAGACCATCCGCCATTTCGACCTGCAAACCCAACGCTCCACCCAACGTACCCCCGGGGTGGAAACCCTCCCCATGAGCGAAGTCCTGTTGACCGAAGAGACCATCCGCTGTTTCCGAACCCAATATCGGGAAACGTTTGGTGGCAAGGCGGCCCAGGATGAAATCTACAAGGTGGTCTCCACCGGTGGCAAGTTTCAGGGAATGGAACGATTTCTCCCCCTGTTCTATGAAAATACCGACCTGTTCGTCGATTACCTCCCCGATGGAACCCGAATCATCCTCGATGAAGATGTCGAACCCTCCGCTGTCGCGTTCGCAGACAAACTCCATCATCAAAGGATGCTTCTGGCACAGGAAGAGGAATTGGGCCATACACGGTTGCTACCCATCGAACGTTTCTACTGTTCCGCGCCGCAATTCCTTGAATCGCTTGACCGCTTCCAGGTCCATGCCATCGGTGATCCACTTGCCACGACGGGAACGTCCCTCGGATTTGAGGCGATCCCCGAATTCATGGAGGCGGGAAGCGACGATTCCCACCCGGGAAACCCGGTTCTGGAACACGTTATTTCATTTATCGAAACTCAGCGCCAACAACGCCATCGCTTGGTGATTTCCACCCGGTCCATGGGACAAAGGGATCGGGTCGCGGAATTGCTGGCCGATCATGGGCAGAAAACTGCCAATGCCTTGAACTGGCGCGACGCCCAGACAGCGGCCCCGGGTCGGGTTCAGTTGGTGATCGGAGATCTGGCCAGTGGTTTCACCCATCCCCGCCTGGGTCTGACGGTGCTCAACGAAGGGGCAATACTGGGGACCCGCGCCCGCCGCAAACAGACCGATCCCCAATATCTTGACCGTATTCTCGCTTCCTTTCGCAATCTCAAGGAGGGCAGTTTCGTCGTCCATGCCGATCATGGGATCGGTTGTTTCGGTGGTTTGCATACCCTGGCGGTTGGGGGGATCCAAAATGATTTTCTGCTGCTGACCTATGCCGGGGCGGACAAACTCTATGTCCCGGTGGAAAACCTTGACCGGGTGAGCAAATACGCCGGTTCCGACGAAGTGATCCTGGACAAGTTGGGGGGGACGAAATGGAAAAAAACCCGCCAGAAGGTCAAGAAAAAAATATTGGAGATGGCGGCGGAACTGGTCGGTATCCAGGCACAAAGGGAAACCGCCCAGGGAATCCGTTTTTCCAGCCCCAATGCCGCCGATCATGAATTCGCCACGTCGTTTCCCTACGATGAAACCCCCGATCAGGCCCAGGCCATCGAAGCCGTATTGTCAGACATGGCCTCGCCCCGCCCCATGGACCGGCTCATTTGTGGCGATGTGGGGTTTGGCAAGACCGAGGTTGCATTGCGGGCGGCGTTTCGTTGCGTCATGGATGGCAAACAGGTGGCGATTCTCAGCCCGACCACCATTCTGGCACAACAACATTATGAAACCTTTTCCCGCCGTTTCGCCCCCTACCCGGTCAACGTCGCCATGATGTCCCGTTTCCGGACCGCCAAGGAGTTGAGCGAACTGGTCGAAAAAACCCGGGAGGGCAAGGCGGACATTGTCATCGGAACCCACCGCCTGTTGCAGAATGATATTGCCTTCAAGGATCTGGGACTGCTGGTCGTCGACGAGGAACAACGGTTCGGGGTCAGCCACAAGGAGCGCATCAAAAAAATGCGCGCCAACGTCGATATTCTCACCCTGACCGCAACCCCCATCCCACGAACGATGCACATGGCGATGTCGGGAATCCGCGATATTTCCATTATCGCAACCCCACCCACCAATCGTCTCGCCATCCGCACCTTCGTCACCGAATATTCCCCCGCCCGCATCCGCGAGGCGATCCTCCGGGAAATCTATCGTGGTGGCCAGATTTTCTACGTCTACAATAAAGTCCAGGAAATCGAACGGATGGCGGCCCGGTTAATGGAACTGGTGCCTGAAGCCAAGATCGGAATCGCCCACGGGCAGATGCCCGAAGGACGACTCGAACGGATCATGGTCTCCTTCTATCGGCAGGAATTCAACCTGTTGCTCTGCACCACCATCATCGAAAACGGAGTCGATATCCCCAGCGCCAATACCATCATCATTCATCGTGCCGATCATTTCGGATTGGCACAATTGCACCAACTGCGCGGCCGGGTTGGACGTTCCCGACACCGGGCCTATGCCTACCTGCTGACACCACCGCTTCAGGCCCAGTCCGCCGACGCCCGCAAACGTTTGGAAGCCATCGAGACCCTGGGCGAATTGGGATCAGGCTTCATGCTGGCGAGCCAGGATATGGAAATCCGTGGGGTCGGCAATGTTCTGGGAGAGGAACAGTCGGGTCATATCAAGGAAATCGGCTTTGAGCTGTACAATCAAATGCTCAAGGAAGCGGTCGATGCCGTCGGGGCAGGAACAACCGTCTCCGATCAAACCGGCATCACCGAGGAAGAGGAACTCGTTCCCCTGATCAATCTGAATCTGTCCACCAACATCCCCGATACCTACGTCACCGATATGAACCTGCGTCTGACGATGTACAAACGGGTTGCAGAATTGAAATCCGCTGAGGAAACCGCGGAGATGAAGGTGGAATTCATCGACCGTTTCGGTCCCCTTCCCGCCTCGGTAGAAAATTTATTGCAGGTTGTCGCCATCAAAAGAAGCTGCATTCAGCTCAAGGTCACCAAGCTGGAAGCGGGTCCCAAGGGGGCCGTCCTGACCTTCCATCCCCAACCCAACATCCATGCCCCCTCCCTGATCGACCTGATCCGGCACGGTGGCGGTGCGGTACTTTTCAATCAGGAAAAGAACATGCTCTCATTCCGGGAACGCAACTGGGAGGATCCCCGATTGCGTTTGCAACATTTGGAACACATCTTCCAGACTCTGGCCGGGAAAAGAGAAGTCCCACCCATGATCGAAAAGAAAAAACCGCCTGCCAACCGCCCTCCCGTCGCTTCCAGGCTCAAACCGGGGAAACTCAGGCGCTGAGGAGAACGGAACCCATGCAGTTCATGGTATGATCGTTATTTGGGATTGATCCTGGACTTGATTCTGGGTTTGATTTTGCTCTTTCGTTTTTTTGGGTTTGCGAACCTCCCGAATCCGCCAAGCCATCGCATCTCTTTCGTCGAAGGTTTTATTGTGACGTTTGATGTAGTCGAGATAGGTTCCTTCCTCGGGGTTGTCTTCGAGGGTCGAGAAGTTGAACTCCAGGGATTTGGCGAAATTGAGTTTGGACTCAAGCTCCGGCAGCCAGTTGATATTGTGCAAATGCTTGAAATCGTCTGAAATTTTCGGATCATTCAGGGTATAGCGCTTGTGTTTGAGCACCTTGACGATCTCTTCGCGGACATCATCAATCATGGCGACATACTGAAACGCCCCGTAGTAGAGAAACCCCACCGCGAACACAAACACGAAGAGTTCGATCAATACCCACTTGTCGATGGCATGAGCGGTTCGACGCTGCCGCGGCGCAGCCCGTTGCCAATCCTTGTGCTGTTTGGCCTTGAACCCTTTTTCGTACAGGATTCGTTCCGGATGGTTCTTCGGTAATCTTTTGATCCGTTCCGGCAGCCCCGGTTTTTTCTCCTCGATCACCGTATGGACTTCATCCAGGGAAATTTTCTCAACGACCTTTTTCTTTCCCTTGGCCGCTTCCTCTTCTCGCGCTTGCCGGATTTTTTCCGCTTCTTCAAGGATACGCGCTTCTTCCTCCTTGCGACGGGCCTCTTCAAGGGCGCGCATTTGGTCGAAGGAAAGTTCCTCAAGAACAACTTTTTCCGTATCCCGGGACGCGGTGCCGTTTTTTGTAGCTGATTTGGCCATGATTCAACTCACTCGACAAGGGAATCGTCCGACAAACATGATCGAGATCGATATTGATATTGATATTGATATTCCGATTCCCGAATCCGACCTTTTGCAAAACATAACGATAAGAAGAAATAAAATAAAAATCTACATCCTCCAACAAACCTCACCCCTGGCCATTAACAGAAACAAAACAGAACCATGAGACAAATTTACTCCCTTGACACCAATTCTACACACTTTTCAAATACCTTTCAAGCACAAAGAGGGCTTTCGGAAATGTTTCTTATATAATCTTAACATGGTCTTTCCGGCTGAGGCGAAGATATTCCCATTGAGATCATATAATAAATGTTCGTACATATTCGCCATAAGTGAATTTTTGCAAACCTCATCCCCCACATTCTCGATGGCCATGACAAGATTTGCGCCTCTGGCAATTTTCGGCTACAAGGAGACGGATTGCACAAGGTGAATGCTTGAATTCCAGGTTTTTCAACCGAGAGGATCATGGAATATTGAATCCTTCCGCTGCCATTCTCGTCATCGGCCCCTCATGGGTTGGCGACATGGTCATGGCCCAACCCTTGTTCAAGATCATCAAAGCCAAAAACCCCGACGCTGCCATTGACTGTCTGGCACCTTCCTGGAGCCAACCCCTGGTCGAACGGATGCCTGAAATACGCCAAGGAATCGACCTGCCCCTCCAACATGGTCAACTGGGATTATCCCAACGCCGCCACCTGGGGCAAACCCTCAAGGGGCGTTATCGCCAGGCCATTGTTCTGCCCAACTCATTCAAATCGGCGTTGATTCCCCTGTTTGCCCGCATTCCCCGCCGCACTGGATTTATCGGCGAAGTTCGTTTCGGTCTTTTGAACGATCCGCGTTGGCTTGACAAAAAAAAACATCCCCAGACCGCCCAACGCTTTGTCGCCCTTGGCCTGGAAAAAAACGAACCGCTCCCCAACCCGTTTCCTGCGCCGCACTTGACCCATCGTCCCGAACGGGTCTGCGCCACGTTGCGCGGGTGGGGAATTCCGCTCGATGGGCGCCCCAACATCGCTTTTTGTCCCGGAGCCGAATTCGGCCCCGCCAAACGTTGGCCCATGCATCATTTTCAAACCCTGGCCACCCTTTGCGTCCGGGAAGGATGGCGGGTATTGGTGCTGGGATCGGCCAAGGAACAACCTTTGGGAGAAGCGATTGCCCAAGCCGCGGGGGAATACGCAATCAACCTGGCAGGATCAACCTCACTCGGAGAAGCGGTCGATCTGCTCTCCTTTGTCCAGGCAGTTGTCACCAATGATTCGGGCCTCATGCATGTTGCCGCTGCCCTTGACCGACCTGTGATCGCCCTGTTTGGTTCCTCCGATCCCCATCATACCCCTCCCCTGTCACCTCGCGCCCACATCATCACCCGCAACCTCCCCTGCGCCCCCTGTTTCAAACGCCACTGCCCCCTTCATCCCCGGGCACCGTGCCTGGAAGAGATCACTCCGTCCATGGTCCTCCATTCATTAAATCCAATCTTGAACCCATGAACCTGCTGATTGTCAAAACTTCCTCCCTGGGTGATGTGGTGCATACCCTGCCGGCGGTCACCGATGCCACCGATCAGCATCCGGAATGTGTCGTGCACTGGCTGGTGGAAGAAGGTTTTGCTGAAATTCCCTCCTGGCACCGGGCAGTGTGCCGGGTCATCGTGTTGCCGTGGCGGCGCTGGCGGCGGCAACCGTTCCGCGCCTGGTCCGAGGGTGAACCGGGACGTTTTTTCAAACAATTGCGACAAGATCCCTACGATGTCATCATCGATGCCCAGGGATTATTGAAAAGCGCCATTCCGGCACGACTCGCCCGGGGTCCGGTGTGGGGATTCGACCCTGCCAGTGCCCGTGAACCCTTGGCATCCCGGTGCTATCATCACTGCGTGCCGGTTCCCGTCAACCTGCACGCCATCCATCGCCTGCGCCTCCTGTTCGCCCAAACCCTGAACTACCCCCTCCCCACCCATCCCCCCGACCACGGCCTGGATTCCCGGTTGGCCCCGGTCCGGGGAAAAGGGGATCATCTGGTATTCATCCATGGCACCACCTGGTCCAGCAAACATTGGCCCGAACACCATTGGCAACAATTGGCTGCCAGCCTCGACAATCGGTACCCCATCTGGCTGCCCTGGGGCAACGCGACCGAAAAAAAAAGGGCGCAAGCCATCGCCGCCGCCGCCCCCCGATCAGCACGGGTGTTGGAACAAACCACCCTGGCCGAATTGGCGCACATCATCGCCTCCGCCCGTGGCGTAGTGACCGTCGATACCGGTCCTTCCCACTTGGCTGCCGCCTTTTCAACCCCCGCCTTATCGCTATATGGTCCCACCGATCCCTCCCTGGTGGGAACGCAAAGTCATCTCCATCAGCACCAACGGGGAACCTGTCCCCTGGCACCCTGCCGACAACGGATCTGTCCCCTCCTTCGACAACCCCTGCCCCCGCCCTGCATGGAGAGCATCACCCCGCTTGATGTCAACCATTGGTTGGAGCGCCTGCCATGACCCGGATGCCCCTTTCCGTTGTCATCATCACCAAAAATGCAGCCTCGGTCCTGGAGCCATGCCTTGAAAGCATTCTGTTCGCCGATGAAATCGTCATCGTCGATTCTGGCAGTCAGGACCAAACCCTGGAACTCGCCTGGAAATACAACGCCCGAACCTGTTTTCAATCCTGGCTGGGATTCGGTCCGCAAAAACGGTTTGCCGTCACCCGGGCGAAGCATGATTGGGTTTTATGTCTGGACGCCGATGAACGGGTGACCCCGCGATTACGGACCAGCATTTTGGAAGTCCTGCAACATCCAAACCATTATGCCTACCGTTTTCCCCGCCGCAACCGGTTTCTCGGTCGCTGGCTGGCCCATGGCGAAGGGTATCCCGACTTCAGTCTGCGGCTCTTCCACCGCCACCATGCCACCTGGTCCCTCGATCCCATCCATGAAAAGGTGGAGACCAGCCAACCAGTTGGACAACTTGCAGGTGACCTGCTCCATGAATCGGAACAAACCCTTGCCGATTATCTGACCAAGCAAAATCTGTATACCTCCCTTCAGGCGGACCGGTTGTACGCCTTGGGCCGCCCCATTCCCCGCTACCGCATCATCCTCAGCCCCCTGGTCCGCTTCATCCGTTTTTATTTTTTCCGCCTGGGGTTTCTCGATGGCCTCCCCGGTTTGATTCATATCGCCCTGGGAACCTGCAACAGTTTCGTGAAGTATGCCAAAGCTTATGCAAAATTCATGGAAGAACAGCAGCATCCATGAATCTTCCCCTGCCCGGGGGTCGGACACTTCCTTGACGATGGCAAACAGGATGGTTTATCTTGGCTCTGGGAAGGAATATCATCGTCATGCCAAACGGTTGCCAACGCGGTGCCCCTGACTGTCATGCTCCGGAACACCCAAGCTCCAGAGTTTGGCTGATCCGGGTTTCCCGGATCGCCATCCATCAAGGACAACGTTGAACACCAAAATCAAACCCAGGGCATTTGACCGGCGCAAACCAGGTTTCGACCGTAGAAACCCGCTGGAAAATGACCCTTATCTACTCGATGACCGACGCAAGGCAGGCAGTGATCGACGCCAGATGGTTCTGGAACGACGGCAACAGTTGCTGGGTGATGGTTTGGGGTCCGACTCCAAGGCCGCTGTCGAGGCTCGGTGTTTTGGTTCCTATCAAAAACATCTCCTGACCACCGGAATCGCCGATCCCGAAGCGTCGTTGAAGGTCATCCAAAGCTTTTCCGTCTATCTGCATAATATTTCGAAGTATCTTCTGGATGTCACCGAAAAGGATCTGGAAAATTTTCTGCGTCTGATCAATAACCGCAACCCTTCGGAACAGATCACCCGAAAACATGCGGTTGTGTTGATCGATTTCTATCTGTTGTTGATCCAGGAAGGGGTATTGGTCAACAATCCGCTGATTTATCTGTATAAACTATTGGCGGACAATCATTTCGTTGATGAATCCACCGGTTTGGAACTGGATCGTTTCGCCTCCGCCCTGTCGGACAAAAACAAAACCGAAGAACCCGAAGGGCCAAAGGGGGAACCGCCGCCTCGGCTCAAACCACCCCCTCAAAATACCGATTTCACCTCCCCTCCCACATGGAACCGGTATCCTGAAGAACGTTCCCATCATCGGAGGCGACCTCGTATTTTCAAGCGATGGTTGGTCATTTCACTGCTCATTCTGCTGGTCATGGGGGGGGTATTTGCCGGCGCGCCGATCATTGTCAATCAATTTGTCATCTGGTCTTCAACCCTTGCGCAGCCCAAACCACCGGTCACCTCAGCCAGGGTTGAACCTCAGGAGGAAGCAACGGACACGGGGGGGACGCGCGAAATCAAGACCAGGGTCCATTCGGTGCAACGCGGTGCCAAGATTGATCGCATCGCCTATTTTTATCAGCATGGATTGGAGAATTATTATTGCAAGGTGTTTCTCAATTCATTGTGCAACCAGCAATCCTTGAACCTTAATCCGTTGAAGTCCGACTTCAAAGCCATGGAAGATGGCACCTTTCTCTATTCCAAACATTGCGCCCGATGTCATGGCGCCAAAGGGAGGGGGGGTGGCGTTGATGCGGGACAGTTGGAAATTCCACCGACCCGCCTTGATTTCATTGCGGATCGGGTCTTGGAGCGGGATGCCTATCTGTTCTGGTCGATTGCGGAAGGAGGAACGCCGTTCAAATCGGGCATGCCCGCCTACAAGGAAATTTTGTCGGCAAAGGAAATATGGTCGATCATCGTCTATCTGGGAATGTTGTAGGGTCACCGGTTTGAACTCCGGAATACCCCATGCCTGAATTGACTCAAGCGCCACAAGTTGTATTTTCTTGTACATTTTCATGATATAAATTATTTATTGTACCGTTACCACACTTCCCTTCATCAGGATATGATGGGCATCCAATAATGTGGATATGGATTTCTACAATACGCCAGAAGGAATTATTTGGCATCCGTTTTGGCTCTACTCAGGAATCGGTGGAAAAGATTGAGCCGACATGGCTGGCCATGGTCGAATCGTTGTTGGCGGTGGCGTGTTATGGGTGGTTTGCCTGGTATTTCCAGACGCATGTCCATCTCCTGGTCAGCGTATGTGTTGCACCGCTGCTGTTGCTCCGTTCCAAGGAATCCACCGCAAAAGGAGTGGAATGGTTTGACCGTTTCTGGAAAAATGAACAACCATTTGGCGCATTCAACAATCCGTTTTTCTTTTGGGTAATCTTCTCTTTGGTCGTGGCAATTACCGCTGTCTGTATTTATCTCTTGGCGCAATCTTTAACACTGGAATTTTTGACATTATTTATTCGCATCATTATTATTATATTCATTTCATCTTTATTTGGATTTTTAGTCACCTTTGCGATTGTAGGAGCAGTCGCGGAATTGGAAAGAGTAGCGATCGCAATCACAGTAGCGGGAGCAGTCGCGGGCGCGGTCGCAGGGGTGAGCGTGGAAGGGGGCGTGGGCGTTGCAGCGGTTGCGGGAGCAGTGGCAGGAGGAGTAGCGTTGGCAGTAGCGGGAATGAATGCGATGGTGTTAACGGTCATGTTAACAGTCGTTGGAGCGGGAGTTGCAGTCGTAAAAGGAGCGCGAGTAACAGCAGTAGTAACGGGAGCATTCGCGGGAGCAGGAGCGGCAGCGACAGCCGTCATGGGATCGGCAGCGTTGGGCGTTTGGCTGCGTTCCATTGGGATCCGATTCATTGCCACCCTGCGTCACCCGTGGTTCGGAATCCAATCCCTGCCGGACAACTGGCACCGTACCCTTCTGGCCATTGACCTGTACCATGCTCCGGAATTGGTTCCTGGCCTGGAAGAACGAAATCACGAATCAAGTACCCTGTCATTGATAAAAAAATTAAAGAATACTTTCTTCTTTATTGCATTTTTTTATATTCTATTTTCCATGATCTTCATTGTGCCTGCCATCCTGTACCGATGGAGCCTGAAATCTACTTGCTGGCTGTACCTGCCCATCATCAATTTCACCCAACGACCGGAGTGGGTTGATGGAAGCCAACGAGAAGGGCCGGGGACATTGCTCTGTCTTCTGCATCATGGCGCTGTAGAAAAACTTCGCCGATTCATCGCCGTGCTTGTGCTGCTGTCAACTGCATTTTTCACTTTGGACCTCTCCCAATATTTCGCGCTCAAGGATCATTTTCCAGCTTCGCCGATTCTGGTCCAGATGTGGGGCTTCAATCTTACCCAACTCCACCCATGGCAATGGTTGGGCCTCGTCGCCGCCCTGGCAACCCTTTTCATCTTTATCCAGAGTGACAAGGCCATGCTCCGATGGAAACGGATCAAGAAACTCAATGGCGAAAAGGCCGATCCATCGCCAACCGATCTGAAATGGCTTTGGCGACTTACGCAACTACGAAATATCAGCTCATTTTTTTGGATTCTACTCAGCGTCGGATATGTTTTGTTTCATGCATAAATTATCAATTCATTAATATTGACTTGAAAAAAACAGAGTAAAAAACTTAAGCATGGAAACCTTATTGTTTCAATATTCTGGGAGCAATCCCTTTAATCCCCTATTTTCTTTCAATAATTTGTTAAATCCTGGATCCGTGATTTCCCTCGCGAACCACCTCAAATTGCCCGAACCGTGAGCAGAGGTCAGTCAATCAACTGCCGACAAGACAGCTCAATAATGAACCGTTCCATATTCACCTCCGGGTGAGTTGAGAGAAGGTAGGAGTCATACAATATTAACGTTAAATTTCATGGTGTTTATGAAATATTTGTTGAGGGGGGGGTCACGGATCCAGGAATATGGTTTAAATGGGTGAAACAAACAGCCACTCTGGAACACTCTCCAGGTTCCAGTATAACCCACTGTTTCATATGCCAAAAACAAATCGTTCACTCCATACGGTTGAGCAATGAAATGCAATTTCATTGCATGTGTTTCTTGGTATCAATCTTTAAAAAACAGATCTAATATACCGTTATCATTTCATAATGAATAACATCAATAAGATGGACCAGATTGTGCTGTCTGTTCATTGGTCAATGTGTCTTGCTTTGGTCGCCTCTGGCCCGATTCGCAACACATGGATTAAATTTTCCAATCTTTCTAACTGGGAAGAATGGTCGTGAGTACACGTATTTTTATTGTCGATGATTCAAGAACGGTACGTTTGCGTGTACGACAAATTCTGGAAGGGGCCAAACAAGCCGACTACGAGGTCATGGAGGCCGCCGATGGGGCTGATGCCCTTAAATTATTAGAAAAAACCAATCCTGAAGATTTGCCATACCTGATCTTGTTGGATCGCAACATGCCCAACGTCAGTGGTGATGCCTGCATTTGTATCCTTAAATCAGACCCGGTTTGGAAAACTATTCCGGTCATTTTTCTAACCGCCCAGGCGGATAAGTCAGAAATGGTCAAAGGGCTGTCCCGGCTGGGAAGCAATGATTACCTACCCAAGCCTTTTGATAGCGGTGAGTTATTGGCACGGGTGAAAACTCAGACTGGCATTAAAAAAAGCTGAAGATGATAATCGTCGCTTGACTAAAAACCTTGAGAAAGCTTTGCAGGCCCAGCGTAAAGCTTATGCCGAATTGAAGGAGACCAAAATCCAGCTTGCCGAGACGCATGCCGTTGCGGTAATGACGAAGGTGTTTGAAAAATTTGTCCCCAAACAATTTTTGGCTCGCATCGCCCCTCACGGCTTGGAACACATTGTATCCGGTACTGTATCCTCTCGTCCCATCGCCATTTTGTTCAGTGACCTGCGATCATTTACGACTTTTTCTGAAAAAATGACTCCGGGGGAAATTTTTTCTTTCCTTAACGAATATCTGGCGCAAATGCTGGATCCCATTGAGTTGAACGACGGGTTTGTCGACAAATTCATCGGTGATGCCATCATGGCGTTGTTTGACCAGGATGGCGTCGCACAGGCCGAAGCTGCGGTCAAAGCGGCGATTGGCATGCAAAAACAGCTCGTGGCCTGGAATGCGACACGAACATGTCTACCGCATATGGATGTGGCATCGGGTGTCGGTATCCACATCGGTGAGGTAATGCTGGGCACCTTGGGGAGTAGCACCCGGATGAACTCGACGGTGATCGGCGATGCTGTGAACCTGGCATCACGTCTGGAAGGATTAACCAAGTATTATGGCGTTCGTATCATTGTCTCGGGCGAGTTTTTGGCGTGCTTGGACAAAGACAGCTATGGGTGTAGGGAACTGGATTTGGTGTCGGTTAAAGGTCGAACTGCCCCGGTGACCGTTTACGAGGTTTATCATGATTTGGAGGGGAATGCCTGGGATCGCCATCGAAACATGGCGGAAGTTTTTGGAGAAGCCCTGGCTCTCTATCGTAAACGCCTATGGAATGAGGCCCGAGAGCAGTTCCAGGCATGCATCAAACTTGCGGGCAGCGATACCGCTTCCTCTTTGTTCATTAATCGCTGCAACCACTATGGCAATACCCCACCCCCGGATGATTGGGACGGGACGCACGTTATGGAGAGCAAATGATGCCAACGGGTCAGGCCGATACCGGAAAAATGGAGGCAGTGTTTCTTGAAGAGATGGGCGAGCTGCTTCAAGATTCAGAAAAAGCACTGCTTTGCCTGGCGGATTCCCTCGACGATTACGCCTTGGTGGGTCAGCTATTCCGCAACTTTCACACCATCAAGGGTGGTGCTGGCATGGTTGGGATGGAGCCTCTGGCCCATTATACCCACGTTGTTGAAAACATGCTGGACAATGTTCGTAGAAAAACTCTGTCTCTTACGCCGGATCTTGTGACATTATTGCTGGATGCACTTGATTGTTTAAAAAACTTCGTCTCCTCAGCTCAGGGGATCGAGCCTTTGGATGTTGCTAGACTGGAAAAAAACCACGACAGTATTGTTGCAACAACCGAAAAAAGTATTGCCAAGGTTATATTTTCACCGCCAACTTTGGCACCGATTCCCGCCCCCGTTCAGCGTGACCGAAGCACCTGCATTATCCAGATCCACGCCCGGCCAGATTTTTTTCCTCCTTCGTCTGAACTTGCAACCGTGACCGAAGCCTTGGGGCAGTTGGGCAATGTCCTGGTAATCTCCCACGAACACAGCCTGCCGCCCCTTGACCAACTCCAGTCCGGCGAATTCTATCTGTGGCGTAGCGTCCATTTGGTAACTTCAGCCAACACCGACCATATTTTGGCCGCAATGGGCCATTGGCCGACGGAACATCGGGTGGAAATCCTGGCCCTCGACAGGCTGCCGGATGTGCCGGAAAACCAGGGGCAGATTGATGCCGCAGTAGACGATTTGCCCCGGGTGGCATCTGGGACTACTTTGGAAAAGAGATCCCCTGACAGGGGATTTGCGCCATCTCAACCCATTGTCGCAGCTTCGGTGCCGCCGGCATCACCCGGAAATTCCGGCGTTGTCACGGCTGACCCAGACCACCAGAAACCGCCCCAGACGGTGACGCCTGCTCCGATGCAGCGACTCCTGCAGCTACCCAATAATCCCGGTTCCGATACGGTTGACATTCAGTCGGTCCTGAAGTTGGGTTCCATACGCGTCGATACCAGCAAACTCGACAAATTGGTCAACCTGGTGGGAGAGTTGATCACTGTTTCGGCCCGTCTTGACAGTTTTCAATCCTTCATGGAGACCCGGAATCCTGAGTTGGCGGAAGATCTTTTGGAAATTCTTGACGACAGTTCCAGAATTGTGGACGAACTTCAGGATCAGGCACTCACCATCCGCATGGTTCCCGTTGGCAGTGCCTTTGATCCGGCCAAACGCTTGGTCCATGATTATTGCAAAAATACCGGAAAAAAGGCGCATCTGACCATTGTTGGTTATGACACCGAAGTAGACAAAAAGGTGGCGGAGCAACTCAACGGACCATTGCGCCATTTAATCCGCAATGCCCTGGATCATGGTATCGAGCCGTCGGCTGAACGGGAAATGGCGGGCAAAGTAGCTGAGGGCCAGATCCTACTGATGGCCAGCCATCAGTATGGCCTTATTGTCATCGAGGTGAAAGATGATGGTCGGGGTATTGACGTACAACGGGTGATTTGTTCGGCACGGGAAAAGGGGATTATCGACGACAACCGGGATCTGACAGAAAGAGAGGGGATGGAGTTGATTTTCGCCCCGGCGGTTTCCACGGCGACGGAAGTGACCGAAATTTCCGGTCGTGGTGTTGGCATGGATGTCGTTAAACGCGACATTGAAGCGTTGCGGGGGACCATCGAAATTGGATCCTCCCTGGGCAAGGGGACAACGTTCACCCTGCGAATTCCTACGACTCTTTCCATTGTGGATGGCCTGTTGGTCTGTGTGGGTGACAACCGCTACATCATCCCCTTGTCCATGGTAGAGGAATGCGTGGAATTGGCAAGTGACCTGGGAATGGATAATGGCAGCAGTTTTCTCGACATGCGGGGAGTTTTGGTTCCCTTTTTGCGGTTGCGGGATTTGTTCAAGGTGCCTGGAGAGATGCCATTATTTGAAAAGATTGTGATTGTATCCTCAGGCATCCGTCGTATTGGGATGGTTGTGGATCGTCTGTTGGGTAACCACCAGACGGTGATCAAATCGTTGAGTCCGCTGCACCGTGGTGTGCAATGTTTCATGGGGGCAACGATCATGGGTGATGGCAATGTGGTGCTGATCTTGGATGTGTTACACCTTATCGATCTGGGGCAGAAGATGGAAGAAAAACGCCGGGCCAAGAAAAGGCGGGGAAACCTATGACCAACACTTCAAATACGGCAGAAATTCTTACCATTGTCATGAGTAATGAAACATTTGCTGTTCCCGCCAGCATGGTTTTAGAAATTCTTGATCCTGGACCGACCACCCCCGTCCCAACGGCAACGGCCTTTATCAATAAATTGATCAATTTTCGAGGACGGGTGGTGCCGCTGGCTGATTTGCGTCTGCGTTGCGGTTTGCCGATTGGCGAACCATCTGGAGATGCCCGTGTGGTCGTATTGGAAATCAGGTTTGAGGGCGAACCAATACTGGTCGCCATTCTGGCTGACAAAGTTTACGAGGTCGGCACCCTGGAGGGGGTGGTTGCCGACAAGGTTCCCCGTATTGGCACACGCTGGCACCCTGAATTTATCAAAGCCATAGGTAGGCATAAAGACAAATTTGTGATGATTTTGGATATTGATCGTATTTTTGCCTCTTCCGATTCCGTCACATAACCCAAGTTCATGCGAATATCGGAGGATTCTGTGCGTATATCGATCAAAAGCAAGCTGATAATGACTTTTTCCATCGTTATGGTAGTCATGGGTGCCATTACTACCCTCTCCTATCGTAGCATGACTGAAATGAACCGATCACTCCAGGATCTGAACTATATTGATACCCAGAAGGTTAAAACTGCGATTACCATGGAACGAACCGTGCAGCGTATTCAGCGCGAAGAGAAAAATTTCCTTTTGTCCACCTCCATGGCTGACATTGATCTGTTCGATAAATCCGTGCTTTCGCAACGGGACGAATATTTACAGCTAGCGGCCCAATTGCGCAAATTGTCTGACGACTCTCTCGCAAAAGATTTGCTTAATATCGAAGGAATATTCAGGGCGTTTGTTGAATCCCAGGACAAGGTTCTGGAACAAGGGCGTATACAATCCAACGCCATGGCAACAAACATTATCAACGAAGCCAAGGGTGTCGGCGATGCTGCCGTCAGTGCACTCAATCCGCTGCTGGAGCGGGCGACCAAAGGAGATGCCCCACTGCACCAGGTACGCATTGCCGAACGGATACGGGCCCTTCTTTTATTTTGGGTAAACGGGAGGATTGCCCTGCGTGACAGCGTCCTTGCCAACGACGATGCCGCTATTGGGATCAATTTGCAGCTTGTTGTCGATAACATTGAAAAAGTCAAGCAGACGGCCAGGGAAATTCGGGAACTCGGGACCACGGACAATGACAAGCACTCGGTTGATTTGTTCCTGGAAAAATTTGGCGTCTGGGAAAAAATGACGGAACGGGTTTTTGACCTGGCACGAAAAAATTCTGAAGCCAAGGCATTTGCTCTGTCACGCGGTGTGGTTTGGGAAAACGCCTCCCGCTTGAACATTGCCATCTCAGAACTGGTCAAGCAACTTGACAAAGACCTGCTGGAAAGGAAACAACGCTCCGATGACACCCTTGAATCCATGAAATTTGTCCAGGTTGTCGCTTTCGTCAGCATCTTTTTTGTAGCTTTGGTTGTGATATTTTTTATAGCTTCCCACGTAAGCCGCAGCATTGGCAATTCGGTTAAACTGGCCAATGCGGTTGCCGAGGGAGATCTATCCATGGAGATCATAGCGACCAGCAATGATGAAGTCGCCGATTTGATTGGTGCGTTGAACCAGATGAGCGTCACCCTGAGAGCCACATCCCAGGTAGCCGATGAAATTGCCAATGGTCGCCTTTTCATCGAGTTTCACCGTAAATCCGACAAAGATGTTTTGGGAATCGCCCTGGAAACCATGCTGGATCGTTTGCGCTATGTGGTGGAAGACGCCAACAGGGCCGCAGCGGCAGTTTCCATAGGAAGCCAGCAGCTTTCTGCAAATGCCCTACAATTGAGTCAAGGTGCCACCAAACAAGCGGCAGCCGCCGAAGAGGCCTCTTCGGCCATGGAACAGATGGCCGCCAACATCAATCAGACCGCCGAAAATGCCGAACAGACTGAACGCATTGCCAAGCAATCGGCCAAACATGCCGAGGAGAGTGGTTTGGCGGTCAGCAAAACGGTTCAGGCCATGCAGACCATCGCCGCCAAAATTTCCATTATCCAGGAAATTGCCAGACAGACTGACCTTTTGGCATTGAATGCCGCCGTTGAAGCGGCCCGGGCGGGGGAGCATGGCAAAGGTTTTGCGGTGGTCGCCTCAGAGGTACGCAAGCTGTCCGAACGCAGTCAAAGGGCAGCCACTGAAATATCGGCGGTATCCACCGAAACAGTCCAGGTGGCCAACCATGCCGGTGAAATGCTGGAGCGGCTTGTTCCCGACATTATCAAAACTTCGAATCTGGTCGGGGAAATCAGCGTTGCCTGTCGGGAGCAGGATATTGGTGCCAGCCAGGTCAACATGGCCATTCGGGAACTGGACCAGGTCATTCAACAGAATGCCGCTGGCTCCGAGGAAATGTCAGCCACTTCGGAAGAACTATCGACCCAGGCCAATCAGCTTCAGGAAATGATCGGCTTTTTTGACCTGGGTGGTGGTCATGGGGGTAACCGGGGGTATCACCAGCCCCCCCAGTTGGGTTTTTCGCACGGTGGTCACCAGAGGCCCGATCCCAGAACCGGGCAACATGCCCCTCACCAACGTTTGCCCGGCAAGGCCCAGCTTGGCAGCCCCAGTGCCTCCAGGCAGCCCTTGCCTGGAGGTGGCAATGCCGCCCCTCGCCAAACCATGGCGGGCAATCCCAATGCCACCCAAGGGGGATTTGGCAGCCAGGGTGATACGCGACCGAGGAAAGAAAATAAAGGATTCAATGTGGATATGAATGGACATGAACATAATGATGAAAGTTTTGAAAGTTATTAAGCATTCCTGAAAAATAATGTTTAGCAAGGTTGGAAAGATGTCAGGGGTGAAGGTTTGGAGGCTTGAGTTTCCAAGGTTTTGATTCTTCGCCCGACGGGCGTCTTGTTTACAGCTATTATAGGGAAGACCATGACCGCCAATCCGGTTACCCCCCCTTCAAGTTATGTTACGTTGGGTGTCGGGGAAGACAGGTTTGCCGTAGGGGTGCAAACCGTTCGTGAAATTCTCGACAACAGCCGACCGATGGCACACCTTCCCAATGCGCCTGCATTCCTCCAGGGAGTCATCGATGTACGTGGTTGTATGGTCCCCGTTGTGGATCTGTGTCTGAAATTGGGGCTGCCTGCTTCAACCCCTACCGATGATACCCGGATTCTTGTTCTGGATTTTACCCTTGTTGGTCGCGTGTTGGTGGTTGGATTGTTGGTTGATCGGGTTTTTGAAGTGGCGGAGATGCAAACGGATGACCTTAATGTGGTCCCGGATATCGGTATCCACTGGAAGTCAGAATTTATTCAGGCGATTGGCCGCCTTGATGGCAGGTTTATCGTCATCCTGGATTTAGAGCACCTGTTCAACAGCTCTGAAATCGCTTCACTAAAGTTGCAATGACCATGCTCCAGGAGCAAAAAGGTAGTACACCGAAGGACAAAAGGGCTTTTGAGCTGTTGATGATGTTTGTCAAGGATCGCACCGGTATAACGGTAGCACCAGCAAAATGGCTATATCTTGAAGGCTCTTCCAGCGTTGGATGTGGTTGAATTGTGGAACCATTGCAAAACAGTCCCTTTTTCTACTTTATCACATTCATTGATCAGGGATTATTGACACTCAAAAAATTATTGAAAGAAAAAAGGGGGCTTAAGGGATTGCCCCCAGGACTTTGATTTTGTTTTTTACGCGCCATTTCACCCGAAGCAAGAGTTTCGCGTGGTTTTTGCGGGAATCTTGCTTGAGGCGCGAGCCCTGGTCCCGGCTTTTTCGCGGTTGTTGCGAAAAAGCCGGAATAGGAGCGTGGCCATCATAACCCATGTAAGCACCTGACAATCCTGCGTTTTTCGTTCAAGAGTCATCCATCGAATAAACATCCATATCAATGGCAACATGACCTGTCGCCAAAGGGGTAATTCGGTGCAACGTGGCGGGATTGATCGCATCGCCTATATTTATTGGCATGAATTGGAGCATTATTTTTGCAGGGTGTTTTTCAATTCATTGTGCAACCAGCAATCCTTGAATCATAATCCGTTGAAGGCCGACTTCAAAGCCATGGAGGATGGAACGTTTTTCTATTCCAAACATTGCGCCCGATGTCATGGTGCCAAAGAAGGGGGGGTGGCGTTGATGCGGGACAATTGGAAATTCCATCGACCCGCGCCTTGATGATATCGCGGATCGGGTCTTGGAGCGGGATGTCTGTCTGTTCTGGTCGATTGCGAAAGGAGGGACGCCGTTCAAACATGGTCGATCATCGTCTGTCTGGGAATGTTGTAGGGTTACCGGTGTGTACGCCGGGATGTTCCATACCTGAAACACCGTCATTGGCACCATCAAGAGGAAAAATCCATGTTGCGCGCCATAGAAGAAGAAGTCGTCCTCCCCGCCGATGGTAAACTGCCGGAAACGTTCCATGAGGCATTCGGACGCAGGGCCAGGATTATCGTGCTGTTGTCAGAACCCCTGGAAAAGACAGAGCCTGACCAGGATGACGCGCAACGATTGATGACGTTCGCTGGAACCATCGACTGGCCCATGGACGATCCCGTGGCGTGGCAACGGCAACAGCGTAATGAATGGGATAAGCCATGAGATCGCTGAACTTCCTGCTCGATACCAACGCGATCATCTATCTGCACAAGGGATTATTGAAGGATCCATTGCCCCCGGGCCGCATGGCGATCTCGTTCATCACCGAAATCGAATTGCGCAGCTTCCCCGGCTTGCCGAGCGAACAGGAAGCCGGGTTGGCGCGATTCCTCACCAACGTTCAACACATTGGTTTATCCCATGAAATCAAGGAAACCGCCATCAGGTTCCGTCGCCGCTATCGACTCAAGATTCCAGATGCCCTCATTGCCGCCAGCGCCACCGTTCACGGCGCTGTCTTGCTGACCAATGATGATCAACTGCATCAAATATCCGAGTTGATCTGCCGCAGATTGGAATTGACCTCACTGGCAAACGGACCGGGAAAAAATATCGCTGCCCATGTGGGTGAGGATATCATCAATAGAAGATAATCAATCTGCACCGCTGCCGCACTTCCCCTACAACCTGTCATTACGGACACCCTCAGGATGTGGACGTGGATTTCTACAATACGCCAGAAAGAATTATTGGGCATACGTTTTGGTTCCACTCGGGAATCGGGGGACATCAACTCGGAAATCGGGGGACATCAACTCGGAAATCGGGGGACATCATACCTATTTCCCTTATAAATCGGGGGACATCATACCTATTTCCCTTATGGCTATAAATTAAATCGGTATGGTGTCCCCAGATTTCCGCGTATTTCGGATTTCCCTTATTGAGGAGTTACCATCCTCAACACTAATTTCAATCCAATAGTCGAGGTCCACTGGCAATATTCCTCGATTAATCGGTGAAAGAGCATTTGGATTCATTACGTAAATGTACTCTCCAACTATCGGGCCGCTACCACAGGTATTGCTGAAAAATGGGTGTGAATGACACGCCAGTATTCCACTGATTCCTTTATATTCCTTGTCAAGAAAACTATCTGTAGGAACACATGCATTGTTCGCATTGGGGATATTTGGCAGATAATCAACACTCCGGTGAACAATATCGCCCGTTTCACGTGATATTGTGAATTGCTGACATCCAAGAGCGAATACCACCTCCAAAGCTCGTGGATATTGAGAAATACCATAAAATCCATCAGTCAAATTTCCTAAATTTCCTGAATTCACAGCGATAACATAACGATCATTTTCATCGATTTTTTTGTTATCGATATATTTTTTCCTTTTATCAATCTTCTCTTTAATTGCCGCAGTCCATCGTAAATTTATTTGCTCATTAGGCACTTGCCTGACAACCGGCCTTCCATGTTTATCCTTGCTCCAGTTGTCATCGCCATATCCTGGGATACGATTTTTCCCATCACCTGCTGTCGGGCATACTGCCTCAATCCAGATCGGCCCTCTATCATCAGTTCTCAACATGAAATCTGGTCCTTCATTTTTAGACTCTGGTTTTAGACCAGCCTCCAATAGGCGTACTCCCAGAAGCATTTCCCAATAACGCTCGACCAACTTTTGCTTGTTTCCGCTTGTGAACTCGGCAATGAAATGAGAGTCCGCAAGTTTCGCAGCGGAAAACTTCCCCCACAGCTGGGTAATAAAAGAGATTAACTTATTACGGGCTTCTTCCTTCCATTCCCGACCATATCGATGGAGAAAATCTGAAATTAATTTCATCTGATCTTCTGACATGCAGATAATTCCTTAGATGAGGGCCGAATTGCCCAGGAAAGCGCGCATGAAATCGGGGGACATCACATGAAATCGGGGAACATCATACCTGAAATCGGGGGACATCATACCTATTTCCCTTATGGCTATAAATTAAATCGGTATGGTGTCCCCAGATTTCCATTTTTTTGGATTCTACTCAGCGTCGGATATGTCTTATTGATTTTGGGAACCATCCCACCGGAAACGTTGCACGGGGGATGGATGGGGTTTCTTGGATGGATTTATGACAACCATCTGCCGCCGATGCCGTAGGGAACGAAAACAGTTTACTATACGATTACCTTAACATCGAGCTTTGATGACCGGTTCCCATCGAATTGAGCCGATCCCGGGAAGAACGGATTTCATCCAACCAAAAATTGTTCTGATCGGTAATGGTGGCCCGCATCAAAATCACCAGTTCACTCTTTTGTTCCGTCTCCAAACGGTGCCCAAACAATTCACCCACCATCGGCAGATCGCCCAGATAGGGGATGAACTGCCGCCCCTTTTTCTTCACCGTCTTCATCAACCCGCCAATGACAATCACCTCACCACTGTTGGAAAAAACCATGCTGTCCGACTCGCGCATGTTATTGGAAGCCAGATCATAACTTTCGTTTCGTACCACCTTGCGTTTATCGGTGGTTTCGGTCACCGAAGGGTGAATATGCAAAATCAACCGCTGACCGCCAACAATCTGCGGCAGCACATCCAGGGCAACCCCGGAAAAATAGGTGGCAAACTTGACCAGAGTTTCCCTAGTGTCGCCGTTCACCTTAGTTTCGATATTGGTGACGAACTGGTCATCCACCCCCACCTTGATCATCGCCTTTTGATTGTTCAACGTGGCGATGCGGGGGCTGGAAAGGACCGACACGTTTCCCTGTCCTTTAAGCATCTCAAGAAAGGAGGTGAAATCATTCAGTGCCAACCCCACGGCAAAGATTCCTCCCATGGAACTGTACGGCACCGTATCCAGGGCACCATTCATCTTCTGGGTCATGCTGTCCATGTCGGACGGGTTGGTCAATACCGGGGCCTCGAAGGCGGTCCCCCCACCCGTCTGACTCCCCCCGATCTGCTTGGTCCCCTTCAACTGGGAGACAAAAGACCAGTTGATCCCCGATTGATGATGGTCCGAAAGCGTCACCTCCAAAATTTTGGCTTCCAGGACGACCTGCTGCAACAGATTGGCCTGCATCTCGTCGATCAAGGTTTTCATCTGCCGGATTTCCGAAGGATAGGCCCGAATCATGATCACCCCCGTCTGGGGACTGATGCTGATGGCCTTGGTCACATCCGCAGTGCCCGTCGAATTCGCCACCGCCCCCCCCTCCGGCATCTCACCGGCAGGGGTGGATGGAGATGGTGTGACCAGGGCCGCGTTCTTGTTCCCCGAATTCTGGGCATTTTTCTTGTCGGTTTGGCAGGAGAGATTCCGATCCTCCGATTCCGTCGAAACCTCCTTGGCCTCCAACCCCACCAGGGCACACAAGGTATTGGTCAACTCGGCCCAAAAATCGGCCTTGTATCCGGTCTTGACCCCAAACCCGGAAACACTTTCCGATTGCTTTTCCGTGCTCCCCTTGTCCGAACTGGAGGTTGTAGTGGAGGTGCTTCCTTGTCCCGAGGAGACCTGCGTCGAAGAGGTCCCCTGACGGTAAATATTGGGATAATACAAGCGGAATTGACGCAGTTGAACTTCCTGGGGAAAAACCTGGAATCCGATTTCGTTCCTGCTGCAACTGAAATCATACAGATTACAGGCGACTTCAACCACCTCGGGGACGGTCACGTTTTTCAAATCCAGGGTGATGACCCCCGAAATACCCGGATGCACCAGGACGTTATACGGGGTATCCTTGACCAGTCCCGAAAAAAATTCCCGTACCGGTGCCGCCTCCACCTGAATATTGAACCGGGGTTCATGTGCAGGTTCCACCACCGCCGACTTTGCCGTAGCGTGCAGGGGAATAAAAGCGAGCGGTTGTTCGGTCGCCACGGGATGAACGTTCAAAGGTTGCTCGGTCACCATCCCCCCCGGAGACACCCCCCCTGCCCGCGGCAACCCCTTGTTTTCCACCGCCGAAGAGGACATGGCAAAGCCGATGAGTTCCTGCTGCGCCCCCTCCAGCGCATCCTGCTGGCTCGCATCCATGTTCTTGTACACACAACCGGAACCGAGCAATAACATGCTCGCCAGATATCCGATGATTCGTCCATAGGACTTTGCACGGCGAAGGTTCATCGTTTTTTTTCAAGAACCAAATGTTTATTCACCAGGGAATGGGCACCTTTCAAGAAAATTTCCTGCTGGCGCTTCCCGTGCAGGATATGTACCGACATGGGATGGATGGCCAGAACCGTAATCCCCCCGAACGATTCTTTTTCGCCCAGGGGGCGACCGTTGATGATGGCCACCTTGCGCGCCTTGGAATTGAGAATGGAGGTCAAACGAAACGTATTCCATTTCCGATCCGCCTCGTCCCCCGTCAGACCCGCCTCTCCTTGCAGCGCTTGCTGTTCAGCATCGGGTACGGTGGGATCGTACACCGGCTCCCGCGCCTCACCCTCCCGATTCATCATGGCCAACTGTTCCCCCGTCAGGGTCAAATCGGGATCGATGCCGATGTAGCCGTCGGTAAAGCTCATCGTACTTAAAAACACCTTGGCCCTTGAAGTTGTCTTCCCCTCCGCCCCGGAGACCGAATAATCGAGACCACCCCAATAGAAAGTCCAAGGCAACGATTCAATATTTTTAAGATAGCGCATGATCTCCAAAAAATTGCCCTCAAGGGTGACGTTCAAACCGTGGCGATACAAGGTCACCGCCTCACCCGGGGCGGGTTCATGTTCCGCAGCGGCCGGGGCCTCCTTCTTTTTCTCCTTACCCTTGGAGTTTTCCTGTTTCTGAGGCTTTGCCGTCGCCTGCATGATCCGTTGCTGAATATCCTGCAACCGGACCCCCTCCCCCGGTAAACTTTCCATTCCCACCAGGGTCACATCGTTCATCTGACCCAACATTCTTCTCAATGCCTGCGTCATCTCCCCAGGGGACAAGAAATTACGCGCCGAATTTTCCAACGCCCGTTCCAACTGCCCCAATTCTTCCTGTTTCTGCCGCATTTTTTCTTTCAATGGCCGATTGACATCCTGGTCCTTGTTGGCCAAAATTTGACGCTCCAGAGTCATTAATTGGTCTATTTTGCCCCGGACCGTCTTTAATTCCTGTTCAACCGCCCCCTGCTTTTTGACCAAAGGCTGACGCACCAAGGCATTCCATCCCGATCCAAAAACAATAAGAATAGCAGCCAGGATATAAATCCGCTCATTCTTGGATCGGGCATCAATTTTTGCCAATAATTCCTGAAAGGGCCTTTTCAACAAAATTCTCCATCAGGAATGAAAACGGAGAGACCGATTGCAGCAAACCGCTGTTTTTTTCCGTTTCCGACCCTTCTGTTTTTTCATCCATGGAATGCGTCAGCAAAGAAAATTCAATCAACCCATTTTTTTCCATTTTAATCAGACTGAAGGGATGACCCGACAGGTGCGTGCCGTTCTGGAACAGGCTGACCATCGCCGGAATGTTTTTGGGATCGGTCGCCTGGCCATAGAGTCCAAACTGTTCACCCCCATTCAAAATGCGCATGCGGGAAATCCACACCCCTTCCAGCTTGTTCTGGGCCAATTCCCGGAAATAGCCGGAAAATCCGGTGGTATTGCCAAAATCATAACTGCCCTCAAGAATCTGAACGATCAACTTTTTCATCAGGATCGTCCCTTCAATCTGGGCGAGATGCTGTTCCAGGGCTGCGTCAACCTTCTGGACAGGATATTGTTTCCCCAGCGCACCGACCTTGGCCTCCATTTGGGCAAGCCTGGCCTTCTCCGTGGCCAGTAGTTCCCCGGAACGCACGTATTGCCAATACAACCCCCCGGCCGACACCCCTGCCAGGACAAGCAAACCCGCCGCCACCATGACAATCTGTTCAGCACTGGCGATGGCCATTTTGGGAAGCAGCTCAGGGTCGAACAGATTGACTTCCTGTTGGAAGACAGCGTCACCTTGATTGCCCGCAAGCGCAACGCCAATGGCGGGAAACAGTTTGCCCAGGGTGGATTCATCGGGAAGATCCCCGGAAAAATCGATCATCTCTGCCAGATTGACCGATTTGACCCGAACGGCCAGCCGGTCGGAAATCGCGGCACGCAGTTCCGGCAATGGCCGTTCCATCGGGGCCAGATAGAGCCGCTCAATGGTATGGGGCATGAACCGGCTGAGATAATAATCCAGCGTACTTTGGACCTGGGTGCAGAGTTCATCCAGGAGGGAACATTGTGCAAGCGTTTGTTCCACGCTGCCATCCCCCCTGTTTTCATCGAGGAACGAAAAGATTGCATCCAAACCAATATCCATCTTGCGAGCCAGATAGAGGGTATGATCACGAGTGACGGTCAATAATCCGTCCCGGGATCGCAGATGGAGCATGGCGACCCCCTCTTTTTCTTCTGGAAGAAGGGCTGCCAAGTTGCGCAACGCCAATTCATGGATATCGATGGCGACCAACCGCGTCCGACCGCGCTGATGGAACGCATTGATGTTGGCCTGAACCTGTTCCTTGCGGGTGGCGATCACATAGGCCATCTGCCGCGAACCGGAACGAGGGGGCGAGGGTTGTTCAAAGCTGGCAATCATCGCTTCGGCGGAGGTGTATTCCAGCCGTTCAACAATGTTCCAGCGCAGCGCATCCGCCTGTTCTTCCCTGGGAATGTTGGCAACCATCTCCTCGACGAACACTTCGTACCGATCCATCGGCAGAACGGCCCTGCATTCCGCTTTTTTAATTTTCCTTTGTTTGAGCAGGGATTGGAAAACCTCTCTTTCCTCCCCGGGCAAACAGGGGCGAAATTCACACCATTGAATGTTTGGATGATTCTCGTTCCATCCCATCTCCACCACGCCCAGACCATGGCCTTGAATGATCAGACCCAGATGATGCGATCGGGATGGTCGTGGTTTGAATCGGGAAAAGAAACGCATTGATTAAAACAGGTTGACATTGATTGAGAAAAAAAAGGGGTCGGGGGGGGTGCCCCCAGGGTGTTGACTTTGTTTTTGAATTTAAACAAAAAGGTTTCCATGCTTCAGCTTTTGACTTTGTTTTTAAAGTCAAAACCCTGGGGGCAATCCCTTGAGCCCCCTTTTTTTCTTAATCATGATCAATGCAAAATCTGCGCCTATGGGATGAAATTTTCCGACCAGTCGGTCATTTCCACCAGAATGTCATGACGGTCCTCCGCATCGATTTCCCCCAGATGACGGTCATACATGACATCACCCGAACCGGTGATATCGAAGGTTTTTGAATGACTGGCACCGTAGAGATCCCCACTGCCCGAAATACGCACCGCCGCAGTGGGTGCATAAATGGCCGCAGCCAGATCATTGGAACCGGAGACACTGATCGTACCCGTCGTGTTTGAATAGATTTTGGTTTGACCAAACTGGCTGGTGGGATTGATGGAACCGGAACCACTGATGGAAAAGTTTTGGGTATGACCACTGCCACCGGTATGATAGATGTTCAACGTCACCCCGTTTGCCAAGATCAACTGACCCGACCCCGACATTTGAAACGGACCATCGACGAACAAATTGAACGTCTCCTGGTCGCCAACCTTGGTCAAAATCAGGTCCCCCGACCCCGACATACTGAAACTGTTATAAAAATAGGTTCCAGGAGTCCAGGTGGTATCGGACGATCCCGTTTTGCGAAAATCGCCCCGGTTGCTCGCCGCCGCAGGACGGGCCGATTCAATCATGGTTGTCACATCGTACGGATCACACGCCCCGGCTGAAGTCGGCGTTGAACTCCCCGTATGGGTTGTCCCAAAAATACGCGCACTGCCACGCAGTGACACCGTACCGCCGACATGAACATCACCATAGACCTTGCTGCTCCCCTCCAGGATGACATTTCCCGGAACGCGAATCGCCCCATGAACATCACCACTGCCGGTATGCTTGAAATATCCCTTGTCACCCCGTGCCCCGGTCAGCTTGATCTCCCCATTGACGTTGGCAGAACTGGTGAATTCCACATAGGCGCCACTTCCCGGAAGAATAATGTCCCCATTGATGTTGCCACTCCCGGTTTTGGTGACATAGCCGCCATCATTGAGCACCATGATATTGGCCTGACGGGCCACCGTCCCTTCACGAGTGGCCGAGTTGAAACTCAAGGTCGAACTGCCGGAAGCCCTGATCCATTCACAGGCCGTAATCCCCGCAAGCCAAACCGGAGGCGGCGGATTGGCATATCGGCATTCCACCCCGTTGGTGACAATGGTCCGGCTGACCCGATGCTCCTGTTGATCACCGCTCACAGCAGCGAATACCTTGGTTGTCACCGTATAGATCCCCGACCCCTCGGGGGTTTCAGTAAAACGAACCTCGAACTGATCGTTAACGATATCCACGGGTGGCACGGGCGGCGTGGAACAAATATGCTGAATGGCCCACCGTGCCGTCTCCAACGCCGATTCCGCCGCGAACAGTTTACTGGACGACACGGACAGATCGGTATAAATATCGCTATCGCGCTCGGTTGTTTGCACCATGAGGGCACTCAAGCCGGCGGCTGCAACCATCACCGCCAACACCCCCACCAAGGAACTGCCATTTTGGTTGTCATTGCGGTTCATGATCAAAAATTCCTCGGATAGATCCGGCTGCGCAACGGGTAACGAACCAGTTCATTGCCAGGAACCCAACTGTTCACATGAAACTGGACCTGAATATGGTTGAAGGTAGCGGAATCGTTGGTATCATAAGAGAATGTGAGATCGGAAATCCCTTTGGCCAAAAGGTTATCCTCTCCATTGCTCAAAATGGTACGACGCAGGTTGGTGCCGTCCAGATAATACCGGACCAAACCATCGCCGGTGGCAGTCGAAAGAAATGTGATCTCTGTATTGGGAGAAAGGACGAAACCATCACGACGGGCCTCCCGCAACTCCCGGGTCAGACGTACCATGGCCAACCGTCCCTGATCCGACACCGCACTCAATTGTGCCCGTAAAATGGTGCTTTCGGTGGCGGTGATGAAGGATTGCCACCCCAACCCCGCACAAATCCCTGCGATCACAAGGGTGATGACGAGTTCAAGCAGGGTGAAACCACTGCTTCCCCGACCGCATGCGTCAGATGGAACAGGATCGTAGTTCATGGGGTCTTCCTCTCAGGAAGGTCGTAGTATCGATCAAAACCAGAAGCAAACGCATCAAAGCGCAACCCAGGGACCCCCCTTCAAGAACACAACCTTGGTCCCCGACATGAATTCACCACCCGCCTTGACCGTGACCCCGACCTCCAGACAATCGGTTGCCGTGCCGGTCGGACAGGTACCGGTCGTATCATCCCTGAAGGTGAAATAACGGGAATATTCACCGAATTCACCCGCAATCGGCGTTTCATCGGGGAAGGTCGTGGCATTGATGCCGTCGGTCCCCGCCGTGTCACGCAGGTGAAGGATTTCTTCCATTTTTTCTTCCACCAAAAACAGCGCCTGATGCTGTTGGCGGGTCAATTGCGAATATTTGACCGTATTGGCCACCTGCGCCGCAATGCTCCCCGCCACGATGGCGGCAACGACAATGCTGATCAGGATTTCGATCATCGTCATGCCGCTCTGGCAGCCGGGTATCGGCGTGCTCAAGGAAAGGGATGTTGGCTTGTTCATTGTTGGACCACCCATACCGCGCCGGTATTTTTCTCAATATGCAGAATACCGATGGTTTGAACGGCGGGATCGCCCCCCGTCTGTTGGGTCAGGGTCAGATCCCCCCACCACGAAGGACGCCCCAGGCCATCGAAAACGATGCTGAACGGCGTCATGGTCACCTTATCGGAAAAGGTACGCGCCTGGCCGACCCGGGTCCCATGTTCGTCAATGATTTTATATTGATGTTGCGGTGCCGCCTCCTGGACGATGGAATAGCCCGGGGCACGCAACATGGCATGGGACTGGGCGGTACGGACATCCGCCTCCAGACACCCCACCAAGGTTTGCGCCAACCCGTCGCAATAGTTTTCCGCCTCGGATTGATCGCCCATGAATTTGGCCATGGCCGTAACCGATACGGCCCCGATGACGGCAATGACCATCACCAGTTCCATCAAGCTCATTCCCGCCTCATGTGCATGCCACGACGGCGGAAGATCGACTGCATTGCCCATGTGTTGGTTCCTTCAACGGGTTGAATGAATGTCCCGCTTTTCCCGGCGGCCAAGCGGAAAAACCGTCCAAACCGCCGGGAATCCATGCCTCAAACCAGAGTGCCGTGATGTTTATTGCAACGCTCCAAGAGCAGGCGCAGTGGCAGGTGTTGTCGTCATATCCTCGGCGACCAAAGCCGCTGTACGACCGTCGGGAAACGTAAGGGTACCAGTGGCACAGGTCACACCGCCCGCATCAGCCAACAAAGCCATGACCGTGGTACAATCCGTAACCAAAGCCGGATTGTAGACCGGATTTGTAGGATTTGCTGCCAATTGCGCCAGATGAATTCCATGGGATTGATGCAAGGTCGAGTTGATATCCCCATGCATTTTCGTAGTGACAGCGGCCCTGGCTTCGCCACTGACATCCATGTAATTGGGCAGCAAGGTTGCGGCCAGGACACCCAGGATGATGATCACGACGATCAATTCCACCATGGTAAAACCCGCCTCACCCCGACGTTGTTCCTGAATCTTGTTCTTCATCGACCAAAACTCCTTCAAAACTTTGGGCACATGCCCTTGTGAACAAACGGGTCCGTGTTGCACGAACCTTGCGTTACAGGTGCCAGGGACAATCCAATCCACCCAATCAACACCCGATGCAATACGGAAGTAATGTCAAACGCACCTTTAAGAAAATGACGATCTACAATTCGAAGCTGTTTATCAGGATTCATTCTAACACGGAAACCTGAAAAGGGAATATTTATTATGACATACACGATCATTCATTCAGGTTATTGGATCCGGCAGCGGAACGACTGCGGCAACATCCCTCCAGAACACGAATTCAATCACCCGACTTCACCCTGAGAAGCGGAAGGACTTCACGGTCCAACCATTGTGCCAACGCCGCCTCCCCACTGACCACAGGGACTCCATGAAACACAGGCACCGCCGCGGCAATGGAACCCACCGCATCATAGTAGACCGTCGGCTTTCCCAATGCCTTGCCGATCACAGGGACTCGTCAAAATCGGTTGGCTCATGCGTCACACCCCCAAGAGACGCAGTGCCTGCCATGGTTTGGCGGCGAGTTCCCTGTTGGCAGAGGCGATATCCTGGCATCCTGCCAACCTGAGCAGACTTATGGCGAGATTGCGCAGGCACGCCATCATTTGAGGACCATGGCCGGTACGGATTTGGGAACGATCCTCGTCGAAAGTGACATCACGGACATCGTATAACTTGTTTTCGATGGACCAGTGGCCTCTGTTGCATGTGAGGAGATGTTCAGGTGTGCCTCTTTCCTGGTCAAGGCTGGTGATACCGTAAGCGATTTCCGTAGTGGTCTTGCCGGTCTTGAGGTGTTGGACTTCTCGCTTGATGGTGAAGAACAGTTTGACATGTGGCAGAGGAATGTATTCAACGAAACGGGTAGAGGGCCAGATGGATCGGATTTCGAGCCGTCCACGGCCTTTCTCGACGTTTTGGAACCGGATTGGTCCTTCCTCAAGCCGCAGGCTGGCGATGGTGTGCATGACCGTAGGTTGGTTCTCCTTGACCGTGAAGAGGAAGTCAGCCTTCTTCTCTTCCACGAGGAATTCCAGGTTTTTTTTGGGCGTGGATGGCATCTGCGGTGACCAGGCGTCCTGCCAGTTAGAGGTTGGTCAGCAACGGACGGACGGCGGTGATCTCATTGGAAATGGTCTTGCACCACGCAGCTTGTTGCGTGTCGTTGATTTCACCGAGATACAAAACCTGCCGCTGAACATGCCGGTTTCCTTGGATGCGCCGATTTTCCACGATGCTCCAGTAGCGGTGAATCTTGCCGTCCTTGCGGCGAATTTCTGATCGAAGAAACATACCCCGATTTTTCCGGATAACCTCATCCAGGTCAAACGGGTAGGTCGGCACCACAAAGGAATTGAAGACTTTTTGGAAAGATGAACCGTTGATACGCTTGGCTTTTTTGGTCCGGTTATCCAGAAATTTTTCTATGTCGGGGGTCGAATCGCGACAGATGGGTTGGATTGGTCCAGATTCATCGGCAGACACTCCATGATAGATGGATGGGAACCTGTTCATACCCGGTTCCGAATCATCAGGATTCAAAAAAACATCGATTGACCATGCAACCCATGCAACACAACATCACCTATCCGCTATCGACCACCCCCATGATGCAACGCAACCCCATCACGGACAGGCCCGGCTCATATCGCGCACCATGCGACATTCCGCTTCAAAACAGCTCAAATCTTCCATACTCCGTTTCGGAGTCTCCAGGCTGAGCATCGCATGCTCCGGCAGCAGACGAATCAGGGCCGGAAGGTCATAATTCCCTTCTCCCAGATGGAGATGCCGGTCCCTGACATCTCCAACAAAACCATCACACAAATGATACATGTCCGGATTCATGGAGGAAAACGCCTGAAGCACCCCATGCGGTTCCAATCTCATGTGTGCGGCGTAGCACAAGGCATGCCCCAAATCGAAACAAAAACCTGAGTTCCGATGTAATTTCACGTCACGAATCTCTTGCGGGGAAACACCGACACATTCAGAACCATCCTGCGTGAAAGGGGGCTTATTTTCGACCCACATGGGACACGGAGGAAGATCGAAGCTGCTCAACTGACGCATGCTTTCCATCAATGTACCGCAGGTCCCCATGTGGACAATCAATCCAAGGGGGTTCAATCGTTGGGCAAATTGCATCACCTCATGCCACATGGCCTTGTTGGCCGTCTCCTTGTCCTTGAGCGACAAATTGAACCCCGCCCCGAAGTGGGGTGCATGCAGCACCATGGGAAGGCCGTCAATCCGCCACAGATCGCCTTGGTCCCTGAAAGTTCCCGGGACCACATACAGTTCCAAATATTGAATCACCCCGTTTTCAAACAAACGGCACACCTCCGGAACCGACGACTGATTACTGGACCATAATTTCAGCCCCAGGCGAAGTGGTTTTCCTTCGGACATCCCTAATCCCCGGTTTGACGCACATCATGAAATCGACCATCCAGTACTCAATGGAAGCCTTACCTATTGGGCAATCTTCCATTGCGCCGGATTTAGATACGGTTCATCCCCATCGGCCAGAGATGGAAAAAAACTTCACCCTGTCCCTCCTCGATGCATTGGACGATCCCAAGGATCTCCTCCAGTTCATCGACACCCGTCACCCCCGCCAAAACCACATCCAACTCCGGACATCCCATGGCAAAACGGATGCACCCCTCCAATGCAGTCCATTGTTGCTCCACGAACGCCGCCCGGATTTTGGCAAAATGGCATCGAACGGGAGAAAAATAGTCGGGCAGGGCTTCCGGCGGCATGAGCAGAAGCCCCTGCAGAAAAATGGAACGAGCATGAATTCAACACCATGACGTTTCAGCAGGTCCAAATGACCGGAACGGATCAAACGCTGATCGGCAACATTGATGGGAAGCCGAACAATGTCAGGAATGAACAACTCCAAAATTTTGTCGATTCCCGCCCCGGAATAGACCGATACCCCGATTTCTTCCGTCTGTCCCAGAGACTTGCATTCCATCATGGCATCAATCAGATATTGACCCCCGGGTTGCAGCAGGTCGGCAACACGATGCGCCAACAGGCCATACACCGAAGGCAATCCAAGCCGGTTCAATGATTGCGCCAGGACCGCCCGCACCTTTTGACCCACCTCCCTGGTCGCCGGCGTCGCCGCAGTCGCAGACATTTTCGTGACAACCTTGAACCTTCCGGGATGGTTCATCATCATGCGACCGAGAACGCGTTCGCCATCCCCATAACCGGCGGCGGTGTCAAGCATGGCGACCCCCCTGCGTTGGGCAGTGGACAAAATTTGTGCCGCCTGTTCTTCCGATACCCGACCACGCTGGTTGGAAATGCCATAGTCCAACCCGAATTGCACGGTTCCCAATCCAAGTCTCGCAATATTGATGATCTGTTCTTCATGATGTCCGCCAATGCATGCACCTCGCGAATCACCGTTTCGACATCGACATCACTCATCCCGGGAAAAAGGGGCAGTGACAGGCAGGACTCGTAAAATTGTCCGGTATGCGGAAACCATGCTTCATCCACTGGAAAATGTTCACTGTAGAATGGATGCGAAAACACTGGGATATAATGAACCTGCGTCTGGATGCCACGCCCCTTGAGCAACCCCATCACATCGGTCCGGCTCTTGCCGATCCTGGCAAAGTCGAATCGGAACACATAAAGATAAAAATTGCTGTCACTCCAGGATTCCTCAAAAGGCGTCACGCCCCAGGTGACACCGGAAAACGCCTCATTGTAACGCTGAACGATTTCCCTGCGCCGACGCCGAAACCAGTCCAATTTTTTCAATTGGGAAAGACCCAAAGCACATTGAAGATCCGTGATTCGATAATAGAAACGGATCCAAAGTTCCGTCCAATGTCGAATCAACGAGGATTGATGGCCATGGACCAGCGGCTCTCTTCGATCCGGAAATCGTCAGCGATCTGAACCAACAGATCCTTCAATTCCGGAACACTCATGAACTCGGGATTGGAATCGGAAACATAGCGGAAATGTTCGTCACAAGGGGTGCCCTTCCCTTCCTGATCTTCGTATTGCAAAAGATTGGCGCGCTGAACGGGATCAGCCTGGACGACATAATGATTCTTGAACTCGATGGCATGTCGGGCTTCATCCTCGCTGATCAACACCTCATGGAGTTTTTCCCCGGGACGAATGCCGACGGTTTTCTGTTCACATTCAGGCCCAATGGCGGTCGCCAGGTCGGTGATTTTCATCGAGGGAATTTTGGGAACATACAGTTCCCCCCCCTGACAATGGGCAAGGGCGAACAAGACAAAGTGGACCCCCTGGGAAAGGGTGATCCAAAAACGGGTCATCCTGGGATCCGTGATCGGCAGTACGCCGATCTGCCGTCGTTCCTGAAAAAATGGGATGACTGAACCACGGCTGCCGACCACATTGCCATAGCGGACGACGGAGAAGACGGTCTTGTGAACTCCGGTATAGACTTTAGCCGCAGAGAACAATTTATCGGAACACAGTTTGGTGGCACCATACAGGTTGATGGGATTGCACGCCTTGTCGGTTGACAGGGCGACCACCTTCTTGACGTTGTTGTACAGCGCGGCGTCAATGACATTCATGGCACCAATGACATTGGTCTTGATGCATTCGCCCGGATTGTATTCCGCAGCCGGAACCTGTTTGAGCGCCGCAGCATGAATGACGTAATCGACCCCGGAAAAGGCCCTTTTCAAACGATCGCCGTCGCGGACACATCCCAGCATGTAACGGATGCAGGGATATTCCACTTCACTGAATTTTTGCGCCATTTCGAACTGTTTGAGTTCATCGCGACTGAAGACGATCAGTTTGTTGGGTTTGTATTTGTGCAAAACGGTCTGCACAAATTTTTTTCCAAAGGATCCTGTCCCCCCGGTCACCAGGACTGTTTTTCCATTGAGCATGCCTTGAAAACTCCATCGCTTTCCCGGGCCAGTACGCTCCGGTTTTGATTTTTGGGTTTCATATCCACCCAGATTGATCCAGTTTCCGAATGCCTGCCAAACCGGAGAAAATACATGACTTCCATGAAAAGATCCATTTTTTTCGATTTTTTCTTCCGCCCCCACTGAGATTTCCATACAAAATATTGAACAATAAAGAAATTCAAACAAAGAGAGCAAAGCTGGCCCACGGATTGGCAAATCCCCCCGAAGGCCATCTCTGTCATACCCGCAAGGGTGGGCTCCAAATTTCCAAGTATCAGCGCCCCATCAGCGTGACAATGCGTTCAGCGGCGACCACAGCACCATCGCATCGGGGAGGTGCTGGAGGGGTGAGGTGAAACAGGGATTGCATGGCTTCATGCCATCGGCCCGAGGCAAAGGTTTCGGTATCGATTTCCCTGGCCCTGGCGTTCCGGGACAACCAATTGCAAATTGGATCCTCGTCGGGAAACCGTCCACGACGAACGTAGAGCAGCGCAACCCCCCGGGCGGCAGCCCCGATCGCCGTTCCGTATCCCGGCTTGCTCACGACCGCATCAACCGACGCCAGGACATCTTCAAACGGCCATTGATGTACCTTTGCCGTGGAATGGACGTGGTTCAATGAAGGTAGTTCGGTCTCCTTGAACAACCAGTGATAACGAAGTTCCTGAATGATCTGCTCCAATGGGACGGCGTGGGATGGCATGCCACCCAGGTTGATCATGACCAGGGGACGCCGATCATCCGATGCGATACCCAACGCCCCACGCAACGATTCCTTACGCACCTGCGCCCGGGATACCAGGGGGGGAATCACCTCGAATCGGGGAAACGTATCGCCGACGATGGCAGGTTCCGGATGCAAGGCCAGCGTCACCTTGGCATAATGTTCCCTCATCCTGCGCCACCAGCCCATGACCGCTGGATCCTCCAGTGAAAAATAGGCTTTGATGACATGGTCCCAACTCAAGGAGGCGACCGCGACGCTGGGGATCCCGAGTCTGTGGGCGGCAGCAATGGTCACACAGGGAATATCCACCAACACCAGACTGGTTGACCAAGCCGAAATCCTGGACATTTCCGCTTCAACCCGTTCTTCCCAATTTTGCTGCATCGCCTCATAACGAAAGCGGGTTGCCTCAAGATCGACGACCATCGGATCCGACTGCACCAAGCCGATGTCCCGGAACCCATGATCAAATTCATGCCTGACGTGGACAAACCGTTCCACCACCCCCCGATCCAGGTTTCCCGCCACCATGATCCGGAGATCGGGATTCATGGTTCCCAGTTGATCAAGAATGGGTGCAATCTGGGACAGATGGCCATAGCCATGCCCTGAAACCGCACAAAAAATGCCCCCCTTCATGACCCTTTTTCCACGATGGCGGTCCAGATACGCCCTTTTCTGGCCAAATCGATCAAAACATGACCATTAATGGCGCACCACGCGGGAAGATCACGTTCGATGCCGGGATCGGTGGCCACCAGCTTCACCCGCCCCTGCAACGGCACACCCATGATTGCCTGATCAATCTTGAAAATTGGCATGGGACAAAGCAGATCACGGGCATCAATTTCCAAGATGGAATCAGACATGCCATTGATCCGGCAGTTCGTGGGCGGGCAGCGGAAACACCTCCATCACCTCGGTCACCCCCTCGTATTCCACACTCATCGCGACCTTTGAGGATTCCTTTCCCTTACTGTAACGGGCGGCGATGCGGCAGGCCAGTAAACGATCCTCCCGGGAGGAGACCTCCCCCTCCATCAAAGTCAGGGGACCTGCGATGTTTCTGGTCTGAATCACCACCCGCCCCTTGCGAAACCCGGAAAGAAATCTGTTTTCCGTCTGGTCGCGTCCGACGATCAACTTGAAATGCGGGGCGGGCCGGATATGACGTCCCGCCTTCAACAGCAGGATATCCTCCATGGAATATTCCCGCTGCTGGCGGAACGCCCACAGATCCCGCAATTTGCGGGCATAGTTTTCATCCGTCAGGAAACAGCACCCCCCGGCGGGACTGGGATAATCATTGATCGCAAATTTTTTCGCCAATGCCATCTGTGGTTTACGGCCACGCCCGGAAAACCCTTCGAGTCGTGTGCGATCGACCCAACCCCGTTTTTCCGGTTCGGTTTCGGGCATGCGCAAAGCGGTCAAAGGACGCAACAACCATCCCGCCACCCCCGCCTCCCGATCAATCACCGGAAACGTATCACGCCGTTGACTCATCGGCCGCTGCCCCAAGACCTCACCCGAAAAAATGAAATCGTAACCCAATTCCTTTGCCATCGCCCAGGCTTTGGCAACCATGAAGATTTTGCAGTCGAGACAGGGATTGAGATTTTTGCCATACCCATGTTTGGGATGCGTGACAATACGCACATAATCGCTGGCGATGTCGATCAGATGCAGTTTGACCCCGAGGGTTTGCGCAGCATGCAGGGCATCATGACGGGGTGGAGGTGCCCCTTCCCGGGGATTGCGCATGGCACCGGTATGCGATTGAATGCAAAACCCGGTGTGAAAATTAACGCAGCCAACCTCGATCCCCTGCTCTTGCAATAAACGAACCGCCAAAGTGCTGTCCAACCCACCCGAAAGCAACCCCAACGCACGGATCGGCCGGTTGCCTGCTGGAACGAACGGGGTCGTCGTCATTATTTCGCTGTCGTCAACCATGCCGCCGCCTGTGTCGCGTGATAGGTGAGAATGAGATCCGCTCCAGCCCTTTTGAATCCGGTCAACGTTTCCATCACGACCCGTTGCTCATCAATCCAACCCCGTTCGGCAGCCGCCTTGATCATCGCATATTCACCGCTGACACTGTAGATGGCCAAGGGAAGGTCGGTGGTCTGCCGCAAGGCACCCAGGATATCCATATAAGCCAATCCCGGTTTGACCATGAGCATGTCGGCCCCTTCATCAATGTCCAACTGAGCCTCGGTCATCGCCTCACGCCGATTGGCCGGATCCATCTGATAACTGCGACGATCACCGAACGATGGGGTATTTTCCGCTGCATCCCGAAAGGGACCATAATAGGCCGAAGCATATTTGACCGCATACGACAGGATGGAAACCCGCTCGAATCCTTCCGAATCCAAGGCTTCCCGAATCGCGGCCACCATCCCGTCCATCATTCCCGAAGGTGCCACGATATCGGCACCCGCACGGGCCTGGGCAATGGCGGTGCGTCCCAACAGTTCCAGCGTTTCATCATTGGCAATGCCACCGCCCCGGACCGGACCACAATGGCCATGGTCGGTGTACTCGCACAGACAGGTATCCGCAAGGATCGCCATGTCGGGAAGGGCATTTCTCATGGCCCGGATCGCCTGCTGCACAATGCCAACTTCACTCCATGCATCCGATCCCAACGCATCCTTGCTGGCGGGAATTCCAAAAAGAATGACGCCTCCGACCCCCAGTGCCATCGCCTTCCGGGCATCCTCGACCGCCTGATCCACCGAGACCTGACATACCCCGGGCATGGAAGCAACCGGTTTTCGTATCCCGCTTCCAGGAACGATGAACATGGGTTGAATCAAATCATCGGCATCCAGACGGGTTTCCCGAACCAGGTTGCGGATGGCGTTGTTGATCCGCAACCGGCGCGGACGGCGGATGGGTATGGGGGTCGACATGGGGATCCTGTCTTCTATGGAGTCGGTTGGGGAGCGCAACGGCAAACCTTTGGCAAGAAAAAAAGGCGATGGACTCCGTTACGCGTTTTCTTTTGAACCCTTATAGACTAACATTGGCACTCGACTTGAAGTCAATGGAACTTCAAATCGTTTGCTGCGCCAATTTAACCCCTGCCTTGCAGGCTGGAACGGAATCAGGCCCGGAAAGAATGGTCCATGACACAGTTAATCGGCGGTCGTCTGGCAGTGATGGGGCAGACGGATGTCGGGTGTGTGCGCACACTCAATGAAGATTGTTTTTCCATCGATCATCGGGTTGGGCTGCTCCTGGTTGCCGACGGTATGGGAGGACATGAAGCAGGCGAGGTCGCCAGTGCCAGGGTCATCGAACTGGTCCGCGAAAGCCTCGCCCTGACCTTGGCTTCGCCCCCCCAGCCCCGAACCGGGACGATCCCCCAGGAACCCCCGGATCACGATGCCGATGAACCAACCCTGGATGAGCTCCCCAACCCGGTCTACCACATGGTGCGCAACGCCATCAACACCGCCAATACCGAAGTCAACCTGGTCAATCAGGACAAGGGGTTTGAAAACGGAACGGGGATGGGAACCACCGTCGTCGGCCTTTGGTTGCCGCAGTTCAGCGACATTCCCGTTGTATTTCATGTCGGGGACAGCCGCCTTTACCTGTATCGCAATCATAAACTCCTTCAGATCACCCGTGACCATTCCATGTACCAACAATGGTTGTCCATGGGAAAAAAAGGACCCCGGCCATCCCAAAACATTCTGCTCCAGGCCATCGGACCCGCCCGAAACCTCACCCCCGACATCCGATTCCAGGAAATGGTCCAGGGAGACATCATCCTGTTGTGTTCCGATGGACTCTACGGCATGGTCAGCCAGGAAAAGATCGCCGCAACCCTCGCCAAGGTGAACGTCTCCAACCTGGAAACCATCGCCTCGGAATTGATCCGGATGGCCAAAGAAGCCGGGGGGAAGGATAATATTACCCTGATCGTAGGTATATTTACCCGATAGAACCATGAAGCAACCGAACTTGCATGACGGACGGCGCTCTACGCCCGGTAGCACGCATGTTTGCAACACATCAGGAATCAGGAGAGGAAGGTCGTCATGAGCGTGTCGAAACGACTGGCCATCATGTTTGCCGATATTGCTGGAAGCACCAAACTGTATGAAACCGTAGGTGATGCCAAAGCCAGGGAACTGACCTCCCAGTGCATTGACCTCATGGCAAAGATCACTGCGGATTACCAGGGAGTTGTCATCAAAACCATCGGCGATGAAGTCATGTGTACCTTTCCCTCCGCTGATCTTGCCGCTCAGGCCGCCGTCAGGATGCAGGAGAACGTCGAGGAAAACGAACACGAATGGAACACCAAACTTCGTATTCGTGTCGGGTTTCATTTTGGTGATGTCATCGAAGAACATGGCGATGTCTTTGGCGATGCCGTCAACCTTGCCGCCAGAATGGCGGCCCAGGCCAAAGCGGATCAGATCATCACCACGGGGGAGACCCTTGACA
Organism: Magnetococcales bacterium DCbin4; assembly: GCA_002753735.1. Taxonomy (GTDB): domain Bacteria; phylum Pseudomonadota; class Magnetococcia; order Magnetococcales; family UBA8363; genus UBA8363. The sequence continues at coordinate 44,460 of PEAN01000003.1, forward strand.
TCATGAGTCCCCATCTGAGCGCCGATGGCAGGGAATTGATCCGTACCCATGTCAAGGGCAAGTCGGACCCGATCCGCATCTGCGAACTGACCTGGGGTGAAGAAGAAGAATTGACCATCATGGGTGGGCATACAGAAGCCTCCGCGATGACCACCGAATCGATCAAGGCGGTCTTCCAGCGCAAGGAAGTTGTGGTCAGCGCCTCTTCGGGTGCGGTCAGCATGGGGCGTGGCAAGGACAACACCTTCATCGTTCCCGATACCATGTCATCGAGGAATCACGCCAAGATTGAATTACGCCGCGGACGCACCTATCTTGTGGATCAAAGCACCAATGGCACCTTCGTATTGACCACCACCGGCGAACGATTTCTGGTCCACCGGGATGAACACATCCTTTCGGGCCGGGGGGTCATCGGTCTGGGCCGGGAAGTGACGGCCACCGATCCGTTGGCAGTACATTTCATGCCGGCAGAATGAATATTATCAAGATCACATGATTCCCGCGTTCGCAGGAATGACGAAGGACCGGCCCAAAGTTTTCATTTTGGCTTCAGTTTTGCATACCCCTCCCCCATGATGTTTGGGAGATCACATCCCACATGGTTTCTTTTCTGCTTTCAGTCTTTATTGACTCCGCAAGGGCGGGGATCTGAAACTCGAAGCAACCCTCAGTGTTTTTGATCCCCGCCTGCGAAGAAATGACGCCTGTATCTTTGTAACAAGACACTTCTTACAAATATTAATACACCTTCCCAGACCCCATCTAACAACTTAAATATTATGGAGGCGACATGATCCCTGTTAAAATCGCTCATCTTTCCGACCTTCATTGTGATGGGAAACCAGACTGGGTCGAAAACTATTTTGCACCGGTCATTTCCTTGCTGGAACGGGAGGCTCCGGAAATCATCGTCATCACAGGTGATAGTGTTAATTCTCCAAGAAAAAAACAATTTCGGACACTTGTTGAATCCATTAAATATCTTGAAGAAAGAGTAAGAACTGCATTACAAAAACGTAATAATAATAAATTATTTATTGTAGTCGTACCGGGAAACCATGATAAATTCCACTACGGGGTTAGATTTTCTTTATTGGGAATAAAATTATTTGGCAAGGAAAAACTATTCCACGAGTCTCTTTGCGCAATTTACGGAAAAGGTTGCTTGAAGGAGACGATAAGAAATATACGCAGTGAATATGGAGTGTCATTATTCCCCCTGGATTCGTGCCAAGGACGGATAGACTTTGCACGTGGATATATTAAAAACCCTTTAGGTGACTTTAGGGAATACAATGAAATTCTTAAAGCTGGAAATAAAGAAGGAAATCCATCACTCCGGATTGCACTACTTCACCACCACCCACTGCCAGTAATTTCTGCCCCGATCACGGAAACCAAGTTAAAGAATAAAATAAGGTCAAGGTACCTATCTTTGGATCGAGCGATGGCATTTCTCAAGGCAGCTCATGAAACAAAGATTGATATCGTACTTCATGGACATAAACATATCAATGGAGAATATAAACTTGAGCAGTATGTTCCAGATACCGAGATATGGAACAACCTGATTGTCTCTGCCTGTGGTTCCTCGGCAAAAAGGAATGAGGATAACCGTAACATAAAAATAATGGAATTATCTACAAGCGAAGGTTTGATATTAAGAAATTATATTTTTCATGGTGATGGCAATTTATTTCAACTCAGAGGCGACCGAGTAGTACTTCTCAGCCTGAGCGAAATTCGCAGGCGACTTTTCCATAGAGATGTTGATTCATGGAGAGTAAACGAATCTCCGGTTCAGGAAGCCATCAGAAAGAAAAAGACAGTAACTCTACAAGACGGTGGTGATGGTGATGGTGAAATAACCATCGACGTCGACGGAATCAAGTGGAAGAAAGGGATTGAGAGCTGGAATAAAAATCTTAAGGAAACAATCTGCGCCTATACTGGCAGGGTAAAAGTATTTAAGCTTAAGGCTTACCATAAAAAATCTTCTCTCGCAAATTGGCAAGCGAGTATTGACCGTGCTCAGTTATCCGATGATTTTCCAATGCACCCAGACGGTGAGGAAAATATTGAGATAAAATTACCAGAACAAAAATATGACCTGAACAGAGATATCGTCTCTGGATGTGTGATCAAGTATCTCCTCCACAATGGATACGCCTTGACAGAAAAAGAGCATCGTCTGACCAATGATGACTGGCCTGCACAAATCAACCGTTCCGAGCTGGTCAGCATCCGTGCCGATTATCCCGTACAAACACTTGAAATAGATATATTCTTCCCTGAAAGATCGTTTCCTGATCCTAATAGGATTGCGTTTGAAGTTTACGACAGATCATCAATAAAACCAGGACAGAAAATGATTTTACATAAAAGAGCTGAACTTATTGAAAACGAAATAAATTCTAACAATTGGACCATTAGATCCTGGAAAAAAGAAAAGAAAATAAATCTTAGGATCGACTGGCCACGCCTTGATATGATATATATACTTAGATGGGACGTCCCCAACCCTCATTCGGGAGAGGATTATACAGAATTAGATAAGCTTGAAACAGAACTCCAATCAGTATTTTCAAGAAGGGATTCTGAACTTACCGATTTTTACAATCAAATTTGCACAGAGATAAAAGATTTCTTTTGTGTGACATCCGGTACAGATCTGCTGATATTTCTCTTCGGAAGGAAGGATAATAGCGACAAATTATCTGTTATACTTAAGCCAGAAGGGATCAAAGAATGCAGCCAGCTCCTCATCGGTCGTGGGGTAGAGGGTACAGCTTTTCGGACAAATCAAGCTCAAACTTTTGACCACGAACGATATCGAAAATATCCCTTGGAGCATGTCATTCCTGATGTAAACCCAGTTGCCATGTTGGGACTACCACTTTCACTGAAAATTTTCCCGAAAAATGAAGAAAGAAAAACCCTACGATTCACCCCTTTTTCGATCATCAGCATCATGACAGAATCAAGCTCCAGCGGTCTTCGAGATTTTAAATTTAAAGATCAAAAGGAAAAATCAGATAAAGCGGACCCGGAAGATATTGAAAAAATAACAAGAATAAATAGTAAGATAAGCGGCACGATAAAAACCTTTATTTACAGAAAGGGACTTTGGGGCAAAGTTAACGCTTTCCTTAACGGCACGTAGTTTGCATCGATACTTTCGTTAAGCATCCAGGTGTCAACTTCCTAACGTTTGAGCAGGGTATCATGAAGACCTATCACGATGTTCCATTACAACATAACCGAGCCACGGATCCGACCAATTATGGCTTTTTCATCGATGGCCAAGATGGAATCGCTCCAGGAAAGGGCAACTACAGTGGCCTTTACAGCATTGAGATTGTTCAGATACCTGTCGAAGCCTTCAGTGCCAAACCCGATCCGGACACCACAAAAAAAATCAATCCGGATTCCATGTCCTTGTCCCAGTAGACCGATGTAGTACCTACCATTTCTCAAAATCCGCTCACTTGTCGCAATCTCTTCTGACGATGCGTTATTGTGCGAAGATCCGTCTTGCCAGCCTGATTGGATCCAGCATCGAAGTCCAAATCCCTGTGGGGGACGAAGTCCCCCGGGTTTTGGTTCTTTCTCTTCCTGAAGGGACTGATCCTGAAATCGGAATCAAAACCAACACCATGGGGGCAACTTCCCGGATTCATGGGGAAAGGATGAAACCAAAATCAAAACCTGGGGGGGCTCGTCCCCCCACACCCCCTGTGGGGGCTGTAAAATCAAAAACAAAGTCAAAATCAACACCCTGGGGGCAATCCCCCAGACCCCTTTTTTTTCTCAATAATTCATTACAGATAGTGCAACAATCGCACAAGCCCTTCCGTTCCGGTATGAAAGGTCGGCAGGTGCTGGTTTTCATTGGGGGAATGGGGCCGGGAATCGGCCAGGCCAAATCCCAAGAGCAATGTATCGATCCCAAACAAATCCTTGATCTTGGCCACGATGGGGATGGTTCCCCCCTCGCCGACCCGGTAGGTCTGGTGCTGAAAACTTTCACTCAATGCCCGCTTGGCCGCCTGGAACGAGGGCAGATCGTCGGCAAAACGAATGGCAGGACTACCCCCCTTGGGATGATGAATGTCCACCTGAACCCAGGGAGGCGCAATGGATTGAAAAAAGGCTACGGTTTTGGCAACAATATCGTCGGGTGACTGGTCAGGGACCAAACGCATGGAAATTTTGGCATAGGCTTTGGATGGCAAAACCGTCTTGGATCCCGGTCCGATGAACCCACCCCACATCCCATTGATTTCAAACGTTGGACGATGCCATAAACATTCCAGGATGGAATAACCCTCCTCACACCAGGAATGGGCCACACCCACATCCTTGAGAAATCGATCCGGAACAAACGGAAGCGCCAGCAATTCATTGCGCAAGGACTCAGGACATGGGGTCACCTGATCGTAAAACCCGGGAATCTGAATCCGCCCCCCCTGATCCTTGACGGCGGCCAACATCCGGGCCATGACCTCCAACGGATTGGCAATGGCCCCACCGAAACTGCCGGAATGCAAATCACATTGCGGCCCCGTCACCGTCATCTCCAAACGGGTCAAACCACGCAGAGAGGTGGTAATCGCCGGCATCCCCTCACCCCACATGGATGAGTCGGAAATGATGGCCAGATCGGCACGCAATAAATCCCGATGCGTCGTCAGGAAAGCATCCAAATGCGGACTGCCGATCTCCTCTTCCCCCTCGATCAAAAACACAACGTTGATCGGCAAGGAACCGGTTGCCTTGAGGATGGCCCCCACCGCATGGATGTGCATGAGGATCTGCCCCTTGTCATCCGTGGCACCCCGGGCGAACACCCGATCATTGGCCACATGAGGCGCAAAGGGGGGATGGTGCCACAATGCCAAAGGATCGACGGGTTGTACGTCATAATGTCCATAAATCAATACCGTCGGTCGATCCGGCCACTTTTTCCATGAACCGGTCACCACGGGCGGACCCTCGAGGTCATGGACCTTGACATCGTCCAACCCCGCCTCCACAAGCAGTCGCGCCGTGTGCCGGGCACAATCCATCAGATCGGAAGCATGCTCGGGCAGACTCGATATGGATGGAAATTCCAGATAACGGCAAAAATCACCCAGATGGCGTTCCCGTGAAGAACGCAAATAATTCAATGATTGATCCATTCCCATGATTATTCCTGGCCCTCGTTCATCACTTCCTTTGGATGCTTGATCCACAATACCGAACCACACCCGGGCGTCAGTCGGGACCAATCTTCCGGCAGGTTCAATAACACCATCGTCGCCGTTTTGATCAGTTCCGCATCCCCCGAACCTTCGATTTTCCAGCCGGTATCATGCGACCTTCCCCACAAGAAAGTGAACAAAAATTCAAGCCCGGGGTTGTGCCCCACCAACATAGTCAGATTTGATTGTGCAGGGACCGATGCCAACACCGCAAGCAAATCGTCCAGATCCGCATTATAGATGGCAGGATTCCAGGTGATTTTTGTTTCCTCCACCCCCAGGGATTCACACACCATGAGCGTTGTCTGCCGTGCCCGTTGGGCCGGACTGCTGACAATATGGTCGGGAATCTGTTGTTGTGCGAACAACCAACTCCCCATGCGTGGCGCATCACGCAATCCCTTGTTGGCCAGTGGTCGCTGGAAGTCGGAAAGTGTGGGCTGATCCCATGAGGATTTGGCGTGACGCATGATCAAGAGTCGTCGGGACATGGCAATGACCTAAAATCGCTGAAGAACAAAAGAATCAACCATTCCAACTTACGATAATGAGGTTATCGACATTGATTGCCCTCATCTGGATTACGATAACAATATTAACGCAAGCTCAAATTTCCCCATCCATGGCCCCGCACACGGTTATCAACCATGTCATGTGTGCCTCCTCGCCGACGAACGGACCCTCTACGATCCCATTCTATATAATTTACACAAATAGTTCATGGTTTATTTTTGACTTTCCTGCCTCCATTTCCGCCCCGTTGGCACACGCCCCCCCTTTTCGCTTCAACAATTCCAGGTTCAAAATTTGTATCTGCCTGTTATGCATTGAAATAATTTTCTTTTTCTCAAATTCGCCTAAAATTCGCGACAAGGTTTCCGGAGTAATGGACAAAAGCGAGGCGAGAATCTGTTTGGGAAATTCCAGATGAATCAAATGATGCCCATACGGATCATGGGGCACTTGCTCCAGGAGGTAACGGGCGACACGGCTTTGAGCATTCCGCTGGCAGCTATGGCTGAGGCTGCTCAAGTGGCCGTTCAACCGTTGGCTCATCTCTCCCAACAGCGACATGCACACCTCAGGCGACTCCATCAAAACTTTTCTGAACAGTGCGGCATCGATGGCAACCACCTGCGTGAGCTGCAACGCCTGGGCAGTGACAGGATAGACCTTTCTGTCCAAAAACATGAGCGCGGTAGCGAACGTTTCCCCGGAGCGAATGATGTGCACGATCTTTTCATCGCCAGCCATCGTGATCAAAGCGAGTTTAATCAACCCATCATGTAAAAAATAAAAGTGGGTAAAAGGTTGCCCCTGATGGAACAGCGTATGGTTCTTCTCGACATCCCGACACAGAATTCCCGTTTTCAGCAGATCCCACTGCGTGGGCGACAGGGAGGCGAACAACAAGGTCTCTTGTAAAATTTTATTGATTTGAATTGACATGGATCACGTTTCCCAATCATCCAAAAGGTTACTTCTCAATGATTTCCCACCCGGTGAGAAACCATAAGGATCCAACACGGCAAAGACTGATCACCAACAGACAAAAATCCATGCACCCCAGATTCCCTACCCAACTGACATCGGAACCCGGATTTTCTTATCGATCAAGTATGTTATTTATCATTCCCCTTTTCAATCGTCGACAATTAATCCATGAATTACCATCATGGAAAAGAAAATGAACAGAACTTGACACACATCAAGTCATTTGCCTCCAAAATAGGCAAATCTGCATCGTCATCATGTGATTTCCATGTTAGAGTGGCATTGTTTCGGTCATCAAGTAATAAATAGATTATTGACTGATTTTTTCGAACACGAAAATTTCCCTGCTTAACGAACAATCTAGGTTTTGTCACATAGTATTTTATTTTGCCGATAATGTTTTTATAACTATATTCATAGATAATTCCATTGGCGGGTCGTTGGAACACCGCCAATCGTGGCATCATTCCTGGACGAAAAAGGAGCAGTCATGTCCAATATTGTATCGCGACGCAATTTTTTGAAGGTAGCTGCCACCACGGGGCTGGGCGTCTTGATGGATCCGGTCGATCTGTTTGCGCAATACCGGTCCCTCACCCCGGTGGTGGTGGAAAATCCGTTGAAAGCCTATCCCAACCGGGACTGGGAACGCCTCTATCGAGATATTTTCAAACATGACAGCACATTTGTTTTCATGTGCTGCCCCAATGATACCCACAACTGCCTGTTGAATGCCTACGTCAAAAATGATGTCGTCGTTCGCATCGAACCCACGTACGGCTATGGCAAGGCTACCGACCTGAATGGCAACCAGGCGAGCCACCGCTGGGATCCGCGTTGTTGTCAGAAAGGATTGGTTTTGGCCCGGCGGTTTTATGGCGATCGCAGGGTCAATGGTGCGTACCTGCGCAAGGGATTCAAGGAATGGGTGGACAAGGGATTCCCCCGTGATCCGAAAACGGGGGCTGCACCCAAGGAGCTGATGCGCCGTGGATGGGACACCTGGGTCAAGGTTCCCCATGACGTGGCCCATGATTATCATGCCCGAACCCTGGTCAACGTCGCCACGACCTACTCGGGTACCGAAGGGGCGCAACGCCTGCTGGCCCAGGGTTATGACCCCGACATGGTGGAACAGGTGGGCGGCGCCGGGACCCGGGTCATGAAACATCGCGGCGGGATGGCCAAACAGGGGGTGTTGCGCATCTTCGGTGCCTTCCGTTTCGGCAACAGCATGGCATTGCTGGACGCCAAGGTCCGTGGGGTTTCACCCGAGGATGCCAAGGGATCGGGTTCCTGGGACTCCTACACCTTCCACACCGACCTGCCGCCGGGTCATCCCATGGTCACCGGCGACCAGACCAATGATTTCGATCTGTTCGATACGGAAAACGCCAATGTGATCGTGGTCTGGGGGATGAACTGGATCGCCACCAAGATGCCCGACAGCCATTGGCTGACCGAAGCCCGGCTCAAGGGGGCCAAGACGGTTGCGGTCACGGTCGAATATTCCGCGACCGCCTCCAAGTGTGACGATGTGGTGGTCATCCGCCCCGGGACCGATCCGGCGTTTGCCCTCGGTGTCGCCCAGGTGATGATGGCCAACAAGATGTACAACACGGAGTTTGTCAAAAACTTCACCGACCTGCCCACCCTGGTGCGGATGGACACCCTGGATCGCCTCTCCGCCAAGGATGTCTTCCCCAATCATGTCGATCAAGCCCTGGGCAACTGGACCGCGATCATCGCCAAGGACCAGAAAGCCCCTCCGACGCCCAAACAGAACGGCATCCAGATTCCCGAAAAGTTGCAAGGGGATTTTGCCGAATTCGTCATGTGGGATGCGGCGCAGAAAAAACCGGTCGCAGTCTCCCACAACGATCTGGGGACACATTTTGCCAAACTGGGCATCGATCCCGCCCTGGAGGGGACGTTCGACATCACCCTTGCCGATGGCAAAACGGTGAAGGCACGTACCGTCTTCGACCTGACCCGGGAATATCTCGACGCCAACCTCACCCCCGCCCAATGTTCCAAGATCACCTGGGCACCCGAATCGGCCATTACCAGCCTGGCCGAAACCATTGCCGAAAGTCAGGGACGCACCCTCATCGCCTGCGGCATGGGACCCAACCAATTCTGGAACAATGACAACAAGGACCGGGCGATTTTCCTGATCCTGGCCTTGGCGGGGAGCCTGGGCCATCATGGCGGCAACATCGGCAGCTATGCCGGAAATTACAAGAATACCCTGTTTTCCGGTGTTCCCAAGTGGACCCTCGAAGATCCGTTCAATCCCCAAACCGACCCGGCGGGTGAGGTCAAGGTCAAGCCGTATCTACGCCCTGAATCAATGCACTACTGGGCCAACGGCGAACGGATCATGAAGGCGGGCAATAAAAAGATCACCACCGGCGCCCATACCCCGACCCCGACGAAGGTGATCTGGCAGGTCAACTCCAACTCCTCCCTGGGCAACCAGAAAGGCTTTTACGACGTGGTGTTCAACACGTTACCGAAGGTCGAGTTGGTCGTATACAATGAATGGTGGTGGACCGGTTCCTGCGAATTCAGCGATATCGTCTACGGCGTGGATTCGTGGATGGAGTTCAAATATCCCGACCTGACCGGTTCCAACTCCAATCCCTTCCTGCAACCCTATCCCGTCACCCCGATGCGGCGGACCTACCAGACGGTTTCCGACAACGAAACCTATCTGGGTGTCGCCCGTGCCCTGACAAAATTGACCGGGGAAAAGCGTTTTGAACAACTGTGGCAATTCATCGCCGACAAGCAGCCGAACATCTACCTGCAACGGATACTTGACTTCTCCGCCCCCCTCAAGGGGTACAAAATGGAGGAGATCTCGCGTCTGGGCGATCAGGGAATCCCCTGTTTGATGAATACCCGCACCTATCCACGCATCAACAGTTACGAGCAGGTCAACGAATCCAAACCCTGGCACACCCGGACCGGGCGGTTGGAATTTTATCGTCCCGAGATCGAATTCATCGAAGCGGGTGAGAACATGATCGTTCACCGGGAACCTTCGGATGCCACGTTCCATGAGCCATGCGCCATTCTTGCGACCGCGCATCCGGCACTTCGACCCAAGACACCTGCCGATTGGGGCATTCCCGCCAATCAAAAGGATCACATCACCCGGCAGATGCGCAACACCGCCATGGATGGCAAAACCCTGCTCGACAGCAAACACCCCCTCCGGGACAAAGGGTGGGATCATGTGTTCCATACCCCGAAGTATCGCCATGGTGCCCATACCACCCCCACCGATCTCGACTACATGGCAGTTTTGTTCGGCCCGTTCGGCGACATGACGCGGCGGGACAAACGGATGCCCGGTGTGGGTGAAATGTATGTGGACATTCATCCCGATGATGCCCGTGCCATGGGAATCGCCGATGGTGATTATGTCTGGATCGATGGTGACCCCAACGATCTCCCCTTCCGTGGCTGGCAGGACGCCAAGCGCAAGGAGGAATACAAGGTGGCACGTCTCATGGCCCGTGCCCGCTATTATCCCGGAACCCCCAAGGGGGTCACACGCATGTGGTTCAATGCGTACATGGCGGTTCCGAGTACGGTCAAAGCGCATGAAACCCGTGTCGATGGCCTGGCCAAGAGTGCCGAAACCAATTACCAGGCCTACTTCCGTTACGGCGGACATCAAAGTCTGACCCGGAGCTGGCTGAAACCGACCCATCAAACGCAAACCCTCATCAGCCGTAAATCGTGGACCAACGAGGTGACCAAGGGGATGAACGTCGATGTCCATTGCGTCACCAGCGCCCCCCGCGAATCCATCGCCAAATTTTCCAAGGCGGAGGATGGTGGCATGAACGGCAAGGGGCTGTGGCGTCCGGTATCATTGGGTTTGCGCCCCGGTTCGGAAAGTGAAACGCTGAAACAATACCTCAAGGGTGGATTCGTCAAGGTCACCAAGGCCTAATGGGAGAGAACAATGGCTAAAGTTTATAACTGGCATCTTGGCCGGGAGATGGAATATCCCCATGAGGGAGTCCGACCGGTCAAACAGTTTGGAATGATTCTGGATACCAACAAGTGCATCGCCTGCCAGACCTGCACCGTCGCTTGCAAGACCACCTGGACGCCCGGACGCGGTCAGGAGACCATGTTCTGGAACAATGTGGAATCCAAACCCTATGGCTACTATCCCCTGGGATGGGATGTGAAGATTCTGGACAAGCTGGGCGTACAGGATGCGGGTGGCGCGGTGTACCAGGGCAAAACCCTGTTCGACGCCGCCCCGGATGGTGAACGCATCCTGGGCTATCTGCCGGAAGACGCCGATTATGCCCATCCCAACATTGGCGAGGATGATTCGACCGGATTGATGTCACAGGGGATCCACCTGACGATGCCCCACATGCAATGGATGTATTACCTGCCGCGCATCTGCAATCATTGCACCTATCCGGCATGTCTGGCCGCATGTTCACGCAATTCCATTTACAAGCGGCCCGAGGACGGTATCGTTTTGATCGACCAGACCCGTTGTCGCGGCTATCGTGAATGCGTCAAGGGATGTCCGTACAAAAAACCGTTTTTCAATAGCAACACCCGTACCTCGGAAAAATGCGTGGGATGTTATCCCGCCATCGAATCGGGGCGGCAAACCCAATGCACGATCACCTGCATCGGCAAGATTCGCCTGCAAGGGTTCATCAGCGCACCCGATCAGGTTCGTGAGGACAATCCTCTGGACTATATCGTCCACATTGCCAAGCTGGGTCGGCCCCTGTATCCCCAGTTCGGGTTGGAACCCAACACCTACTATATCCCACCGGTCCATGTTCCACCGGCCTATCTGTATCAAATGTTCGGCACCGGAGTGGAACAGGCCATCGCCGGTTACCGCAAGGCCAAGGACGATCCGAAACTGTTGGGTGCCCTGCTCCTTTTTGGAGCGTGCAAGGAGATCATCCACCATTACAAGGTGGATGGCAGTTCGGCGATGGGATTCAACGAACAAGGGGAAGAACTGGTCCGTGTACCGTTGGTGGAGCCGATTCATGTCCGGGCGGCCCACGACGAAAAGTTCCAGGCTTACCGCACCAATATCACGTAAGCGAGGCGAGACGATGAAAGTCAACATGCATATTCAAACTGTTTTGGCCACAGCGACCTTGATGGCTGTCGCAGCCCCCTTGTGGGCCGCCGATCCGGTGCTTGTCGCCGCCAAGGTCGATGGGGCGAATCCCCTGGGCGATCCCGCTGCGGGTTATTGGAACGCTGCCAAACCGGTGGAAGTCGCCATGGAGGCACAAACCACCGTGGCTCCGACCCAGCCGGTGGTCACGGTCACCAAAATGAACGTCCGTGCAGTTCAGAACGGCAAATTCCTGGGATTATTGTTGGAATGGCGGGATGGATCAGCCGACAATCTCCTGGTCACCGATGGCTTTGGTGATCAGGTTGCGGTAGAATTCCCACTTGCCTTCAACAAGGATGATCTGCCCAACATCATGATGGGGGAGACCGGGAAACCGGTGTCGATCTGGCAATGGCGCGCCCCGTTGCAGTATGACAAGGACAAGGGGAAACCGACAACCAAACAACTTTATCCCAATTCCCACTATGACATCTATCCTGACAAGGTGCTTCCTGCCGAAACCGCCGTTCTTTATACGGGCGCTCATGGTTTAGGCAATCCGGTCAGCGAGGGGAAGAAATCGGCGGTCATGGAACTGGTAGCGGAAGGGTTCGGCACGCTGACGCATGTTGGGGATCAACAATTGGTGGATGGCAGTGGTACGCATCAAAGCGGTGTCTGGCGTGTTGCCATGACCTATCCCCTGGGTGCCGAATCGGGGGTGCAATTGGCCCCGGGTGGCCAGACTGCGTTAGGATTGGCGGTTTGGGATGGTGGCAACAAGGATGTGGGATCACGCAAGGCGTGGGCAGCAACCTGGTTGCCCTTACAATTGACCCAATAAATCAAGGACCGACATGAACGATCACCTGGACGTTTCACAACCATTGGTAATGTCGCTTCGACGTGCAGCGGTCTATCGTGCGTTGGCGCGGGGATTTTTTTATCCCTCGGGTGAGGTTCGTGTCGAAATCGAGCAGCAGTTGACCGACCTGATGGCCGCCGATTCCGGCTGGCCATCAGGTCTCGCCTCCCTGATGCAGGTTTGCTTGACGGCATTCAAAAACGCCAATCCGGAAGATTTGGAGGCGGAGTATATCCGTCTGTTTGGCCCGGCGGCAAAAGCGCCCCTCATTGAAACCGCCTATGGCAATGCCTATCGTCTGTTGGGCAAGGCGGCCAATCTATCCGATATTTCCGGCTTTTACCTCGCATTCGGGGTCAAGCCGGGTCAGGGTGGCAACCATCGGGAAAGTCTGCCCGAGGATCATTTGGCCATGGAATTGGAATTCATGAGCCTGTTGAACGCCAAGGAGGCGATGGCGTTGCATGAGGGGTGGAATGAGGAAGCGGAAGTCACCCGGGATGCGGCAACCAAGTTTTTGCGGGAACATTTGGGTGCATGGCTGGACATCTGGAACCAACAGTTGACCGAGGCCAATCCACCTGAATTCTATGCCCATCTGGCCCGGGCCATGACTTCGTTGGTTCAGAGTGACATGGAGCGGTTACAGATCCAACCTTTGATCATTACAGACCGCATCGTTGACAAGGAGGTCGGTGGCGATGAAATGATCTGTCCCATGGCCGTCCCGTCAGACCCGCCCCCGCCCAATTGACAAGGTTTCCAGAAACCGGGAAAACAGAAACGCAATTTCATCGATCACCTCAAGCAGACGATGACCATCGGGTAACAAGGTCAAAGGGATACGATGGAGGCGGGCGAAGGTGATGACCTTTTCTGGGGCGACCACATCATCCTCCCAACCATGAACGATGGCCATTTTTGAAGCATGGGGGACAGGGCTTGAATGGGCATATTCGCCCGTTTCAAGACCGATGGCGGGCGCCATGAGGAACAACCCCCTGGGTCGCAACACCGCCGAGGCGACAATCGATTGATATCCTCCCATGCTTGACCCCACCAATACCAACGCAGGATGGTCATGGGGAATACGGTGGATCAACCGTTCCACCCGCAACTCCGCACCGGTCAAATCACGATAGTCGATTGATTCAACCTCAAAACCTTGCTTTTGCGCCACTTCGGTCAAACGTTGAATCTTGCCCCCCCAGGGGGTTCCTTCCTTGCCGTGGGAAAAGACGACGAGTGGCAGATGATTGGACAGAGACATGGGACGGAACTTCCTTCAGGCAATAGTCAAATTCCAAGGGGCAATCCCCGTCATTCCCGCTATAGATGCAGGGCAATCACAATTGAAAATTATAAGGAAAAAGGGGGCTTAGGGGATTGCCCCCAGTGTTTCGACTATATTTTTCAAAGATCGAATTGTTGCTTTTTATTTTGGTTCAAAATCAACACCCTGGGGGCAATCCCCCAGACCTCTTTTTTCTTTCAATAATTTCATTTATAGATGCCAATTATTCTATGCGATTGCCCTGCGCAAAGATGGGACCTTTGAATATTTCTTGAACGTTGATGGAGCAGCATATGAACTTTTTTCCCGCCCGCATGTCAATCTAATCAAGTGAACCCGGAAAACAGCCTTTGGCTGACGAACTCCGGGCTTCATCGGGTCCTCGCCCTTCCCCCTTCCCCCCCAACAGGGCGAGGGCCCTTTCACCCCGCCCCATCAACTTGCTTGCAGGGGCGGGGGGTCCCCCCGAAAAATGCCCAGAAGCCGTACCCCTTCGCGCACGTTTTCCATGGATGTGGCAAATGAAAAACGAAGATGCTGTTGGGCCTTGTATTGGCCGAAATCAAGTCCTGGCGTCACCGCGACACCATTTGATTCGAGCAGATCGGCACAAAAGGAACGGGTATCGGCATGTCCGGTCCGCGCCAACACCCGACTGGCATCGGCATAGACATAAAACGCCCCCGTAGGCATGACCGGTATTTCGAACCCGAATCGACGTAAAGCCTCAACCAGAAACAGGCGGTTGTGATCAAACGTCAAAATTTGTTGCCGCAGAAAATCCTCACACTGGAAGGCGGCCATGGCGGCGTACTGCGACAAGGTGGGAGCACTGATGAACAAATTTTGTTGCAAAGATTCGACATGGCGCATGGCGGAGGGAGGGACGATCATCCAGCCCAACCGCCAACCGGTCATGGCAAAAAATTTGGAAAAACCATTGATGACAATCGCCTCCTGAGAAAATTCCAATGCGGTACGAGCAGGACGTTCGTAGGTGACGCCGTGATAGATTTCATCGGAGATCACCCGACCCCCATGGCGTTCCACCATGGCGATCACCTCAGCCATGGCAGCGTCGGGAATCAGGGTGCCGGTCGGATTGGAAGGACTGGTTACAAGGGCGGCCTTCAATCCTTGATCCATGACGGGTTGCAACAATTCCGGCGATAATTGATAGGCGTGTTCCGGACCCACGGCAATGGAGACCGGTTCGCCCCCCAATAGACGGATCATATTGGGATAACAGGGATACCCAGGATCGGAAATCGCCACGCGGTCACCCCGGTCGAGCAGAATCCCGAAGGCAAGAAGAAAGGCACCCGAAGTCCCGGGTGTGATCACAACCCGGGTTGGATCGATGGTCACTCGGTATTGACGTTGATACCATTGGGCCACTGCCTGGCGCAGTTCGATGATGCCCATGGCGGCGGTATAACGGGTCTGATCCAGATCCAGGGAATGATGGGCCGCCGCCAATACGGCCGGTGGCGTGGGAAAGTCAGGTTCGCCCACCTCAAGACGAATAATGTGACGTCCCTGAGCTTCGAGACGCTTGACGGCGTTGATCACCTCCATCACATGAAACGGCTGGATCTCCAAAAGCCGCCGCGACCATCCATCCCGAATCATGATTTTCCTCGTTTAACAGGAATCAACACCCAGGGAGCAATGCCCCAGCCCCCTTTTGTCTTTCAATAATCAAATTGAAATCATCATACCCTGATAGGCAACTTACGAATCAGGGCGATCCAGGAGCAGGAGTTCCTGTTGTTCCAGCGCCTTGAGGCGGTCACGATAACGGGCTGCAAGCTCGAATTCCATTGCTTTGGCGGCGGCGACCATTTTTTTGCGGGTTTCCTGGATCAATGCGTTAAGATTGCCCGAGACGGGACGATACTCGACCTGATTTTCCGCCACCATCAACGGTTCGTCAACCTCCCGGTCCACCCCACCTTTGGAACGGAACCCGGATCCAGTCATGTCCTGACCCGGTAACAGCATGATCCCTTTGGAAATTGAGCGGGGAGTAATCCCGTGTTTTTCATTGTAGGCTACCTGCAACCGCCGTCGGCGGTCCGTTTCATCCAAGGCCCGCTGCATGGAACCGGTGATTCGATCAGCATAGAGTAATACCCGACCATGAACATTGCGCGCCGCCCGTCCGATGGTTTGTATCAACGAGGTTTCGGAACGCAAGAACCCCTCCTTGTCGGCATCGAGAATTGCCACCAACCCCACCTCCGGGATGTCCAAACCTTCGCGCAACAGGTTGATCCCGACCAGGACATCGAATTCCCCCTGCCTGAGATCACGAATGGTTTCAAGCCGTTCCAGGGTATCGATGTCGGAATGGAGATAACGGACCCGGACCCCCAGATCCTGAAGATAATCGGTCAGGTCTTCCGCCATGCGCTTGGTAAGGGTTGTCGCCAAGACCCGATGCCCTGCCGCCACCGTCAGCCGAATTTCTTCCAACAAACCATCCACCTGCCCTTCAACCGGGCGAATGGTACACACCGGTTCCAACAGTCCTGTTGGCCGGACGATTTGTTCGACGATTGCCCCACCCGCCTTTTTGGTTTCCAATTCCGCCGGAGTCGCCGACACATGGATCGTGATCGGACGCATGCGATCAAATTCCTCAAAGGTCAACGGTCTGTTGTCCAAGGCCGAAGGGAGACGGAACCCATGTTCCACCAACGTTTCCTTGCGCGAACGATCACCACGGAACATGCCCCGTACCTGGGGCAGGGTGACGTGACTTTCATCGACGAACAACAAGGCATCATCGGGAAGATATTCCAACAGAGTCGGAGGTGGTTCCCCGGGGGCGCGCCCACTCAAATAACGGCTATAATTTTCAATGCCACTGCAATACCCGATCTCCTGGATCATCTCCAGGTCATGCAGGGTACGACTCTCCAGTCGTTGTGCCTCCAACAGTTTATTGTTCTCCTGGAACCATGCGAGACGCGCGACCAGATCGAGTTTAATCTCTTCGATGGCCCGGAGGACCGTTGCCCGTTGGGTCGCATAGTGACTGGCGGGAAACAGGATCAGATGACGGATTTCACCCAGGATGCGTCCGGTCAGGGGGTCGATGGCGCTGATGCGATCAATCAGGTCGCCGAACATTTCAATCCGAACCGCCCGTTCCTCCTCATGCGGGGGAAACACCTCGATGGTGTCGCCCCGCACCCGGAACCGACCTCGGGCAAAGTCGACATCATTGCGATGGAATTGAATTTCCACCAATTTCTTCAACAAGTCGCGCTGATTGATTTCCTCCCCGACAATCAAATGCAACGACATTTCCTGATAGGCTTCAGGCGATCCGATCCCATAGATGCAGGAGACCGAAGCGACAATCACCACATCGCGCCGGGTCAGAATGGCCTGGGTGGCGGAATGGCGCATGCGGTCGATCTGTTCGTTGATGGCCGAATCTTTCTCGATAAAGGTATCGGTGCGCGGGACATAGGCTTCAGGCTGATAATAATCATAATAGGAGACGAAATATTCAACCGCATTGTTGGGGAAAAATGAGCGCATCTCGCTGTACAACTGGCCCGCCAGGGTTTTGTTGTGCGCCAGGATCAACGCCGGACGCCCCAATCGTTCAATCACCTTGGCCATGGTATAGGTTTTACCCGAACCCGTGACCCCCAGGAGCACCTGGTCCCGCTTTCCCTGGCGTATCCCCTCCACCAAGGCATGGATCGCCCGTGGTTGATCACCACGGGGTTCAAAATCACCAACGATCTGGAAAGGAATCGAAGTCATTGTTTTACTTTTATATATTTATGTTATTACGATTTCATGCCAAATATTTCAGTATAGGACGGTATGCCAATGAAGGACTGTTGATGTTTTGAAACCGGCTGGTGCAATCCAATGTTAAGTGTTGATCCATTCAGTATCAGGTGATGTCCTGGGCGGAAGACAGGGAGTCAAGTCCGTGTCTGGTTGGACAACTGGCGCTTGCCCTCTCGAGCAATTCCTTTGCCAAGGATTGCTACTCTGTTTTGAGAATCTATCCTATCAACAAAACAATTTCAGCACAGTTGTTGTCTTCCGGGAAAAGGATCGAGAAGATCCCCAGCCCCTGCCTTTCAAGCGTTGTCCTCCCTATTATGAATCTCCTTGCGTTTCCTCCAACTAACGAAGACTGAGGAATCTTGCGGGCCGCACATCCTGTCCCTCACCTTCGTTGGCTGAATTCCCACTGATCCAGAATTTCATTCAGTCTGCTCCTTCAAATGTCATTGAGTTTGTATCTCGCTATTTTGAGATCATATGCCATCGGATGTCAAATCAACCATCGCCAAAATTCGCACGCATCCCTCAGCAACCGTTCAGAGTCTGTGTTGGAAATAATTAGCCAATCAAGGCTAGATAACTAGGAATTATCAATGTCTCATATCTTTGGTGACTTGGCTGCGATGGAAGCACGTTACTGTTCCTGGGGTGACACCGTTCATTACAATGATCCCATCCGTATGTTCGAAGAATGCCAGGATGCCTTTCTCTTCGACAGTCATGGTAATCGTTATCTTGACTTCCAGATGGCATACTCAGCCGTCAACTTCGGATATAGAAATGGATTTTTTCTGGATGCTATATTAGATCAACTTGATAGACTGCCGCAGATTGCTTCTGAATATGTCACCCGAGAAAAGATACTTCTCTGTGCACGGATCTGCAGGTCCGTGGAAGAGCGATGGGGAATACCTGGCCGGGTACATTTTAATGTAGGCGGGTCCCAGGCTATTGAGGATTCACTCAAGCTCATAGCAGCAAACTGTGGTCGGAGGAAAGTATTTGCGTTCGAGGGATCGTATCATGGACGAACACTTGGGGCCTCTTCCATTTCTTCGAGCTTCCGTTATAGGAGCCGATATGGCGATTTCGGCGACCGCGCTTGTTTCATTCCATTTCCCTACTGCTTCAGGTGTCCATATGGTAAGGACATTCAAGATTGTGACTTGTACTGTGCCAACCAGTTTGCCCGGTTGTTCGAAAGCGAATTTCAGGGACTCAAAGACATGCGAGATGGACGGACGGAGTTTGTAGCGTTCTACGCTGAAGCCATCCAGGGAACAGGCGGCTACGTTATTCCCCCCAAAGGATATTTCCCGAAATTGAAAAGAATCCTGGACGAGCACGGCATCCTATTCGTTCTGGACGATATCCAAATGGGATTTTTCCGGACAGGAACTCTTTGGTCAATCGAGCATTTCGGTATTGAACCCGATGTATTGATCTTCGGAAAGTCATTGACAAACGGGCTAAACCCTCTATCTGGCATATGGGCGCGGGAAAAATTAATTTCCCCGGAC
The DNA here is from genome assembly GCA_002753735.1 of Magnetococcales bacterium DCbin4. GTDB lineage: Bacteria > Pseudomonadota > Magnetococcia > Magnetococcales > UBA8363 > UBA8363. Next base: position 63,838 of record PEAN01000003.1, read on the forward strand.
CGTTTTCCACCTGGGTCCACCCATTCAAGCTTTGCCTCCAATCCGATTGGTGTACGTCTTGGATTAGCAACCTTCGATTGGATTGACAAACAGGATTATGCTCGAACCGTTCCAGATCTCGGAACCTATCTTCTCAAGGGGCTCCGCAATCTTCAGCAGGTTCACTCTGAGTTCGGACATGTTGATGCCCTGGGGTTGGCCGCACGTGTCGAAATTTGCCATCGTGATGGATTTACACCAAACCGGGAGTTGACGGAAAGAATTAAGGCCAAAGCAATGGACCATTCCGTTGAGACAGACGAGGGCCCTTTGCGGCTGGTTCTTGATATTGGGGGTTATTTCAAAAATGTGCTCACTCTGGCTCCTCCTCTTGATATCGATGTTGCAACCATTAATCGTTTTTTAAAGATTTTGGACGCGGCTACGATTACGGCAAAGAAGGAATACTCGTGAGACCTGGTCAGGTCCATAAGATCGTTTCGCGTTTGCTTTCACCACTTGGCATGGTTTTCAGTGGCTGTGAGCAACTATTGTTACTTTATTCTGACAGAAGAGATTTAGATCCTGATGGGCCATCACTGGTATTTATCGTCGGAGCTCCACGTAGTGGCACTTCAATTGCGTTTCAATACATTACGCAGCGTTTGAATGTTTCCTTTCCCACCCACTTCTGTGCGTTATTTCCTCAGGCCCCGGCACTTTCACTAGTTCTTTCAGACGCCTTGTTCCGACGCCCCCACAGGTGTCTAAGATCCATTCACGGGTTCAGTATTGGGGATGGACTTCGTGGACCAAATGAATGGGAAACTTTGTTCCGTGATCGAGTCTGCAAGCGTTTACGACAGGGGCGCAACCTTGCTCCAGAGTTTGATCGTCTTCTGTGGGGAATTGACCTATGGATCGATCGTCCAGTTATAGTAAAAGCTCTCAATGTATCCTTGAGTATTGGTTCTTTTGCCCAGATCGTCCCCCGGTCAAAATTCCTTTGGGTTGACCGCGACCCCCTCTCTGTTGCACGCTCCATCTATCGAGCCAAACGTAGAGAAGGGAAGATGGCATCGCAGATTTGGTATGTCTCAAATGATGCCCTTGAATCGATGACGTTCGGGTCTGAGGCTGAACAGATTGCATCGCAAGTTACCTTAATACGGGATTCCATTGCATCATCGTTTGAGATGCTACCTGACAACCGACGCGAACGTCTGTCCTATCACGACCTGTGCACCCACCCGGAACGGCAGATCGAAAAGGTTGCAAAATGGCTCGGATCTCACATTACCTTGCGATCAGGGGAGCAATTGAGCCGTTTGGATGAAGCAATTTCGAAACCCCTGGACGATCAGAAGGTTGATGAAGACCTACATCGTCTTCTGGGAACTACTTCTCTGACCTGAACAGAATTATTTTCGGTTAGTTGGCTCTTATATCTTGGATCAGGCCCTTAAAGAACCTATTCAAAGTATGGGCATCGACCAGACGCAGCATCCATTGAGTCAACACGGCTTTTCTCTGTTCAGTTGCAATCGCGAAGGAAAGGTTATTCCACCAATCGAAATCTCGAACTTGTGCGATAACTCGTGAGAGTCCGGTAATATCCTCATCAGAAATCTCAAATAGATCAGAAGGTTTATTTCGTCTCGCATGGATCCAGAAATACATTGGATAAAGACCTGCTGCAATCCTCAAGGCCGTTTTCATATCGTTATTCCTCACATTTTTACCAAGAACTTCATAAATAAAGGTCAGTGTTTCATCCGGGAAATCGAGAATGGTTTTTTCAGCCAAGCGAGCAATGCGAAAGGCCGCTTTGTCGTGTTTATCCGGTACCAATGAGAAAATTGGCACAGGATCGCCTTGTAGGAGCAGCGTAGTTACATGTGGAACCAAGGGATCATATTGACTTTTACCGCTTTCATGCTGGTAAATGGCTTGGCGATAAAAATTTTGTGGAGAGTTCTCGCGCATAACGGTCAAATAGTGTTCGGAAATAGGAATGAAACGGTCATTTATCTTCCCAGCCCAACCGAGAACGCCAAGCATAAAGTCCTGTGTACTGGCATCATCACTTTGAAATACGGCTTCAAGCCAGGAATTAAGGCGTTTGTCCTCAACATCCCGGCAGAATAGGAATTTCAGGATCAAACGTGTCATTGAATGCAAGTTTATCAAGCCGATTAAGTCCCCATGGCTGAGGTCAAATACGGAACCTTTTATAGCCTCCCGAAGACAGTTCTGCCAATAAGGTTCGAATTCGTAGAGATGGCTTGGTTTGTCCAATTTTCTTGAGTAAAAGAGATAACCGCTGTTTTCTTCTACAGCTTCAACGAGACGGTCGGCAAGAAAGGATGGGTCGGTTCGATTCACAAGGGAAAGGATCAAAGTCACTACACTGGAACGTTCAAGAATCGGAATTGGGCCATTGCGCAGAATGAAGATGACAACGGCACTGAACAATGCGCTCGCTGGTTGGCGTTCTTCTTCAAGGATGATTTTGCGCTGTTCGATCCACCCGAGATACGACTCGATGAAGTTCAGAAACTCTTCAGGAAACAATTTTGCGGTAAAGTTGAAAGGAATCTCGGAAAAAAAACGATGATCAGTCTTGATCATTTGCTCCCTAAGGCGTGGAAAATTATCGCTCGTCAAGAATGCCGCAGCCATCATCAAAGGGTCGTTTATCCAGATATCCCGAACTGAGACTGACCTTCGTTGCACAATTGCAGCACGTATCATTGTCCTACTCAGTGCATCGCCATGGGCATAAAGTTTCTCGACCTCATCATCGTCGCATCGGGCAACGAAAAAAATTAGAGAATTCAATAAATGAATCTTATACTCAATAACGCTCGAATCAAGATTATTATAGGTCTTGATTAATTCAAGAAAAAAAATATCAACCGGCATACCGCCCGCCCGCGATACTTCGAACCATTTGTATTCGTATAAATACACTGACCCGAACAGAAACTCGCCGATACGATCACCAAGAAAGCGAACAGACTCAAATCGGTTTATCGTCAGGATACCGATATCTACAAGTGCTTGAATGGTCTTGCGTCGCCGTTCCCCAACTTCTGTATCAATCAGGTTAAGATTGACCATCTTGGTGCGTTCGAACCTCTCGCAGATCCAGACAAGTGCTCCCTCCGCATCCTCTGCTTTCGCAAGTCGTTGTCCAAGGGAAACCTTATAGATCTCGAATTCCGACATCAGAGACCTTTTCCGTTCGACCAACAAAGAAAATAGACCGAATGTCTGGGGAGTCCGGAGAAGGTTGACGAACCAGCGATAACGTGACAGGCGCAATTCAGAGGAAACTCTCTCATCCAAAGACTGAAGTACTTCATCGCGTGTAAATGGTCGTACGATGATGGAACTTCCAAGATAAGTACGGCTGAAATCATATTTCAGCCGGATCCAGTAATCGCTTCTGCAAGTCACAAGACATCGTACTCGGCCATTGTCAAACTGATCGAGCAATGAGATTATGTTGTTCAGCACAGAACGAACTCTTCTGGTATATGTTATCTCGTTAAGACCATCAACGATGATCAAAAGTGAGCGATCAAGTGCTGTAACCAATTGGCATACAGACCAAAGAGCGCCCTGTTCCGTGTCGACTCGGGTGAACCACTCATCGATCGTATGCTCGAGTAGCTCAGAAGCGGGAATATAAATTGTGAGAATTTCTGATGATCGAGAAAGTTTTGAGGAAATTTCTCTTACCAATACTGTCTTTCCATATCCAGGGTCACCTAGCATCAAGGTTAAACGGTTTTCTGGAATGATTGAATGAGCAAAAGTCCATATTTGTTCCAGTATTTCTCGGCGATGTATGACCATGTTTGTTTCCATGGGCGACGTTCGCTGAGCCTCAATGCGTTCCAGCTTGTCTTTGACATAGAGGAATGAAAATTTAAGTTTTGGGTCTTTGGTGCGTTTATAAAGTTCCTCGTAAATCCGCTCGACAAATTTGCCGGCCAAGCCTTTTGCATGATCGGTATTGACCGGCAATCGCTTCTTTGCCAATGCGTTTAGTGTTGGAATATCATCGAGGTCACGCAAATCAACTGAGGCCAGATAGAGCTGATGTTCGGCCAGCATGCGTGCTAGCGGTGCCTCACTTGCCGTATACCCGAGAAGGATGATCGGACTGTCCAATACCTTTCGTCCCAACCAACCGAGAACGGTCTCATTAATGTTAGCCTCAAACTCATCCTCTGTCCAGAGCATGTTCGAACGTTCGATATCTCCGCTGACTTTGAGAAGTGTTGGAGTATTGATCAAAGTAGGTCGATTTGTACGCGCCAAATCTGAATAATCGAGGACCGTAATACTGAAATCCCCTCCTGGAACTTCATCTTTTCTTTTAACTGCCTTTTCGATCAGGCTATCAAAATTAGTCGTCACAACAATCTTGATGTAACCTGAAGCCCACAAATCGACAATGCGATCATAAGTCACAATGTCCCTGACCTTTGGATTATTAATTGCCTTATTTTCAAGCGATTTGAAGAAGGAGTAGGCAAGATCGGAATTCAACTTGGAGCGGAATTCTTGTATAAATGTAGCAATCTGTTCCTCGCTGGACAGTTTAGAAATTTCTTCTCGTCGTGAATTTTCTATTCCAGAAATGGCGTCTTCGAAGAATTGTTTAGCAAAACCAAATGTCGTAGGTATACCATACTCACAGGATACACCAGCTCCAACAAATAATGTTATGCTTGTCTTGAGTTTATTGTTGGACGCAAGCATTAACCCAAGTATGCGTTGAACGACCGTATCAATGGTATTCGATGGTTGTCCGGAAGAATTCATAATTCCTAGTTATCTAGCCTTGATTGATGGAAAAAACTTACCAAACCAGATGTGGGCTATTTTGCCCACCCTTTTTCAAGCAACCAAAAGAAAAACCCCTGTATGATCTGTAATAGGAATGTGATGAATCTAATTAAATTGCTATATCCTTTATCATAAAATATTATGAATTATAAAATTAACATGAAGCGGCTTTGATTTATGATAGAATTATAATGTAATATATCACATATGCGGATTCAAGTAAATGGTAATAAAGAAAGAACGAATCATATTTTGTCTTGTTGGCTTCCTATCTTTCATCATGCCTCTTGCTCTACCAATGAAATATTTCTCAAGGCCATCCGCCCCCTTTTATTGCTGGTCATTCGCCGACATTCGCGATTCGCCCTCGCTCAACTCTTTCCACAATGAAACATTTTCAATCAATAAATAATTTTTAACTTGGATGTTTTTTCCATCTTCAATCCACCTTCGGCCCCCCTATTGCAGCATCTCATACCAGACATGTCAAACTCCTGAAGCAATCCCGAATAGGATCGACTGGCCCCATGAGCAATCCTAAAGTTCTAAAGATAAGTAAAAATAAAAGGTGACTTAACAAAATGAATCTTGAAGTGTTATCATTAGGATTTATCAGCTATTGTCAAGAGAAGGGACTCTCACCACACTCCCTACGCGCGTACAAACAGGATCTAAAAGGTTTCCTGACTTGGCTGGAATCACACGATGGAGTCGATCCGTTCAACAGGGAAACCATCTCTGAGTGGATTCTCCAATTGCGGGGAAAAAAAATGGCCCCAGCCAGCATTCGGCGTAAAATCGCTTTCCTGAAGGTGATGTACCGATGGCTGCATGAGAATGGAAAAATTACCCTTAACCCCTTTCACCTTTTCCGGACGACGATCAACGTGCCCCGTCGGCTTCCTCGTCACCTCAGAACGGATGAACTTAGAATGCTGCTGCAAAACCCTTCCAGTGGCAGCCCGCTTGTCTCAATCAAGGATTTCCCACAAGTCACCCTGAAACTCGCCGTTGAGCTCATGTTCGCCACCGGGGTCCGGATTGGAGAACTTTGCTCGATTAAAGTATCGGATATCAATCTGCTGGAGGAAAAAATATCCATCAGGGGAAAAGGTAACCGTGAACGAATCGTCTTTATCGTCGATCCAGAATTGATTTGCTTGCTCCAAAATTATATCACATTACGTACATCGGTCAGTTCAAGAACCGATCAGCTACTGATCTCTTCTTTGGGAACCCCCGCTCGACCAGACTATATTCGACGAATGCTCAAAAAATTTGCCCTTGATATTGGACTTCAACGAACAGTCACCCCACACATGCTTCGCCATAGCGCCGCAACGCAATTACTTGAAAACGGGGTGGATATCCGATTTGTCCAAAAACTACTTGGTCACAGCAGTATCTCCACTACGGAAATCTATACCCACGTCTCCAATCTGAGCTTGCAGCGGACCCTGCGTCAGGCCAATCCTCGGAGGAAACTGATCGATTTCCAACAACGATCCACATCATGATCTTTTCTGATCAATCAAAAAAACGCTCCATACTTCGAGCGCTTCTTCATATATTATATGAATGATATTATCAATCTGAAAACAATAACATAAGCATGAACAAATAATGTTACTATTATTATGCCGTGAGCAGGCATGGTTCCTGGGATCGACCACTCCCATGAGGTAGAATGGGTCATGGCAATTTCCTAGTCAACAGGCTTCCTTGGGGATCAAAGATGGACATTGGAACGGTGGTGGAACGGTTGATTCAAGAACGGGGACAACTGGATCCACTGGTGTTTCTTCAGGAAATCGGCGTCGTGTCCAGAACTGGGATAACCGCCTGGCGTCAAGGAAAAGTTGGCTGTCTTCGGGATGCCCTCCAGGGAGACCTTTCATGGATCGAAGGTTGCCTGCGCCAGGCAGCCCGCATGGCCCGTACCTTGGGCCTGGTCCCGAAAACCATTGATGCCAGTCGCATGGACAACGATGGTCGGCACCTCGGGTTACAGATCGATACCACACTTGACCCCGGTCGAGATGCCTTGTTCACCACCCACTACCTGCGCCCCCCCCAGGGTTCCGGCGGCATTCAAATGGATCTGTTCCTGGATACACCCGAAACAGCTCTGGTCAACGATCTGATCCATGCCATCGCCAACCATGATGCCACCCTGGCAAACCATCTTTTCATGCGGCTTGAAAAAAATCACCCCGATAACCAAGTTCTGAACGACCTGCCCCCCTTGATCAAAGCCATCACCGATCAGGAAGCACTGATCCGTTCACCACTGGAAGGGCTTGATCGGTTGCAAAACGAACTCACGACACACGCGCGCCAGGGATTGGGCGGATTGGAAGGGCGATTTCTCAAACCATTCTACCTCCTGTTCGACAAGGCATTTGCCGGACGCCCCTTCGATCCGCAACATCCCAACGCCCACCGCTCCTGGACCCTGGAACGCCTGGGTCATTGGAAAGCATTAAGCGAATGCGTGCTCTTGGAACCGGGATGGACCCGCCAGCCGATCCTGCTGTTGCGCCGGGCCAAAGCCCTGTTTCAACTTCGACGTCTGGAAGCCAACCGCAGGGTGTGGATCCGGTTTTTCTGGGAACTGCCACAACAGGCAGCCCAATACCTGGAAACCCATGGTGACAAAGATTTGAAAAGGTTATGGAACGGCTTCATCGACCGTGAAGTTTCCGACTGGCATCTGTTTCCCACATGGATCCTCCTGGACCAACCAAGATTGGCCAAAGATCCCGATGCTTGGTCAGAAACCGAAGAGGAAGAAACCACCCCATCACCTGGCCAGACCGCCTTTTTCACACTGGCGAATCTGTTATTGGCCGAAGAAGAAACCCCCACATCGTCTCAATCCATGATCATGCGACGGCAACTCAAAGAATCCTTTCCTGAAGTGTTCGCCATGTTCATGCAAACCATCCGTCCTGGACAGACCTCATCCTGAAAATCGATTCGGTCATGAATCCATGCGGCAGGGACCCAATCACTCCCTCAACCACCCTCCGCCGCCGCTTGCCCTTGCCGAACCGCACGCAATTCCTGGGCAGAGAAAATCTTGTCGGTATCCAGAATCATGATGAACTTGCCTTCATGCTTACCCATGCCCCGCAAATAGTCGGCCCGCAACTTGGTCCCGATCTTGGGTGGCTTTTCAACGTTGTCGGGCTGAAGTTCAAACACCTCGCGTACCGAATCGGCCATGGCCCCGACCACCGTCTGGGTTCCATCCTCAGTCATGACTTCCATGATAATGAAGCATGTATTGACCGTTGGCTGGGTCTGGGGCATGGAAAATTTGGCCCGCATGTCCACCAACGGGACGACACTGCCGCGCAGATTGATGACACCAAGCATGAAATCAGGGGTACGGGGAACCTTGGTCACCTTGGTATATTCCAACACCTCGCGGACACGTGCAATTTCCACGGCAAAAACTTCGCTTCCCAGGTGAAAGGTCAAAAACTGGGTCGGTTCGGTAATTCCTTCAACACTCATCAGTCTACCCCTCGATTTGGTTTGGAGTTGGAGCTTCCCCACAGCTCAAACACCAGTATATACAACATGCACGCATCAGATCCAATCCTTTGCATGAATGATGGCTGAATTTTCGCCATCGGTCCTGTAGGCCAATCACCGATGCAATGACCATTGCCAAGTGCAATAGAAAATGATAAGGTTCCAATCTTTTTAATCTCAAGGTTGCGGTAACCGAACATCGCAACCGAGCAGAGGAGAATCCCTTGAGTAAGGAAGATGTCATTGAAATGGAAGGGACGGTTCTGGAAAACCTCCCCAACGCCATGTTTCGCGTCGAGCTTGAAAATCAGCACAAACTCCTGTGTCACATCTCGGGTCGCATGCGCAAGCACTACATCCGTATCCTCCCGGGTGACAAGGTCACAGTGCAATTAACCCCCTATGACCTTTCAAAAGGCAGAATTTCCTACCGTCACAAATAATCGCATTCCCAAACAACATATCCCCCCTCACCGGAACAATCCCGGTCGCTCCAGCTGCCGCCATCGTCATCGGATCCGCAACCTGCGGATCAGAACAATTTGACCAGGGCGGCGACTACCGCGACCGATGCGGCCATCATGCCCCCCAGCCGCAGGGTCAGTTCGTGCTTCAACAAGGTCAGATCGTGCTTCAACCGCAGCTCCATTTCCTTCAAATCCTGCCTGGTCGCCAGCCGTTCTTCAATCAACAGGGTATGGGTTTCAGCCAGAATCCTGGCCTGTTCTTCCGGCATCTTTGAGTTCCCTCACAAAGATGTAGGTATCCAACGCCATGGACGTGCTCATGGGTCCCGACTCCTTTCTCTTGCCTGCAAGGATACCACACTGGAAATCCATTCAACAAAACATCGAGATGAAACGGGTCGGAAATTGCGTTTTTCCCCTGACGATCCTTTACAGACGGGAAAAAATGGCTCAATAGTTTCCCCTTTCAAATCCGTAGCACATGAAGCAGTGAATCCGGAGTCCATCTGGCCATGACCCAATCCTCCCCCGAAGAGATCGTCAAATCCACCCCCAATCGATCCGATTTCGAACCGGTTCTCGAACCCACTCCCGAACCCGGCCACAGATCCGCAGCGCCACCCGATGTCCCCTGGTCGATCAAGGATTCACTGGACCTGTACCACGTCCTGGCGTGGGGTGAGGGTTATTTTTCCGCCAACGACAAGGGCAATCTCACCGTTTCTCCCTCCAAGGATTCAAAACGGTTCATTGACCTCAAGGAACTCACCGACGAAATCCAGACCCAGGGGATCTCCCTTCCGGTTCTGGTCCGGTTTTCCGATATCCTGCGCTCCCGCATTGAACATCTGTATGGCTCGTTCCACAACGCCACCAAAGAATATGGTTACCGTGGCCGTTATGTCGGCATCTATCCCATCAAGGTCAACCAACAACGCCAGGTCGTGGAAGAACTGGTCCAGTTCGGTCGCCCCTACCTCATGGGATTGGAAGCAGGGTCACGACCGGAATTGCAAATTGCGCTGGCCATGCTCGAAAACCTTGAATCCCCGATTGTCTGCAACGGTTACAAGGACCGGGAATTCATCCGTCTCGCCCTGATGGGGGTCAAGATGGGACGTAAAATTCACATCGTGGTGGAAAAACCACAGGAACTCTCCCTGCTGCTCGAAATTTCAAAGGAAATGCAAACACGCCCCCTGATTGGCCTGCGGATCAAACCCGAAGCGACCGGGCAGGGCAAATGGATCTCCTCGGGCGGCCCCTTTTCCAAGTTCGGCCTTTCTGCCACCGAAGTCCTTGATATGGTGCGTCAACTGGGCGCCCTGGACATGCTCGATTGCCTGCAACTGCTCCATTTCCATCTGGGTTCCCAAATTTCCAATATTCGCCGTTTCAAAAATGGCTTGGCGGAACTGGCCCGCTATTATGTCGAATTGAGAACCCTGGGCTGCAATATCGAATATGTCGATGTCGGGGGCGGACTGGGCGTCGATTATGACGGTTCCAGTTCCACCAACGATTCCTCCGTCAACTATTCCATCCAGGAATACGCCGATGACGTGGTCGGCTATCTCCATGATGTCTGCGAAAAGAAAAACCTGCCCCATCCCAACATCATTACCGAAAGTGGACGTGCCCTGACCGCCCACCATGCCATGCTGCTCATCAACGTTCTCGAAACCTCCTCCCTCCCCATCGACGAAGGAGGATTGACCGTCGAGGAAGGAGATGTCCTGGAAATCCGGGAACTCGCCGAAATGCTCGACAATCTCAACAACCGCAACGCCCGCGCCATCTGGCACGATACCATGCAGGTCCGTGAAGACCTTCAAAAAATGTTCGTCCTGGGATCACTCGACCTGGCAAAACGTTCCAAGGGCGAACGGATGATCTATCATATCGCCACCAAAATCGGCTCCCTCGCCCGGGACATGAACAATCCACCGCCCGAACTCCTCGAAGCCCAGGAATACCTGATCAATCGCTACTATTGCAATTTTTCGGTCTTCCAATCAGTTCCCGACCACTGGGCCATCGATCAACTGTTCCCGATTGTCCCGATCCATCGACTCGACGAACGCCCCGGGAATCTGGCCACCCTCCAGGACATCACCTGCGATTCCGATGGCCATATCGACCGGTTCATCGATTGGGAACGGGGCTGGAAACCGGCACTGGAACTGCACTCCTTCAAAAAAGGTGAATCCTATGTTCTGGGGATCTTCCTGACCGGTGCCTATCAGGAAATCCTGGGTGACCTGCACAATCTGTTCGGTGACACCAATGTCGTCCACGTCTCCCAATCCGACGACGAGCGTGGCTGGAGCTTTTGTCAGGTATTGTCCGGGCAACTGGTCCGCGATGTGCTGCGCCATGTCTCCTACGACCCGGAAGAACTGGTGCAGAAAGTTGATAAACTGACCCGGAAAGCCATTTCCGAAGGACGGGTCAGCAAGGAACAAGGACGCCTGTACCTCCGGGATTATGTCGCGGCGTTGAATGATTATACCTACCTTGAAACCACATGAACCTCAATTGCGGATCGAGTGATGGAAATCCTTGCGTTGGTCATCAATTGAGTCGCATGATTTACGCTTTATCAAATCTGAGACTGCTTGTCATCGTTTGAAAGAGACACAATCTTGTTGGTCCTGAGCATACTCCTGATCATCCCCCTGGTGGGTGCTGCCATCATCACCCTCATGCCGGCCACCAACCCGAAACTGATTCGGGGCGTGGCCGTCAGTCATGCCCTGATCGCCCTGATATGGTCACTGGGATTGTGGCACTGGTTCGATACCGCCTCGGGTACCCTTCAATTTTCCGAACGGTTTGTCTGGAACCACCGTCTGGGAACCTATTATTCCCTTGGAATCGATGGTTTCTCCTTCCCGATGGTCATCCTGACCACCCTCCTGTGTCTGATTGCCATGATGGCCTCCAAAAGCATCGACAGGGGATGGAAAGGATATTATTCCCTGATGCTCCTCCTGGAAACCGCCATTCTCGGGGTGTTCATGTCCCAGGATTGGGCCTTGTTCTATCTGTTCTGGGAATTGACCCTGGTACCACTCTTTTTTCTCATCGACCGATGGGGTGGCCCCAACCGTGACAGTGCCTCGATCAACTTTGTCCTCTACACCATGGGTGGATCGGTGTTCATGCTGATGAGCCTCCTGGTGTTGTTCGATACCTCTTCCAACCATTCTTTTGAAATGACCTCGATGGCCGCCGGTGCGGGGAACCTGGGCTCACATAAACAATTGTTTATTTTCCTTGGTTTCTTAATCGGATTCGGCGTCAAGATCCCCCTCTTTCCCCTGCACGGCTGGCTCCCCCTGGCCCATGTCGAAGCCCCCAGCCCGGTCAGTATTCTCCTCTCCGGGGTTCTTTTGAAAATGGGTGCCTATGGGTTGATCCGGGCAGCGATGACGTTACCCAAGGCCATGATCATCCTGCAACCCATCCTGGCGACCGCCGCCTTCATCGGCCTGATCTATGGTGGTCTTCTGGCTTGGCGGCAACAGGACCTCAAACGGATGATCGCCTATTCTTCCGTCAGCCACATGGGGGTCGTCATCCTCGGCATCGCCGCTCTTAATCAAACTGCCATGCTGGGCGCCACGCTGCAAATGGTCGCCCATGGACTGGTCGCGGGCAGCATGTTCCTCCTGGTCGGTCTGCTTTATGAACGGACCCATACCCGGGATATCAATCACTACAGCAACCTGATCCGTACGACCCCACGCTTTGCCCTCTTCATCACCATTGCATTCCTCGCCGCCATGGGTCTTCCAGGGACCGTCGGTTTCATTGCCGAACTGCACACCCTGATCGGTGGTTACGAACGCTGGGGTTGGATCGTCGTGCTGCTGACCATGTCGGTTCTCATCAGTGCCGCCTATTCCTTTCGTACCGTTGGACGGCTCTTCACCGGACCGGAGCGGCCTGACATGCATACGATTGCCGACCTGACCCCCTTTGAATTGATCGCCACATCCCTGCTGATCGGCAGTATTCTTCTTCTGGGGTGGTTTCCCACCGTGGTGCTGAACATGATGACCGCTTCGGTCACCCTGTTCGGGGCCACGTTCCCCTCCATGTTCCAGGGTGGTGTGCCATGAGTCAATCTCATCATCCCGACGATGCCAGCCCCCAAAGCCGCATCCGTCATGCCATTGTCCACATGGAACACCGGTTGACGGCCCAAGCCCCACTCAAGGACTTCGTACATCACAACACCTTACATGCCTACCAGGAACACCCGTTTCCCAAGGGATTGGAAATCTCAGCCAAGGAAACCGGCCTGCATGCCTTTCTTTCCATCCAACGATTTCGAGAATTGCTCCAAAAGGGACGGATCACCCGCGAAGAATTGATGGCTGTGGTCGATGAAGATCCCAACCTCGATGCCGCCACCGTATTGGCCGACCTTCCGGGTCATCGCAAATTGACACGCAAGGATGTTGTGATGTGCGGACTGCTGTACGATTTGTCCCCCATCAACGCCATCCACCTCCCTTGGCAGATTGAAGAGCAAAAGGCGTTGTGCCGTTTCCAGTCCGATGTCTCCCCGGAATCAAGACAGGAGATCCTGCGGCAAAGCAGATTGGCGACCGAATCTTTGGCCGTTGCCGACCTTTGGAATGCCTGCCTCGATGCCCTGTCGCTCAACCATCATTCGGTCCACCCCGAAGAACTCCTGGATCTTTCCTCCGATCAGGCGGAGGCCATGATTACCGATTTCGCCCGCGAGGCCCGGGTTCAAGAGGGAGAATCCTTTCAAGTCCGGCTCCAGGTGCGGATGGAATCGGAAAAATTGCTTGATGATCTGTTGCATCGGATCGGACCCGAATGGACCATGCGCCGACTGTTGCTGGCACTCACCGGCACCGACATCCTGGAATCGATTCAACCCCTGCTGGTACGGCAATTGGCCAACTACATGGACCTGGGAATCGCTGCCTGGAAAAATCCATCGGATACCAAAGGGTTTTATTCGTTTTGGAAACAATGCGCCAATAAGGATTGGGCATGGATTTTTGAAGAGATCGCCGATTGGGATGAATTGATGGCGGAGCTGCCGGCGGACCCCCTGGATACCATCATGGCGGAACTCCTGACTTTGGGATTGCGTGAAGAACAGTGGCCCGGCTATCTGGAACGGTTGTGTCAGGAGATCCCTGGATGGTCAGGAATGTTTGCCTGGCGCCAAAGCCACCCCCATTATGCCGGGTCGAATACCGAATTCGACCTTGCCGACTATCTGGCGGTACGGTTGGTTCTGGAACGTTTGTTCGCCCGCCGCCTGTGCCTGCATACCTGGAAAATCGCACCCAATCTTTTTTTCGTGCGCTGGTATTTCCAGAATAACAAATCAGAACTCCTGGTACGTCACGCCCTGTTCAATCTGGCCCCACCCGATTACATCATCCATCGCGCCCAAAGATTGTTGCATGCCGATCCCCCCCCCACCATCGATGAATGGCGTGTCGTGGCCCATCTGTTATGGACCTGGAGACGCGCCCAGGCCATGAGCAAGTCGGGCAAATATACCCTTCATCGAGATGCCTGGCGTTTGTTCCGCCTGGGACAACACCTGGGACTTTGTGGAACCGACCTCCGAACCCTTTCCCCCATCCAGGTGGAAACCATGTTGACCTGCCTGGACCAGTTGACGCCGGAAACCAGTGGATTTCTCTGGCTTCAAGCTTATGAACGCCATTACCGTGATCAACTGTTCCACGCCGTCCGCCACAATCATGGTTATGGTGCCTGGGCCAAAAGAATGGATCGTCCGCAGGCCCAGATCGTTTTTTGCATGGATGATCGTGAAGAAGGAATCCGCCGCCACCTGGAAGAGCACAACCCTGCCATCGAAACCCTGGGAGCAGCAGGATTTTTCGGCGTCGCCATCAACTGGAAGGGATTGGATGATGCGCGGGAATCAGCCCTGTGTCCCATCGTTGACAAACCGTCCCACAAGGTCCATGAGATCGAACTGCCACGGGAAGCCCGGAATAAACAACACCACGATCAACGACTGACCCTTCTTGGCAGACTCAAGGATCTCCTCTTCAATGCCACCCGACACGGACTGGTGCGGGGATCGGCGGTATTGGCCTGTGCGGCCCCTGTGCTTCTGGCTTCCCTGACCGCCAAACAGTTACATCCCCAATCCCATGGCAAATGGATCGACCGGATCAACACCTGGTTCGCCCCCCCGGTGGAGACCACCATCACCCTGACCGCATCCGAGGATGGAACGGCGGCCTCACCCGAGCGCAACCGGTCGGGCTTCACCGATGCGGAACAGGCATTTCGTGTTGGAAAATTATTGCGGATCATGGGATTGACCCATGGATTCGCCCCGTTGGTGATCATGATGGGACATGGATCGGGCAGCAAGAACAATCCCCACCGCGCCGCCTATGATTGCGGTGCCTGTTCCGGTCGGCACGGGGGACCCAACGCCCGGGTTTTTGCCGCCATGGCCAATCGCCCCGAGGTCCGTGCCATCCTGTCCCGGGAAGGGATCCACATCCCGGGAGATACCTGGTTTGTCGGTGCCAACCACAACACCTGTGATGAATCATTCACCTGGTTCGACCTCTCCCTCGTGCCGACATCCTCCACCCCCCTGGTGACGCAATGTACCCGTGACCTGGAGGTGGCTGCCCGCATGAGTGCCCAGGAACGTTGCCGCAAGGTTGCCTCCGCGCCAGATGATCCCGATCCCCATGTTGCGCTCGATCATTTCCGTGGCCGCAGTCTGGACGTCAGTCAGGCCCGTCCCGAACTGGGACATGCCACCAACGCCGCCGCCTTCGTCGGACGCCGCAGTATCAGTCGGGGATTGTTTCTCGACCGGAGGGTTTTCCTGATCTCCTATGATCCCCACACCGATCCCACCGGAGAGGTTTTGCAGGGAATCCTCCTCAACGTCACGCCCGTGGGTGCCGGCATCAATCTGGAATATTATTTTTCCACCGTCAACAATGAACGCCTGGGCTGCGGCTCCAAGGTCACCCACAACCTGACCGGATTTTTCGGCATCATGGACGGCACTGAATCGGACCTGCGCACCGGACTTCCTTTCCAGATGATCGAAATCCATGAAGCGATGCGCCTCCAGATCATGGTGGAAGCGGAAACCCGGATACTGACCGAAATTTATCAAAGACAGCCATTATTGCAGGAACTGGTCGGCAACGGATGGGTGCTGTTGTCGGCCAAGGATCCCCATGGTCCCGACATCCATGTATTCAAACCCGGCCAGGGATGGATCGCCTGGACCCCGCCCCCTGACGAACTGCCCGTCGTCCCACGTTCTCCCGCATGGTACCAGGGACATCGTGATCATCTCAGACCCGCCAGGATCGCAACCGCCACCGAGGTGAACCATGGTTGATCAGATCGCATGGCTGACCATTCTGCTCCCCTGGGGAACGGCACTGTTTTTGGCAGGATCACGGATCCTCCATCCCCACTGGCATGAGTCCAGGGAAAAACGGGTCGCAAGGATTTCTCTTGCCGCAAGCCTCATCCCCGTGGGACTTCTTCTCCTGTTGGACCTCAAGGCATTGATTCAGGGTGTCCCTGGAGCCATTGGCCTGGGAGAATGGTTCGGTGCCGGGGCCTACCGGGTCCAACTGGAGTTGATGCTCGACGGACTGAGCCTGACCATCGCCACCCTCATGGGATGGATTTCGTTCCTGACGATCCGTTTTTCCGTCCTTTACATGCATCGTGAAGGGGGCTTCATGCGATTTTTCATGATTCTCCACCTGTTCAGCGGTGCCATGCAACTGATTGTCCAGGCGGGCAACGCCGTGTTGACGTTCGTGGGCTGGGAACTGGCCGGGGTCAGCTCCTTTCTGTTGATCGGCTATGCCTTTGAACGCCATGCCGCCACCCGCAATGCCAATCGTGCCTTCATCACCAACCGCTTCGGTGATGCCGGATTCATGTTTGGCATCTTCGCCGCCTTCACCTGGTTTGGCGGCATCGACTGGAGTCATATTTCGACATCGGCAGACCAGGTGGAAACCTTGGGTGCCACCCTGGTCGGAGTCGGGTTCATGACCGCAGCCATGGCCAAATCGGCTCAAATTCCCTTTTCTCCCTGGATCGCCCGCGCCATGGATGGTCCCACCCCTTCCAGCGCCATCTTCTATGGCGCCCTCATGGTCCATGCCGGCATCTACCTGACGTTGCGGTTGGAACCCATGTTGCTCCAAACACCCTCGGTACTCACCTCCATTGCCGTTCTCGGACTCTTGACCGCACTCTACGGCTGGATGATCGCCCTGGCACAAAGCGATGTCAAAAGCTCGCTCATTTTTTCCACGATTTCGCAGATCGGCCTGATGTTTTTCTGGTGTGGCCTGGGATGGTTCACCCTGGCGGCATGGCACATGGGATTGCATATCGCGTTTCGGGCCTGGCAATTTTTACACGCCCCCTCCCTGATGGATGACCTTGACCGCCCCGCCCCACCCGCACCACAATTCCTCACCCGTTGGCCTCAGCTTCATTCCGCCGTGATTCAACGCTTCTGGTTGGAACACCTTGGCGATGCCATGATGGCAGCCCCGACCTACAGACTTGCCGCCGACATGCAGGTGTTTGAACACCGCGTCATCACCCCCTTGACGGGACTCCCCGCCCATGCCAACGCCATATCGACCCTGGCACAATGGCAGGATCAACAATCAGGTGTCATCGACTCGGCAGGATACTCGGTGGAACGCAGTACGGGCATTGCCGGACGTACCCTACAGAAACTCGCCAGCATCCTCCATCATTTTGAAGAAAACATGATCCTCAAAGGAGGTGGTGCCGGACTCTTCCAAACCTTGCTGCGCATTGGTAAACGCTTGACCCAGATTGATCTATTGCTCAGTCAACCACGCTATCTGTTTTTCATGATTGCCTTGACCTTCGTGATCATCCTTTAAAAGAAACCGGTCCATGCACTACGAAGAACTCCACTGGTCCATGCAGGCATCCGTTCCGCTTCTGGCGCTGATCCAGTTGTTTCCGGTCCTGCTTGCGGTCATCATTTTCCTGGCACGGGATAAGGCGGGGATCTTTCTTATTGGCATCGGCGGCGCGTTCATCGAATGGGTGCTCACAGTCATTCTGTTGGTTCGCTTCGATCAGGCCCATCCCATATTCCAGTTCGCTGAACGCATCCATTTGTATGGACCGTTTCAATATCATGCCGCCGTCGATGGGGTTGGGGTGTTGTTCGCCCTCCTGACCAGCTTCCTGACCCTGATGATCATTCTGTATGGACACACCCGTGGCATTCAGCCCCGGTGGCGTTTTCTCGTGTTGGTCTGTCTGGAACAGGCGACACTGATGTTTCAGTTTTTCATACTGGATATTGTCCTCTTTGGCTGGGGCTCCCTGTTGCAGATGACCATCATCGGCATCATGCTCTACCACTGGTCCACCGACAATACCCGCCCCATCATCCATTTCGCGCAATTCATGGCCATCGGTATCCTCCTGTTCTTCCTGGGAACGACGCTTCTGGGGTGGCATCACAGTCAGGCAACGGGCGGCCTCTGGAGCTTCGACCTGATGGATTTGACCCGAACCCCTCCGGACCTCCATCTCCAGTCCATCATTTTCTTTCTCCTGTTCTATGGCTTGGCCATACGAATTCCATTGTTCCCCATGCACGGTTGGCTGCCCGATACCGCGCAACATGGCATGGTTGCCGTCGCCCCCGTCTTTTTGATCGGTTTGAAAACGGGGGTATTCGGCATATTGCGCTTCGTCTTTCCTTTGCTGCCCGAGGCGGTCGTCCAATGGCACAAATATGTCGTCACCTTTGCCGTCATCGGTATTTTCTATGCGGCAATTCTGGCCTTGACCCAGGCCAATATCCGGCGTCTCCTGGCCTACTCGGTCGTCAGTCATACCGGCATCGTGACCATCGGACTCTTCAGTCTGGAACACCGCGCCTTTGAAGGGGCCGTACTGCTTTCGGTCAATCTGGGCCTCGCCATGGCGGGAATGCTGTTCGCTGCAGGCTTCATCCACCTGCGAACCCGAACCATGTTCATGGACCGGCTCGGTGGCTTGTTCGACCATTTTCCCATCATCGGCAGTACGTTCTTGATTTCGGGTCTCTCCATCGTGTGCATGCCCGGGACACCAGGCTTTGACGCCGTGCATCTGGTTCTGGAAGCTGCCATCTCACGGTTTGGCGCATTGGTCACCATTCTCGCCGCCTTGGGCAACGTCGTGGCGGCCGGGTTTCTGTTATGGGCGTTCCATCGCACCTTCCTGGCCAAAAGCCAGAAAGATTTGAAAATGGACATGGCCCCCCCACGATTGCAGGAGCGGGCGATTGCCGTTTTGACGGTGTCGGCATTACTGGCCCTTGGATTTTATTCTGAACCGTGGATGCTCCTGATTGAAAAATCGTTGGAAGGACTCGGACTCATGTTTGAACACGCCCTGCCATTGAAATAGCCATCCGGTTGCCATGGAAAATACGTTCCCACTGATCAGTCTGCTGTTCTTGACCTTCCCGATTTCAACGGCCCTCCTTTGGGGGATGCGCGATGCATCCAGGGTTCGATGGGCCGCCCTGGCCACAACCCTCGTCGATCTTGCCCTCTGCCTGGCGATCGTCGGTGGTTATCAATCTGAAATCGCAGGATTTCAATGGGTCGAAACCCATCCATGGATCCCCTCCATCGGGGTTCATTACCGCGTAGGTGTTGATGGTATTTCGATGTGGTTTCTCCCACTGACCGCCCTGTTGTTCGCAGGAGCGGTCCTGGCATCGTGGAACCGGGTTCATACTCTGATCCGCTTGTATTATTCCCTGCTCCTCATGCTCAAGACGGTCACCCTCGGCATTTTTTGTGCGTTGGATACCATCCTGTTTTTCTTCCTGTGGGAGTTGACCCTGATTCCCATTTACTTTCTCGTCAGCCTGTGGGGTGTTGGTCCGCACCGGCGCTATGCCGCAGTCCAATATACCCTGTTAATGATTGCCAGTGGCATTCCCCTGCTCATGGCTTTTGTGCTGTTGGCGGTCGAACATTCCACGCATCCAACCTTGGCCCCGTTGTCGGGACTGGTCTTCAGCCTGCCCGAGTTGCTGGCCACACCCACCTCGCCTGCATTCCAAACTCTGTTGTTCTTTCTATTGTTGGCAGGACTGGCGCCCAAGGTGCCCATCGTTCCCTTCCATGTTTGGCTCCCCACCATGGCCCGGGAAGGACCCGTCGTCGTCCTGGCGTTCATGACCGGTCTGAAACTCGGCGCCTATGGCATGATCCGCTTTCTCCTCCCCTTGGCACCCAAGGCGGCGCATGATTATCACTGGCTGCTGGCGGGCCTGGGAACGCTGGGTTTGTTGTATGGCGCCTTTCTGGCGCTCTCCCAGACCAATCTGCTCATCCTGCTGGCCTACGCCAGCATCAGCCACGTCGGACTGGTCCTCCTGGGAATGACCTCGATGAATCTGACCGGCATCCAGGGCGCGGTGTTTCAATTGCTCAACTTTACGGTTATTTCCTCGGGCCTTTACTTCATGACCGGATTCCTGCAACACCGAACCGGCTCCACCGAAGCCATCAATCTGGGAGGATTGGCCAGAACCATGCCGTTCTTCTCGGCCTGTTATCTGTTGTTCGGCCTTGCGGGGTTGGGCATTCCGGGAACCAACGGATTTCCAGCGGAGTTCCTGATCTTCATGAGTACGCTTGAAACCCACACGGGGGCTGGATTTGCGGCATTGGCGGCGGTCATCCTGGGCGCAGGTTACTTTATGAATTTGTTCCGCAAGAGTTTTTTTGGTCCAGTCCGCCATGAGCTTCATGGAAACGAAAGCGATTTGAATGGACGCGAACGGACCCTTGCTCTGGTTCTGGCCAGCCTGATCCTCCTCCTGGGACTTGCCCCCAACCTGCTGCTTGACCCCATGCGCGTTTCCGCTGAAAACTGGGTCGGTCAATTGAATGCTGCCCAGCCGTAGTCGTGATATTTGATATCCATTCTTCCTTGTCACATTCATTAACTGGAAAGGATGACTGACAGTTCACTGAATGGATCATCAATATTGAATGAAAAAAGGGGTCTTGGGGATTGCCCCAGGGTGTTGATGTTGATTTTTATTGTTTATGAATTCAAATCATAAGTCTTTCATGCTCTGTTATTGACTTTGATTTTTCTAGTCAATATTGATGCATTTTTGATTTAGAAATGGAATTACCACTCTGCATGCCATGAAACAATTCCTTTTCCAACCCAGCCTGCGCCATAAACTGGCCATCGCCTTTCTATTGGTGGGATTGATTCCCTTGATCATCGGAGCATGGATGGGGGGAAAGGTGATTGAACGATCTTTGATCGATCAGGCAGGGGAACAATTGAAAACCGTGCTCGCCTTGAAAAGCGCACAGCTTGTCGATTTTTTCTCCGACCGCCGAGAAGAACTCGATTTTGCCATCAACGATCCCGACGTGATTGCGGCGACCGGAACCTTCAGTAAGATTTTTTCGCAAAACATTGATCCCATTAATACTCATGAATGGATCGCTGCCGAAAAAGCGTTGGGGGGTTGGTTTGAACGTTATCTCAAACTGAACCATTATTATGACATTCTGCTATTGGACATCCAAGGGAATGTCATCTTTTCCGTACGCCACGAAAAGGATCTGGGCCAGAATGCCGTTCATGGCACCCTGGGTCAAACCCCGTTGAGCAAGGTATTCCAACGTGGACTCCAGGGGGTGGTGGTCCAGGATTTTGAATCATATATTCCTTCAGGAAACCAAAGCTTTGTCTTTATTGCCGGTCCAATCTACCGGGAAGGTCAACTGCAGGGGGTCATGGTAACCCAGGTCAGCCGGGAACGGCTCAATACCATCATGGCATTCCACCATGGCCTGGGTCAAACCGGAGAAACCTACCTGGTGGGCCGGGCCAACAATCGCATCGGCTTTCGCAATGACCGGTTTGGCAAGGGAGTCGCCGCAGACCAGGAAATCATGGATCACCATGCCATTCTGGCTTTGAATGGGGAGGACGGAATGGCGATGGAGATCAATCCCCAGGGAGGCAAGATCATCAAGGTCTATGCTCAGATCCCTCTGCCAAGCCTGAATTGGGCGATCATGGCGACCAAGGATTTGCAGGAAATTCTGTCCCCCAAGGACAGCCTGTTGAATATCCTTCTCATGGAAGCCCTGGGAACCGCTCTTGTGGTTTTAATCGCCGCATGGAGTGTGGCACGCCTGTTTTCGCTTCCCGTTGTTCATCTGACCGCAGTGGCAAAACGTTTGGAACTGGGAGAATGGTCTGCACGGGCCAACCCTGGCAGCGAGGATGAACTGGGCCGCATGGCGGGCACCTTCAACCGCATGGCGCAACGGTTCGAAACCAGCCTGTGGATCAAATCTCAAAGTAACGCGCTGCTGCAATCGTTGCAGTCAGCCAATACCATGTCCCAGTTCGCCGACCGGCTGATGAGTACCCTGACGCCACTGATGAACGCGGAACATGGTTGTGTTCATCTCCTCAACCGTCATGATGGTCGTTACGAACTTGCTGGTCCCATGTGTTTTTTTGAACATAATCAAGATGCCGTCGGCTTTTTCCCGGGAGAAGGATTGGTGGGTTTGACCGCCAAGGAACAAAAGACGAGAATCATCGAAAGGGTACACAAGGAACAGGTCCGACTGCGGGGGGGACTGGCCGACATCACCCCACTGTGTTTAATGTTCCACCCGATTGTGCTCGAAGGAAAAACCCTTGCGGTCCTTGAGTTTGCCGGCAATACCACCTTCGGGGAGACCAGTCGGGATCTGTTGCATGAGGTTTCCACCCTCATTGCCCTGACCCTCGACAATCTCCACGTCAAGGTCGATCTGGAACACCTGTTGGAACAAAGTCAGCGCTACCGCACCGAACTCGAAGCCCAGGCGGAGGAATTAAACGTACAAAAGCGGATCCTGGAACACAACAACGAAGAATTGATACAGCAGGGCCGGGAGTTGGAGCAACAACAGGATGCCCTCAGCGCCAGTAACGAAGAGTTGGAGCAAAAAAACCGTGAATTGGAACAACAAACCGAAGAACTGGAACAACAGGCCGAAGCGTTGGAAAAAACCCGGTTGCGCGCCGAAAAGATCAGCCAATACAAGACCGAATTTCTTGCCAACATGTCCCACGAGCTGCGCACCCCGCTCAACAGCCTGTTGATTCTTGCGCGCGGGTTTGCAGAAAACAGGGACGGCAATCTGACGGGAGAACAACGTCAGGCCGCCGAAATCATCCATGCCAGCGGTGTCGAGCTGTTGCAATTGATCAACGGCATTCTGGATCTATCCAAGATTGAGGCGGGAGGGCTGCAATGGATGGTGGAAAAGATCGATCTGCATGCCTTGTTGCGTGATCTTGAAACCCGGTTCCAGTCCGAAGCACGCGCAAAATCTCTGGAATTCAAGGTGGTCATGGCTCCGAATACCCGCCACTTTTTCCACAGCGACCGCGACAAACTGCTGCGTATTCTGCTCAACTTTCTGGCCAATGCCTTCAAGTTCACCCGAAAGGGATCGGTCGTCCTGGAACTGGCCACCACGGAGGAATCCGATGCCCAGACCTGGCTCAAGGTGACCGTACGGGATACGGGCATCGGTATCCCACCGGCACGACAGGAAGAAATTTTCGAAGCGTTCCAACAGGGGGATGGATCCATCACCCGGGAGTTCGGCGGCACGGGTCTTGGCCTTGCCATCGCCAAACGGATGGCCCATTTTCTGGGAGGTGCCATTCAACTGCAAAGCGTGGAACACCAGGGAAGTGCCTTTACGATACGAATTCCCGAAGTTGCATCCGCCCCATCCCCCAAATCCCTTGTTCCTGCCGATCCGCCACCACCCTTTACCCCCCCTGTCACGGAAACGGTGGCGCTCCAGGAAGACCGGCCCCCACCCCCGGTACTGATCATCGAAGACGATACCGACTTCAGCCGAATCCTCGGAAACATGGCCAGGGAACGAGGATTCACACCCCATATGGCCCATAGCGGCGAGGAAGGTTTGGCCATGGCCCGCCAGATCCATCCCTCCGGCATCCTCCTGGATCTGGGCTTGCCCGACATGGATGGATGGCAGGTGATGGACCAACTCAAAGCATCTCCCGCGACCAGGGAGATCCCGGTTCACATCGTTTCTGCCCGTGAAGATGGCGGCGAAGGCATCTCCCGTGGTGCAGTGGGGGTATTGACCAAACCGGTCACGAAAGAAGAGTTGTTTCATGCCTTCGACCTCATGGGGACGGCTTTCCACACACAACGAATGCGTCTGCTCCTGGTCGAGGACAACCCCCATGCGCGAACAGCCATCATCTCACTGCTGAAGGAACACCCCCTGGACATTACTCAGGTTGCCAGCGGTCAGGAAGCCAAAGCCATGCTGGAGCAACAACCATTTCATGGCATGATCCTGGACCTGAACCTGCCCGACATTTCTGGATTTGACCTGCTTGAACAGTTGCACCAGGGGCGCGACACCCTTCCGGTTCCGGTCATCATTCACTCAGGACGTGATCTGACCAGCGAGGAATATGCCCGACTGAAGTGTCATACCAACGCCATCGTCACCAAGAGCCATCGTTCCGAGGAACGCCTGTTGGACGAAGTCGTGTTATTCCTGCACCGCGTGCTCGATGACCTGCCCCACGCCATGCGTGCCCGTACCCGCATGGCCCATCCGCATCAGGAGGAAATATTCAAGGGGAAACGGTTGCTGTTGGTTGAAGACGATGTCCGAAGCGCCTTTGCGACCGGGAAAAACCTGGAGCATGAGGGAATCCGGGTACAGATGGTGGCCAATGGCCAGAAAGCATTGGAAACACTTGAAAAAGACGACAACTTCGATGCCATTCTGATGGATATCATGATGCCGGTCATGGATGGACTGGAAGCCACCCGGAGGATTCGTCAATCCCCTGGCATGAAGGACCTTCCCATCATCGCACTGACCGCCAAGGCGATGAACGATGATCGGGAACGTTGCCTGGCCGCTGGTGCAAGCGATTATCTGACCAAACCCGTGGACATGGACCGCCTGTTGGCCATGCTCAAGGTATGGTTCGGCCGTCAAGGGTGAAACAGCCATGACCCCGGAGGCCATCGAAAAGATCGAAGTGGAGCTGCTGCTGGAGGCTTTGCGCCGGCGTTTCGGGTATGATTTCGGTCACTATGCGCCTGATTTTTTGCATCGCCGTGTCCTTGATTGCCTGTCCCAATGTCGATTGACCCATATCTCCGACATCATCCCCCGCGTCCTGCACGACCGTCTGTTTCTTGAACAATTGATCAGCAAGCTGACCGTCACCACCACCGCCCTGTTTCGCGATCCTGCCGCCTATGCCGCCCTGATCAAACAAGTTTTTCCCATGCTTGAAACCTATCCTTTCTTTAACATCTGGCATGCGGGATGTTCTACCGGCGAAGAAGTCTATTCCCTGGCGATTCTCCTGGAGGAGGCGGGTCTTTATGATCGCTGCCGCATCTATGCCACCGACATCAACAATGCCGCCCTGGAACGGGCTCGGGAAGGAGTCTATCCCAGTGGCCATTTGGAAGACTTCGGCAATAACTACCTCCAAGCGGGTGGCCGCTATCAATTGTGCAACTGGTTCCATGCCCGGTACGACCTGGCCCGTTTTGATCCTCAATTAACCAGAAACGTATTGTTTTCCAACCATAATCTTGCTACAGACGGGGTTTTTGCCGAAACCCATCTGATCCTGTGCCGCAATGTGTTGATCTATTTCGACCACACGTTGCAAAACCGTGTCCTGGAATTATTCCATGAAAGTCTGGATCATGGAGGATTTTTGATCCTGGGTGCCCAGGAAACCCTCCGTTTTTCGAGTGTTCATGATCGTTTCCTCCCCGTCAACGAAAAGGAGCGACTGTGGCGCAAACGGCATCGGGATCCCAAGGCGTGATGCCCGTGGGATCGGCAAAAATTTTACTGGTGGACGATACCCCGGCCAATCTGGTTGCCATGTCACGAATCCTGGACCGGGTGGATGCCCGGATTTTTCCCGCCACATCGGCCATGGAAGCGTTGAACCTGTGTCTGGAACACGATTTCGCTCTGGCCCTGATCGATGTCTACATGCCCGATATGGATGGTTACGCATTGGCACGTACCCTTTTTTCCGTGGAACAAACCCGGAAACTGCCCATTCTGTTTGTCACCTCCGCCGCGCGTGACGAATTCACCCGCCTCAAGGGCTATGAACTGGGAGCGGTGGACTATATCGAAAAACCGGTGGATGACCGAATTTTGTTGTCCAAGGTCAACGTTTTTCTGGAACTGTTCCGCCGTCGCGTCGAACAGGAGCATCTGGTTCGACTCCTCAGCGAACGCCAGGAAGAACTCAACCGCATGGTGGCCGAGCGCACCCGGGAACTGGGTAAGGCGACCCGGGAACTCGACACCCTCAATGCCTGCAATGAAGCTTTGTTGTGGTTCAAGGACGAACCCCTGCTGCTGCGGGAAATCAGCCATATTCTGGTCACCGTCGGCGGTTTTCTCCGGGTATGGGTGGGACTGGATCCCGACCCCGAACAGCACACCCTGACCCTGGCAGCCCGCATTCCCGACCTCCCCACGGCAGACCCGTTGCCCACCCCCCTCGTCCTACCCCCACGGCATGAGGTTTGGAAGGTATTGTCGAAAGGGGAGGCACTGTTCGGCCTGCCGGATGAAGATCCGGTCGAACTGATGGGGTGTACCCGATCGATTGTCCCCCTCGCATCCACCCACGGATGCATGGGTATCCTGGTCCTGTACTCCCCGGAAGGCCATGCATGGGGAGAGGCGCGGCAAAAACCCATGGTAAACCTGGCCAACAACCTGGCCCACGGTCTGGAAGCCCTGCGGGAAACGACCTGTCGTCTCGCCACCCAGGAAGCGCTGAGGAAGAGCGAAGAACGATTGCGGGAACTGGCCATCCATATGGAAGAGGTGCGGGAAAAAGAACGGCGCTGGATTGCCCAGGAGGTCCACGACGAGATGGGTAACAGCCTGGCCAACCTGAAAATGCGTCTGTTATGGTTGAAGGAAAAAATGGATGGGAATTGTCCCACCTTTCATCATCATTTTCCCGATCTGATCAGCGATCTGGACGAGACCCTGAATCGGTCGCGCCAGATTACCCAATCCCTGCGCCCCACCATCCTCGATCATTGCGGTTTGTTGGCGGCCTTGCAATGGCTTGGAGAGGAAACGGGAAAAAGCAGTGCCCTGCAAATGGAGTTTCAATGGCCCGAAGCGGAACCACCTCTGGACGATGGCCGCAAAACTGCCCTGTTTCGCATTGCCCAGGAGGCGCTGACCAACATCACCCGCCATGCCAATGCCAACAAGGTGAAATTGTGTTTGCAATCGACAGGCAATGAACTCATCCTTGTTGTCGAGGATGATGGCCGGGGATTGGCGGGAAACCCATTCGATCAGACCACCGGTTCCATGGGATTGAGCGGCATGCAGGAACGGGCACGACAATGGGGGGGAATGATGAAGCTGCAATCCCGCCCGGGCCATGGCCTCAAACTGACGGTGGCACTGCCCTGGTCACCCGAACCCGAAGTTGATGAGCATACGCCATGATCCGTATCCTGGTGGTCGATGACCATAAGATGTTTCGCAAGGGATTGGTCCTCATCCTTGAGGATGCGGGCGACATGCAGGTCGCCGGCGAAGCGGAGAATGGCGATGAAGCCATGAAAATGATCCTGCGCCAGGAATGGGATCTGGTCCTGCTGGATGTCTCCCTGCCGGGCAAAAGCGCCCTGGAACTCATACATCACACCCTGTTGAAAAAACCGCAACTCCCCATCCTGATCCTGACCATGCATCACGATGAACTGTTGGCGGTCCGATTCATGAAGGCGGGTGCCAGGGGATTCCTGACCAAGGACAGCGATCCCGCCCTCCTGGTTCAAGCGATTCGCCGCATCGTTTCGGGTCATCGCCATATCAGCCCCGAACTGGCCGAACGCATCCTGGACATTTCCACCGATTCGGATCCAAGCATCCCGCTCCACCAAAAACTTTCCAATCGCGAATTTACGGTCATGTGCCAGATCGCCTCTGGAAAAACCGTGGGCACCATTGCCGAAGAATTGGGAATTTCCAGTCGCACCGCCAGCACCTACAGAAGCCGTATTCTTGAAAAACTCCATCTGAACAACAATGCCGAACTGACCCACTACGCCTTCAAACACAATCTTCTCCCTGGAATCAGCAATAATTGACAGTTAATTATTGTTAATTTGTCACCGAAATCATGACAGGTCCCCTTCAGTTCAGACGATGAATGAAGAACCGTTCACTGACCCGTTATTTTCATTCTCCCCGATTTCATCATGGATTCCCGAAAGGTACCCTTTTGGGAGAAACGTGAAAATATTCATCCAAGATGGGGAGACGGACCATGAATATAAAAAATTTAAAAATCAGCCACAAAATGATGGGGGGGTTTTTCCTGGTAGTCTTTATTTTTGCTCTTTCCACCGGGTTCCAGATCATCGAATTGGGAGAACTGGCCCAATCCCAGGATGAAGGAGCCGGTCGGGCCGGAGATGTCTCCAACATCAAAGACATCGGCATGCGGGTGATCGAAGTTTATTCCGCAGCTGCCGATGCGGTGATCAATCGTGATCTCACCGCCAGCCGTGAAGCATTGAAAACGATTCGAGACCAGATGGAAAAAGACATCAAACGGGTCACCGACATGGTGGATAACGAGGAAGAAAAGAAAATTGCCGGAGAATTTGCCACCAACTACCGGGATTTCGTCAACCTTGTGGAACAACAACTATTACCCGGGGTAGCGGCGGCGGGCAACGCGCAAGAACGGGGAGAACAGGCCATCGTCATGGCAAACATCCATGTTCGGGTTGAGGCACTGTATACCCTGGTTGGCGATGCCATCATCAACGGTCGTCTGGATGAGGTACAACGAAACTTCGCCAAAGCCCGTGAAATATTGGAACAGGATGTGGCGATGGTACAAAAACTGGCCGATACTGCGGAGGAGAAATCCAAGGCGGAACAGTTCATGCGCGCCACACAACGTTATCTCGGTCTGTTTCAGGATCGTCTGCTGCCGACATTGCAACAACAGAATACGATTGACCTGGAAGCGATTCGCACCCTCGATGCGGAGATCGACGCTGCCCGGACGGAAGCGGTGGGTTGGATCGCCGCTCTGGCGGAAAGTCTGACTGGGGAAATGCGCCAGGCGGGAACCGCTGAATCGGATATTCGCAAACTTGATGATCAGATCGATGGTTTGCGGGATCTGACGGTGGCCAACCTGGGCCGCATCATCCAATCTCTGGAAGGTGAAATGGTGGCGGCGGACCATGCATTCGATGCCGCCCGCGCGATCACCCTGCAAATATCCCTGTTGGTGCTTGGCATAGGGATGATCCTGGCGGGGCTGCTGGCCAAAATCATTACCAACAGCATCAGCCAACCCATCACTGAGAGTGTCGTCATCGCCCGTGCATTGGCCTCGGGTAATCTGGATGTGGTATCGCATTCCGAACGGACCTGTGAATCGGGACAGCTTCTGAATGCGATGGGGATGTTGGCTGGCAAACTGCGACAGATTGTCGGTGAAATTCAAACCGCCTCCAACCAGGTCGCAGCAGGAAGCGAGCAGATGAGTGCTTCGGCGCAGCAGCTCTCACAAGGCGCCACGGAACAGGCGGCAAATGTCGAGGAGACTTCCGCCTCGATGGAACAAATGACCTCCAACATTGCACAAAATACTGAAAATGCCGATGAGACTGATCGAATTTCTTCCCAGGCGGCCCGGGATGCCCACATGGGGGGACAGGCGGTTTCAGAGGCGGTGGTCGCGATGAAGGATATTTCCGCAAAGATTTCAATTATCGAGGAAATTGCCCGACAGACCAATCTATTGGCATTAAATGCCGCCATTGAGGCCGCCCGGGCCGGGGAACATGGTAAAGGTTTTGCGGTCGTCGCGGCGGAGGTACGAAAATTGGCGGAACGCAGCCAATCAGCCGCCGGCGAGATCACACAAATTGCCGCTTCAACCATGCAGGTGGCGGAACAGGCCGGCAATATTCTGGTCAAGCTGGTACCCGACATCCAGAAAACATCGGAACTGGTCAAAGAGATTGCCCATGCCAGCGCCGAACAAAACAGCGGTACCGGCCAAATCAACGCGGCGTTGCAACAACTGGACAAGGTGGTTCAAGAAAATGCCCAAGCTTCCGAAGAATTGGCAGCCACCGCGGAAGAGTTGGCCAGTCAGGCAACCATGCTGAAAGAAAGTGTCGACTTTTTCAAATTCACCAGCGGTGCCACGGCCAACGCCTCATTCGCTTTCATGGATTTGGAAACCGTGGCACATGGCCCCTCCAATGGTAAGTCCAATGGTAAATCCAATGGTAAATCCAATGGTCAAGGAAGGATCAATGGCAATGGCCATCATAAAACGATTTCAATGACGGAATTTCCGCTGGAAGAAGATCGGCTGTTGTCGTATCCAAAGCATCACACCAAAGAGATGCATTCCGGATTGAATTGACCTTCTTCACGCATTGTGATGGCAGGCGGCAATGACCTTGGGGGCAATAGCGGCGAGCGGCAGGGTGTGGTGCACACCACCCCTGCGAATCGCCTCGGCCGGCATACCAAATACAACACATGTTTTTTTATCTTGCGCAATAGTCAATGCACCCGCTTTTTTCATTTCCACCATGCAAGCGGCACCATCATCCCCCATCCCGGTCAAGATGACACCGATGGCATTGGCCCCGGCACAATTGGCGGTGGAGCGAAACAAGACATCAACGCTGGGGCGGTGACGCCGTACCGGTGGACCCTCCTTGAGTTCCACGAAAAACACCGATCCCCGACGTTGGACCAGCAGGTGTCGATCCCCCGGTGACAGCAACACCACCCCCTTTTGGATCTCATCCCCATCCCGGGCCAGACGGACCTGCATGGCACAACAGTTTTGCAACTGCCTGGCCAGCAGAGCATTGTAGTCGTGCGGCAGATGTTGCACGATGACAATGCCATTCATGTCGGCGGGCATGGGTCGTAAGAATTCCTGCAACGCATCGGTACCCCCCGTTGATGCACCCACAACGACGATCTTGTTGGCCATGCGGGGACAGGCATATCGATCCACAGGTGCCAGGATGCTGTCCGCAGTCAATTTAGGTGGTACTTTGGTCACTGGGTATTTTTATATTTTTTCGGAAGCCCAACACGAAAGATTCCAACAAACCCGGATCCCACATCAGCGACCCCGGCGAGGTCTTTTTACTCGTTTGGATCAGCGTTCACAAGTGATGACCGCTTCCTCTCAAGACAGGCACATTTGAAATCACGGATCTCCATGGTCTGGCGTAACACTCCGCACGGGGCACAGGTCGATTCGGAAAATGAATTGACATGAGGTCATCCATGATTATAATAAAATAAAATTCATTATGTACTCAGATCGTCAATGAAAGGAAACCGAAATGGCGTATGGATCCAGACCTCCACCAGCAGGAAGTCTTGCCCATGGACCCCAGGTGTAGTGTAGCGTGGCGTTGAGTGCATCAGAACTGAATTCAGGAAAGACCCATGATCATGGAGCAAATCGGCGAGACATTCATGTCCTATTGGCGCATGTGGATTGAGGGCGGTCTGCTCGTCGAGAATTTTTTTCAAAATTGGCACCTATGGATCGTAGGCGGTCTGCTCGTAGTGATCACGATCAGTTTTCCTTGGCAGTTCGTTGTGCCCGCTTACCGTCTTGGAAAAAGTCTGCGCAGGACCATTAAGGAGATTGAATCGATCAAGGGACAGAGCAGAGTCGTCGAACTCGACGGAATCGAGAAGGCCATGAAGATTCCTGCTTTGGCCCACATTTGGCGCGAATACACCGAAACGTTGCACCCCCAAAGGGAAACCGATGAGACGGGACAGCGACGGATTGTGAGATGGAGGGCCACAGCACTTGCCGAGACGTTTTTCACTGAGCGGGTTCTTGTCGATACGCCACTCAAGACGGAGTTCTACAAGCACCTGCCCGGCATCCTGACGGGTCTTGGCATCATTGGTACATTCCTTGGCCTGATCAATGGGTTGTCCAACTTTGACGTGTCAAACCCGGTCCAGACACAGATTGAGTTGAAAAACCTCATCAATGCCGTGGGTCATGCTTTTCATGTTTCGGCAATAGCCATCACATTGGCGATGCTGTTCACAGGAATCGAAAAGATCCTGGTCACGGCACGCTATCGCGAAGTCGAAAACATGGCGCAACTCGTGGACAGCCTGTTCGACGCGGGAGCCGGAGAGGAGTATTTGGAGCGGCTGGTGGGGGCATCCGAGACCCAGGCAACCCAGGCAGCCCACATCAAGGACGCCCTCGTCGCTGATCTCAGGGAAATCCTGACGACCCTGAACGAACAGCAGATCGACACCCAGACGCGCCACACAGATCAGCTTTCCATCAATATCGGCAAGGGAATTGCCGAACACCTGGGCGGCCCCATGGCCGACATCGCTGCTTCCGTCAAGGGAGTCAGCGTCAACCAGGGTGAGGCGGTCAACAAAATGCTGACCGATGTGCTTGCAGGGTTCAGTGCGCACATGGAAAAAATGTTCGGCGGGCAGATGCAAGGAATGACGGATATTCTCAAAGAGACATCCGAAGCGATGAGATCGACGGCAGAGAAATTTACCATCCTGGCATCGGATATGGATTCGGCGGGAAAACATACCGTGGATGCCATGGGCGAACGTCTCAATCACGCCATCTCTTCGATGGAGGCTCGCCAGCAGGTCATGAACGAGCAAATGGATACGTTCGTCAGACAAATCCGTACACTTGTCGCTGAATCGCAAACCGAATCGACCAGGAAACTCCAGGAGACACTGGGCACGGTCGGGGAACAGGTCACCGCAGTGGTCGCCGAACTGCGGCGGCAATCCGAGGAATCCGCCGAGACCCAGGGACGCAGACAGGAACGTTTCGAGGAAAATACGGGGAAGGTCGTCGCATCACTTTCCTCCCGGATGGAGGGATTGCTGACCCAATCGGTCGAGACGAACCGTGCATTGCAAGACACCATCGCGCAACTGTCACAGGCGACAAACAAGGCCATCGCGGACCTGAACTCAGGTGCCGAAACACTCTTCATCGCGGCATCGGACTTCGCCAAGGCCGGCCAAGGAGTCGCCGAAACCATGCGTGCATCGTCGGATGCCGTCGGCAATATCAAGGTCGTCTCGGGTGCGCTATCGACAGCGACGACGGCGACCAGGGAGATTGTGGACGACTACAGACACACGCGCGACGCCTTGGCAGCCATGGTCACGGAATTCAAGTCCGTCACGGAAAATACCAGGCGTGAGGCAGCCATGACCTCGGAACTCATCACGAGGATTGGGGCCGCATCTGAACAATTGGGAACAGCCCAACGCCAGGCAGAGGATTATCTCAAAGGGATCAACGAGGTACTTATGAAGGCCCATGAATCCTTTTCGGAAAATGTCAAATTGACCAATCGTCAGTTTCAAAAGGAGTTGGGGACCGCTGTCAGTATCGTGTCGGGTGCCATCAAGGATCTAGGAGATGCCCTGGAAATTCTGCCTGGCCGGGGACGATAGGCCATGCTGGGCTTGAAAACAGCTCCGAGAAAATCGACCAGAACCGAAGCGGAGAAACCATTCTGGATTTCCTTTTCAGATCTGATGACGGCACTCATGGTCCTGTTTCTCGTGGCAATGACCGTGGCGCTGATGTCCGTAACACAGAAAGTCATCTCTGGGCCAGAAGCGCATCGCAAGAAGGTTGACGCCTGCATGGCGGAGGTGGCGGCCATGACGTTGTCGCAGTTCCCGGGTGTTGAGGTCATGGGACACACCATCGGTTTCGGCACGCTCGCCCTGTTCGCGACCAACAAACACCGACTTGATACCAGGGCCGAGACGACGTTGAGGGCCTATGTGCCCAAAGTACTCGCACTCACCCGGTCACCGGGGTGCGAATCCGTTTTCAAGCGTGTGATCGTCGAAGGGTTCGCAAGCCAAAGGGGAACGTACATACACAACCTTGACCTCAGCCTCAAAAGGGCGGAACGAGTCCTGTGCATCCTCCTCGATCCTTCGGCCCCGGATGCGCTTGATGAACGCGACCGCAGGGATGTTCGCAACCTTTTCCTGGTGGGAGGATCTTCGTTCAACGCCCTCAAATCGAGCGATGCCGAAAGCCAACGGATCGAAATGAAATTGGAATTTCTCGGATATGAAGAGGACCGGGAGCGCATCAGGGACGCTCCACTCGACCAGGAATTGATATGCCCACTGGACTGACACACCCCCTGGACCAACTACGAATGAGGCTTGAGTCTTCGTTCTCCGCAGAACCCCGCATGAGGGATGCCTGGTCGGAGCCGGAGGCAATGGCAAAGATTCTCGCGCAGATCAAGGCGCGCCACGACAGTCCGGGAATGGACGTTGATCACCGAACGGTAGCTACTGCCGTGTCCCATTTCAGGCGACACGGACAACCGGACGGGTGGCGCGGACTCAAATATACCTGTTTCGGCGCAGGGTCCCCCGATGAAACCGGGTGGTGTCTGCTTTCCGAGCATGCGCTGCGGGAGAAACTGTTTTCTTTTGTACAGGCCGAAGTTGAACCGAGACGAAAGATTAAATGTTTCCAGGCACTCCTCTTCAGTTATTGGAGGTTCCCGCTTGCGACCGCCAAACAAGATGCGCTGGTCGGATGGCACTCATTAAGAGATTGGCTGGGGTTGCAATTACCCTCGATAAAAATGCATCCCGGCAGGAAACCCGACTGGCTTTCAACACTTTCATCACACGTAAATCTTCTGCGGGAAAACCCGTGTGATCGATATGGCCCCGGGCTTTTTGCCGGAGATGGCGCTGAATTCGGGGAAATGATTGGATCTCTTGGTATTCCATCCAATTCGTGGGTCCAGGATGAAGCCACCATCGCGCAAATGAAAGCAGGCATATCCCAGAGCGATGATCGTTTCAAAGATGCCCTTGATGGATTGCTGTCTTTGACCATGGGAAAAGGGGGGATCACGCTGCCAAGATCCCTTCAAATTCGCTGCCTGGCCATGCTGATTTCGCGCTATGCCCGCTGTTCCAACAGAACAGAACACATGGCCCTGCGCGACGCCGCTGTTTCTCTCATTGGAAATCCCTGGTTACGCCGGACCTCCTGGGACGCCCACGTAATAGATGATCGAGGAACCCCGGATCATGATGCGCGGGAAATGATCAACGGCTGGCTGAAACGTCGGCTCATCACTGATTTTTTTGAATTGTTAAGTGCAGACGGGGCAGGTGATGCACGCAGACTGCATTATTGGTTGCGGTTTGAACCTTTCATCGACGACATGTGGTTCGCCCTTGGCGCAGCAAGATCGAGAAGAGGAGAAAACTTTGATGCCTTTCGCAAAAGAGCAACAGGCCGCTTGCTTGATCTGGAACAAACGACATCGGACAACGATGCCTTTATCATGCGTATTGGCGAATTCGTCGCGATAGAATTTGGAGCATCGGGAAACGCTCTTTATGTTTATCAATGGCATTCACTGCC
This sequence comes from Magnetococcales bacterium DCbin4, assembly GCA_002753735.1. Classification (GTDB taxonomy): domain Bacteria; phylum Pseudomonadota; class Magnetococcia; order Magnetococcales; family UBA8363; genus UBA8363. The sequence goes on from PEAN01000003.1 coordinate 99,369, forward strand.
CCAAGCGGTAACGCGGAAACTTATGTCCGGGCATGCACGATCAGAGGTGACCATCCATCAATTGAAGTCCAAAAATGATGCCCTGACCATAAAGAGGCACAGGGACAGTCTGGCTGCATTGGAAAGTTGGGAACAGAAATTTGACAAGGAATTATGCCCACTCATCGGCCATCACCCGGGAAAAAGACCGGCATTCGTCCCGGACCTTGAATCGCTTCTATCGGGATATTCAGTGGATGGCGAACCGATAAAATGTGAAGATCGTCGGCCCCGGGGCGGTGCATTGTGGATCAACGTCAACGACACACATGCACTTTTCTCATCGAAAATCAAGTCTCTCGGATTCAGTTACCGGGCTGGACACGGCTGGTACAGGGAGTAGGAAATGATCCGCTTCCCCTTCTCAAAAAAAGGTTCGACGGCCAGAAGATCAACCGTACAGGCCGATATCGTCATGTCCATCTCGACTGAAGGGATTGCATTCAGCCTATCGCCAACGGGAATACGGCCAACCCGGGATCCCTCCAATTTTGGCCCCAAAGCGGAATGCGTTCAGTTTCTTGCCCAAATCGAGGATGAAGGGTTTGCAACATCGGAGGATGACACGGTTTCCCTCGCGTGGCACAACCTCTACCGGCTCATGGCGTCCTCGGACTATTCCGACAGTATCGGTCTGCTGGGTATACCGCCGGTCGAACGTTGGCGGCCTGTTCTCGGCAGCTCCGGATCGTTGACCGACCCCGGATTCATGATCACTCTGGACGGGTGGATCTCCCCGGATGGAAAAAGGCCGCGTGGCAACGTATCAATCAATGGAGCGATACTCAAGGTGGACGGCAGGGAGATTTTGCTTCCACAAACCGCATGGGAAACGGTGGAAGCCGTTTCCGACTTTCATCGTGATCGGGCAAGGCGAGGCACCAGCGACGCTGATTGTAACCGACGCGCCTGGGCCGCCGTGCGCACCAAGGCATTCGGCACGGCGGACTTGTCGGACTTTCTCACCAAAACAATCGTCCTGACTCCGGAGAAACTCGACATCAACCTGCGCAAGGCCGAAGGAACCGGCAATCAGGTCATCGTCGAAGTCATTCCTGGATTCCCGACGCAACCGCGACGGTGGTTGGAACTGTTCGACCGGATCGGAAACGTACCTGATCACTACGAAATTCCTGACGGAGCGGGAATGACGCACGTCCTGGTTTCACCGGAAGTGCAGACGGTGCTGCGTGAAATCAAGCGGATGCCGGGACGACGTATCGCCGGTGACAGGGCAGAGGCGTTCTTGCGCAATCCGTATGCCACCCTGGGACCGGTCGCAGGGGCCGTCATTGATCCAAAACAGTTCGAACATGCAAGGGAAACCGCAGGAATTTCATTTTCTCGGTTCACCGCACAGGTCAGAACGGATGAAAACGGTCACCCGTTTGCGACAGCCCTGCTGATCGAGGAACTCCTGGACGGAAATGTCAGGGCAGAGGAGTTCCAGTTCGAGGGTCGTGCTGACCTCGGGGAATTTCTGAAGAAACTCGATGGCAAAATGGCCTCTGGAGCACAGTGCTGCCACTGGAAGGGGTTCGACCTTGAAATTCTCGGCGATACACCGGATCAAGCGGAAACGTTGCGACACGCCCTGGCAGAAATGGACAAGCCGCAGGGGTTCAAAATGTCCGAATTGCTGGACCTGTCACGCTACTCGAAACGGGTCGAAGGATTCGGCGTCGAAAAACCCTATTATTCCCCCTTCATCGCCCGGAAAAACGAGGACGGGGGGTGGTTCCCAGAAAACGTGGAATTCGGTGTGCTCTATACACCCGAAGGTAACGGAAAGACAGTCGCCGTCTCTCTGACCGGGGACAGACTCTCCGACTTCCATGAGACCCTCGCGCAGGCCAAGAAGGAAAACCGTGACACGTTCACCTTTTCGGGATGCCCAAACCCAATCCCGGTAGCATGGGCGGAAGATGTCCTGGGCACGTTCGACCAGGTGACCAACGACATCCACAAGAGGACATTCGATCCCGAACAGGCAAAAGCCAGAGGACAAGCCAAGACACGCAAGGGACTTGTCATCAAGCCCAATGTGGACACACTTGATTACGAGGAAAGACGTGGCGCACTGGCATTGCCGAGTGATCAGACCTTCAAGTTACCCACATCGTTGCGACCGGAAATCTTGCTCAAAGACCACCAGCATGAAGGGGTCAAATGGCTGCGACATCTGTGGTCAAAATCCCCAAAGAATTGTCGGGGAGCACTGCTCGCCGACGACATGGGTCTGGGGAAGACGATTCAGTTGCTGACCTTTCTGGCAATCTTGATTGAACATGAACCGAACATTGATCCGTTCCTGGTGATCGCTCCAGTGTCGCTCCTGGAAAACTGGAAAGAGGAAATCGATAAATTCTTCAAACCGGGAACATTTCCCATGCTGACACTCTACGGTAACGATCTGACACGCAAAAGGTTGCCTTTGAAGGACATGGACCCGGATATGGTCAATGATGGCATCACAAGGCTTCTGCGAAGGGACTGGCTCGGCAAGGAAAAAATGGTCCTGACGACCTATGAAACCTTGCGCGACCTCGAATTTTCTCTGGCCTTGCAAAAGTGGTCGGTGATCATTTGCGATGAGGCCCAGAAAATCAAAAATCCAAACGCGATGGTCACCCGGGCCGCCAAAAAACAGAATGCGCGTTTCAAGATTGCCTGCACGGGAACTCCGGTCGAAAACACCCTTACAGACCTTTGGTGCCTGTTCGATTTCGTCCAGCCCGGTTTGCTTGGCGCACTCAAGAACTTCGGTGAAAGGTATCGCAAACCCATTGAATCCGAGACTGAATCGGATAAGGCGTGCGTCGAGGAACTGAGGGACAGGATCAAACCGCAGACACTCAGGCGCATGAAGGCTGATGTAGCCAAGGATCTCCCGAAAAAAATCGAAATCACAGAGTGCCGGTCGCTGCCGATTTCACAGCACCAACGCATGCTCTATGCCGAAGTCATCACTAAATTTCGTTTACGTGAAAACAATGCTGAAATTTCCAGCCACCTGGGGTTGCTTCAGTATCTGCGCAGGCTATGTTCGGATCCTCGTCGTCCAGGTACTGTCGGAACGGATGGCCTTTCCATCGCTGACATCGAGTCCCATTCGCCGAAGATGGCTTGGTTGATGCGTCAACTTGAAACCATCAAAAAACGCGGCGAGAAGGCCATCGTATTTTGTGAATTCAGGGACTTGCAACGTACCCTGCAACGGGTCATTTCGGAGCGTTCCGGTTTTGTACCCGGAGTGATCAACGGTGACACGTCGGCGGCTCCGAGGAACGCGGATAACCGGCAGCGACGGATCACCGCCTTTCAGGAAAAACCAGGGTTTGGTGTGATCATCCTGTCACCACTCGCGGCAGGATTCGGGGTGAACATCCAGGCGGCGAACCATGTCATTCATTTCACGCGCACCTGGAACCCTGCCAAGGAAGACCAGGCAACAGACCGCGCTTATCGCATAGGACAAACACGGGACGTGTTCGTTTACGATCCGGTCGTTGTCGCCGATGATTTCCTGACGTTCGATGCAAAACTCGACACCCTGCTCGAATGGAAACGAAGTCTCTCGACCGATATGCTCAATGGAACAGGTGACTTGAAACCCTCTGATTTCGGAGATCTGGGGGCACCTGGCGGTGGCTATGCTTTCGGGGATGAATTTTTGACGACCATGGACCTGGAGTCTCTCGATGCGGATGCTTTTGAAGCTTTTTGCGCAATCATGTGGAGCAAGCTCGGTTATTCCAAAACCAAACGTACACCCAAGGCCGGGGACGGTGGAATCGACGTCGTCGCGGTATCTGGAAACGATGGTGTGCTGATCCAGTGCAAAAGTTCGTCGATTGAGGAAAAAGAGTTTGGTTGGGATGCCGTCAAAGAGGTCGTAGCAGGGCGGGCTGCCTATGTGGCGCGGTACCCGGGAGTGAGATTCTCGCTGCTCGCCGTCACGAACAGGCGGTTCAACAGGACGGCCCACGCACAGGCAAAACTCAACCAAGTCGAACTGATCGATGGCGAGGGATTGGTTGAGCGTTTGAGAGAAAAGCCCATACGAAGAGATGAACTTGAATTCTACCTGTTTGAGGGATGGAAAGGGTGAAGCAAAAGCAACATGGCCTTGTTCAATCTTTACAGAATCATCCTGGTGAATATGGCAAAACACCATTACGTCAAGGTACAGGAAGGTCAAGCGTTCATCGACTGGATCAGCAGCCCCGAAGAACAAAAAGCCATCGCCACATTCAAGGTCGACGGAGAAGCACTGTTCTTCGCAAACGTCTCCAATATAGAATGGTGTGACAGCCTTGAAGCACTTTGAACACATCATGCAACCCATGATGCAAAGGATGTATCGTGATCGTTGGAATTTCCATTCATAATTTCAAGAGCATCCGCTCCCTCGATCCTCCCTTGGAACTGGATCGGTTTCACGTCCTGGTCGGACCCAATGCCAGTGGAAAAAGTACCTTCCTGGATGCCATCGATTTCGTCAGGGATTGTCTGCTGGAAGGGCCACGCAAGGCAGTCGAATCCCGGGTCGCGGAATTCCGGGATCTGACATGGATGCGCAAGGGGGGCTCGATTAAAATCGAACTGTGGTTGGATATGGGTCCGATCCTTGAGGAGCCGAAGGACAGCCTGTTGCAATACTTGTTGGTAATTCAGGAGAGCCGGAAAACGGCGTCCACCCAAAAGCACTGGAACTCATCATGAGCGCCCTGTCCGCCATTCCCATGGTCCAGATGCTGGTGGCAACCCATTCCCCATTTGTCGTACAACAAATGGGTCGAAAAGCCCTGCTCTGCTTTTCGCAATCGGATCAGCAAGGAACCCTCATTGAGTCTCAAGCAATGGCAGAAAAACAGGAATTTTCATACGATGGTAACACAACTTCAAACATGGCTCCCATGATGAAACATCAGCAACATTAAATCACGCTTACCCACCCATTCAACACGGTTGAGTCCCCCGGGTCATCCCCATGTCCTCTGCCATTTTTTCCAATTCCTGGTATCGCGTCGCCCTGCTCAAACCCCGGTTGCGCAGTCAGGCCCGGGTGTTGCGCCATTATTATCGTGGCCAACGGTGGCATATCCTCCAGGATCGCGCCAGCGGACGCTTTCTGCGCCTCAATCCCGCCGCCTATGGCGTGGTATCCATGTTCGATGGCTACCAGACCCTGGATGAAATCTGGAAACTCCTGTGCGAACGCGACGGTGACAACGCACCGACCCAGGATGAAGTCGTCAATCTGCTCAATCAACTGCATCAGGCCAACGTGTTGCTCACCGACCGCTCTCCCGACCTGGAAGACATGGGGGAACGCAGATCGCGGGTCCGCTGGCAAAAGCTGAAACAGTATATCGCCAACCCGCTCTCCCTGAAGATTCCCCTCTTCGATCCGGATCGTCTGTTGACCCGACTCCTCACCTTGACGCCCCGCTGGGTGATCGTCATCTTCCCGTGGGTATGGCTGGCCTTGGTGATCTCGGGGGGGATCCAGGCAGCCATGCATTGGGACGAACTGACCCGGGATCTGACCGCACGCGCCTTCACCACCGAAAACATCGTCCTGTTATGGTTTGTCTTTCCCATCCTCAAAGCCATTCATGAACTGGGTCACGGCCTGATGGTCAAGCATCTGGGAGGGGCCTGTCATGAAATGGGGGTGATGTTTCTGGTGATGGTCCCCGTCCCCTATGTGGACGCTTCCGCCACCATCGCCTTTGCCAACAAACATCAACGCATGCTCGTCGGCGCGGCGGGAATGATGGCGGAACTGACCATGGCATCGATTGCTGTCTGGTTGTGGATCGACATCAGTCCCGGCCTGGGACGGGCCATCCTGCATGAAATCATCCTGCTGGCAGGACTGACAACCCTCATTTTCAATATCAATCCGCTCATCCGATTCGATGGATACTACATCCTGGCCGATGCCCTGGAAATTCCCAACCTGGGACAGAAATCCAACCAATATCTCGGGTATCTCATCAACCGGCATCTGTTTGGCGTCGAGGAAAGCGAAGCACCTCCGATGACCCCCGGAGAATCTCCCTGGCTGTTGTCCTATGCAATCACCTCTTTCTTCTATCGCACCTTCATCGCCGTCGCGATCATCCTTTTGATCGCGGGCAGTTATTTTTTCGTCGGGGTATTGCTGGCCCTCTGGTCGGTATGGGGCATGTTGCTGGCCCCTCTGTGGAAACATGTGAAGTATCTGGCCACCCATTCCGCCCTGGAGGGCCATCGTGTTCGCGCCGTCACCCTGTCGGGCATGGCGGTCATGGCCCTTGTGCTCCTGATCGGTTTGGTTCCGGCTCCGGCATGGACCATGACCGAGGGGGTCATCTGGATGCCGGAAGAATCGCGGATTCGCGCCCCCCTGATGTGCCTGGGCGAAGCGGTGCTGGTGGCACCGGGAACCCGGGTCAAGACGGGGGAACCGCTGCTGACCTGCACCGATCCGGAACTGGATGCCCGCTACAAACAATTAACCCAGCAACGTCGTGAAGTGGCGACTCGTTTGGAACTGGCCGCCACCTTCGACCGCATCCAAGCCCAGATTGCCGCCCTTGAACTCAACCATGTCGATGAACAACTGGCCGATATCCGTGCCCGCCGCCAGGCCATGACCATGACCAGCCCCCATGATGGAATCCTTGCCCTCCCTTCCCCGGACGATTATCCCGGTCGTTATCTCAAACGGGGAGATGTCATCGGTTATGTCCTCGACCCCTCCCGTTACACCCTGCTGGCCGTAGTGCCTCAGAGCGATGTCGATCTGGTACGCAACCATACGCACCATGTGGAACTCAGAGCAGTCGATCAAATCTGGGATCTCCTGCCCGCCCGGATTGTCCGGGAAGTCCCCGCCGCCACCAGCGAGTTGCCCAGCCTCGCACTGTCACTCGCGGGCGGAGGGACCATCGGACTGAATCCCGAGGCCCACGAACCCAAGGCTTTGGCACCCTTGTTCCAATTCGAACTCGCCTTTACCGGAGCGATGATCCCCAAGGCGTTGGGCAACCGAATTCATATCCGGTTCGTCCACGAGGAGACCCCCCTCGCCGCGCAATGGTATCGCAGTCTGCGTCAACTGTTCTTGAAGCGCTTTGCCGTATGAACCCGGTTCCAGCACAATCCTTGATTGGTGACCTCTACCCACAACGCCGTGGCCTGGATGAGCTGCCATGGATCGACCGGGCCACCGAACGGATCCGTTTGACCCTTGAGGCAAAGGTTTCCGCCAATCCCGCACGTATGAAACGGTTCCTGACCCGGGTCGAACGGGAAGGAGCCTCCCTGGATACCCTGCCCCACGAAGCGGTGTCCCAGCTACTGTCCGATTTACGGCGCCAGCTCCGCCGGCATGGACTGGCCGATCCCCATGTGGCTCGATGCTTTGCCCTGGTGCGACGCCGTGCCGGAGAGATCCTTGGGATGCGGCATTTCCCGGCACAGATTCGTGGCGGATACCATCTGCTCCATGGGCGGGTCGTGGAAATGGATACCGGTGAGGGGAAGACCCTCATGGCCACATTGCCCGCCATCACGGTTGCCCTGGCGGGAATGGCGGTCCATGTCGTCACCGTCAATGATTATCTCGCCACCAGGGATGCACAATTGATGGAACCGTTGTATGCTGCATTCGGTTTGACCACGGGGTTGGTGCTTGAAGGGACGAAAACCGAAGAAAAAATTCGTGAATACCGTGCCAATATCGTTTATTGCACCAACAAGACACTGGTATTTGATTATCTGCGCGACCGCATCACTCTGGGACGGCATATGCAACCCTTGGTCATGGCGGTGGATCGGCTGACGGGACGGATGCGAGACAACATCCTGCTGCACGGATTGCAATTTGCCATTGTCGATGAGGCGGATAGCGTATTCATTGACGAAGCACGAACCCCGTTGATCATTTCCGCCGAACAACGGGATCCGGGAGCGGAACATTTCTACGCCGAAGCCATCGAGCTGGCACGCCAGTTCGTCGCAGGAGAAGACTTTGAACTGGAAGGACGGGTTCCCCATTTGACCGATGCGGGCCGTTCACGGTTACAGGAATTGCGACAGGGACGCTCCGGTCTTTGGAGCGGACACATGCGCTCGCAGGAAGCGATCCGTCAGGCACTGTGGGCCTTGCATGGCTTCCAACGAGATGTCCATTACATTGTGCGTGAACATCAGGACGTTGCCAAAGTAATGATCGTGGATGAAAATACGGGCCGGGTCATGCCTGACCGTTCATGGGAACGGGGTCTTCAGCAATTGATCGAACTCAAGGAGGGAGTGGCGGTGAGTCCCGAAAAAGAGGTGCTGGCGCGGATCAGCTACCAATTGTTTTTCCGCCGCTACCTGCGTCTTTCGGGTATGACGGGGACCTGCCGTGAAGTCGCCAGAGAACTGGTGGATGTCTATGGCGTCGGTGTGGTCCGCATTCATCCACAACGACCGTCGCGGCGCAAACTTCTTCCGATACGGATCTTCGCCACGGCGGAGCAACGGTGGCAGGCCGTGCTTGAAGCCATCATCCAACGCCGGGATGGTGGCCAGGCCGTATTGGTGGGAACCCGGACCGTGGCCTCTTCCGAAGCGTTGTCGGCACGGCTGACGGCGGCGGGCATCGCCCACCGGGTGCTGAATGCCAAACAAGACAAGACCGAGGCGGAAACCATTCAAGGAGCAGGTATGGGACCACGGGTCACCATCGCCACCAACATGGCGGGCCGCGGTACCGATATTCAACCGGACGCCAGTGTACTGGCGGCCCGTGGCCTGCATGTCATCCTGACCGAAGGGCATGACAACGCCCGGGTGGATCGCCAGATGATCGGTCGCTGTGCCCGTCAAGGAGACCCGGGCAGTGCACAATATTTACTGTCGCTCGAAGACGAACTGGTGGCCGGTGTGCTTTCCCCTTTGCGTCGGATCCTCGCCCCCATGCTCGGCCGTTGGCCTGAAAGTCCCATTCTTCAGGCGATGGCCCGTGATGTATACCGTTTTGCCCAATGGCGTACCGAACGCAATCACCGCCGCATTCGCCGTCGCCAACTCAACTTCGATTTCCAAATGCGGCATACCCTCTCTTTCTCGGGAACCATGGAATGAATCCATCAATCATCATGATCAATAAAAAAATGGGTCTGGGAGTCATCCCCCAGATCCTTTTTTTTCTGGATCATCTGGCAACATACACGCTATTTCTCGGGTATCATGGAATGAACACATCAATCAAAGTGATTTTTGCCCTTGGGGTATGGGGTTGCCTCATCGGTACCGACGGTTGGGCAACGACACCCCTGGAACTGCCCGATCCGTCCACCATCGCCACCACCGACAAAAGCGATCATTCCGCCATCTGTCTGATCGAGCCTTCCATGGAAGTGGATGTGGGTACCCCGACCGATGGAACCTTGAAGCTGATACGGGCGGACCGGGGTGACCTGGTCGAGCAAAACCAACTGCTGGCACAACTGGACTCTTCAGTCCAGGAAGCGGCAGCCAATGTCCTGGCGGCCAAGGCAGCCTATGGTGCCCGACGGTACGAACGCAACGCAGACCTCCATAAACGACAACTCCTCTCCAGCCAGGAACTGGATGAAATCGCCACGGAACAAAAGCTGGCGGAGCTCGAACTCAAGGAACGTCAGGAACAGATCCGACTTCGTAGCATCTACAGCCCGATCCGTGGTATTGTTGTGGATCGTTATCGCAATCGGGGTGATCTCGTGAAACAGGAACGGATTTTTCGCATTGCCCAACTGGACCCCCTGCATGTGGAAACCGTGTTACCCGCAAGCCAGTTCGGTCACATCAAGATTGGACAACTCTTCGAAGTGGTCCCCAAACTGGTCGGCAGCCCGTTTCTCGCCAAGGTGGCCACCATTGACCGTGTCATTGATGCCGCAAGTTCCACCTTCCGGGTACGGCTCATCGTACCCAATCCCAAGTTTGAACTGCCACCTGGACAACGTTGTTCCATCAACTTCGAGCCGGTTGGAATCAATCCATGACCACCCATACAACCCGACACCGGCGGCACCTTCCTGTCTGGCAGGGAGTGGGATTGATCGTACTGAGTTCCCCCGCCCTGCTGGCCAGTGCCAACACCGAGGATGACCGTTATCTGGATGGTGGTCTGCAGGCGGAAATCCAGCGCCATGCCGATGAGGCAGCAGCAACAATCGCCAGCACCGGTCCATCGAAAAAAACGGTGATCCGTGCCGCCATGCCGCCGTTGACCTCGTCGCTGACCCGCCTGAAACTGTCCATCGACGAATTTCGCATCGAAGGTTTGTCCGACCTGTCCGCCGAAGCCATCGACCAGGTATTGGAGCCGTGGAAAAAACGGGAACTCAACTTCACCGAATTCGAAGAGGCCGTGCATGCGGTCGCAGCCCACCTGCGGGCCAACGGCCACCCCGGCGCCGAAGTCAAACTGTCCCGGGCAGTCGTCAGCGGTGGCAAAGTTGCCGTTGCCATCCAGGGACTCTCAGTCCCCACCTCACAACTGGCATTGAAACCCAAGGGGGAAGAAGTCGTACCGCGCATCGAAGTCAAGGCATTCCATGTCACCGGCGTCACCGTGGCCAGCCAGGAAGAGATCGATCAATTGCTTAAACCCATGACGGGAAAAGCACTGACAATCGATGAAATCAAACAGGCATCCGAAACCGTCGCCAACCATTTGCGGGCCAAAGGCTATCCCCTGGTGCAAGCCTACCTGCCACCGCAAAAAATCGATGGTGGACAGATCGAAATCGCCGTTCAGGAAGGGGTGGTGGATGGCAGCAAAGGGTTCGAAGGAATCCTGGTCGATGGCGGCGGCAAAGTGGTCAAAACCGAAATTGTCGAAGAAATGCTTGCCAGTGGTGTCACTCCGGGTCAACCCTTGCGCCTGGACGCGTTGGAACGGGCCGTCCTGCTGGCCAATGATACCCCGGGGATCAAATCGGTGAAGACAACCCTCGAACCGGGTAACCTCCCCGGATCGACCCATGTCGTTGCCAAGGTGGAAGAAACACGACACCTCACAGGAACCCTCTGGGGTGATGATTATGGCAGCCGCTATACCGGCACCAATCGTCTCAACGCCCAACTCAATGTCAACAGCCTGACCGGCATGGGTGAACAGCTTTCACTCAATGGTGCCATCGCCAGTGGCATGCTCAGTGGCAAAGCGGCCCTGCAAATACCCCTGGGAACCACGGGTGCCAAACTGGGAACCTCCTATTCCCAATTGGCACTCGACATCGATGAGGCCATCGTCCCACTGAACCTTGCCAGTGATACCAGTGTGTTTTCAGTCTTTGGCACCTATCCGCTCCAACGCAGCAGCCAACAAAACATTTGGTTGACGACCAACTACGACGGCAAACATGTTGAAAACACCTTCAGCGGCCAAAACATGAATGATCGTCAAATCGACCTGTACACGTTTGGTGCCTCGGGTGATTTGATCGATCCCTTCGATGGGCAACTGGCATGGAGCGCAGGATACGGCCTCGGCGACCTGGACCTGGGGAAGAATGTCTCCTACCAGACCACCGATGCCACCACAGCACAGACCGAAGGCGGTTTCGGCAAGTTCAACTGGAGTCTCCAGCGTCGGCAGCAACTCGCCGAATCCTTGTCGTGGATGGTGGCGGCCAACGGCATGTTTGCCTCCAAAAACCTCGACAGTGCCGAAAAGTTCCAGCTTGGTGGCCCGACCGGCGTCCGATCCTATCCCGTCGGCGAAGGATTGGGCGATGTGGGATGGTTGGGAAGCACCGAGTTACGCTACAGCTTTGGCCGAACCGATTTTGGCGAACCCCAACTGTTTACGTTCTTCGATACCGGACGTATCACCCAATACGATCATCTGTGGGACAATGCCCTGTCCGCCGGTACCCCCAACGATTACACCCTGTCGGGGATTGGGGTAGGAGCCGCCCTGGTGACCGACGAACATGGTGGCGTCCATCTGACATGGGCAAAGAAGGTCGGCAGCAACCCCAACCCCACCAGTACCGGTGCTGATAGCGACGGTACTAATAAAAGTTCACGAATCTGGATCCTCGGTAATATTCTATTCTGATCCATGGGGATGATACCGAGATTGCTTTAACTCAGGATATGTTCATCACCATAAGGCTTGATATTATTCATCCTGCCCCCTGATTGACGTCAAACTCATATTTTTCCCCCTGGGTGTCAAAAGCGGTTGGGAATCGTCAATTTTTTCCCACCATAAACCGCATATCGCGAAAATCCCCTGACGGCACAAACCCATGGGGGGGTGAGTCGGCGTGTGCTCTCCATAAAAAAATTCTACAAATCAAATCCTTAACAAGGAACCTCCTCTCCCTGGGACAGATGAAAAACAGAGATGAATGATTGCACAATTCATGGCGCATTCATTGCATATCTTTCTATCAAGGCGACATCAATTCGTTGCGCTGCAAGCCAGGATCATCATGAGAGGAGCAAAAAAAATGAGATACGTCGTGGAATTGTTTGATGGCCGGGTCATCCGCGGTCTTCTGGTCGAAAAAAGTCAGTTACATGGCCTTCTCACCCGCCTGGATCGACTGGACCCCATGCTGGGTGTGGTGGTCCTGGATGTTGCTTCGGAACACGCTTGGCATCAGCGTCGGCATCTGGCGCAACAATCGAGTTCCCGGGCCAGTCGCCGCGAAGTGGAATACGAGCGATTCGCCCCGGTGGATCGGATCATGGTTTGAGGCAGTGGATCACGTTCCTGATGGGGGGGACAACAACGGTCGTGAACCGTTGTTGTCACAAGACCAATCGACAATCAGTTGGCACACCGTTCAGGAACGGACCATGTTCGCCGCTGCATGTTTCTGCATGGACCGGACCAGGCCGTCGACCGTCCCACCAAGATGCTGGTCCGCCATGGGATAGAGCATCTGCTCCTCCTTGATGTTATGCTGGCGCATCAGGATCATTAAGGTGGCACATGCACGACCGACCCCCTCCAACTTACCCTGGGCCATCGCCTGGGCCGCCTGTCCGATCAATCCCCGCATTTGCCGATGTTCCACACGCATGACCATGGTCGGTCCCTGAGTCATCCCGGTAGCCTGTTCGAACGCGGGAAAGAACACCTCCTCCTCCATGGCGAAATGATGTTCCATTCCAACGGTAAACCGTGAAAACAAGGTTTGTGCCCTGGCGGAATCATTGGCCTGGACGGCGTTTTCCAATTCAATGAACAATTCATCACAGCGGCGGTGGTCCGCCCCGAGAAATTCTCCAATCCCCCTTTTGGCCATTTTGGCCGCAGTTCTGGTCAGCATGAATTGCCAGACAGGGGGTCCGGGTTGAATGGGATACCATTCAAACCGTCCCCACAATTGCTGCTGCAACGCATCGAGGATCCCAGCGCCATGGTTGTCCACGGTCACCATGATGGAATCCCAAACTTCGGGTTGATCCAGACTGGAGCGCAACAGCGCGACCGCCTGTTGATCGGTCTTACCGACAAGATTGATCTGTTGTTCCATAGGGTTCGATCCTTTATGATCAGGGTGGAATAACGGGCGATGACACCTTCCAACGGCGAATGATGACCGGCTGGGTACGGCCCTTGACTCGAATCGACTCTTCCGAGGAAAACTCGAAATCGGCCAGATCGGCATCAACCACCAGTTCATCCGCCCTGGCCGCGGCACACAGACGTGCCGCAACGTTGACGGCATCGCCAATGACTGTGAAATCACGCCGATCCTCCGGCCCGATGGCACCGGAAATCACATTGCCCCAATGAATACCGATCCCCAACGTACGGGGGAGAAGTTGTTCCTTCAACGCACGCAAAACATCCTTGGCCGCAGCAATGGCACGACGATGACCCTCCACCCCGTCAAAACGGGCCAACACCGCATCACCGATCATCTTGTCGATATCACCTTCATGATGCTGAATGATGGTGACCTGAAGGGTCATGATCTGGTTGAGGAAGTCTACCACGGTTTCGGGTGAATTCTGTTCTGCAAACCCGGAAAAGTCGCGGATATCGGAATAAAACAAGGTCGTCGCCACATTCCTGGAAGGGATGATGCCACCGGAGCCCGCCATATGCGCCGCCCTTGCCGCCGTCGAGGAGACGAATGATTCCACCTTGCGTCGCAGCTCATTGGCTTCATGGGTCCGGGCATCGATATGAATCTGGGCACGATTGACCAGCTTGTTGAGCGCCACCACCAGAATGGACAACAACAGTCCAGGAACCACCAGGGTTAAAACCATGGCCTGCCCCATGATGGCATCCAGATACCCCACCGGTTCGTACAATTCAAAAACGGTCCGCAAGATTCCCGACGTATCGAAGACGGGTACATAAAGTTCATATTTCTGCACACCATCCCGATCCATCTTTTTGACGATTCCCGGGGTACGGGTCTGAATGACGGCACGCAACGCCGGACCATTTTCCAGTGCACCGATTTCATCCGAAAACGTCGCGTAGAGGACGTGACGGTTCAGGCCATACACCTTGATTTCAAGGAGGTTCATCTCCTTGACCTCGGACGCGAACGCATCGGCCAGGAGACGGGACTCTTCTTCTGTCATCGCCGTATCGGCCGATTGCCCATGCATCAGGCTTTCCCAGGCCCGGGGGGCATGAGTGGCCACACTTTTGGCAATGGTCTGGGCCTGGCGTTGCGCAAGTTCCAAATAGATGGATTCCACCACCCCCTTGGACACAAAACCGATGATGGAAAGAAAGATGGCGATGAACCCCATCAACCCCGGAAAAAACCACCGCCGGAACAAGGTTCGCAGTGGAAACGGTTGATCAAGGCCATCCAATTCTGTTTTGTTCTCAAGAATCATTGCCATCTTTTCGTAGAAAGGGAACGCGTGGATGCGTCGTCATGGTTCGGGATCGGAGGCGAGCAAAGCCCCCAACGATGCAACCACCTGATCCAAAGCCTCCTGTTCGGCCTTGATGCGAACCGCATCTGTCGCTGCCCCTGCCCTGGGTTCATAGAATTTGGCCATGCCGGTGATCACGGGAAATTGACGGGAACGCGTCCCTTCCTCCAACACCGGATGCACTTTGATCATCATTTCAAACTGGTCTGCACGACCGGAAGAGTCCTCCAGGATTCGTTTGCGGCTGGTCGGTTCCAGTTGGAGGCGCAACGTGGCACGCGCAGGTTGCGTCACGTAGGCCGGAATGGACAGCAGAATACGCAACCGATCCTTGAGTTGCTGGGCCAGAACCGGATTGGCCTCGACCCCTGCCCCTTCCATCTTGACCACCACACCGTCCCACCGCGTGCTCGAAACGACGGAAGGATCTCCGGAAAAACGATAACCACAGCCCCCCAGGGTCAGGAGAAACCATGGGATCAGCAGTGCAATAACGACAGAATGAAAAGTGCGGTTCATGATCGGCCCAACCATCCATGCAAATGTTGAGAGATGTCGATCATATGGCCATAAAACTTCCCCTTCATCCAGGGATGACGACCAGGATCCACCGGTTTTTCCATCCCGGGGCATGCAACACCGGGTCAGCCGGGAAATCAAAGTGCCGATGGATCTTGCCGGGATCCACGGATCAGGTATGATGACCCCATCGGATCCACAGGAAAAAGTATTCTTCGACAGGCACCCATGCCCCACTCCATCCCTCACCCCATCATTCAACTCCCCGGAGAATTTCCGGACGATTACGATGAACCGTCAAAACGTCATCTTCTGTGGCATATATGGCGTGTCCTGCGGCGGCGTATATGGCCCATCGTATTTTTCGTCGTCCTGTTGCTCCCCCCCTTGTGGTTGCATCTGCTGGCACAACCTTATCTGTACAAGGCGACCGCATGGATGTTGATTGAGGACAAGGAACCAAAGATCAGTTTCATCGAGGGGATACTGGGTCTCGACCCACAAATCGGGGAAAACCTCAGTACCCAACTCCATCTGTTGCAGGGAACCGTGTTGATTGCAAGGGTGATTGAAAATGAACATTTGCTGGATTCCAAACTGATCGATGAACTCACACCACCGCCCCAAAAGAACAAGTGGTTGTTTCAATTATTAGAAATTTTCGGCATTCCGGTTCCCCCCCGGTCCATGGCCACCCACGCCGTCGGTTCACGGGAAGCATCGCTCTCAGCCCTGGTCAATCATATTCGCGCCAATCTTCGCATCACCCCGGTCAAAAACAGCCACATGGTTGAGATCGAATTCATTTCCAAAGATCCGGAACGGTCTGCCCAGGTCGTCAATGCCATCGCCAGGAACCATATCGAATGGCAGATGGAAACCCGAACCGCCATGATCAAACGGATCTCCAAGTTGCTGGTTCAACGTCTGGATGACCTGACCGACAATTTGGAAAAGGCGGAGAAGGCGCTGGAAGCCTTTCGTCAGAAAACAGGACTGATCACCTCGGAAGAAAAATCGAGCATCGAATGGCAACAGCTCCAGGCGGTCAACGATGAATATTCCATGACCATTGCCAAAACGTTGGAGTTGCAGATTCGAATTCAGAAACTGGAAGACTGGATCGATTTTCACACCAACCGGAAATCAAATGCATCAGAACCCGGATCAGAAGTCACATTCAGTTCGCTGTTGAGCGATTTGGTCCGCGATTCATTGCAGAAGGAAACGTTGATCGCCCGGATTTCGGGCCGATTCAGCGAAAATGAGGCCCCCCTGTCGCGCCTGCGTAAGGATCTGGCCAAAACCAACGCCGCCATCCAAACCGAAGCAAACCGCCTCCTGACCCTGGACCGCCATGAGTTGGAAGCCGCTCAGGGACGGCTGGCCAAAATTGAAAAACGACTGGCTCAGGAACAAAAGAAATTCAAGGAATTCCAAACCAAGGCGATGGAACTCAAAACCTTGGAACGCGAGGTGGATACCAACCGGGAACTGCACAGCATCTTTCTGAAACGGTTCAAGGATACCAACATTCTGGGCGATATGAACATCCCGGTGATTCAACTGATCGATCCCGCCGAACCGCCCAACCAGATCCATTCGCCCAAATTCGGTGAATGGACATTACTGACCATCCTGTGTGGTTTTTTGGTGGGAGCCATTACAGTCATTCTCATGGAAATGATTGATCCCACACTGAAAACACCCTATGAAACCGAAAAGGCCATCGATCTGCCGCTCCTGGGCTGGGTACCCCTGATCGCACACCACCATTCCACCCGCAACCCGGAACAGCTACGTTCCTGTGCCCCGGGAACCCCTATTGGCGAAGCCCTCCAAGGGATCCGGACCAGCTTGATGATGATTCACCCCCATGAACCGGTCAAGTCCATCATGATTGCTTCCTGTGGCGCCGGCGAAGGTCGGACCGAGCTGGTACATGGACTGGCCAAAGTTTGTGTGCTGGACGGCGAACGTGTGCTGATCCTTGATGCCGATTTTCGCAATCATCGCCACCCGCCCTCCGACAACCCCGAGACGCGGAAACACAACAAACCAGGAATTTCCGGGATCATCCATCAAGCAGAAACACTGTCCGAAAGCCTGTTGACCCCATCGGCCTCGGACCAGGAAATCAAATCCTTCCATACTCAATTGCGCAAGATCATCCTGGATCGGATCGAACCGACCCGGGAGGGTTATCATGTACTGGGTCCGGGGCAGGCCGATGTCAATCCGACCAAAATATTGTCTTCACATCATTGGCCGGCCATCCTGCGAATACTGCGGGAAGAATTTGATCGAATCCTGGTGGATTCGCCTCCTGTATTGCGTTTCACCGATGCCCAATTGCTGGGTGTACACATCGAGGCGGTCATTTTGTTGATCAAGTCGGCAGTCACCCACAAGGAACATCTGATGACCGCCCGCAAACGGATGATCCGCTCCCGGACCCCCTTGGCCGGGGTGATCCTGACGCAGTTGGACATGAGAAAACACCGGGCCGAACTCCGGGAATACGGCCACAGTTGAAGCTTCATCTCCCCCGGGTGACCGTTACGAGATGACGTTGACCAATTTGAAGATCATCGATTCAATCCTTTGAGGATCAATGTCAGCGTTCGAGTAGCGTTGGCCGTTATACCGTTTGCCAAAAACCGTCATGGAGACGGAAATGAAGCCCCGTTCGGGATTGGCCATGAACACCATGCGGGATCCCGAATGTTCCAACCATTCCTCCACACGTTCATCGATGGTCGTCCCTTCGGGGACCCGGGCCACGACAAAATCGATGCGCCGCAGTTTGTCCGGCATGACATCCAGGTAGGGAACGGAGTAGATGCGCACCAGGAAGTGCCCCTGTTCCAATCGGGTTTTCAATTCCTGAAGTTTGGGCAGGATGATTTTCTTAAAAATCCCCCCGGTCTCCTTGATTTCTTCCAGGCTGAATGGATCGATATTTGCCTGGTGCAATCGTTCGTCATCCGCTTTTTTGCGTGCCACTTCCACGATATCATTTACGTTCATGATGACCACCATCCAGACCCGAACCGTTGTGTAAATCCCAATCCATTGTTACATTCTAATGGATCGATTGCAAAAGAATGTTCCATCGGAACCATGAGGAGAACGCTGATGCCCTTGTTGGTCTGTCCCAATTGTGAAGTTGGCATGCTGGTGGTGCAAAGGGAAGGTGTTGAACTGGATACCTGTCCCCGCTGTCGTGGCGTCTGGCTGGATCGTGGAGAATTGGACAAACTGCTGCAACCCTTGCGCAATGAATTGCAACACCGTCAAGACCCGGAACATTCTTTCAGAACTTCAACGCCTGAACCACGAGGTGACAGTCATCGGCAGTACGATGCCCCCCCACGGTATCGCCATGAACACGACTCGAAGCATTACGATCATGGCAAGGACAAACATTACC
This sequence comes from Magnetococcales bacterium DCbin4, assembly GCA_002753735.1. Lineage (GTDB taxonomy): Bacteria > Pseudomonadota > Magnetococcia > Magnetococcales > UBA8363 > UBA8363. The sequence continues at coordinate 118,267 of PEAN01000003.1, forward strand.
GGAAGAAAAATCCGTTGGAATCGCTGTTGGATATTTTCGACTGATGGTGGTGGCTGACATTCACGATCAATAAAGGGGTCCCAGGGAAATCCCCTGACCCCATTGTTCTTGATCATTATTGACGCTGAATGTAACGCAAACCCTATAGAAATGCCTCGACGGGACCTGCCCCTTTTCTCAAGATTTGTGGTACATCGTCGCTCAGATCAATCACCGTTGACGGGACCTCCGGCAACACGCCACCATTGACCATCAGATCGACCCGGCCTTTCAACAGCTCCTTGATTTCGTCTGGATGAAACAGGATGCCATCATGTCCCGGAAGCCTGAGCGAGGTGGAAAGCAACGGCATCCCGACAGCCTGGAGCAGATGCAGGCAAATGGGGTGATCGGGGATACGCAGGCCGATGGTTTTTCTTTTGGGAAGGATGGTCTTGGGCACATCCCGGGTCGCCTCAAGGACAAAGGTGTACGGACCGGGGAGATATTTACGCAAAGTCCGATAAGTCTGGTTGCCGACCCGGGCATAGCGTGAAATTTCAGACAGATCGGGACACAGGATGGAAAATTGATGGTTGGGTGGCAATTGTTTGAGACGGATTATTTTTTCCATGCCCTTGCGGTTATCCAGGGAACAGCCGAGTCCATAGGTGGTGTCGGTGGGAAAAACGGCAATTCCCCCCTGCTTGATGATCTGAGCCGCCTGCTGAATCAGCCGGGGTTGGGGATCGGTGGGATGAATTTCCAAAAAAAGTGTCATGACCTGTCGATTCCTTGAAAATGGGATGACCACGATTCACCATCCCGCAATGGTTCCATTATGATCACGCCATGGTTCAAAAAACCACGGATGATATTCATTGGACAGGCTTACGCAGTCCTGTTCCTTCCAGTTTCAGGAGAATTTCATGCCCGTTCTACGATCCCGCACGTCCACCCACGGTCGCAACATGGCTGGAGCCAGAGCACTGTGGCGCGCCACCGGCATGGCGGATGGTGATTTTGGCAAACCCATCATTGCCATTGCCAACTCCTTCACTCAGTTCGTCCCCGGTCACGTCCACCTGCGATCCATGGGGCAGATCGTGGCGAAACAGATTGAAGCCAGCGGTGCCGTAGCCAAGGAATTCAACACCATCGCCATTGATGACGGCATTGCCATGGGCCACGGCGGGATGCTCTACTCCCTGCCGTCCCGGGATTTGATCGCCGACAGCGTCGAATATATGGTCAACGCCCATACTGCCGACGCCATGGTGTGCATCTCCAATTGCGACAAGATCACCCCGGGCATGCTCATGGCCGCCCTGCGGCTGAACATCCCCACGGTCTTCGTCTCCGGCGGCCCCATGGAGGCGGGAAAAATGATCAAGGACGGGCAGGTACTGCGCAAACTGGATTTGATCGATCCCATGATTGCCGCCGGCAACCGTGCGGTCGAAGATCGTGATCTCGCACTCATGGAACGATCCGCCTGTCCCACCTGCGGTTCCTGTTCGGGTCTGTTCACGGCCAATTCCATGAACTGCCTCATGGAAGCCCTGGGTCTGGCCCTGCCCGGTAATGGATCGCTCCTGGCGACGCATGCCCAGCGGCGTCACCTGTTTGAGCGCGCCGGCCAGATCATCGTCGCCTTGACCAAAAGATACTACGAATACGACGATGATTCGGTATTGCCCCGTTCCATCGCCGGATTCGACACCTTTGAAAATGCCATGACCCTGGATATTGCGATGGGGGGATCGACCAACACCATCCTGCATCTTCTGGCGGCCGCCCATGAAGCGCAAGTGCCGTTCGGCATGGCCGACATTGATCGATTGTCCCGCAAAGTACCGTGTCTGTGCAAGGTTGCTCCCTCCACCGACCGTTATCATATGGAGGATGTCCATCGGGCGGGCGGGGTGTTTGCCATTCTGGGTGAACTGGATCGTGCCGGTCTGATCCATCGTGATCCCCCCACCATCCATGCCTCAACCCTGGGAGAAGCCATCGATCGTGAAGACATCCTGGGGACCCACGCCACCCGGGAAGCGCACGAACGCGCCCTGGCCGCCCCGGGCGGTGTCGCCACCATCGAACCGTTCAGTCAATCGAGCCGCTGGCAGGATTCGGACCGGGACCGTACCCAGGGGTGTATTCGCGACCTCGAACACGCCTATACCCGTGATGGTGGCTTGGCGGTGCTGTACGGCAACATTGCCCGTGACGGCTGCATCGTCAAAACCGCCGGCGTCGATACCTCCATTTGGACCTTTTCCGGTCCCGCCCGCATCTTTTCCAGTCAGGAAGAGGCATGCGACGCCATTCTGGCGGATCGAATCCAGGCGGGTGATTGTGTGGTCATCCGCTATGAGGGGCCCAAGGGGGGACCGGGGATGCAGGAAATGTTGTATCCGACCAGCTACATCAAGTCAAAAAATCTTGGCAAATCGTGCGCCCTCATCACCGATGGCCGTTTTTCCGGTGGGACATCGGGACTGTCCATCGGTCACATTTCTCCCGAAGCCGCAGAAGGGGGGGAGATCGCCCTGATCCGGGAAGGCGACCGCATCGACATCGACATTCACAACCGCCGGATCAATGTTGCCGTATCCGACGCCATCCTGGAACAACGCCGCCGTGAAATCATCCGTTTCGCCCCCGAACACCGGGTGCGCGCGGTATCCCCGGCACTGCAAGCCTACGCCGCCCTGACCACCTCCGCCGCCCGTGGTGCCGTGCGGGATGTATCGCAGTTGAAAAAATAGAATTTCCTGAATGCAACGGAGAAGGGGTGATCCCCTTCTCCGAAAACATCAGCGTTCACATTTTGCCACCACCCCCTCAACCTGAAGATGAACCATTGAACATAACCTTCTCCATTCAATCAATCCATAACAAAAAATTTAAATAATAATATTTTATTGTTAATTATATGATTAATACAATTACAACGCATGCAACGGCGCCAAATTTTGTAATGGTCGGGTTGGAATCCTCGGCAAGAATTGCCCGAAATATCCCGGCCCCACCTTTGATTTTCTCCTCCGATTTCCGCCTGCACCTTGAAAGTTGTTGTTCCGACGCCATTCCCCAACAGAAACATACCGATCATCTGGAAATATTGACATCTAAACCATAACCAGATATCATTCAAACACTGATTGAAATCTATATATTTTCCTTTAAGCTTCAAATTCTTGATTCTTATCTTTGCAATAATGATTAAAAATTACAACAAATGACATTTATTTTATTTTTTAATTCTTAACGTAATCATTTTGATTCCAATAAAATCACCGCGAATGGAACCCGCTTTTTTTCGTTACGAGCATGTTTTTTCCTAACCCGAATTGGACTTTCTACTGAAGAATAGGTGACTAACTTGAAAAACAATGGAACCAATGAACCGGAAACTGATAATGATGAAAGCGAAAATTTTGATGACGATTTCGGCATTCAGGAATATGAAATATCATCATCACCGAATGATTTCAATATAAAAACGCTATTTTACTTCATTAATTCTGGCGTCGTAAAGATTCCAGGTTTCCAGAGAAACTATGTTTGGGATATCAGGCAAGCATCAAAACTTATAGAGTCAATTATATTGGGAATACCAATTCCCCAGATTTTTCTTTATGAAGAAAAAAAGAATGTATTTCTCGTTATTGACGGGCAGCAGCGTTATATGACGATTTATTATTTTATGAAAGAAAGATTCCCAAGAGATGATAAAAGACATGAATTGAGAGTGATATTCCAGGAAAAGGGCAATATACCTGACGAAATAATTGATGATAATAGATATTTCATCGACTTTAATCTGAGGCTTTTATCAAATTCAAATCAGTCTAAACAGAAGAACAAATTTAATGGTTTTAACTATTCTACTCTTAACGAGGAAGATAAGGTCGCATTTGAATTGAGAACAATTAGAAATATAATCATCAAGCAGAACGTCCCAAAAGACGATCATAGCGTTATCTTTGAAGTATTTAATCGATTAAATACTGGTGGAACAAATTTAAAGCCACAAGAAATAAGAGCGAGTCTGTTTCACTCCAAATTTTATGACATGCTTTTCCGAATCAATCTGGATGAAAACTGGAGACAACATACACAAACCTCACACCCAGATACGAACATGAAAGATATTGAATACATTCTTAGAGGTTTCGCCATGCTTATTGAAGGAGATACCTATAAGCCATCATTAGTTAAATTTTTAAATAATTTTTCTCTGCGCGCAAAATCTTATAATGAAGATAAAATTAAATATCTTGAAGATCTATTCAAAAGTTTTATTGGAAAAATTCCCGCAAATCAAAAGAAGTTTTTTTGCAATAGGGATGGACGGTTCAATGTTTCAATTTTTGAATCAATCTTTGTAGCTACATGCCGGACCGCATATAAAGATTATAATACAAATAAAAATTATAATACAGATGTAAGAATTTTCAGTGAAAGTAAGTTAGAGGAGTTAAAGCAAGACGACGCATTTCGTGAAGCCACTCAATCTCACACGACCAGTAAAGCCAATGTCAGCACTCGACTTCGGCGTGCACAAGAAATGCTTGGGTAATATGGATCCCATTGAAAAAATAAATAACGAAATTGTTTCAATAATTGGTTTCCTTGATGAAAATGGACAGCCGTCCCTTTCAAGTGACGTCAATAGGCATTTCACCAAGATGCTATTGCTCTCATCTGCCAGTTATTTTGAGCACGAGATCCGCAAAATACTTATTGATTTTATTGAGACAAAATCAGGAAGTTGTTCTGAGATCGTCAATTTGTTCAAGAGAAAAGCAATTGACAGGAACTATCACACTTATTTTGATTGGAGTTATCAGGACAAACCTGGAAGAAATGCAAATACATTTTTTTCCCTTTTTGGCGATAAATTTAAATTAAGCGCAAAGAAAGAAATAGATGAAAACAAGGATCTTTCAAGGTCCATTGAGGCGTTCATTGAAATTGGCCATCTAAGAAATACTCTTGTTCATAATAATTTTGCAGCCTTCGAGATTACAAATAAAACGTCATTTGAAATTTTTGAACTACACCAACTGGGAAAAGGTTTTGTTGACTATATTAAAAATAAATTAAATAACGTATGCGTTGACAACGATTCCATGAAAAGACATGAAAATCAATCTGGAGATAGTTAGCCACCATATTATGATATCCATTAATATTCCATCCATCTGTAGTCGTCACAACGGCAATACATACAACGGCACCGGATCCTGCGCCACATAACGGTGTTGGCCGCTGTTGAACCCCCCTTCGTCCATTTGTCGATCCATCTCCTGGGCCACATCAAGGGGTAACTGCTCGAAAACGATGACGTTGCGCCAAGTATCGGGCAGGTCGGGGGCACCCGTTTCCAACTCGAAGGCGGCCCGGGAAAGCACACGTACGACTCCGAACCGACTCCGCATGGCCTCCGCCCCCCCTTTGATCATCCCTGCATGACTCAAATGCTCAGATACACATGAGGTTTCCGAAAGCTTATCCACACCGACCACCACCGCATCGATCACCCCATTACCCACAACCATGGGCGTATTGGCGTCGTCATCCCGCGTATAATCACATTCAACCGGAACATCGGTTGAAATCTTTGCGCGGGCATTGGGAAGATCCCCAGGGAGATAATGATATTTTTCCTTGAAACCACGGAAAGCAACCACAAGATCGGATGCCATCGCCATGGTATCCTTGGCCCGTGCCCCCTCGATCATGGCCCGTCCCATCAGAATCCCTGTTCCCACCAACAACCCCATGATCACCATGACCACTGCAATCTCGACCAGCGTCATCCCTGACCGTCGATCATCCATCTTCAAGGGCACCCCGTAAAGGTATCGACAGAAATCCCTGCGGAAGTCATCCGGTCCAAAAGTTCAAAGACCGTCACCGCAACGCAACGATCCGATGCATGACAACCCGAACTGATCCCCGCCGAATAATGGGACGCATCAAAACCATCCGCCCCCCCGCTGACCAACAGATAGGCCGTCCCGGATACCCCACAGCTTGCCGGGAAAAACAGCCCGTCATCCACCAGCGTATCACCGGCACACCGCCCATCCACAAGATAACGGATGGGGTTGCCCCAAGGGTCGGTCACATCCGATGGCGACAGGGAAAGGGTCGTGAACGGAACAAAACCGATCATGGGATCATGAACATCTCCATCGACCCCGGAGGCTTCTGTCGTCGCCCCTCCGGGAAGATCATGTCTGTGATGACGATTACGGGATGAAACCGTCGCCACCGTGTTCCATTGAACACTCCCACCGACCTCTGGCTCGATCTGACCCACCACCGTGGGCCACGTCGTCGGCTGTTCCACCGAAGTGCCGCCGACAACCACTTCATAGAAATAACCGTTTGCCTTCGTCCCGGGAGGGATGACATGTTCCCCCTCGGCATACACCGTGTCCACAGTCCAGGCAGGGAGTGCCGGACACCCCGGATGATCGTTGAGGCGACCCGCAGCAAATGCAAACAATGCCCCTTGAATCCGCGTCAACGTCGTCTCAAGGTTGGACGACAATACACCCTCCGCAAGGATCGACCCCTCCCGGATCAATGGCGCCATCAGTTCGGTTGCCGAGAAGGAAACCAGCAGATCATCATGGTTGCCGCTGAATTCATGACTGCTGTATGTCCAATCATCGTCCGCATTTTCCAGTTCATCAACCCCGGCATCCACCGTCGCATTCCGATAACCATCCACCGTATGCGCCCCATCGCCATTGGGTCCATGCGACACAACCACCGCGACGGCGCAATCAACCGTCCCACTTCCGGTCACCGTCAATTCCCCCTGGAAGGATTCCCTGATCACCGAAGAAGCGGTCCAATCATGACGGGACGGACATCGGACGGAGATATCGGCAGCGGTATTGGTCTGGTTGCTGACATGATAGGTGAAGAAGTGGTTCCATCCATCCATGACTTCGTGACGATCCAACCCCAATTCGGCATAAGGGAGAACCCCCGAGGATCGGGTACAGATCCCCCCGGTCAAATCCTCGCTTCCATCGTAATTGCCATCATCATCGACATCCGGACAGGGCAACCTTTGGTTACGCCGCAGATAATGAACAAAAATTTCCTGAAAATGGTTCAACCTGCTCCGGGTTTCCTCCAAAGAGAGATGTTCCAAAGTGGACCGCAAAACCCCAATACCCATGGTCATCAAGATTCCCATAATCAGGATGGCCATGGCCATCTCCGTCAGGGTAAAACCAGGCGGATCCGGTTTCCTGGAACTGGATGTTCCTCCAATCATTCCGGAGGTCGCCTTCAGGATGGGTGATTGGACCTATTGTTTTTTCAGGTCGGTCAAAGCCTGTTGTATCATTTCCCGGTTGGGGTCATCCGGCGGCAGACGTTGCAACAAACGGTTCCAATAATCGGCCGCTTCATCCTTGGCCCCGGCCCGCATCGCCAATCCACCGAGAAACCACAAGGCATCCTGCTGGTTGGGATCCTCGGCGAGGATGGCCCGAAACATCCCGGCCCCCTCTTTGATTTCATCCTCCGATTCACCCGCCTGCACCTTGAGTTCCGCCAGAGCCACACGAGCCTCCATGGACCGGGGATGATTGCCAACGATAAAGGAATACGCCTGGATCGCCTCCCGGGTTCGCTGCACCACAGCAAAAGAACGGGCCAGACGCATCCATCCCTCCAGATTGCCCGGCTCCTGTTTCAACTTTTGCACCGCCTGATCCAACATCTGGTTGATCTGGGCCGACGATTCGACATGTGGGCTGGAGGGAAGTTCAATTTTTTCCGTCGTCCCCATCAATACATACAACAATGTACTGAATGTCGCCGCGAACAGGACGAAAGCGGCCGCAAATCCTTTGTCAACACCGCTGACCCTGCCATCGCCGCCCGCAACCCCCATCCCCCCGGCAGGGATAACCGCCGCAGTTCGATCCAGTTGTCCAAACACGTCGGCCAGTTCCGCCTCCAATCCCTCTTTTCCCGCTTCCAGCCCCTGGTCCCCACCTTCCTGTTCCATCTCCTTCAACTGGGCCAGCAAAACGACACGCCGGTGTTCCAACTCCATGCGCGGGTCATCCTCCAAGCCCACCGGCAACGGACGATTGCCGTTTTTCAAGCCGAGCGGAAAGAGAACAACCACCAGACTTGCCATCAACACCAGCGGAAGAACCGCGATCCAGGACATAGCAAACGACCTCACGAAAGATCAACACCTTGGGGCGTTACCCCAAACCCTACCGGGAAGGGAGCGCTCCCTTCCCGGACCCATCCCGTTACATCAAGGAGTTCAAGAATTCAGGATCGATCACCCGTTCCCAGGTATCGGCCAGGCGATCCAGCGAACGTGACGTTTCCGCCACCACATCGACCGATTCCCTGCTCTCCAACCCGCTCCAGGCCAGAATGGCCGCCAACCCTTCAGGATGATCCATCACGCCATGCAGATAACACCCCATGACCCGGTGATCTCCTGACATCGCACCATGCGCCCCTCCCGGCTCCAAAACGATCATGGGCCGCTGCATATCCGCCCCCATCGTCACACCCATATGGATTTCATACCCCTGCACCTGAGCCTGATTCCAGGACAACCGACCGGAAACATTCTTCAAAATTTTTTCTTCCCCATAACGGGTGCTGCATTCAAGAAAACCCAACCCTTCGGTGATCCCGGGATGCCCCTCCACCCCCAAAGGATCCTCAAGACGACGCCCCAACATTTGAAAGCCACCACAAATACCCAAAATTCTCCCCCCCAAGCGAAGATGGCGGTTCAATGCCTCAACCCAACCATGGCGCCGCAAAAAATCAAGATCGTCCGGGACACTTTTGCTGCCAGGCAGGATGATCAAATCGGCCCCGGGAATCGCCGCTCCCGGTTGCCAGAAATGCAGATGCACCCGGGGATGCCAACGCAACGGATCAAAATCGGTATGGTTGCTGATGCGCGGCAACCGGGGAATCAATACCCTGAGCGCATCCCGATCCTTGGAACGTTGGGGGTTGCAGACAAAAAAACTGTCTTCGTCACCGACCCTGAGCTCAGGCAAGAAGGGAAACACCCCCAAGACCCGCTTGCCCGTCCTGTGTTCCAACCATTCCAGGCCCGGTTGCAACAGGGCCGGGTCACCCCGAAACTTGTTGATGATCATCCCACACACCCGCCCCGCTTCGGAGGGGGTCAGGAGTTCCAGGGTCCCCACCAGGTGGGCAAACACCCCACCCCGGTCGATATCGGCCACCAACACCACCGGACAATCAACCGCCTCGGCAAACCCCATGTTGGCAATATCATTGTGTCTCAGATTGATTTCTGCCGGCGACCCCGCCCCTTCCACCACGATCATCGAATAACGTTGCTGTAACCGATGAAAGGATTCCAACACATGGACCATGGCCTGTGGTTTGAAGGCATGGTAATCGCGAGCCGTCAAGGTGGTCACCACCCGTCCCTGAATGATCACCTGGGCACCCGTCTCACTGTTGGGCTTGAGGAGGACCGGATTCATATCGGTATGGGGGGCAACGCCCGCCGCCAAAGCCTGCAACGCCTGCGCCCGGCCAATCTCACCACCATCCTCGGTGACGGCACTGTTCAACGCCATATTTTGCGGCTTGAACGGTGCCACCGCAACCCCACGGCGATGCAACCAGCGGCACAGGGCAGCCACCAGAATCGATTTACCCGCATCCGAAGTGGTCCCCTGAATCATGAGGGTCCGACGATCATTCATACCCCCACCCCGCCCCGGTCATCCTCATCTTCCGCCATGGCCGCCATCACCTTGGCCTGAAAGTCATATTTCTCTCCATACCCCCGTGGTGTCACCATCAAACCATCGCGAATGAACGTGGCACGATTGCCGATCAGCACCGTCGTCTGCATGCCGATGGGATGCGCAGTCATCGCCTCGATATCGGTCAGGATAATCGATTCCTGATCGCGGTAGGCGGAAGTGACCAGGGCAACGGGGGTTTTGGGATTGCGGAAACGGAGGAAAATCTCTCTGGCCCGTTCGATCTGGGTCGTTCTCTTGCCGCTTTTGGGGTTGTAGAGCGCCGTCACGAAATCCCCCTGGGCCGCCGCCGCCAACCGGAGTTCAATCACCTCCCATGGCGTCAACAGGTCGGAAAGGGAAATGGCGGCAAAATCATGGGTCAGCGGGGCACCCAGGCGCGACGCGGCAGAGACCAGCGCCGTGATTCCCGGAATGATTTCCACCTTCACCCGTGGCATCAGGCCCGAGGCGAAGAGCATCTCCAACGTCGGCCCCGCCATGCCATAAACCCCTGCGTCTCCCGATGAGACCAGGGCGACCCGTTGTCCCAACGCCGCCCGCCGACAGGCTTCCATGCAGCGGTCCAATTCCTGGCGCATGCCGCTGCCCACGACCTCCTTGCCCCGGGTCAGTGACCCCAAAAGCTTGATGTAGGTTTTATAACCCACGATGCAGTCGGCGTCACGCAACACCGACAATGCCTTCTGGGTCAATTGTCCGTGATCCCCGGGACCCAATCCCACCAGGAACAACGCCCCCCGCGCCTTGCCAAAACGTTCCGCCGCCCCCCCGGTCAAACGGGCTACCGCCATGGTGACATTTTTTCCATCCTCCCCCCGGAAGGTCATTTTTTCCACCACCATGTCCGCCAACGTCCCCCCCGCCACCCGGATCGCCGCCGCTTCGGCCACCGATGGGGTCCCCACATGGCGCGCAACGGTCGCCGAAGGGTTGGGGACCTTGACGCCCCCCAGTTCCCCGGCGGAATAAAAAACAATCTCCTTGTCCAACCGCCGCGCCAGCGCCAGCAAGCCTGCCTCATCCCGTTTCACATCGATGGAAGCCAATACCTTGATGTCACGTTCAGAGAAAAAATGATCCTTCAGCAACTGTTCCAGCGCCGCCTCGACCGTATCCTCTGACGTCCCCCGGTCGCAACCCACACCGATGGCCAACCCTTCACCCTGCCCCGGCGGGGGGCGATAGACCACCAACCGATTCCCCCAGATCAGCCGCATGCACTCCGAAATTTCCCGGCGGGAAATCCACAACAATCCCTGGTAACGTTCCGGATCGACATCTTCCCAGCGTTCCAGGGATTGGACATGGGCAGGAAACGGATCATACGCCTGGCGCCATTCCCAACTGCCGCATTCCTGGACCAGGGCCAAGGGCAACCCCGCCACCATGTGTCCCGCCATCCGGGTCAAGGTATCCCGATCCGCCTCGACCACGAATCCCCAATCCCGGCCAAGGATATCCACCGGCAGCAGTCCCATCGCATCGGAAGCCGTGGTGATGATTGCCTGCGCCTGAAGCAGTTCCGCCACCTGTCCGGCCCAACGGTTGGCCCCCCCCTGATGACCCGAGACCACCGGCAGGACATATCGATGCCCTTCATCCACCGCCAATACGGCGGAATCGGTCTGTTTATCGCGCAGATATGGTGCAATCAGCCGCACCGTTGCCCCCAGGGCGGCAAAGAAGATGACCGGATCATGATGAGCCAGGATGTGTTCGACATGTGCCGAAAGCGGCGGTTCGATCCAGGTCACCGCCGCATCCCCCACCTCCTGCTCCCCGGACCGGGTCAACAATGCAAAAATATGGGATTGCATCAGGTTTTCCGACACCTGCAACGCTGCCGCAACCCCGCGATGGGTGATGGCGATCAGGGCCGCCCCTTTTTTTTCATGCCCCTGATTCATGGTCACCATTCAGATCTCCCCGTTTTTGGAAACGATCAAGAAAAAAAAAGGGTCTCAAGGGATTGCCCCCAGGGTGTTGATTTTGTTATCTTTCGCGCCCATTCACCGCATGTGGTCATGCCTAACCCCCTGCAATGTGTCCCGGTCTTTTCGCAAAGACCG
>PEAN01000145.1:0-1010 GCA_002753735.1 Magnetococcales bacterium DCbin4
AACATATTGAAAATAAATGATAATAAATCGATTGACTCCCTTATGGAGAAAAATGTCACGAACCATGAAGAAATTGCATCAAAATTGCATTCTCGTTGATGAAACCAGGACCGCACAGGATTGCTTCTGAGTGGTTTTTCTGGACCATCGATAAATAATCCGCTAAACTGGGTTGGTGAAGAGGCTGTCACGAGGATTCGGATTCCTTCCGGTCCTCGCGTCATCCACCGGTTGATGTGGAAAGTGAGTCAGGGGAGAAAGAGAGAACCATCATGGCCATGATCGCAACCAGCAGTGTTGCACTGCAAAACCTCGCCGGAAAAACCGATTCGACGCTGAAATCCATCGGCGATGTCTTCAAACAGCTCGGGAGCGGCTTGAAAACCGGGCAGGGGTTCGAAAGCGCCGCCCTGATCGCCATCGCCGACCGCTTTACCCGTCAGATGCAGGGGGCGGGTCAGGCCCGTATGGAGGTCAATGACGGCATTTCCCTGACACAGGTCGCCGATGCCGCCCTGGGCGAGGTCGAGGAAGGTTTGCAGAAAATCAAGGAACTCGCCACCCGAAGCGCCAATGCCGGATCCAATGAGTCCGACCGGCAAAACCTTCAGGACGAGGCAGAGGCGATCCAGGGCCAGATTCAGGCGATCCTTGCCGAAACCAGCTACAACGACATCAATCCCCTGGCAGCCGACCAAACCCTGTCGTTCCAGAGTGGATCCGATCCTGAAAGTCAGACCCGGGTTCAGTTACAGGACCTTACCGATGTGATGACTTCCGTGGACATCACCTCTCAGGAGGGGGCCGAGAATGTGCTGAATGCCGCCAGTGAGGCATTGCAACGGATCAGCGATCAAAGAGCCGCAATGGGCTCTTCCCAGACACAATTGATCCAGGTCGCCGATACTCTGTCACGCTTGTCCGAATCGCTGACGTTTCCGGGGGGGCGTATTCTCAATGCCGACATGGCCGAAGAGGCCTCCAATTCCATCGCCAACTTTCTTCGCACC
>PEAN01000145.1:1020-1740 GCA_002753735.1 Magnetococcales bacterium DCbin4
AATCTGGCGCTCCAGACGCAAGGTGACAAACTTTCATCGACCCGGGTTCAGCAGCTTCTGCAATAGCCGATCTTTCCTTATTGACGTTCATTCATTGCCGGGTGGGGAAAAATATCCCCACCTTTTTTTTTCATTCTCCCCCCTGACGGAAATGGGACCCATCCCGATCACGCAAGCGTGACGTCCTGCGCTGTATTTTAATAATGTATTATTTCTATATCTTGTTGATAAATAACAATAAAAACACAATCCGATTCTTTTTCCGGAATCCTCTTTCGTGACGGATTCTTTTGGCACGAACTTGGCAATCCCCGATAGATACTGTAGGTGAGCATTGGGCTTGGGGAAAAGGATTCGGGGTTCCATGACGTATGGAGCATTGAACCCGGACAAACACTGAGGGATGGGTCCCATGGGCATGAGCGTATCGCTTTCGAGTCGCCGGATGCGGAAAATCAATCCGGTGCTGTTCGCCAGGCATCCGACCGATCTTCAGGAGGAGATCGAGGATTATAAAAGGGAAACCATTCGCCTTTCGCGGGTTTACGACCTGCATCGAAAGTTGGGCGAAACGTTGGATTTGGATTCGATGCTGGAGGCGTTTTCACGTTGGCTGGCTCCCAGGATTGACCATGATCTGGTGGCCTATCGTCATTCGGGAAGGGGACGCAATCCTGCCGCCTGTTCCTGCCATGGTCCGCACCGACAGAAACTGTTGGA
>PEAN01000145.1:1862-2622 GCA_002753735.1 Magnetococcales bacterium DCbin4
TTGCTGATGCACCGGTTCGATGTTTCCCGCAGTCATGGCAATATGGAGGAGGTCGAGTCGGTTCTTGATGATTTGCGTGTTCCGTTGGAGCGGGCTCTGGTCTATGAAGATCTGTACGAGCAGGCGCGCAAGGATGCCTTGACGGGGTTGGTGAACCGGAGGGTGTTCATGGAACGGGCGGAACAGGAACGGATCCAGGCCGACCGGTACGGCGCCCCTTTGGTCCTGGGCTGTCTGGATCTGGATTATTTCAAGGAAATAACGATACCCTGGGGCATGGTGAGGGGGATGAGGTTTTGCGCAAGGTTTCGCGCACCTTTTCCAACATCATTCGCGATGCCGATCTGTTGGCGCGGACGGGGGGAGATGAATTTGCCCTTGTTTTACCCAATACGTCGTTGCACAACGCCCATGGACTCATGAATCGAATCTGCGAGTCGGTGCGGGGGCTTGACATCGGGGTGACGGAATCGAAAAAGTTGGGAGTGAGCATTGGTCTGGCCCAATGGGAAAAGGGGGATTCCCTGGCGTCCTGGTGGGAAAAGGCGGATGCCGCCTTGTATCGTGCCAAATCGGGAGGGCGGTCCCAGGTCGCCACCTGACGAACCGGCTATAATAACGCAAGGTAACCATTCAGCTTCTCCCTGTTGTGCTAAATTTATGGATGGGTCTGGGAAGGGGGTTCCCTTTTCCATTGGAGGTTGGGAGGCAAAGCTTCCAAGGTTTTGTTTTCGCTTTTAAACCGCAACCAGCTTTGGGA
>PEAN01000117.1 GCA_002753735.1 Magnetococcales bacterium DCbin4
AGGATGCGGTATTGTTGTTGGCCGGGCGGTTGGAAGGGGATGCGCGGCATGCCGAGTCGGAGTTGGAGAAGCTGGTGTTGTTTCTGGGTGAACGGCGATCGTTGACGCTGGAGGATGTGCTGGCATCGGTTGGCGAATCGGATCAGGCCAGCGGTTTTGCATTGGCGTCTGCGGTGTTCGGGGGGCGGCATGCGGCGGCGTTGACGGTACTGGATACGCTGCTGGATGGCGGTGAAGAGCCGTTGGCGCTGGTTGGTTTGTTGACGCAGCGTTTGCGGCGTTTGATTCAGGCGGCGGCGTTGTTGGAGCGCGGGGATGCGCCCGATGCGGTGGCCACGGCGTTGCAGGTGTTCTGGAAGGAGAAGAACGAATTTCTGGCGCAGGCCCGTTCGCTGCCGGCGAGGGGTCTGGCGAACGGATTGTTGCGGTGTCAGGAGGCGGATCGGGAACTCAAGAGCGGCGGGGACGAGCGGCGTGTCATGGAGCGTCTGGTGATGGGGGTATCCCGGCTGGCGAGCGCAGATCGTGCATCCGGTGGCCGGAGCGGAGCAGCAAGAGCAGCACCAGGGCGATTCCCGCTGCCGTGATGGGAAAGAGTGAGCCTTGCAAGGCATCGTAAAGGATGCCGCCGAGTACCGGTCCCACGCAGCGGCCCAGGGCGCTGAGCGACTGGAACAGACCGAGCATGCTGCCTTGGGCCTCCGGGGTGGTGTTGAGGCTGGTCAGGCCCGACAGGGAGGGATGGATCAGACCGCTGCCTGCGGAGATGAGGGCGAGCGGGAGCAAGACGCCGTTCCAGCCGGCATCGGGTGTCAGCAGGAGCAGTCCCGGGGTGACCAGCAGCAGGCCGGTGGCTGCGGTGCGCTTTTCGCCGATTTTCGGCAGCAGGCGTCGGACCACGCCGCCTTGCGTGATGACCGCGATGAGGCCGACAAAGGTGAAGATGAAGCCGGTGGTGCGCATGTCCCAGTGGAGCCGGTCGTGTCCCCACAAGGGCAAGGTCACCTCGAAGGCGGCGAAGAGGGTGACAAAGCCCCCCATCACCAGGCAGGCGCTCCAGGCGCCGGGGAAGCGTCGGGCCATGCGCCAGGGATTGCCGGACAAGAGCGGATGGTGCAGCCGGGATGGCGTGGTGGTGCTGGTGCTGGCGGGGGGGCGGGTTTCCGGCAGGTAGCGGAGTGCGGCGGCGGCATTGAGTCCGGTGATCAGGGCGGCGACGAGGGGTGCGGTTTCCAGGCCGAAGCCGGCCAGCCAGCCGCCGAAGGCCGGTCCCAGGATGAAGCCCAGGCCGAAGGCGGCACCGATCAGTCCCATGGCCTTGGAGCGCTGGTCGGGCGGTGTGAGATCGGCCATGGCGGCCTGGGCCACGGCGATATTGGCGCCCATGATGCCGGCTGCGGCGCGGGCGGCGAAGAGGATCCAGAGGGTATCGGCCAGACCGTAGGCCAGATAGGAGATCGCGGAGCCGGCCAGTCCCAGCAGCAGGGCCGGACGGCGGCCGATGCGATCCGAGAGGTGGCCCCAGTAGGGGGCGCACAGGAACTGCATGATCGAATAGATGGCCATCAGCCAGCCGATCTGGGTCGGCGTGGCAGCGAAGCGCGGATCGGCAGCGTAGAGCGGCATGAGCGGCAGCACCATGCCGAAGCCGAGCAGATCGATGAAAACCGCGACAAAGATGATGCCGGTGGTGGCCTTGGTGCGCATGGGGGGATTGGCTCGGCTGGGTGTGTTTGAAGAGTCTCTGGACGGGTGTGGTTGCTGACTGGTTCGTGTGCGATCAACCGACCCGCAACGCCGATCTGGCTGGAGTTTGACAGGCTCGTGACGGCCTGTCAATTTCGAGATCTGATCAGTTTTGAAGACTACCAGATTGTTCTGTATAAATCCATGCGGTTCCGTTCAGAAAGAGTTGGCCGACACGCGATCACAGCGTGCCTGTGCATCGTCAGGGACCAGGGTTGTCGATGCGTTACGGAGCGGCATAGCCGGGCGTATCCCAATCAAGGCCGTCGCAGGGTCGTTTTTTTTTTGTTTTGTTGGTTTTGGTTTGTTGCTGGATCCAGGCGTTTACAAACAAGGTTTCGGCTGTGGTCAGATTGGCAAGTATGCCTGCCGGCTCGTTTTGACTGGAGAGGCTGCTGGAAATGGAAAGCACGCCTGGTTCGCGGATTGTTGCTGTCAGGTTGGCGGTTTCGCCTTCCACCAGCACCACCCGGGGAGAGATTTCCTGTACGATGCGTAGTCCGTGTCGCGTGATGGCAGAGCGCAATTCCGGCGTGCGTTCTTGGTCCAGGATCAGTAATGTTTCCATATCCATGCCTCCCGGTCTTTGTGTTGCGTATGGTTATGCGTGCGCTTTCGTGAAGCCGATATGGCGGCGTGTGAAATCGCACATGGCCCAATCATTGGCTCGCATGATACACGAAACGCCGCCATTGGGTGCACAATTGGCGCAGTTGCCGTTGGGCACTTTGTCTGGCCCGTAGGCCCCTTTGCAATCACAATCGCTTATGGCGTATTCGTCGGGCGCATTGAAGATGTGGCAGGTTTCGTGGGCGAACACACGGTCGATGTTGTCAACGCCCCAGCCATCGTTTGCATAGTGCATGACGAGGTGCGGTCCGCCTGAGTAGGCATAGGCGAAATGTTGAAGCGTATATTTGGTGAAAAAGGCACAGTAGGCCCGATCCGTGTTCAGCTCTGTTTTGAGCTTCTGGATGTAATCCCGCACGCCTTTGAAGCCGCTTTTAAAGCCCAGTTGCTTGAGTGCAGCATCCCGCCAGGGGGCTTCGAACGTTTCGAACGATGATCCATGAAGGGTGTCGGGCACGTTAACGGTAACGGGTATAATATCGTATGCCCAGCTTAAGTCCCGTTTTGGGGCTTGGGTGTAGAGCCAGCTGAGGCTTGCTTGGATCTCGGCGGTGATTTTGATTTGTTTTTTATTGTTCAATACAAGCCTCGGTAGCGGGCCTGAGACCAGGATCAGACCAACGGCGATTCTGCCCGCCATGCGGTCGCTGAGGCTGTCCAGGGTGGTGGCGGCGAGCGGTTTTGCCAGCGGTTTCGGTCCCGTGGACTCCTGATCCCCCCAGATGCGGCCTTTGTAGATTCGCTTATCCTTGGCTTCGTTGTATTGTGGGGAGTGGCGCAGATCATATGCGGCCTCACCCAGGCGCTCTTGCAGGCTTAACTCGGTTGTTTCCCGGGAAAGCGCTGTACTCATGAGGGTGAGCGATGCTCTTGGTTTTTCCAGTCCGATTTTTACGCGCGCCCCATAATCGTGCAAAACGGGAATCGTTCCATCATCATGCCGCAACAAATATTCATTGATCGTGTTCTCTTCGTCCATTCTCACCTCCATTTCCATGTAATTGGTTGTTGACATGATTTTGAGTGTTTGATTTAATGGATTCAAGGATAAATTTTTATTAAAATGTATAATATTTGTATGTTTTAATTGATTGGATGCAGTTATGTATTTTTTATAATCGTAAGCGCCAATTCCTCCCCAGGGTTCCCTGCTTTGGCTGAATGATGCACCATTGCCCTCCACTGCACTTTTTCCTGGAGGGCATGAAAGATGGACGAGAAAGCAAAGAGGACGCGCCACGGGCAGGCATTTTGGTTGAACCACATTGTGGCGTGTGAGCAGTCTGGCAGCGGGGTTCTGGCGTACCTGCGAGAACACGGGCTCAGTGAGCAGAGCTTTTACCGCTGGCGGAAGAGGCTGATGTTGAGTAGAGATTTACCGGTTCAGCCAGAGGCACCGATGTTCCAACGGCTGGAGGTGTTGCCATCGTCTGCAGTGCTGGCTGCCGGGAGTGTCCGGGCGCCTGATGCGGTGCTGGAGGTGAGTAGTTGCCACATCCGTTTGCCCAACGGAGCGGCGCTGGAGGTAAAGGGTCCGTTATCGACCGGATTGATCGGACATTGGCTGCAAGTCGTCGGCGCGATGCCGTTGATGGCGGAAAGGGTCGGACGATGATGCGTCCGGCCAATGACCTGGCCGAGGTCTATCTGTGCGTTCAGCCGGTGGACTTTCGCAAGGGGATGATGTCGCTGGCCGCTCTGGTGGAGAAGGAGTTGGGATTGAATCCCTTCGAGACGCGGTTGTTCGTCTTCACCAACCGCCATCGGAACCGGGTACGCATCCTGTACTGGGAGCGCAACGGGTTTTGTTTGTGGCAGAAGAGATTGGAGAAGGAGCGGTTTCACTGGCTTCGCACTGGGGAAGATCAGTCCGTGGCAAGCATTGGTGGACAACAACTCAACTGGCTGCTGGACGGCTATGACATCGCCCGGATGAAGCCTCACAAAGAGTTGAAATATTCAATCATTTCCTAGCGGTTAGGTCTGTTTTCTGGTATAATTCCCGTCCATGGATACCACTTCAAACCAAGCCTTTCTGCCACTTTCCGACGATCCTGAGATGCTGCGGGAGACGGTTCTATCTCTGCTGTCGGAGAAAAACAAATGGCGGGAGGAAAGAGTTGCACTGCTGCAACGGACGGAATTGTTGACAGAGCAGTTGCGCCTGTTGCGCGCCAAAATGTTTGGTCGATCCAGCGAGAAGAAAGCACCGTTCGAGCATCCCAGCCTGTTCAACGAGGCCGAGCAGGAGGCGGATGGCAAAGAGGATGATGCAACGGACATCGCCAGCGACGACTCGAAAATCGGTCAGGAAGCCGAAGCGGCTGTCATCACGGTATCTGGTCATACCCGGAGTCCCAAGGGACGCAAACCGTTGTCGCCTGATCTACCCCGGGAAGAGGTAATCCATGACCTGCCAGCAGATCAAAAGATCTGCGGCCTGGATGGTCATGAATTGGTGGAAATTGGTCGCGAGATCAGCGAACAGTTGGAAATCGTTCCTGCCCAGGTGAAGGTGCTCCAGCACATTCGGATCAAATACGGATGTCCGCATTGCCGCCAGGGTGTAAGAATTGCGCCTCCGCCACGACGCCCTCTGCCCAAAGCTATGGCGTCTGCGAGCATGCTGGCCTACATTGCGGTTTCCAAATATGCTGACGCCTTGCCTTTGTATCGACAAGAGGGCATTTTCAAACGGTACGGGTTGGATGTGAGTCGGACGACGTTGGCCAACTGGATGATCCTGTCCGGCCATCTGGTGCAACCGCTGATCAACCTGATGCAGGATCGAATGCTGGACCATGGTTACATCCGGATGGACGAAACCACGCTCCAGGTGCTTGATGAGCCGGGCAAGACAGCCACCAGCAAGTCCTATATGTGGGTGCGAGTAGGTGGCGTGCTGACTGAACGGGTGATTTTGTTCAACTACGATGCCAGCCGCGGCGGTCAGGTGCCCAAGGAGTTGTTGGCTGATTATAAAGGATGGTTGCAGACCGATGGCTATGATGGCTACCTGGCCATCGGCGCCCAGCCTGACGTGGAGCATCTCGGATGCTGGGCTCATGTGCGCCGTAAGTTCGTGGAGGCGGTGACGGGAGCCGGAAAAGGCGGTAAGCATTCCAAAGCCCAGCAAGGAGTCAATTGGATCGCCAAACTGTACGCCATTGAAAAACGGATCCGTGGTCGAACATCACAGGAACGATTCGAGGTGCGACAACGAGAGGTACCACCGATTCTCAAAGAGATTCGTGAATGGATGGATGAACTGTCCCCTCTTGTGCTGCCCTCATCGCTGACCGGAAAGGCGCTGGGCTACATGCACGGCCAATGGGATCGTCTGGTTCGATACATTGAGGACGGGCGTTTGGAGATCGACAACAATGGCGCGGAAAATGCCATCCGCCCCTTTGTGGTGGGGCGGAAGAATTGGTTGTTTTCGGACACAGTTCGTGGGGCCAAGGCGTCAGCCAATCTTTATAGCCTGATCGAGACGGCCAAGGCCAACGGGGTGGATCTGTATGCCTACCTGTACCAAGTCTTCGAGCGGATTTCGACGGCGCAAACACTGGAAGATTTCGAGGCTCTCCTGCCCTGGAATTTGCACAAGGAAAAACAACAGCAAGTCAAGGCCGCTGCTTGACGTGGAGAAATTGGCGCATACCTTTGATCTACGCGAAATGCTGGCCGGGCGAATTGCGGTGGCTGGTAGGATCGTCTCGGTGGTGGGTGGAATGGCCCGCGTGGCCACTGCCCAGGGAGTGGTGGAGGTGGTTGGCTCTGGACTGCGGGTCGGTGACCGGGTGGCGGTGCGGGATGGCAAAGCGGTACGGGTGCAGGATGCGGCAGAGGTGCCGGTGTTTTTCGTGTAGGGTGGCCTACAAATACAGAGCGCCTGGTACTCAATCGATCGCTTTTTGCAAATCTTGCAGCAGGTAATCGCACAAACGTGCAATCCGGGTGTAACACTCCATCGCCCCAGTGACCTCACTATTGCGGCCCAGGATGACCAACTCTCCACAGGCCTGTTCAAGGGCCGCCACTCGAAGGGCCCCAGCCCTGCCTTTCAGTTTGTGGGCCTCCCTGGCAAATGCAGCGCAATCCTGCTGCTCAATTGCCTGCCGGATATCGGTCAGCATGCGTGGCAACAAATCCACGAAGGCGTTCACCACGGTTCGAAAACCATTTCCCAGGGAACGTTGCAACATCGACAGGTCAGACTCGGTCAACAGCGCAAACAAAGATTCTCTGGAGGGAGCCTCCTCTTTGGTCTCCAGCCAACGGCTCAACAGATCCAGCAATTTTTCCGGGTCCATCGGTTTTGAAAGTACATCATTCATTCCGGCCTGCAAGCTTGCTTCCCGGCTCTCGGTCCCGGCAAAGGCAGTCAGGGCAATGATGGGGATGGCAAGAGTCTCTCCCTGCTCCTGTTCCATGCGACGAATGTTGCGTGTCGCCTCCAATCCATCCATGACCGGCATTTGATGATCCATCAGGATCAGATCGAATTTCGATCTCTGCCACTGTCGGACCGCCTCCGCGCCATCTGAGACGTGCACAAATTCCAATCCCAGATGGTGCAGCATCTCTTCGATATAGATGCCGCTCACCTCGTCATCCTCAGCCACCAACAACCGTTTCCCGAATCCCTGGAAACGATCCTGATCGATAATGGTTTCCTCGTGTGAGGCTTTTGGCAGATCAGACTCGCAACAGGTCAGAGGAAGCGTCACCCGGAAGGTCGTTCCCTGCTCCGGGATGCTTTGAATCTGGATCTCTCCCTGCATCAGTGCCACCAATTTCTGCACGATCGACAGCCCCAACCCGGCCCCCCCGTAATTGCGTGCTGTGGAGGCATCGGCCTGGGTGAATGGCTGAAAGATGGTGGCACACTGCGTTTCGGTCAGACCGATACCCGTATCCACCACCGCAAATTGGAAAAGCTCACGGGAAGGTGGCAAGAGATCCATTCGGGCACATTGCAGGCTGATCGATCCCTGTTTGGTGAATTTCAGGGCATTATTCAGAAGATTTCCGATGATCTGACGGAGACGCAAAGGATCCGCGATCACACTGACCGCCCCCAGATCGGTGACGGGGTGATAGGTCAATCCTTTCGCCTGAGCCAGAATGGCATACTGGGCATCGAGTTCTTCCAACAGGCCGTCCAGACGGAACGGAATCTGCTCCAACAGCAATTTTTCCTCTTCGATCCGGGCAAAATCGAGTACCTCGTTGATCAGATTCAGCAGAATTTTCCCGGAACTGCGCAAATGGGCCAAATGGCGGCGTTGCTTCTCGCCCAGAGGGGAGCGGGCCAGCAGTTCCACCATGCCCAGCATGCCGTTCAGTGGGGTGCGCAATTCGTGGCTCATGGTGGCCAGAAAACGACTCTTGGCCTGATTGGCCAGCTCCACTGCCCGGATTTCAGCCCGTGCGGTCTCCAGATTCTTCAACCGCTCTCTGGACTCCTCCTGCACTTGAATGAACCGCTTCAGGGAGGCCAGTCGCATCAGAAAGATGTCTTCGGGATCTTCTTTGTAGATCAGATCGATGGCCCCGGCTGACAGCACTTCGGCAATCAGATCGGAGCGCTGTGAGTGCATCACCACCAGAATGTCGCGGGTGGTGGCATCGGCAAGCAACTGCCGGGTCAACTCATCCCCGTTCCCTCCCGGCATGAAATAGTCCACCACAGCCAGAGGCGGATGCTCCGTGCGCGCAATACGCAGGGCCTCTTGCAACGAATTGGCCAGCAACACCTCGTAGCCATGCCGTATCAACAATTGACGATAAATGGCGCAAACGGTTGGGGAGTCATCCACAAAAAGCAGTTTCATGCACGACCTCCCTCCAGGGAAAGAGCAGGGTGACGTGCGTCAAGGCGGCGCAACCGCTCGAACCAGAGGCTGGACGCCTGTTTCAATCCCTTGTTGTGCAGGGCCATGGCGATGATGGCGCAACCGGCAGCCTGCTCTTCACGCGACAATAAAGAATCTCCCTGCTCATGGGCTTGAAGTGCCTGTTCGGCCAGTTCCATCGCCTCCATGTCGCTTCCTTCATCCGCCAGAATCCGTGCCTTGCCCAACAGCCCCTGCGCCAGCTGACGCGGAAAATCCACAATGAGTTGATCCAGCCGTTCATCTGCCTGACGAAACTCCTTCAAGCGATAGAGACGATTGGCCTCTTGCAACAGTCGGTCCTCTGGGGGAGTGCCGGGTTGTGGCATTCCATCCAACTCCGGGACGAACGCGCTCTTGAAAACGACATCCGGAGCAATCGTCGCAGACGATTTGGGTGGTGCGATCTGGAATCCGTGGATATTGCCTTTCTGCACATGCGTAAACATGCCCCTTGCAAAGCAACTGGAGGCCCCATCCAGAAACAGCCAACCTTGAGGGGTCAACAATCTCCTCATTTCACGCAGGGCGTTGGCGACTTCCGACTTGATCATATAAAAAAGAAGGTTCTGGCAGAAGATGACCTGAAATCCAGGG
>PEAN01000036.1 GCA_002753735.1 Magnetococcales bacterium DCbin4
TGTACCGATCCCTCCAGGTCTCCCCTTCAGGTTCGGCCAATCGACGTGAGTCTGCGCCCACACCTATGGTTACACCAGATTGTCAAAGAACTTTATGGGACGGCTCATCGGGCCGGTGCCCAGGTACTTCTCAGCGGTATCTCTCAAACGGTCTCTCTACACTCAACTGCATGAGACATGCTAGAGAACCTTCACTCCCTTTGTTAAGACACTCAAGTCTTACTCTTCAGGAGCAGACGACTCTAACAAACTCCGCTCAGACCGTCAACAGGAAAAATCACACCGTCCAACTTTTTTTGTGAGACCTTTCCTTCCTTTCGCAAACCGCTTCATTCCGCTCCAGGAATCTATTAATCTAACAAAGAACCCGTAAGCCGTCAACAAATAAAACAGGAAAAAAGCATTTTTCTGTTAACAATCTGATTTTAAAGAATATATCCGCGAACCCACTTGACCCCGAAAAACGCCAACACCAAAAACAGATACCCGGACAAAATGAATTTCGCCCCCTTCACCCCTCGCCATCCCCAATAATATCGCCCAACAAACAACGTCGCCAAACTGATCCACGTCGCCCAGGTGAAGATGACCTTATGATTGAAAGCAAAGAGCGTGCCGTGCTGCTGCCACGAATAGATCCCCCCGGAGATGATCGAAAACGTCAGCAGGGCGAATCCCACCTCAACCATATGATAAAGTGTCGTTTCCAATCGATACAGTGCCGGCAACAGATGAAACAGCCGGCCCAGATGTTTGCTCTTCAAGGCATGATCCTGAAAGGCATCCATCAGCGCAAAGATCGCCGCAATCGTCAACAAACCATAGGCCAACAATGACATCACCAGGTGGGCAATCAAAATCGGATGCGTCACCGTCAATAATTCGCTACGATGCGCCTGTGGAAGAACCCTCGACGCCAGGACCGACAGCGCCAGCATCGGCAACACCACAATCCCGACAATCGGTGCCTCCACCCCCGGTATCCGGCAACTCACCAGATAAAGAAGCGCCACCGCCAATGATACAAATTCCAATGACACCTTCAGGTCAAATGCCACGGCCCCATGGTGCGCCATGAGGGTACTGGACATGGCCACCAGATGCGTGAAAAATCCCAGGGCAACCAACCACCAACCCAATATCGAAGGTTCGCCATGACCTCGAAGTTGCCGGTAGGTGACAAGAACCGCCCCCAGTCCATAAGCGACTGTCACCCATGCGATGACAAGATGGTCCATCCATATGCTCATGATCGTACCCTTTTCTCAACCTTGGGTTGAACTTCTTGACCTCATTGGCAGTATCTTCAATCTTACCTCTTTTTGCTGGTAAACGCACATGACCCTTGATCTCCCCCTCACCATGATCGTGGTTGCTGCCGGCAGCGGCCAACGATTCGGTGGTCCTCGGCCCAAACAATACCTTGACCTGGCTGGACGGCCGGTCGTATTTCACACCCTGCATTCCTTTCATGAGCACCCAAACATCAAGGCCATCCTCCCGGTGATTGCTGCCGATGGTCATGAATTATGGCACCATTGTCTGGATCCCCATCTGTCCGAACTGCCACGGGTGTTGTCTCCGGTGACCGGCGGGGCGACACGACAGGAATCGGTCTGGCGTGGATTGTCCGCACTGGATCTGCCGGCAGATGCCTGGGTCGGGATTCATGATGCCGCACGGCCGTTCCCGGGGAAAAAACTATTGGAGCGACTTCTGGAGGCACGAAATGAAAACATGGCCTTGATTGCCGCCCTTCCCGCCTCGGATACGGTCAAAAGAGTCGATCCCCAGCGCAACATCATTCTGGAAACCTTGAATCGATCGCATCTATGGTTGGCACAGACCCCGCAATTGTTCCACCATGGACCCATTCTTCAATTGCATCAGCGTGCGCGGGCCGCCGGATTTGAAGCAACCGATGATGCTTCGCTGGCTGAATGGGGAGGTCTTGAGGTACGCGTCGTTCCCGGGGATCCCCGTAACATCAAAATCACCCATCCCCGGGATTTGGAACTGGCCCGGCAATGGTTGCAGGAGGAGCTGCCATGAAATTACGTGTCGGACAGGGATTGGACGTACACCGTTGGATCGCGGGACGGCCCCTGATGTTGGGCGGGATCAACATCCCTCATGACCAGGGATTGTTGGGCCATTCCGACGCCGATGTCTTGTTGCATGCCATCATCGACGCCCTGTTGGGCGGAGCCGGTCTAGGTGATATCGGTCGCCTGTTTCCTGACACCGATGCTGCCTATGCGGGGATCGACAGCAAATTATTGCTCGCTTCGGTCGCGGAAAAAGTAAAATCTCACAACTGGCGCATTCTCAACATTGATGCAACAGTGATCTGTCAACGCCCCAGGTTGGCCCCATACATGCCCCTCATGGCTCAGACCATTGCAAATATTCTGAACATGGAGGTTACCGAAGTCAACATCAAGGCAACCACCACGGAAAAACTAGGATTTACCGGACGTAACGAAGGAGTTGCAGCCCAGGCGGTAGCGCTGTTGATCGGCATGAACGACTGACCACTTCCTTCTCCCATTTCATTGTTTTAATTCCTATACAAGGAACACACATGGTCACCATCATCGAACGCTTCAGAAAACCTGTCAGCTGGGTTTTTGGAATCATGTCAGCGTTCCTGATTGTCTTTTCCCTTTCCAATCATGCCACCAGCATGTATTTCGAGTTGGCAGAGCTGGTCGGTCTCGTCCTCATCATCATTGCAACCCTGGGACGCATCTGGAGCAGCCTTCACATCGTCGGGTCGAAAAACAGCGTATTATGCGACATCGGACCGTACTCCATGTGTCGCAATCCGCTCTACGTTTTTTCCTTTCTGGGGATGATCGGCATCATTCTGGTCTCGGGAATCCTCATTCTACTTCCACCCTCAATCATTCTCTTCACCGTCTATTACGGTTTTGTCGTCCGCAAGGAAGAAGAACGTCTTCTTTCCCTGTTCGGACTCAATTTTCAGAATTATTGCTCCAAAACACCACGATTATTGTTTCGGATGTCAAACTATCGCCCAGGTGGCGCCGTGACAGTCAATCTGGAGTTGATCCAAAAACGGATCATCGACGCCATGTGGTTTCTATGGCTCTATTTCATGCTGGAAATTCTGGAAATATTCAAAAACACCCATGTAGTTCCCATCCTGCTGCATACCCCGTTCTGAACCATTCGGGGATGAAGCAATCCGGATGAAAAATCGATGGATCCCTGACTTCGTGGAAAAGACGGGAGGGGATCATGACGGGCGGGGATCATGAGGGCGATTGCCCCCAGAACCTTTCTTCACTCAGTCAAACAATTCACCCGTATACCCCTTCCCCGCAACCAAAAGCGAAGCACCCGTACCGCCAAACACCGCCCCTCCCCGAAACCCGAACGGCAACATGCTCCCGCGACTGCCACGACTGCCACGCCAGGCATCAAGATCACGCAATACCATATCCTTTTTGCCCGAATCCAACGTCACCCCCTGCTCGGCATCAAAGGTGATCACATCCACCAACAGCTCATCCTTTGCCAGTTTGATGATCCGTACCCCTTTCCCCTTGGGAAGCAACGGAAATTCTTCCAAATTGCACACCAGCAAGGTACGACCACGACTGATGGCCGCCACCGACTGACCCCATACCGGATGGATATGAAGGGGATAATCATTCTCCTCCTTGAAGGAGACCACCTGTTTGCCCGCACGATAGTTGGTCAATAAATCCTTGCCCAAAATGCGAAACCCCTGGCCAAACCGGGTCGCGACAAAATATTCACGTTCCGGCTCGACCGCCAATCCCCATACCACCCGGTCACCCGAATCCATGTCGAACAACACCGACATGGGATCACCAAATCCCTTGCCATCAGCCAGTCGATAGGCAAACACCGAATAAACCTTGCCCGACCGGGCAACAAAAGAAATCTGTTGATTGGCATAGGCGGGAAAGGCGCGCAACAATTCATCCTCCACCTTGAAGCGGACCTTTTCCACCAACGCCGGATCATGCCCCTTGATCGACTTGACCCACCCCTTCTGCGATACGATCACCGTGACCGGCTCTTTTTGCACCAGATCCTCGGGACGAAGGGTGATCTCCCGGGTCGCCTCTTCCAGGGTGGTTCGCCGCACATCGGCAAAGGCTTTTCTGGTTTTGACCAGATCGGTACGAATGTCGCCCCACATTTTTCCCGGATCGGCCAACAATCCCCGCAACAAGGTCGCCCGAAGTTCCTTTTCCGCCATTTCCTTGCGGATTGCCATCTCTTCGAGCTTGCGCAGCGAACGCAGGCGCATGTTGAGGATCGCCTCCGCCTGTCCCGCATCCAGTCCGAATCGCGCCATCAATACCGGAGCGGGATCATCATGTTCCTTGATGATGGCGATCACCTCGTCAATATTGAGGTGGACCACCAGATAACCCGCTAAAAGATGCAACCGTTGATCGATCTGATCCAATTCATAGCGGGCACGCCGGGTATGCACTTCAAACCGATGGGACAACCATGCCTGAAGCAGCGATTTCAAATCCATCACCTCGGGGCGCATCTGCCGGGTGATGACATTGAAATTAATGATGATCCTGGTTTCCAACTCGCTGTTCTTGAACAGATAGGCCATCACCATTTCCGGGTCGAGACGGCTTGAACGCGGTTCCAAAACGATACGGATCGCTTCATCCGACTCGTCCCGCACATCCACCAGAAAAGGGCATTTTTTTTCGGTGATCAGCAGCGCGATCCGTTCGATCAACCTTGATTTCTGTACCTGGTAGGGAATTTCGGTGACCACCAGATTCCACTGGCCATAATCCAACGATTCCTTGTGCCAGCGAGCGCGCAGACGCAAACTCCCGCGACCCGTTTCATAAGCCTCGCGCCGTTCTTCAAAATCGGAAACCAAAATGCCACCGGTGGGGAAATCAGGCCCCGGTACCAACTTCATGAGCGAAACCACCGTACACTCGGGATCATCAATCAACGCCATGCAGGCATCGAGGATTTCACCCACATGATGCGGGGGAATCGATGTGGACATCCCCACGGCAATCCCTGAAGAGCCGTTGGCCAGAAGATTGGGAAAACGGGCGGGGAGAACCCGTGGTTCCGTCATGGAACCATCATAGGTTTCGTTGAAATCGACCGTATCCTGATCGATGTCTTCCAGAAGCGCCATCGCAATTCGGGTGAGACGGGCCTCGGTATATCGCATGGCGGCGGCACCATCACCATCGATGTTGCCAAAATTGCCCTGGCCATCCACCAGGGGATAGCGGGCGGCGAACTCCTGGGCCATCCGTACCATGGCGTCATAGGCGGCCTGATCGCCATGGGGATGATATTTGCCGATGACATCACCCACCACCCGCGCCGACTTTTTCGGTGGCAGGTTCGGTTCCAGGTGAAGACCGCGCATCGCATACAGGATACGCCGGTGGACCGGCTTCAACCCGTCGCGTACGTCGGGCAGGGAACGGCTGATGATGGTGGAAAGGGCATAGGCGAGATAACGGCTTTCCAGTTCCAGCCGTATCGGCGCATCCTGGATACGATCCTCACCCGCCATCAAACCGGCTCAGCCTCACGTCCCGGATTGGCCGTCTTGCTGCCGGCCCCATGTTTGGGGGGCAAACCCGCTTTTTCCCGCAAGGCATCTTCAAGCAGACGAAGCAACCCAGGATTCTCCTTGAGATATTTTTTGGCATTCTCCCGGCCCTGGCCGATCCGTTCACCATTGTGGGAATACCAGGCACCCGATTTTTCCACCAGATTTTGTTCCACCGCCATATCCAGAACTTCTCCCTCCAGAGAAATCCCTTCGCCATAATTGATGTCGAATTCGACACTGCAAAATGGCGGTGCCATCTTGTTCTTGACCACCTTGACCTTGGTGCGGCTGCCGACCACCTGGTCACGATCCTTGATCGAGTTGACCCGGCGAATGTCCAGACGGACCGAGGCATAGAACTTCAGGGCATTGCCGCCGGTCGTGGTCTCGGGCGAACCGAACATCACCCCGATTTTCATGCGAATCTGGTTGATGAACAAAACAATGGAGCGCGAACGGGAAATGGAACCCGTCAGTTTACGCAACGCCTGGGACATGAGCCGGGCCTGAAGACCCATATGGGAATCGCCCATCTCCCCTTCGAGTTCCGCCTTGGGCGTCAACGCCGCCACCGAATCGACCACCACCAGATCCACGGCCCCGGAACGAATCAGCATATCCACGATTTCCAGCGCCTGTTCACCGGTATCAGGTTGGGAAATCAACAGTTCATCGACATTGACCCCCAGCTTGCGGGCATATCCCGGATCGAGGGCATGTTCCGCATCGACATAGGCCGCCACCCCGCCCTGGCGTTGGATTTCCGCCGCCACATGCAATGCCAGGGTCGTCTTGCCGGAGGCTTCCGGGCCGAACACTTCACACACGCGCCCCCGGGGCAGACCACCGATGCCCAGGGCGATATCCACACCCAATGAACCCGTGGACACCGTGGCCACATCGGCGATCACCTGGTCACCCATCCGCATGATGGAGCCTTTGCCATACTGGCGTTCAATCTGTGCCAGGGCCGCTTCCAGTGCTTTGGCTTTTTGTGGATCCATGGACATCTCAAGGCTCCTCTCGTAGCAATCGGATACGTTGCGTGACGTGTACCCTACCGGTGGTTCCGACCTCGCGCGTACCGGACGAACCCTTGTCGGCACCACGCCTCACTTCCAGGCTACATTAACAGATTTATTCAAATTGACAATGGCGCGATCACGACCGCATCCATGCCCGATTGCCGCCAACCCGGCAACCGGCTACCATGAGACCGGTCAACCAATCGGGTTGATCATATGAGGTTTCAAGTCAACCATCTCAAGGATACCAACCATGGATATTGCCGAACTCCTCGCGTTCAGCGTCAAAAATAAAGCTTCCGACCTCCACCTTTCCGCCGGCATGCCCCCCCTGATCCGGGTCGATGGTGACATTCGCCGCATCAATGTCCCACCCCTGGAACATGAAGCAGTCCATGACATGGTCTACGACATCATGAACGACAAACAGCGCAAGGAATACGAGGAAAGCCTGGAGGCGGACTTCTCCTTCGAAGTGCCCAAACTGGCCCGTTTCCGCGTCAATGCATTCAACCAGAACCGTGGTGCCGCAGCAGTCTTCCGCACCATCCCCTCCGATATCCTGAGCCTGGAACAGTTGGACTGCCCCGCCATCTTCAAGGAATTCGCCGAAACCCCCCGTGGCATCGTCCTGGTGACCGGTCCCACCGGCTCCGGCAAATCGACCACACTGGCCGCCATCATCGATTACAAAAACAAAAATGAGTATGGCCATATCCTGACCATGGAAGATCCCATCGAATTTGTCCATCAGTCCCACAAATGCCTCATCAACCAGCGCGAAGTCCATCGCGATACCCACAGTTTCGCCAATGCCCTCCGTTCCGCCCTGCGCGAAGATCCCGATGTCATCATGGTCGGCGAAATGCGGGACCTGGAAACCATCCGTCTGGCATTATCGGCGGCAGAAACGGGTCACCTGGTGTTCGGAACCCTCCATACCACTTCGGCGGCCAAAACCATCGACCGGATCGTCGATGTCTTTCCCGCCGCGGAAAAAGACATGATCCGCACCATGCTCTCCGAATCCTTGAGAGCGGTGATCTCTCAAACCCTGCTCAAGAAAAAGGGGGGCGGTCGCGTGGCGGCCCACGAAATTCTCGTCGGAACCCATGCCATCCGCAACCTGATCCGCGAAAACAAGGTGGCCCAGATGTACTCCTCCATCCAAACGGGTCGCAACTTTGGCATGCAGACTTTGGAACAATGCTTGCAAGAGTTGCTGGACAAAAAATTGATCACCAAGGAGGCCGCCAGGGAAAAGGCCAATGTCAAGGACTCCTTCAAATAGATCAACCTCAAGAACGTACTGACGTGCGGGGAACGCCTCATGAAGAAATTGCTTCCACCAACATCCATGGCCTGTCTGTTCCTGGCCGCAAGCCTCGGCGGCTGTATGGTACCACCGCCACCGCCACCGCCGGTTCCTGTGCTTCCCATG
The DNA here is from genome assembly GCA_002753735.1 of Magnetococcales bacterium DCbin4. Lineage (GTDB taxonomy): Bacteria > Pseudomonadota > Magnetococcia > Magnetococcales > UBA8363 > UBA8363. The sequence continues at coordinate 8,087 of PEAN01000036.1, forward strand.
GGTAGTACCCCGGTGCTCAATGAGCTTCTCCCGCCAAAGATCGACGCTGAAATCGACCTGATCCGCATGAGTCATGCCGTAACCGATGCCCTGGTCGCGGAATTGAGAAAAAATCATCCCTCCTTTCACCGCCGCAAACCCATTCTGGTCGCCAGTTTCGTGGATCGCAACACCCTGGATACCAGTTCGGAACTGGGACTTCTGATTTCCGATCATGTCTCATCGCGGTTCACCCAGCAGGGATTCCGGGTGGTGGAACCCAAACTCAGAGAAAATCTCGCCATCCGCAAGGACAAAGGCGATTTCATCCTGTCGCGGGATGTGGAAAAACTGGCGCAGGAAAACAAAGCCTATGCGGTCGTCGTCGGCACCTATACCGAAACCCGCGACCTTCTGGATTTCACTGCAAAACTCATCCAGATCGTCGATCGGCAGGTTCTGGCTTCGGTTGATGCCAAGATTCCCCTGGGAACCACCACCCGCGATCTGCTGTTGAATACAGGTGGTGGCACCCCGATGTCCATCGTGGAACGCTGACGGCGGGGAGTGTACGTTCATGTTGCGTTTCCTGTTGAGCTTTCCCCTGATCGGTATGGGACTCCTGGCGGGTGGTTGTCTGCACGACACGGAGTCCTATCCCCTGGTCTCGCAGCCCTTGGCACTTTATCAGGCACCCGACCTGAAAATGACCGTCTATATGGCCGCCGATTCCATGATCAACGCCGTTCATGAAAAAATGCACAAGCGGGCCGCCATTCTTCCCGCCAGTTTTGTCGATGAACAAAACATGGATCAGACCACCCCTCTGGGACGGCTGCTGTCACGGCAGATGTCGGCCCGATTCACCCAGTCGGGATACAAGATGTTGGAAGTCAAACTGCGTAACAATCTGTTGCTGCAAAAAGGAAGTGGACAATTCCTCCTGTCCGATGAAGTCGCCAAGATTCGCGATACCCATGAAGCCCATGTGGTCCTCGCGGGCAGTTATTCCGTAGCCAAAAACCGGGTATTTGCCAATGCCCAACTGATCCGCATCAGCGATGGCGTCGTCCTGGCCGCCGAAGATTTCAGCATGCCGCTGACCCCGGATCTGCGCCGGCTCCTTCAGGTTTCCCAATTTTAATCCTTGCACCCATTGCCGTCTGAAACACCACCGGGGAGGGTTCCCCTCCCCGGTATGATTTTCCCACCCCTCGGTTCTCCCCCTTTTACACCGCAATCAATCACCGGTATTCTGCATCATACCCGTGGTGCGCCATGAAACCGACACCGGGTGCGTCATGGAAACCACTCATGACGTAAACCCAGTCGATCCCGCCGCACGCAAAAACACGCAACCCGTTCAATCCTTAAGGAGAAGGGTCCATGGAACGCGATCAAGCCATTAAATTCATGTTGGACGCCTTGAAGGCGATGAAGTCCAAGGGGGGGTCCGATCTCTTCATCACCTCAGGCTTTCCGCCTGCATGTAAACTCGACGGCATCATGACCCCTCTGACCAAACAGCCCCTGGATTCCAAAGACGCCAACATTCTGGTCCGCTCCATCATGAATGATCGACAGATCAAGGAATTCGATGCAACCCGTGAATGCAACTTCGCCATCGCCCCACCCGGCATCGGTCGCTTCCGGGTCAACGCCTTCGTGCAGCAGGGACGTTCCGGCATGGTGATGCGAACCATCACCACCGATATCCCCGATTTCCAACAACTCGGACTCCCCCCCATCCTCAAGGATGTGGTGATGGCCAAAACGGGTCTGGTTCTGGTCGTCGGCGGCACCGGATCGGGTAAATCGACCACCCTGGCCGCCATGATCGGTCTGCGCAACAAGGAATCCCATGGTCACATCATCACCATTGAAGACCCGATTGAATACGTCCATCCCCACATCAACTGCATCATCACCCAACGCGAGGTCGGCGTCGATACCGACTCCTGGCATGCCGCCCTGAAAAACACGTTACGGCAGGCCCCCAATGTCATCCTCATCGGCGAAATCCGCGATCAGGAAACCATGGAACACGCCATCAACTTTGCCGAAACCGGACACCTGGCCCTCTCCACCCTGCATGCCAACAATGCCAACCAGGCGTTGGATCGGATCATCAACCTGTTCCCTTCGGAAAAGCGCCAACAATTGCTCATGGATCTCTCCTTGAACATACGCGCCATCATATCCCAACGATTGTTGCGCAAAAAAACGGGGGGACGGGTCGCCGCCATCGAAATCATGCTCAATTCACCGCTCATCTCTGATTTGATCTTCAAGGGAGAGGTTGCCGGGATCAAGGAGATCATGGGGCGGTCCAACGAGTTGGGGATGAAAACCTTCGATCAGGCATTGTTCGATCTGTATGAAGCGGACCTGATCAACTATGAAGATGCCATGCGTTCTGCCGATTCGGCCAATGAATTGCGCCTCAGAATCAAGCTGGAAGGAAAAGCGGCAAAGGAAAAAAGCCACGATTCGGGCCTCGAAGGGCTCTCTTTGGTCAGCAAGGAAGGAGAACACTAAAAGCCAAGGATCCATCGAGGAGTGGGTGATGCAGGCACTGCGTTGGAAACATCGGTTCGACAACTGCCTTAAGGCATTGCAAACCCTGGATGCGGCCATGACCCTGGCGCGGGAACGGGAATTGTCCCCGCTGGAGCAGCAGGGCTTGATCCAGGGCTTCGAGGTCACCCATGAACTTGCCTGGAACGTGCTCAAAGATTATCTGGAGTACCGGGGAATATTCGGGCTGGTGGAATCGCGGGACGCCACCCGCAGCGCCTTCAAGAATGGTCTGATTGAGCAGGGCGAGGTTTGGATGCAGATGATCGCGGATCGCAACCTGACCTCCCACACCTACGACCAAAGCCGGGCGCAGACCATTGCCGACGCCATTTCCGAGCGTTATTACCCCGCATTCAAAGAGATGGCGGCGCGGTTCACCCAACGCTACCAGCAGCCGGAGGGTGAACCCGTGCGCCGCCACCACGACCACGGACTGACCGCCGACACCGTAGCACGTATTCAGGGCGTTCTGGCGCGTTTCCCAGCCATCGAGAAAGCGCTGCTGTACGGGTCCCGCTCCAGGGGGAACCACAAGCCGGGATCGGATATCGATCTGACCCTGTGCGGGGCGTCGCTGACTTCGGAGCAACTCGCCCTCATCGCCTCGGAGCTGGATGATCTGCTGCTGCCCTATACCCTGGATCTGTCGATCTTTGACCGGTTGGACCACACTGCCCTGCGCCAGATCATGATACGGGAGGGGATCGTGTTTTACGAACGGCGATGATCATCAACCCCAACAGGAAACCAAGACATGGACATCACACCCTATCTGCAACTGATGGTGCAAAAGAAAGGTTCCGACCTGTTCTTCACCCCGGGCACCACCGTCAAAATGAAACTGGATGGCCAACTGGCCTCCGTCGGCAAGGAAATACTCACCCCGGAAGTCGTCCGTGCGGCGGTACAGGGAATCATGACCGACGAACAGAAAAAAATATTCGAGGAACAGCTTGAAGTCGATTTCGCCATCGCCCTGGAAGACAAAGGGCGGTTCCGCGTCAACGCCTTTCGCCAAAAAGGTCACCCCGCCATGGTCCTGCGGCTGATTTCCGCCGAGGTCCCCAACATCGATTCATTACGCGTGCCCGAAATCCTCAAAGAGTTGATCATGCACAAACGGGGTCTGCTCCTGATGGTGGGCGGAACCGGCTCGGGCAAATCCACCACCTTGGCCGCGATGGTGGACCATCGCAACGCCAACCTCGGCGGTCATATTCTGACCATCGAAGATCCTGTGGAATACGTCCACCCCCACAAACGTTCCATCATCAACCAACGCGAACTGGGACCCGACACCCGTTCCTACGCCAATGCGCTGAAAAGCAGCCTGCGGGAAGCCCCCGATGTCATCCTCATCGGCGAAATCCGTACCCGGGAAACCATGGAAGCGGCGCTTGAACTGGCAGGAACCGGTCATCTCGCCATCTCGACCCTGCACGCCAACAATGCCTATCAGGCGTTGACCCGCATCATCAACATGTTTCCCCAAAGCCATCACAAACAGTTGTTCATGGATCTGTCCCTCTATCTGCGCGCCATCCTGTCGCAACGCCTGGTACGCAGCAAAGATGGCAAACGCCGTGCCGCCGTCGAAGTCATGGTCAATACCCCCCTCATCGCCGAAAACATCCTCAAAGGCGATATCGAAGCGGTCAAGGAAGCCTTGGAATCGGGATCGGAAAAAGGGATGCAATCTTTCGATGCCGCCCTCCTGCAACTTTATCACGAAGAAGCGGTCACTCTGGAAGAGGCTCTGGCCAATGCCGACTCCAAGGCCAACCTTGAAGCCAGATTGCATTTTGGATGACAAACCACGTTCCTGAATTTAAAATATCGTCATGAATCTTGCATTTTGATTTCTCATCTCCATGTCTGACACGGGTATGACCGTCATGTCACAAACCGCAACCTATGAAAGTGTCTGGGCCTTGTTCCAGGAAATGGTCCGCGAAGATCGGGAACAAAGAGCGGAAACCACACGTCAGATCCGCGAAATGAAAGCGGAAACGGACCAGCGCTTCAAGGAAAACGAGCAAAGATTCAAGGAAAACGAGCAAAGATTCAAGGAAACCAAACAACTATTCGAGGAAACTGATCGTCAAATCCAGGCGACCAGCCTCAAAGTCCAGGAGGTTTCCGCGCAAATCGGCAGACTTGGAGGACGGCTGGGAGAATTTGTCGAAGGGTTTGTCGCCCCGGCCTGTACGACGTTGTTTGCGCAAAGAGGGATCCCGATACACAAGGTCAGCCGACGGGTCGAGGTCAAGCGACCTGGGGGACGCCACATGGAAATTGATCTTCTGGTGGTCAATACCGACACGGTGGCATTGGTGGAAGTCAAAAGCAAACTGGTCCAGGACGACGTGCGGGAACACCTGATCCGGTTAGGGGAATTCAAGGAATTTTTTCCCGAATATGCGGACAAAAGGGCCATTGGAGCGGTTGCGGGAATGGTGGTCGAGGAAAACGTCATCCACTTTGCCATCAAGAGCGGATTGTTCGTCATCGTGCAGTCGGGTGAATCCTTGCACTTTGCCAACAGTGAGGAATTTGTTCCAAGAGCCTGGTGAATCGTAACTGCCAAGGTACCTCCCCGGCTCTGGATTATTGAAAAAAAAGGGGGGATTAAATGATCGCCCCCAGGGTGTTGATTTTTGAAACAAAATCAGAAGCGAAGCATGGAAACCTTTTTGTTTGAAGTCAAAATCAAAGTCAACACCCTGGGGGCAATCCCTTAAGCCCCCTTTTTTCTTTCAACCATCGAATCCGGAGAGTATCTGGGCAGTTACGGTAAATCTTCATCCAAAGGAAAAGATCGAAACGCCGCTCCATGAATCCCGGTCCCACCCTTTGGAGGGACCGGGATTTGTTTGAAATCGGCGCTTACATGTCCATATCACCCATGCCACCGCCGGGAGGGGCCGGAGGGGCCGCCTTCTTGGGGAGCTCTGCCACCATCGCCTCGGTGGTGATCATCAAACCCGCAACGGAAGCGGCGGATTGAATGGCGGTACGCACCACCTTGGTGGGATCGATGACCCCACGGGCAACCAGATCGGTATACTCGTCGGCCTGGGCATCGTAGCCGAAATGAGCGTTGGACGATTCCAAAATTTTGTTGACCACCACCGACCCTTCCTGGCCCGCATTTTCGGCAATGATCCGGGTCGGTTCCTCCAGGGCACGACGGACGATCCGTACCCCGGCCAATTTGTCATCCCCATCCAACTTCAAATTTTTCAATGCGGCTGAACAACGCAACAACGCCACACCACCCCCGGGAACGATCCCCTCTTCCACCGCAGCCCGGGTGGCATGGAGGGCATCATCCACCAGATCCTTGCGTTCCTTCACCTCCACCTCGGTCGCACCGCCCACACTGATGACCGCCACCCCACCGGCCAACTTGGCCAGACGTTCCTGGAGTTTTTCACGATCATAGTCGGACGTGGTTTCCTCGATCTGGACCCGAATCTGGTTGACCCTGGCCTTGATCTGATCGGGCTGACCACTGCCACTGACGATGGTGGTCTCCTCTTTGGCAATCCGCACCGATTTGGCCCGGCCCAGCATGGAAACATTCACGTTTTCCAGCTTGATCCCCAAATCCTCGGAGACCACCGTTCCCCCGGTCAGGATGGCAATGTCTTCCAGCATCGCCTTGCGACGATCACCAAACCCCGGAGCCTTCACCGCCGCCACCTTCAAACCACCCCGCAATTTATTGACCACCAAAGTCGCCAAGGCATCACCTTCCACATCCTCGGCAATGATGAGCAACGGTTTCCCCGATTGCACGACACTTTCCAACACCGGCAACAACTGTTGCAGACTGCTCACCTTTTTTTCCACCAGCAGCAGGTAGGGGTCATCGAGTTCACACAGCATCTTGTCGGCATTGGTGACGAAATAGGGCGACAGATAGCCACGGTCGAACTGCATCCCCTCCACGACTTCCAGGGAGGTTTCCATGACCTTGGCTTCTTCGACCGTGATCACCCCTTCCTTGCCCACCTTGTCCATCGCCTCGGCGATCATTTTACCCACATGGGCATCACCATTGGCGGAAATGGTTCCCACCTGGGCGATTTCCTCCGATTTGGTCACTTCACGCGACAATTTTTTGAGTTCCGCAACCACTGCTTCAGCCGCGGCATCAATACCGCGACGCAGATCCATGGGATTCATCCCCGCAGCAACCGCCTTCATCCCCTCCCGGGCAATCGCCTGGGCCAGGACCGTCGCCGTAGTGGTGCCATCACCGGCGGCATCCGCCGTTTTGGATGCCACCTCCTTGACCATCTGGGCACCCATGTTTTCAAACTTGTTTTCCAACTCGATCTCTTTGGCCACGCTGACACCGTCCTTGGTCACCCTGGGGGCACCCCAGGATTTGTCCAGGACCGCATAACGCCCCTTTGGACCCAAGGTCACCTTGACCGCATTGGCCATGGTATTGAGCCCCTTGATCAGAGACGCGCGGGCATCCCCGCCAAATCTTACTTCCTTGGCTGCCATCGTTCCAATTCTCCCATGCATTGATTCATTGTTTTTTCATATTGACCGTTTCCCGCACCTGTCGCGGCAATCAGCCGATGATCCCCAGCACATCCGATTCCCGCAGGATCAGGAATTCATGACCATCGATTTTGACCTCGGTGCCACCATACTTGCCAAACAAAATCCGGTCCCCGACCTTGACATCCATGGGTCGAACCCGTCCTTCGTCATCCACTGCCCCCTTGCCCGCAGCGATCACTTCACCCTGGATGGGTTTTTCCTTGGCGGTATCGGGAATGATGATCCCACTTGCTGTTTTTTGTTCATCTTCCAAACGCTTGACCAGCAAGCGATCATGCAAGGGGCGAAACTTTGTTTTCATGGCACGCTTTCTCCTTGATTTTGCCTGTAGACACGAAAAGTTCTTCAACCCACAGCCGAATTGATGCTGTGGTGATCAATGGACCTGGACCGCGATGGAACGGAGACGGGCCGCTTCCAGTTTGGGCAGCGTCACCTCCAGAACCCCATTCTTGTAGGTGGCACCGATGTTGGCAACATCGATCATTTCCGGCAGTTGGAAAGTCCGGCTGAATCTTCCATAACTCCGTTCCACCCAATAATCATTGTTCCCGCCCCCCTCCTCCTCCAACTTGCGTTCACCCGAAATGGTCAGATACCCATTTTCAACATGAACGTCGATGTCTTTCAATTCCATCCCCGGCAAATCGGCCTGAATGACGACCTGTTGGTCCTTTTCACGGATGTCCACCGCGATTGCAATCCGGGACATCCCCCCTGCGGATTCATTCATAACCTGATCAAAAAGGTGACCGTTGCCACCTTGAAGCTTACAAACTTTCCGGAACGGTTCCAAACCTGAAGCGTATAACATCGTCGTCTCCTTCGTGGTCATGACGTAAGCGCACTTGGCCTCAAGAAACGCAGACCCGGTTGACTTGCTGCTGATACAGATAGGGGACCTCAATCCGCTTTCAAGAGGGGGGAACGATTTTTTTTCGCCGCCGGCGACCGGTTCACCACAGACGGGTCAACGCCAATCCCGCCAACAGCAGGAAAAACAGGCCACTGACCCGCTGGACCGTCTTGACCGCAACCCGATGCAACCATTTTTGTCCCACAACCACCGCCAACAAAACGGAACACCCTTCCCCCAGGGTCGCCCCGATCCAGACGGGAAAGGCCGGGGCGGTCACCGCCAATCCGGCGGCGGCAATCTGGGTCTTGTCACCCAGTTCGGCCAGAAAAATCATCAAAAACGTCGTCATGAAGACCCCATGCCGCCCCAGTGGCGCAGTGGATCCCTCCGCCCCTTCTTCCGCGCCGGAAGCACGCAACGCCTGAATTCCGAAAAATGCGAACAGAAGGGCCACGCCGATGATCAACCATGATTCCGGAATCCATTGGGTCAACGCCGCACCAAACACAACCGCCAGGGCATTGAGTATCGCAAAGGCGATCATGGCACCCAGGATAATCGGCCCCCCCCGATAACGGGCCGCCAGCGTCATGCAGACCAACTGGCTCTTGTCTCCCAACTCAGCGAGAAAAATTGTCAGAAAAGAGGTTCCAATCGTTGCCAGCCAACTGGAAAAAGGGGACGCCAGAAACTCGGTGAGGATGGTTTCGAACTGGATTGTCATCAAATGGAACCTTTGAAGGGGAAGTCGAATGTTCAAAACTCATGCGCGGGACATCATCGTTGAACCCAGTTGATGACGCAAGTGAAAACCCGAGACATGACATTATTTTTTCAGATGTTTTTTTATAATGGCCCAATTTTTGCTTGATACAGCTTGCGCCGAATCGTCGCGTTGATGCAAAGCTTTTGCAAGGATGATGGCCATACATGAACGCTTTCACGCAACCTCCCTTGGCTTTGCTGCTGGCTTTCACCGCAACCTGGGGCTGGTTATGGCTGCTTCACCGGTGGGCTCCCTTTCTGAGACTCCTGGACCGTCCCGGTGGCCGCAAACAACATGCCCAACCCACCCCCATGGTTGGCGGAATCGCAATGTTTCTCGCCTTCTGGCCAGCGATGCTCCTGTTCGAACGGACCATGGAGCACCTGGAACGTTTTTTTCTGGTCACCCTCCTGGTCGTATGCATCGGGACCTGGGATGATGCCATGAAACTGCGTGTCCGATATCGGTTCGGTGCGGAACTGGCCATGGGGCTGTTCATGTCGGCGGGGGGCGGCGTCACCGTGGTGACCCTGGGTGACCTGGTGGGGATGGGAGAACTCCTCCTGGGCTGGTTCGCAGTCCCCTTTTCAGTCATCTGCTTCATCGGCGTCATCAACGCCCTGAACATGGCGGATGGTGTCGATGGATTGGCAGCGGGAACCACTCTGGTCTCGGCAAGCCTCATGATGCTTCTGGCCTGGTGGAACCAGCGCACCAGTGAAGCGTGGACCCTGGGGCTGTTCCTGACGGTGATCATCCCTTTTTTTTGCGTCAATGCCCGCATGTTCCGCAAAACCGCATGGGTCTTCCTGGGCGATGCCGGCAGCCTGTTTCTGGGGACGACCCTGGCATGGTTCACCATGACCCTGAGTCAGGGGGAGCATCCCGCCTTCAAACCGGTGGTCGCCCTGTGGCTGGTCGCGGTCCCCCTGATCGAAATGTTCAGTTCATTCCTGCGGCGAATTCTCGCGGGCAGATCGCCATTTTCTCCCGACCGGCACCACGCCCACCACCTGCTGCGGCAATTGCAGTTCAGTGATGGCGCGGTCACCGCCATTCTGATGGGGGCAACCCTGATCTTCGCCCTGATCGGAATCACCCTCGAACGTCTCGGCGTCGCCGAAGTTCATCTATTTATCGGTTTGCTGGTGTTGTACGCCCTTTATTGCGCGATCACCATCCACTTTTGGAAGCACCATGCCTGAACGTCACCCCCCTCATTGGATCGCCCAAGTGCTCGCCACCGCCGCCAGGATTCCAGGTGCTGCGCTCCTGCTGCCGTTTCTCCTCGGCCCCGCCCAACCGGGAATCGCCAATGAACCACGCGGCATCCCGGTCGGCATCTTCAGGACCAAACCCGAGGTGACCCTGTCCAGTACATGGGAAAATAATATTTACAAGTCACAAGATCATGAATCGAGTGATTTCATCCACGGCATCGAACCGGAAATCACCCTGGTCACCCATTGGCGCAAGGACAGCTACCAGCTTTCATGGAAAGGGAAACACCAGGATTATCTGAACCACAACCTGGAAGACCGCACCGATCACACCCTCTCGGCAAAAGCCGAATGGTCCCCCAACCGTAAAACCGTCATCACCATGGAATACCAATTCAAGGATGAACACGATGAACGGGGTGCCCCGGGCACGGGATCGGTCAATCCGGCCACCCCCCCCAACGAATGGTTTGAAAACATCCTCTCCGGATCAACCCAATGGACCTCGGGACGGTTCAGGACGGTCCTCGATCTGGAACGGGGATACCGGGAATCGGAGAATAACGGTCAATCGAGTCAGGATCGCTATTGGGATGAGTTGGGCCTCACCCTCCTGTATGCCTTGGCCCCCAAGACCAAACTGTTGGTGGAAACGGGATTGAAAGACATCACCTATGACACCGCCCCGGAGAACAACAGCCTGGAAAGCCGCGTCCTGGCAGGTGTCACCTGGAGCGCGACCGCCAAGACCGAAGGGGGATTCAAGCTCGGCGCCATGCACAAGGAGATGGATGACGATGCCAAGGAGGATGGCAACGGTATCACCCTGTCAAGCGATGTCACCTGGAAACCCCTGTCCCGCTCCAGTGTCCATCTGTTGGCCAGCCGCGGCTTCGACGAGGGGGAAACCGGATCGGAACATTTCATCGCCACCGATTTCAAAGTGGATGCCAGTCATGATATTCGACCCAAAATCAAACTCAAGGGAGACATGGGATTCAACAATTCAGACTATTCCGGACCACGGAACGAAGATTTATGGTCGGCCGGGGTGGGATTGGACTACAAACTGCCCAAATGGTTTTTCGTCACCGGGCGTCTGGGCCACAGTACCAAAAAATCGACCGAGGCAAATGCCGATTATGACAGCGATCTATTCACGATTGCATTGACCGGATCCCTATGATTGACCTCCATGGTCGCCGCACAATGCACGGTTAGAAAGGCCATCCGCCATGGTTTGCGCCTGACATTACTCGCGTTGTTGAAACTGACGCTGGTGTGGTGTTTTGTCCGGTTGGGAGTGATGGCGGGTCCGGAAAATTTGGAGGAGAGCGATTATCGCCTGGGTGCGGGCGATGTCATCCAGATCACGGTCAACGACGAACCCGATCTGACGTTGCAATCAAAAATATCGCTCAATGGCAAGATTTCATTTTCATTCTTGGGAGAAATTCACGTCTCCGGCCTGACCGTCAAGGAATTGGAGGAGTTGCTGAAGGCCAAACTGTTGGATGGCTATCTGTTGAAACCCGTTGTATTCGTGTCGATCGTCGAACACCGGATCTATTTCGTCAATGGCGAGGTTGACAAGGCGGGGGGATATCCATTCAAGCCCGGTTTGACGGTACGCAAGGCGGTCGTACTGGCTGGGGGATTCACGGAACGGGCGGATCGGGACCGCATCGTGGTCATTCGCGGCAACGATCCGTTGTACAAAGAGAAACCCATCGGAATGGATGACCGGATCTATCCCGGGGATATTCTGACCATTCAGGAAAGTTTTTGGTAAAGCGCAATCATGGAAGCCTTGGCAGACATGGTGGAAGGACTCCCGGCGACGGGAGCCGACCCGGTTCGAGGACAACACCGCATGCTCCCGGCATTGTCGGAGGAGGATCGCGACCAGGTGGTGCCGTTGCGCCAATACTGGCTGATCGTACGCAAACGCAAATGGCAGATCCTGGCGGTGATCATTCTGGTGTTGCTCCCGACGGCGGTTCACGTCTCCTCGCTGGTGCCCCAATATCGTTCCTCGACCTCGATGCTCATCGAAAAACAGGCGGGCAAACTGGTCTCCCTTTCGCTTGGGGATCTGTTGGGGACCGATACGGGTGGCAAGGAGTACATGCAAACGCAATTGGAATTGCTCAAGAGTCGTTATCTGGTTGAAGAGGTGATCCGGCGGGAACGTTTGGATCTGGCCCCGGAATTCAATCCCAAGCCCAAAAAAGCGCGCAGGGGTTGGAATGCGGATGATTGGTTACCCAAGGGATTGCGCGACTTTTTGCCTGCGGAAGCCAAAATTCAGCCCAAGACGGAAGCGGACAGCGTTCAGGAAGCCAACCGGTTCGCGCGTCTGGTCGACATGGTGACGGGTCGGATCACTGTCGCCCTGGTCCCGAACAGTCAACTGGTCGTCGTCAGTTTTGTTGCGGAAGACCCGGAACTCGCCGCCCGAGGCGCCAACGCGGTCGCGCAGACCTACATTGACCAGCAACTCGAAGCCAAGCTGCAAGTGACGCAGCATGCTGCCAACTGGTTGATGAAACGGCTGGAAGGGTTGCGGACGACGTTGGAAGAATCGGAGAAAAATCTGCAATCCTACCGGGAAGAGACTGGTCTGGTGGGGACCGAAGACAAGGAGAATGTCGTCAGTCAACAGTTGGACGCAGTCAACGTGCAATGGGTCCGGGTCCAGACGAAAAAGAGCGAAACCAAGGCCAGGTATATCAAATTACAGGAAATGTTGAAGGAGTTCGGCGACAAGCTGACCGACATGCCGGTGGATGACAGTCCGCTGCTGGTCAGCCTGAAGGATGAAAAACACAAGGCGGAATTGAAGGTGAGTGAATATGCTGAACGCTATGGTCCCAAACATCCCAAAATGATCCGGGCACAAAACGAACTGACCACCATCACTGAGAAGATCACTGAGGAGGTCAAACGGGCCATCGAACGGATGAGTCAGGAATACAACGTGGTGGACGCCCAGGAACGGCAACTGGCGATGCAGTTGGAGCAGCAGAAACAGGCGGTCCAGGAATATCAGCAAAAGGCGTTCAAGCTGGGCAAACTGGAACGTGAGACCGAGGCCAACCGGCAATTGTTCGATCTGTTCCTCAAACGGTTCAAGGAAGCGGGGGTCATCGAAGGGATGGAGGGTGCCAATGCCCGGATCGTTGATTCGGCACGCCTCCCCCAATCGAGCTTCAAACCCACCAAGGGACGGACCATGCTTTTGGCGGGACTGGTGGGCTTGGCCATTGGTCTTTTGCTGGCGTTCATCCTGGAATACATGGATCGGAGCATCAAAACGCCCGAACAACTCGAACAAGCCTCCGGCCTGCCCATCTTCGCCATCCTCCCCTTGCTGCGCCTGAACAAGAAGGACAACATCGCTCCGGAAGAGATGTTGGCTGAGCAACCCAAATCGACCTATGCCGAAGCGGTACGAAGCATTCGGACAGGGATTCTTTTTGCCGATATCGACCAGACCAACCAGATCATCATGGTCACCTCGGCGGTTCCGGAAGAGGGCAAAACCACCGTATCGGTCAATCTGGCCCAGGCATTTTTCCAGGCGGGGGACCGGGTATTGCTGCTGGAAGCGGATCTGCGCCGTCCACGGCTGCACAAGGTTTTCAAGGGACAGACCACGCGTGGCGTCACCGGATTGCTGTCACAACATGCCGCATCACACCATCAGGTTGCCTTTCCCTTGCTCGAAGAGAAGGAATCCCCCCTTCAAAACCAATATATTCTGGATCGGGATCGCATCCGCGGGGAGATCATCCAATCCATCCATGGCCTGCATGTCCTCCTTGCGGGTCCGATCCCCCCCTTCCCCAGCGAAATTCTCGCCTCTCAGCGTTGGATGGACATGTTGAATCTACTGCGACAGGATTATGATCGCATCATCATCGATGCCCCGCCCACCCTGATGGTCACCGATTCCCAAATCCTCGGAGCACGGGCGGATGGTGCCATCCTTGTCGTCCATTCGTCCAAAACCACGCTGGAGATGGCACTGGCGGCACTGAAACAATTGTATCAATCCCATGTTCCCATGATGGGGTGTGTGTTGAACCATGTCGATATGAAAAAATTGATGTATTACAGTGGCGGATACGGCTATGGCTACGGGTATGGCTATGGTTATGGCTACAAGAGCGGCTATTATGGTGAAGCGGAACCCTCGGTTTGAGGTGGCGCGATGACCCTGCCCGACCTGGATGAACCCATGGTATGGAGCGTCGGTTCATGACGCGGTCCCTCCCCTTTCTCATGTTGGCAAGCCTGGGACTGGCCATCTGGTCGGGTACCTATCTGATTGCCGAACTCTGGGTCAATCCGGCCCGTCACCTGATCCAGATCATGAGCAACCCGGATCTGGCACGGGGTGCAGACACCATTGATGATCTGTGGCCAAGGGCCACCGCATCCTTGTTGTCGGCCCGACTCCTGGTGCCGGGAAATGCCGAGTACCACCTGTGGGATGGTTGGTTGCACCAGCGCCAGGCGGAACGCTCCCCCCCCTGGTCGAATGCGGCCAAAGGGGCGTTGCAATCGGCTGAAAACGCCTATGGGGAAGCGTTGCACCAGCGCCCCTCCTGGGGCCTTCCCTGGATCAACCGGGCACAGGTCCGAGTCCGTCAAGGGTTCACCGATGAGGTCACCATGGCCGATTTGCAACGGGCCGTCCACTTCGACCCGCACAACCCCCACATCGTCAAACAGGCGATGCGTCTGGGGTTTGCCCTTTGGCATGGGATGGACCGGGATGAACGTGTGGGGTTCTTACACCTGTTACAGAAAAATGTGTCCCTGATGCCTTATGACACCATCGACCTGGCACGACGCCAGGGACTTTTGGATCAGATCCGTCCCTTTTATGCCGCCGATCCCAAATTTCGGCAGCTATGGGAAAAGAAACTTGGACCGGGACGATGAGCAAGGAACCGTTCATGATGCCACCTCCCTCCTCGAACCGGGATCCCCTGTCGGACCGGTGGGCCTTTTATGGCCTTCTGGTATTGCTGTTGTGGCTCCCACTCCCCCTGGGATCCAACCGTCCCTGGGCCTGGGGCTTGATGGAGGTATGGGTATTCACCATCCTTTTTTTCTGGTTCCTGGACCGCTACCGCAATCCCCGCCCCCTGGAAGGGGTCTTCATCCTGTATCCCCTGATTTTCATCCTGCCCGCCCTGTGGACCTGCTATCCCCTGCTCCAGCTCATTCCCCTGCCGGAACGAATTCTGAAGCTGCTCTCGCCCGCATCCCTGGAGGTGGCCCGTATTGCGGGGATGACGGGTGGCTGGCGCCCCATTTCCCTTGATCCCCACCTGACCCTCACCGCCTGGTTGAAAGGGATGGCCTATCTGGCGGTGTTCTGGCTCACCCTGGTCACGACCACCACCCGGCCCCGTCTGCGACTGTTGGCCATCACCATTTTTTGTTGCGGAACCCTTCAGGCGCTCTGGGGTATCCTGTCGGGCAACATGCTTTCCTCCATGGGATTGCATGGCACCTTCGTCAATCGCAATCATTTCGCCGGATTCCTTGAATTGACCATTCCGGTGGGCTTCGGTCTGCTGGTCGCCTGGCTGGACCATCAATCGATGCGCAACCGACCCACCTGGGGCGAAAGTCTGCAACATGCCCTGCACGCCCTGGGAACGGGCAAGGGGATGGTCTCCATACTGCTCGTCACCCAATTCCTGGCGCTGTTTTTATCCCGTTCCCGTGGCGGCAGCGCCGCTTTGCTGTGTTCCTTGTTCATCGTCACCCTCATGACAAATCAAAGAATGCACAAATCGAGTCGGGAACAACGGTTGATCCTCCCGTTGCTGCTGGTATCGGTGGTGGCGGGTGCCTGGTTCGGTCTGGAACATCTGGTGGAACGGATGTTGGCCACCACACTTCAGCAACTGGATCGATGGGAAATTGCGGTCAGCGTCACCGGATTGATCCGGGATTATTTCCTGGTCGGGGTCGGTGCGGGGGCGTTTGCGACCATTTTTTCCATGTATCGCAACCCCGGCCTGACGGGGGAATTCTACGATCATGCCCATAACGATCATCTGGAACTCATCGCCGAACAGGGATTGCTGGGATATCTCCTCCTGGCCCTGGCGATGGCTTATTCCTGGAGGGTGATGGGACGGGCGTTCGTACAACGCCGCGACCCGTTCGCCCGGGGAATGCTCCTGGCGGGGTTGGCGGGCACGCTCTCCCTGGAACTCCATGCATTGGTCGATTTCAATTTTCACATTCCCGCCAATGCGGTTTTTTTCATGGTCGTCATGGCCATGGGGTTGCAAGGAGCCGCCATTCACCATCCCAACCGATATCAAGTGCGGGAACGACGGCAGCAGCATGTGTGACCGGGAACGATCAGGAAAAAAAAGGGGTCTGGGGGACTGCCCCCAGGGTTTTGACTTTAATGACAAAGTCAAAAGCAGGGTATGGAAACCTTTTTGTTTACATTCAAAAACAAAGTCAACACCCTGGGGGCAATCCCCCAGACCCCTTTTTCCTTTTGATCATTTTTCTATAAAATCGATACGTCCCATTCTAATGACAGGGTTGGTCTTGAACCTTCTGATCACCACTCCGGTCCTGGCAGGGGCACCGGGTGCCCTGCGGGGTGACCGTTCCATTGAGCAGACGGCGCGGGAATGGATCGACTGGGTACGGGAACATCTCCCACCGTTACGCCACCCCCGGGGAAATCGCTGGCCCCTGGTGACCTGGCTCGGACCGGAACACCGTCCCCTGAGCCGGGCGCAGATCGACTCATTATTGGCACGCGGTCTGACCCAGCATCTGGAAGTTGATGTCACCATGATCCGGGCGGCGCAAAGGCTGCAAGCGGCGGGTGCTCCCGTCATCCTCATGGAAGGAAGGCGGGGGAACTGGCCTTACGACCTGGCGGGAGATCCCGCCGTCTGGAGCCATGACCATCCCCAATCCCTTCGGGTGCCCGAGACATGGCGGCGCGAACCCTCCCCGGGAATCTTCCTGGGATGGGCCAAAGAGGGGCAACACCTGCGGCACACCCTGGAAACGTTCAAAAGAGCAGGGGTCACCGTCGATGGGATGTGGCTCGATTATGAAGGGCAACCGAGTCATGCAGCCTATTACCCGGCCCTGCTGGCACCCAAAACCCGTTCCATCCTCCCCAAGGGGGCGCTGAAGGATGAACCCGCTTTTGCCATATTCCGGCGGCAATTATGGATGCAACTCCTCTCCACCTATGTCGCCGCCCCCGCCCGGGAGGTGTTTCCCGCCGTGACGGTCACCAACTGGGTCGCCACCCTGTCCACCCCCGAACATGCGCCGAAGGGGTGGGACGACACCCCCCACCCCCTTGCGGGTCCCACCCTGATGACCCATTCCGCCCCCCTGGCCTATGGGGTGGACTCTTATTTTTTGACGGTCTGGGACAAGAAACAACCTTGGGATGCGCGCCGGGTGGACCGTTTGTTCACCCATTTGTTGCTGCGTCAGGTTTCCGAGGATACCTTCAACCGGACCCGTGATGCCCCCTACCTCGGTTCCCTCCCCTGGGTTGCCCGCCGGGTGGTGGACCATCCCCAAACCCCCACCCCCGCCATGAGCCGCAGCACCTATCGCGAAGTGTTGCGACACCTGTGGCTGCGCGGCATCGATGGCATGCAAATCTTCAACGCCGCCCCCCAGGGGGCCAACGACCCGCTCGCCCGGGAAGAACTCCAGGACACCCAGGCCATCTACGACGAAATGCTGGCCTACCGTTCTTTTCTCGACCAGGGAACGGTCATGAACGTGGGTTACCCCGGTCCCCGGGATGAAACCATCGTCTGGTCCGGTTTGCTCACCCCGGGCCAAGCCCTCATCCGCCTGTTTTTCCAGGGCGAAGGAGAACGTCCCCTCCCCCTCGAACCCTGGCCCGGCCACACCGTCACCTTGACCGCCACCCCCACCGGATCCACCTGCCTTTTGCACAAGACCAAAAACCAAACGGTCAAGGTTGAATGCCAAAAATAAACGCATCCGAAACCGGTTTACAACAACCAGACATTTGATTACTGTAGGGGTATATTCTATTTTTACTCCTACAATTCAAAAGGAACCCTCTCATGCGTTGGCTTCACCTGTCCGATCTACACATGGGCGCCCCAGGCCGATCCCAATGGTGGCAGGTGCATCAGGAATTTAAAAAAAGCATTCTCCAAGATGTTGCTGACAAAGGACATCCCGATGTGATTTTCATCACCGGGGATTTGACCAACCGTGGAGCCAAAAAGGAATTTGAACTGCTTGACCAATTCCTGAACGAACTGCGTGACTGGTTACGCCCACAAAACCAGGCCGAACCCCTCATCATCCCCGTTCCGGGTAATCATGACTTGGTTCGACCGAAAGGGATGGCCTCTCTGAAATTCAATGTCCTGAAAAATTTCAACATGGGTCGGGAAGATCCCCAAATAGCCTTCCTGCTGGACACCCTCTGGAACAAGAAAAAAACACAATTTTTCAAACCTCTCTTTGGCAATTATCAAGAGTGGCTGAAACGTTCCATCCTTCCCCCTTTGGAGCAACGTGGCATCAAGTTTACCCCCTCCCACTTCCCTGGAGATTTGCTGGTTCATCTTGAGCTGCCGGACAAAATGCCCCTGTCGGTGGTGGGACTCAATTCGGCGTGGTTGGCGCTGGATGATACGGCCGATGGACGGTTGGAAGTGGCCACGGAACAATTACAGGCACTCGGACCAATACTGGAAGATCGGGCCGCCCTGCTGCTCATGCATCATCCCCCCGCATGGTTGTCGGAAGCGGCGCGGGATCGGTTTCGGGAGACCCTCTATACCCCGGACCGGTTTTTGGCCTGCCTGCACGGTCACATGCACAAACACCGCACCGAAACCATCGCCATCTCGGGGGGCAAACCCCGTTGCCACCTCCAGGGGGCCTCTCTGTTCGGTCTGGAAAGGTTTGGCACCCGTAATGAAACCCGACTCATGGGGTACGCCTGGGGTGAGCTGCAACCGGACAAAACGATTCGCCTTTGGCCCCGAAAACGGGAAGTGACCGGCAACGGCGAAGCCCTGTTCCTGCATGATCCCTCTTTCGGGGCTGAACATCCCGACGGCGTTCCGGTGTGTTCATGGACACCAGGGACCACCTCCCCGCAGGAAACCATCGACCTCTCCCCCTGGCTGCGTTCCCTATTGAGCCGGGTAGATCATATCAACATCCCGGAAATCTCCAGTAAGGCAGTCTGGGAAAAAAACGTCAACCGTTTCCCCATAGAACGGTTGTTCACCCCTTTAAACATCCGCCACGAAAACTTGGAAGGTCCTCTTCCCATAGTCAGTTTGCTCCCAAAGCACAAACATCTGCTACTTGAAGGACAACCAGGGTCAGGTAAAAGTACATTTCTAAAATTTGCTATAACCATGTTTGCCCGTGATGCCCTGGGGATGGAGTGTCCTGACAGCACATCCTGGCGTAAACGGTTTCTCGGTCTGGAAGATCATGAAACACCCCCGCTCCCCCTATTCCTCCGTCTTTCGGAATTGGCGAATTTTCTGGCCAAGGAGGCCACCGAAAGCCCGAATGATCGTTTTCGCCTGCTCGACCTTCTCGACCGCACGACAGATGCCCAGCCTGGGTGGCGGAAGTATTGGGAACAAAAGTTGATTGATGGACATGTCGTCATCCTTTTGGACGGTCTGGATGAAGTGGATGACGACCTTTTGCGGAAACGGGTATTTGATATCGTCAAAAATACCCTCCTCCATTGGAATCAAACCCGAATCGTGGTCACCAGCCGCCCCTTTGGGATTTCATTGATGCAAACCTTAGAGATATTCCATGTAGTCATCGAACCCTTCGGCAAGGAAGAAATTAAAGAATTCCTGGAACGATGGATTTCCTGTTTCTACGGCCATTCGATCAGCGAACATCCAGGTAGTGATGCAATAAATTATGGCGATCGACTGGGCAATGCCATTCTGGAGCGTCCCGCCATCCGCAACCTCGCCGCCACCCCAATTATTCTCACATGCCTGTGTGCCGTATATAAAGAAGAGCAACTGCCTGAATGGAGGTCCCGATGCTACATGGTGGTCATCGACTGGCTGCTCTCCTCCCGGAAGCAGATGCGAAGAAATGCAGGCTTCAAAGATGAGTTAACAATACATGCAATAGGATTGCTTGCCTATTCCATGATGTGCGGCAGTGAGGAAAAAAGTAAACAGACTCTTTGGGATAGGGATCATGCCATCCGTGCAATCGATCCCATCATATCCCGTAAATTTCCCGAACTGTCTGGAGAAGAACGCCACCAAAAGAAAATTGCTTGGCTCTTTTTTGAATGCCGCAATAGTGGCATCATCGAAGAAGCTGGACTAGGCCATATCCGGTTTTGCCATCTGACATTTCAAGAGTTCATGGCAGCCCAGAAACTTTCCTGGATGGAGGAACATGAAGCATGGTTCATTATCAAAACCCGACTGGACAACCTGCTATGGTGGGAAACTATCGACATGCTCACGGGATGCCTGTTGAAAGAGGGGAATGGACCGATGGACCGGTTGCTGGAACGGGTATTGACCTTGCTTGGTCCCAACCCATCCCTGGCCGACAACGCTCGAGTTGCCGGAATTACGGGACGACTGCTCGCTTCCATACCCACGAAAAACTACCATCCACCACGGGAAATCGAGGAAAAATTCCGAGAACTTCTGGAACAGGCGATGGCCATCTTTACCCAGGAAGGTGCCACCAAAGTCCCCATCCAGACCCGTATTGCCGCTGCCGAAGCCATAGGGCAGGGATGCGACCCAAGATTAAACCAAGATCAGTTGATTGAGGTCCCTGGCACGGGTTGGAAGTTGGGGAAATATCTTGTTTCAGTTCAGGAATTTCAACGGTTCGTTGAACAGGGAGGGTATGATGAACCTCAATGGTGGAGTAAAACCTGGCCCCTTCGGAAAAAACATTCACGAACCAACCCGGAATATTGGGAGACACAAATAAAACATCCCAACCGACCTGTCACCTATGTTTCCTGGTTTGAAGCCATGGCGTATTGCCGTTGGTTGAGCGAACAAAGGGGGAAAACCATATGTCTTCCCTGCGATACTTTGTGGCAAACGGCAGCAACCTTTTCACAAGGAGACGAATACCCATGGGGAAAGAAGACCCCAACCCCAGAGTTGGCCAATTTTGGCAATAATGTTGGTAGTCCGACTCCGGTAGGAATTTACCCTGCAGGTAACGGACCCTTGGGTCATTGTGACTTGGCGGGTAATGTATGGGAGTGGTGCCGAAACCTCTATGACAATAGCAGTCTTCCTGTCAATGCAACACCATTGGACCCAGAAAATATAACAGAAGGCAGTATCCCATGCGTCAGAGGTGGATCTTGGTCCGGTCCAGCGTCTTTCGACCAAGCACCGACTTTCCTTAAGGTTGGCTTCCGAAGTGGCTACCCTGCGGAGGAAAGCCTAGGCGCTCTAGGCTTTCGCCTCGCCGCCCCCGCCAGCCGTTGATTCTTGGTTGTTGTTTTATTGTTTTTTTGTGGGGTCCAGGGGCGAAGCCCCTGGTCGTTGTAACATGACAAAGCAAAATGACAAAATGAGCGTTTTTTGTCACTTTTATTGATTTAAAATGGTTTTTTCCACCCTACACATCCATCCCGCATGCCATGATTGTCAAACTCATGAACAAATGTGTCATCTTGTCAGCACAATGTCAGCAATAGTGACACTTTTGTCCATGAAGAATGACAAACGACGGCCTTTTTTGTACGTCAGAGTGACATTCTGTCCGTTTAAACTGACAAACTTCCCCTTGAATGACATTTTCGTCACTCTTAATTGACAAAACGTCTGACATTGCCGAACAATGCCTGTCACCGACCCCTTGACATAAGAAAACAGTCGATCAATATTTACAATTATTTTGTATCATCCAACTTCACGGTCTCATCATAAAAATTTACCGCGTCAAGACGATGACCAGTCCTGCCTCCCCTTCCCCGGCGCCTCTGAACCTTTTTGCCCTGGCCCAGGCCAATGATCCGGCTTTGGAGCGACAATTTGCAGCACAAAGCGCAGGCACGTCCACCAACGCAACCGCCTTGCGTGACATGAGCGCATTGGTTTTTGCAACGGGAAACGTGACGGTCAACATGCGTATCGATGTCATGAACCAGTTTTTCGCTACCGAGCACATGACCAACATCTACGAGTGGGCGAAAGAACATTCATTGCATCATGGAAGAACACAGGAGGAATTGCTCAGGGAAAAATTGGGACGATGGTATGAACAACGCGTAAAATTTGATGAAGCTTTTATTGATGGTAATCAATTTCGCTATGGAGCCTTGAATATTGACAGCCTGGGACCTTCCAAGTTTGGCGACCTTTGCGTCGTCATCAAAGAACCCTTTTGGGACGATCACCCCGTCGCCTATCTCAAAGGGGACAGTTTGAAAACGTTCATGGACAGTCACCATAATTTATTGGAGGATAGGTTACGCGTCTCCGTCTCCAGCAAAGACCGGCGTCACCAAATGATGGCACTCAAACATTCGTCTCACTTGACACAATGGGAGAAAAAAGATTGGCCGAGAAAAGTTTGTTACACAGATGAATTCGTTGAGGCAATTTTTGTCAAATCATTTACCTCTTCACAGATCCAAGAAGTTCGCATTGATAAGGGCTTGTTTTTCAGAATGAATAATATCGCTTTCAATAACAACGCAAGAATTCAGTGCACCCCAGAAGAAATATTTCAAGCAAATTCGTTTGAAATCATTAATAAAATATTGCACCGACTTGGTATACCATTGAAGGTTATTTGTTGAGTGCCAATGATGATAAAACTTTGCGCAATATCCAAAAAAGATGGCTGGGCTGTCATTCAGACTCCGGAAGGACTTCGCCTTTTGCGTCCTCCTTACACCGAGGATCAATGCCCTTTCCTCCACGATTCGGATGTCATCCGACTTTTGTCTGAGCCGGGTTTTGATGCCGTCATCGAAGAACCCACCATGCCTGACCTGGCCAGCGTCATTACCCATCTCAAGACCACCATGGTCGAAACCAACGCAGAAGAACCTTTGGCGCACCCAAAGGAAGTAGGACGTTTTCTTTTACAGACTGCCCCCCCTGATTTCATTCGGCATTCCCTCGAACGAATACAGAATGAACTCCTCCCCCAACGTCAGTTCATTCCCTCGATCAAAGTTCTGAGAATTCTGGAAGAATCGGACGCAGCCAAAGCGGACCCACTACTGCACGATGATGTAAAGAAACTACTCAATGATGCGATGGATTCTCTGGAGTCTGATAATAATGACATATCCGGGACAAACATATTGGATTACTTTGCAAGGGCCAGGAAAATACAGACATATCACACACCGATATCTGAAGATATTCAGCGTGAGGGTCAAATTCTCAAGCCCGCAGCCTAGGTGCAATGCATGGCAACCTTACAGACCATCGTATTTTATTCCTACAAAGGGGGCGTTGGACGGACCCTGGCCTTGGCAAGTCTGGCAAAATATCTGGCCCGTGAGGGGAAAAAAACCTTTTTAATCGACTTCGACCTGGAGGCCCCGGGGCTGCACTATAAACTGAATCTGGTCGAAAAAGTTTCCGGGGGCATGGTCGATCTGCTACACGATTTTGCCACGCACAAAGAAAATCCCGAACAAAAACTTCCGAAATTGGTGTTGCAGCCTCGTTTTATCGAACAGGAACAAGGACTATGGCCCGGATTTTCCCCCGTGCGATTCCTTGCCGCCGGCAACCCCCGGGATCCCGGCTATTGGCAGCGCCTCGCCCGATTGAACTGGCATGACATTTTTTATGGCCCCGCCCCATGGGGCGTCCCCTTCTTTGTCGAACTGAAAGAAATCATCCGCGAATTTTATGATCCCGACTTTCTTTTGATCGACGCTCGTACCGGCGTCACGGAAATCGGAGGGGCAGCCCTGACCCTGATGGCGGATCAGGCAATCTGTCTTTTTGTCAATAATGATGAAAATATTGAGGGAATCCGGTCGATCATGCGCAGTGTCCGCGCCACCATGCGGCCCCCTGGAGCCGAGCTGATCGGAGTGATCCCCGTCGTGACCCGCATTCCGGAAAAAATGACTTCCGAAAACGACCTGATCACGAAACTCAAAGAAAAGTTCAATGAACCCACGAAACACCTTGCCGCCACCCTGAACATCAACAAAATTTTCCTCCTTCATACCTATCCGTCCCTGGAATTGAACGAGTTCCTTGAAGGAAAAATCAATATTCCATCCGACAGCGCCCTGGGGATGGACATGGAAAAATTGTTTGAATTTTTGTCTCCCAAACCACCCATACCACCCGATCGCCCCCTGCGTTGGCTTCACCTGTCCGATTTGCACATGGGCGCCCCTGGCCGATCCCTTTGGTGGCAGGTGCATCAGGAGTTTAAAAAAAGCATCCTTGAAGAGGTCAAGCGCAAAGGGCCTCCCGATGTGATTTTCCTCACCGGGGATTTGACCTGGAGGGGGCAACCTGAAGAATTTCAATTCCTGGACCATTTTCTTAAAGAGTTATCAAGCTGGTTGCATACCCCGGGTCACCCCGATCCATTGATCCTCCCCGTTCCGGGCAATCATGACCTGGTTCGCCCCAAGGGAATGGCGTCCCTCCCCTACGCCATTTTGAAAGAATTCAACAAAGGTCGGGAACATCCCGAAATCGCCATCCTGCTGGACACCCTGTGGAAAGAAAATGACGCAACCTACTTCACCCACATCTTTAAACATTATCAAGAGTGGCTGGAACGTTCCATCCTCCCCCCCCTGAAACAATGCGGCATCACGTTCGCCATTTCCCATTTCCCCGGAGACATGTTGGTTCACCTTGACCTGCCGGGGAAAATGCCCCTGTCGGTGGTAGGACTCAATTCGGCATGGCTGGCGCTGGATGATACGGCCGATGGACGGTTGGAAGTGGCCACGGAACAATTGCACACCCTGCTCCGCCCCGGACCGGGAGGGGAATCGCCCTTGAGTGTGCTGGAAGATCGGGCCGCCCTGCTGCTCATGCATCATCCCCCCTCATGGTTTTCGGAAGCGGCGCGGGATCGGTTTCGGGAGACCCTCTATACCCCGGACCGGTTTTTGGCCTGCCTGCATGGTCACATGCACAAACACCGCACCGAAGCCATCGCCATCTCGGGGGGCAAACCCCGTTGCTACCTCCAGGGGGCCTCTCTGTTTGGTCTGGAACGGTTTGGCACCCGCAATGAAACCCGACTCATGGGGTACGCCTGGGGTGAACTGCAACCGGACAAAACGATTCGCCTTTGGCCCCGGAAACGGGAAGTGACCGGCAACGGCGAAGCCCTGTTCCTGCATGATCCCTCTTTCGGGGCTGAACATCCCGACGGCGTTCCAGTGTGTTCATGGACACCAGGGACCCCCTCCCCGCAGGAAACCATCGACCATTCCCCCTGGCTGCGTTCCCTGCTGGACCAGGTCGATCACATCAACATCATGGGGATCAGCTCCAAGGCAGGACGGGGACAAAGCGCCAACCGCTACCCCATCGAACAGTTGTTCACCACCCTGCGCAGCCGCGGCGAAACCACGGACGGAAATCTATCCCTGGCCGATCTGTTCCCCAAACACAAACATCTGCTCCTCGAAGGACAACCGGGGGCGGGCAAGAGTACCTTTCTTAAACTTGCCGCCACCATGCTCGCCCGTGATGCCCTGGGGATCGAGTGTCCCGACAGCACCTCCTGGCGCAAACGGTTTCTCGGACTGGAAGATCGTGAATCCCCCCCGCTCCCCCTGTTCCTCCGTCTTGCAGAATTGGCAAATTTCCTGACCAGGGAGGCCACCGCCAGCCCGAATGATCGTTTTCGCCTGCTCGACCTCCTCGACCGCACGACGGATGCCCAACCGGGGTGGCGGAACGATTGGGAACAAAAATTGAACGGCGGACAGGTCGTCCTTCTTCTGGACGGTCTGGATGAAGTGGACGACGACTCTTTGCGGGAACGGGTGTTCGCGATTGTCAAGAATGCCCTCCTCCATTGGAAGCAAACCCGGATCGTGGTCACCAGCCGTCCCTCCGGGGTGGAATTGATGCAAAACATGGGTTTTTTCCATGGGGTGATCGAACCCTTCGGCAAAGAGGAAATCAAGGAGTTTTTGGATCGATGGATCGCCTGTTTCTACGGCATTTCCTTCAACGAACCTCCCGGGGGCGAGGCGGGGCGTTATGGTGCTCAACTTGAAAAAGCCATCCTGGACCGCCCCACCATCCGCCGACTGGCCACCAACCCGGTCATGCTCACCTGCCTGTGTGTCGTGCATTGGAATGAAGGACAACTGCCCGAAGGGCGATCCCGGGTTTATATGGCGGTCATCCGTTGGCTGCTCTCCTCCCGAAAAACTTTACGGGAAAAGGCAGGCTTTAACAATGGATTCACGGAACGCGCCATGGTCGTGCTGGCCTATGCCATGATAGGCGGCAGCAGGGGAGGAAAAAAACTGTCAATTTGGGATTGGGAAGAGGCCATCCGGGCAATCGATCCCATCGTGGCACGCGATTTTTCCGGGTTATCCGAGGAAGAACACCGCCATAAAGGGAGGGCCTGGCTCCGTTTTGAATGCCTCAACAGTGGCATCATCGAAGAAGTGGGGCTGGGCCGCATCCGGTTTTGGCATTTGACCTTTCAGGAATTCATGGCGGCCCGGCAACTTTCCTGGATGGAGGAACAGGAAGCATGGTCCGTGATCCAACCCCGACTGGACAATCTGCAATGGTGGGAAACCATCGGCCTACTCCCGGGATGCCTGTTGGACGGGGGTCATGGACCGATGGACCGGTTGCTTGAACGGGTATTGACCCTGCGCGGTTCCACCCTATCCCTGGCCGACAACGCCCGGGTCGCCGGGATCATGGGACGACTGCTCGCCCCCATGCCCGCACTGAACTACCAACCACCACGGGAAATCGAGAAAAAATACCGGGATCTCCTGGAGCAGGCGATGGCCATCTTTACCCGGGACGGAGCAGCCAAAGTCCCCATAAAAACCCGCATCGCCGCCGCCGAAGCCTTGGGACGGGGAGGCGACCCGAGATTGAACCGGGAGCAGTTGATCGAAGTCCCCGGCACGGGGTGGAAGCTGGGAAAATATTTGGTCACGGTCCAGGAATTTCAACAGTTCGTAGAACAGGGAGGGTATGAGGAACCGCGATGGTGGAACGAAACCTGGACCATTCGGCAAAAGCATTCATGGACCAGCCCAGAGAATTGGGAAACCCAGACGGAACACCCCAACAGGCCCGTCATCCGCGTTTCCTGGTTTGAGGCCATGGCGTATTGCCGCTGGTTGAGCGAACAGCGGGAAGCAACCATACGTCTCCCCTGCGAAACTTTATGGCAAACGGCAGCGACCCCTTTGCAAGGAGGTGAATACCCCTGGGAAAATACCGAACCAACGCCGGAGTTGGCCAATTTTGGTAACAGCGTTGGCAGTCCGACGCCAGTGGGGCTTTACCCGGCGGGTGACGGTCCTTTGGGGCATTGTGACTTGGCGGGTAATGTTTTGGAGTGGTGCCGAAACCTGTATAAGAACGGTCAGCTACCGGTCGACGCAACGCCGTTGAACCCCAAGGATATCACCAAAGATGATAGCCTATGTGTCAGGGGCGGGTCCTGGTACGGCCCGGCTTCCGACCTCCGGGTCGGCAGCCGCGGCGGCATCCGTGCGGGCATCCGCCGCGACCTTCTAGGCTTTCGCCTCGCCGCCCTCATCAGTCGTTGATTTTTGGTTGTTGTTTTTTTGTGGATCCAGGGACGAACCCCATGGTCAATCAAGATGACAAAACGTCCGACATGTTCAAACGTAACGAAACGTACCATAAATACATAAGCGCAGATCTTGATCAATCCAAGAATAGATCTTATCCTGATCCGACAGGAGATTAATCATTGCTCGTATTCATTGATGAACAGCAGACATCGCAAAACCCTTGAGGCCATCTTCTCGCTTCCGGTTCCCGCATCGCTCGCATGGAACAGGATTGAAGCGTTGTTCGTAGCGCTCGGAGCCGAGGTGATCGAAGGCAGCGGTTCACGGGTCGGATTCAAGCTGCATGGCGAACGCGCCGACTTTCAGTCCGCATCCGGGCAAAGAAGCCAAGCCCTATCAAGTCCGCGCAACCCGCGACTTTCTGGAACGAATTGGAGTCAGGCCATGACCCCCATGATGCACAAGGGCTATGCCGCCCGGATCGAATACAGCGACGAGGACGAATGCTTCGTTGGTCGGGTCGCGGGCATCAAATCGATCATCACCTTCCACGGTGAGTCCGTCTCCGAAGTGCGACAGGCATTCCGAGAGGCCATCGATTTCTATCTGGAAACCTGCGCGGCCAGAGGCGAAAGTCCTGACAACCCCTTCTCCGGCAAGATCATGACGAGCATTCCGCCGGAACTGCACGCCCGGGCCATCTCGGTGGCCGAGACCCTTGGCAAAAGTCTCAATCAGTTCGTTGCCGAAGCCATCGAACGGGCGGTGAAATCCTGATACTGAAGTTTGTAACAGCCCAAGTACCTTCCGGATTCGTAACTATTCAGCACCCCCTCCATATTGGAATTATTGAAAGAAAAAAGGGGTCTAATGGTATGGTCCGCCCCGTTCCCAACGGCCTCGAAATGGGCCAAGATGGAGTTTC
>PEAN01000146.1 GCA_002753735.1 Magnetococcales bacterium DCbin4
GATGCGCGCGCCGCTTTGTACGAAAGCTTCATTCTCAGCGAGAAAACCGCCCTGGATGAAGCGCGTGCGCCACTCATGGCCATCATTCAGCGGGAAGGGAGCATCCATGCCCGATGACGTGCTGATCAACAAGGCCGCCATCATCGAACGGTGTGTGGCCCGTGTGCGTGAGGAGTACGGCAAGAATCCGGACACCTTCGCGCAGGATTTTACGCGTCAGGATGCTGCGATTCTCAACATTCAGCGTGCCTGTCAGGCTGCCCTGGACATGGGCCAACATCTTGTGCGTCGGGAGCGGTTGGGTGTGCCTCAGGGCGCGCGGGAGGTGTTTGATCTGCTGGCGCGCGGTGGTTGGATCCCCGTGGCGCTGGCAGCGGGACTCAAGGCCATGGTGGGATTTCGCAACATCGCCGTGCATGATTATCAGACGTTGCAGTTGGCGGTGACCGTTGCCATCATCACCACCCGTCTGGATGATCTGCTGCACTATACCCGGATGTTGCTGCTGCATGATGGCAGCGGCGTGACAACCGGGCGGTGAGCGGTTAGCATCGTGGATGAGCCGGTTCGTGCGACACGGTGCGATTCTCCCCGCCGTAGCACGTGATTCCACGGAGCGCCATGTGGGGTTGAATGGGAGGCCCCACCACGGACCGGCTCATGTGCGGTGCTGATTCTGGTGCGGTTCGGGCGAAAAATTTGATGTAGGCGATGGTGTTGTTTGGTTCACAGGCCTGTGGCGAGGCGAGGCATGGTGCGTTTCGGATATCGATCCGCCCCACAGGATTTCGTCAAAAGGTTCCCTTAGCGGTGGGCTTCAGAGTGCGGTGGATGATGTTGGGGGGAACAATTCGTTTTCCATGATGCAACAGGTGATTGCGGTTGATTGGTTGGAGTATGGTGGATCTCTCCAGGCTGTTTTCCTGACACTGTAGAAGGATAGGCGATCACGTTCAGGTGTTCACGACGCATCGGTTGCTTGTGTTGCAGGCTGAGCAGAACATCCCAATGCTCGCCTTTTCTGCCGGGAATATTGGCGGGACGGCTCCATTGATTATGGAATCGATCGATCCAATGGAGGCCGGAGCATGCGTCAGTGCGTCCCATCCACCATTGATCCGGCACACAGAAGGGGTGAGAACCGCCATCACGCGGTGCTGGCAATTGCCAATCATAGCGCGTGGTCCACTCTTCAGAGAGGTTGCGAGCATGATGGCAACAAGCGATGCGTGTGGCATGCGACGCAGTTTTCGTCCGGACATACAAGGCCCACCGCGTGATCTCTTCCAAAGAAGCGTTGGGGCTGCCATGCATTTTGACATTGCGTCCGACCATTTTGCGGACCAGGAGAACTACGCGTTCTCACGCGGCCAGCGCACGGAGGATGGCAGTGGCCATGCGGCTATGCCATGGTTGATTTTCTGGGAAGAGGTGTGTATTGAACAGCACCTTGAAACCTTTCTGCCAATAGTGCCCTCCAGTTGCATCTGGAACAAGCGGTGATCGTGCGGAAAGACGCCAGATCTCCCCGAAAGCGCGTTTTGTGTGTGGACTGCCAGCTTGTTCCAAGGGTCTTGCAAGAGCCTGGAGAGGTTTCCAGTATTCCGGGATCGGCGGCAGTCGAAGGGAACAGGCACGACATGTCTGGACAATGGTGTCCAAGTCATGGCGGAGCTCTGCATCGCTGCGATCATTAAGGAAAAAGGCGGGATCCAAAAGCGCAATGGTCATGGCATGGCCTCCTCTTCCGGTTCATCTCCTGGCTCCTCTATGACAGTCTTTAGGTAATCATTCATGAGGTCTTTTTTGTCAAATTTTGCATGATAGATATTACTTTCCTCGTCAGTAGCTTCATCCATGAAATCCTCTGGCCAGAACGTCCCGATTCCTCCATCCGGGGTGAGACGACTGATGGTTGTTTCGGACTGCCCGGACGGATTTTGGGAAACGCTGATGATCTGTACCTTGCTCAATAGCCACTTTTCAATGGGACTGTCGCGTTCTGCCCGCGCCACAAGCCCCCGAAGACGACGCACCAAATGATCGCTGTGGGTCTCGATGATCAATTGGCGTTGGGCCATGGCCAGTCCCACGAAGTAGTGGGCCAGACGGCTCGCCGCCTTGGGATGAATGTGTGCTTCTGGTTCCTCGATGGCCAGGTGGCTGATGGTATGGCATCGATCGGTATATTCTTGCAGAGTCATATTTTTCAGGCAGCGTGTGGAGCACAGGGGATCGGTGTAAAGGCCAAGGAGTACGACCGGCAAGAGATATCCCAGCCCTCTGCCAACATGGGGCAGGTTGGCCTGGCCAAATTTGATCTGGAAGCCGACATCTGCAATATCCACAAGTTTCAGAGGAGTGGCAATCGAGAGGTGTTCCATGACATCCTGAACCGCCTCGATCATGGTCTCTTCCTTGATCTGATTCTGAAACAGCAGCTTTCCAGCTGCATCCAAGAAAATGGGCTGCAAGTAGTGCACTCCCTCGTTTTGTGAACGATGGAGCAGTTGGGGTGCCCGTTTACCATCGGCACCAATATTTTGAATATC
>PEAN01000037.1 GCA_002753735.1 Magnetococcales bacterium DCbin4
AAAAACCACGCGGGAAGATCGCTTCGGGTGAAATGGCGCGTAAAAAACAAAATCAAAATCAAAGTCAAAGTCCTGGGGGCAATCCCTTAAGCCCCCTTTTTTCTTTCAATAATTTTTCGAGTGTCAACAATCCCTGATTAATGAATGTGACAAAGTAGAAATAAGGTAGGCCATGCGTATTCTGACCGGGATATGGGTGCTGATGGGACTCCTCCCCTTGGGGTGGATGCTGCACGGGGCCTGGACAGAAACTCTGGGGGCCAATCCGATTGAACGCATCCTCCGTGTCAGTGGCGATTGGACCCTGTGGCTGTTGCTGTTCACCTTGAGTCTGGCGTTACTGCGCCAGGTGCCAGGATGTGCCGGTATCCTGCGCTGGCGGCGCATGGCGGGGTTGTTCACCTTCTTTTATGCCGCGTTGCATCTGTCAAGCTATGTGGTGCTGGACAAATTTTTTGCTTGGCAGGACATCCTGCTGGATCTACGTAAACGACCCTATATCACCTTGGGAATGACTGCATTTGTTCTGTTACTCCCTTTGGCCATGACCTCCACGCGGGGGTGGATGAAACGCCTGGGAAAATACTGGAAACGGTTACATCGTTTGGTTTATATCGCAGCCATTCTGGGAGTGGGCCACTTCTTTCTGATGGTCAAGGCTGATTGGCGTTCGCCAGCCCTGCATGGTGGCGTGCTGCTGTTGCTGTTGGGTTGGAGGGTGTGGACCAGAAGATCGGTAGCCCCATCGCACATGTTCACGCCAGGAAATGTGCGACAGAACCAAACTATTGGTAGTCAAATTCATTGACCCGCCATTGATCCATGTTTTGCACAATTTCCTGCAAAATTTCCATTCTGAATACCCTGAAGATCACCTTGGGATCGATTCCGGCATCCAAAATTCCAATCTGTTGCAAAAATTTCAACTTCCTTGCAATCGATCCATCGGGTTGCAAACTTTCCGGAGGGATCATGGTCATGGGAAGGGGATCCAACAGGTCACGGTTGAGAATCACCTGGCATTGACTCACGCTGAGAGGATAGGATTCCTTGAGAAACGCTTCCGCCAGGGCAATATGCCATTGGCAGGCTTGGTAGGAATGTTCCTGGCTTCGGCCCATCCAACGAACCGCACGAAGATTGGCGGCGGTCAGAAGCTTGACAATCTCCGGATGGCCATCAAAGATGGACTTTGAGA
This sequence comes from Magnetococcales bacterium DCbin4, assembly GCA_002753735.1. Classification (GTDB taxonomy): domain Bacteria; phylum Pseudomonadota; class Magnetococcia; order Magnetococcales; family UBA8363; genus UBA8363. Next base: position 1,199 of record PEAN01000037.1, read on the forward strand.
AATAAAGATAACTATAGGTCAACGCACGGTACAGTACCGTTAGATCCTCGATCTGATCCGTCGCCAGCGTGACGGTCGGTTCCCAGATGGCAAAAGCGTCGATGGTCCCCTTTTTCATGGCATCGATCATCTGATTCACTGGCATCTTGACCAGTTGAACATCTTTTTCGACGAGGTTATTCAATGCCAAACCATGAAGCAAAACCTGGTGGGCCGAAGACCCGGGGGCAACACCGATGCGCCGCCCCTTGAGCTGATCCATCGAAAACAGATGACGCGCGACTACCGAAGCAAATGCAGTCTTGACCTGAGCCGTGATGACAATTGGAATGTTTGCGGCTGCCTTGATGACCGGCATGTCGCCGGCCCACATGAACTCCAATGCCCCGGAAAAAAGAAAGGTATTGATGTCCCCCCCCTCCAGAAACGGATGAAACTTCAGACTTTTCCCGAGTTCATCCAACTGCCGTAGAAGGATGCGATCCCGCATCATGACCGCAGGAATGGTTCCTGAGGGAATGGAGATCGGCTGATAACCGACATCGATCAAAGGGCCTTCCGGTGTTCCGAAGACATAGCTCGCGTATCGATTGTTTTTTCCCCCGTCATCAGGTTGGGATACAACGCTGCCTCCTGTTCGGAATTGCATCGTATGGCCAGCGAACAGCCACAGGCATGCTCCGACCACCAACAAACCAAACAGGACCAGCATACCTTTGCGTACAAACATGATCTCCCCCCTTTGGGCTTCCATGTTGACCAGGCATGAGTCGCATGTGAACGGTTCCGTAAACGGACCATTTCTATTAATTATAATTGTCCGTCCATTGTAGCCGAACCAGACGGACATGCCAAATATTTTTTTATTTTTCCAGAAGATGAGGAGGATATGTTCAAGGTGGGCAAGATCGATCCGATCCGATTCCATCATCATCAATCTTAACATTGATAACAATTGACATGATAATTATTTATTTTATCATGAGCTGCCAGTAAAGCCATTCCAAATGCCCGTTACGGGTTCCCACCCGAAAAAAATACCGGGAGGAGATGACCTCCCCCCGGACTCTTGGCCCCCACCCCACCATGATCGGTTATTTCACCAGCGGCAAACCTGCGTCCACCCAGTCCTGGTTACCACCACGGAACCAATAGATTTTACCCGGGTATTGGATTTCCTGAAGTGCCTTGATCCCCTGAGGGCTTTGACCACACCACCAGCCATTGCAGAAGACGATGATGTCCTTGTCTTCCAACTTTTTCACCTTGGCCTTCGCCTTGGTGGCACTGGAGGTCAAATCGCTGTAGGGAAGGTTGACGGATCCCGGAATCGTCCCCTTTTCAAACCAGTCAGGCGTTCTCATATCGACAATCAGTATTTTGCCACTGTTGATATCAGCCGCCATTTTGACAAAATCTTCCATCTTGAACAGGGTTGCGCCCGCGACCTCCTCTGGCTGAACACAGAAAGGTTTGCATTTGCGAACCGAGGGATCCTTGAAATCGTCGGGAACGGGTGTTGCCCGATCCTGCTTCATCTCATGACCATTCAAGGTAAACGGAGCCAGCGTAACCCCCTTGGCATAGGATTGCTCTTTGTCAGCCACCTCCTTTCCCAGAGGAACCCCATCGGTTGCAGCCCCCTCAGCCGCCAGGACCGATGAGCTCCAACCCAACATGGCCGCAAAAATCGCACCCACCATCCACAAACCTTTTTTGTATATCATGTTCCACTCTCCCGTCGGATTAACTGCGTTCTAGCACATGAAACTTGCTCACCCCCCTTACGGACACCACCTTTTTTTCCTGCTTCATGATTGGTTCTAAGCCCAAATTATGGGCAAATGCTAGAAGATTCCATCCTTATACCTCATTAAAAAATTTTAATTTACTAAGTTCATACAGGGTGAGAATATGTAAATAAGGTTCAATTTCAAAGATTATCATGGAAAAAATCGCCCAAAGCGGCACTATTTCTTTCATTCCCAACAGTGCAGTCACCCGTTAAAGCACAAATATTCAACGTTATTTTCTTGTGCCCTTTGCATCACATTCAATACGGAACAACAGGCACTGGACAAACAGAGAAGAGTTTCTTCATGATCATTGATCGTGTGCTTCATCCCCCTGTGCAAAGATAAGGCTCCTGCCGTGCCATCTCCCGCTCCTTCCAGCATTACCACACGATTCATCGTAACCTTCAGTCTGTTGTTCATTATCATATTTGCCATCTCCACCTGGATATTCATGCATGGATTTCCAGGAAGCACCTTTTTGGGATGGAGTGGAGATGAAAGAAATCAAGCCATTCATACGATCAACATCCTAGCCGACATGCAAAAAACAAGAATACTGCATATGTTCAAGGAGTTACGTACGGATGCCGGGTTCCTTGCCCAGGACCGGTTCATGAAGGAGACCCTGAACGAAGAACTCCTGCCCAAACCTTCTGATCCACCCGAAGCCATCTCCTCATCGACGTTTCATGATGCCCATGGCCCTTACCTGGAGACCTGGTTGCGGGAATTTCAATCCGACGCCCCGTTCTACCAGGACATTCACATTCTGCATATGCAAACGGGTCAGATCATCGCCTCCACCAACCCGAGAATGCTCCACCAGGTTTTGCTCACACCCGAATTCATTGAGCGGGTCAAGACGACACGGCAGGATTACATTGGCGGTTTCACCCCGATCCCCGCCCCCAAGACCTTTTTTGTAGGGTGTCCCATGTTTCTGACCCGGGAAGACCCCTTGGCGTTGGTCGTGCTGGAAATTTCGCTGCAATCCTTTCTCCAGCCCATTCATGCCTTCACCAAGGGTCCGTGGCGCACATCGGTGGAGACCATCCTTGTCGATGAACGCGGTTTGAATCTATTCCATCCAGATGAAACCAGGAACGTCAACGAGCAGGATTTCCTGGACAACGACAACATCAGCTTGTTGCCCTCAAAAATCGCCGCCAATGGTCAAGAAGGATTCATCGAGACCCAGGATCAACACAACATCTCCGTGCTGGCCGGCTACCGCCACATCCGCCTGTTTTCCGAATGGAGCTGGGGATTGGTCATCCAGATGGGACGTGATGACCTGATGCAACCGATGTCCACCGCCTTCGGCTTTGCCTGGTTTATCGGCTGCATGGCGACCGGAGCCTTTATCCTCGTCGCCTTCATCCTGACCCGCCGGCTGACCCGTCCCTTGCGTCAACTCACCGAAGCAGCCCATCAATTGACGGCGGGTCATCGACATGTCCGCAGTCAGCACAGCGGCACGGATGAAGTCGGCGTTCTGGCCAAAGCGTTCGACACCATGGCCGAGGAAGTAACCAGAACCCTGGATCATCTGGAACGGACCGTCGCCCATCGTACCATTGCCCTGGCCAGGGAACTGGACATCAGAAAGCAGCAACAACAAGCGCAACAGGTCATCGAAACATCGCTCAAGGAAAGTGAACATCGATACCGCTCCCTGGTCGATACCATGACCGCCGGTGTCGCCGTCTACGAAGCGGTGGAAGGAGGAAATGATTTCGTCATCCGGGACATCAACCGGATGGGAGAACATCTGACCCGGCTCGAAAAACAAGCGATCATCGGCAGCAGAGTCACAGAAGTCTTTCCAGGGATCTTCGAATTCGGCCTGCTCACGGTATTCCAACACGTCTACAGGACTTCACTTCCTGCCAGCCATCCTGTCGCGCTCTACAGCGATCAACGACTGGAACAATGGTTTGAAAATCGTGTTTACAAGCTCCCTTCCGGCGAAATTGTTGCCATTTTCGATGACATCTCCGAACGCAAGCTGGCTGAAGATGCATTAAAACTGGTCCAATTCTCAGTCGACAACACCCATGATGCCATGCTGTGGTTCACTCAGACAGGCCGTATCCTCCGAACCAACCGGGCCGCTTCAGAGATGCTTGGATATTCCCAGGAAGAATTGCTCACCTTGTCGGCGAGCGATCTCCACGAAGAGATGACCCGGGAGGCATGGAATCAATCCTGGAGGGAAATTCAGCAAACAGGAACCCGGATCTACATGGCCAACCTGCGTCGCCGGGATCGTTCCCAATTCCCGGTGGAAATCAGCGCCAGCTACCTGCAAGGAGAACACACCAAGCCCGACCATTTGTTCATCAGTGTCCGCGACATCACCGAACGCATACGCGGCGAAAAAGAAAAACAAACCCTGGAACAAATGGCGTTCCACCGTGAACGTCTTGCCACCATCGGCACTCTGGCGGCAGGGGTGGCCCATGAAATCAACAATCCCAATAATGCCATCCTGTTCAACGCAGTCATGCTCCAGGGGTTTTGGCCCGATCTCGAACTGCTGCTGCGCCAGGCCATGGACGAACATGGCGATTTTCTGCTGGCCGATTTACCCGCTTCCGAAAGTTTAATCACCCTTCCCCGACTGTTTGAAGGGATTCGAAAAAGTTCCGAACGGATCCAGAGCATCATCGGCAATCTCAAACATCTTTCCCGGCAAAATCCCACCCCCATCAGCAAACCTGTTGAAATCAATACTGTTCTTCGAGAAACCACGGTCATTCTTCAAGGACAGATCACTCGCCATACCGATCATTTTCACATGCAGCTCCTGGATCAACCCGTCATGGTTCCGGGAAACAGCCAGCAGTTGGAACAGGTATTCATCAACCTGGTATTAAATGCCCTGCAATCCCTCCCCAATCGCAACCATGCCGTCCGCGTTTCCATGGTACGGGAACCCGATTCCAGCAAGGTTCAAGTGATCATCTCCGATGAAGGGATCGGGATTCCCGAGGAACACATGGGACAGCTGACCAACCCCTTTTTCACCACCAAATTGGAACAGGATGGCACCGGACTGGGTTTATCCATTGCCAATTCCATCATTGTCAATCATAGCGGTCAACTGTCCTTTGAATCCCGGGAACAACGTGGAACCATCGTCACAGTCACTTTGCCCACCATTGTCATGCAAAAACGGGGAGACCACCCATGAAAGGCACCGACAACCGGAACCCTCCCATCATTCTGGTGGACGACGAGGAGGAAATCCTGTTCAGTTCCAAAACCCAGTTACGGCTGGCCGGAATCGATCCGGTCGTCACCATGAACGATGGTCGCGAATTGATCAGCTTCATCGATACCCATGGTGCGGCCCTGGTGGTTCTTGACCTGATGATGCCCCATTGTTCGGGTGAAGAACTGCTCAAGGAGTTGATGCAACGATTTCCCGCGATTCAAGTCATCATCATGACCGCCAACCAGGATATCGAACGCGCCGTCGCCTGCATCAAGGAGGGGGCCTCCGATTATCTGGTCAAACCCGTCGAAAACAATCGTTTCGTCGCCGCAATCAGACAATTGATGGAAGTCCGCCGGTTGCGCCAGGAAGTTGGAACCCTCAAGGAAGCATTGTTTTCAGAAAAACAGACCCATCACAAGGCATTTGCCACCATGCTCACCCAGAGCAAGACGATGCATCGCATTTTTCAATATGCCGAAGCCATCGCCCCCTCTCAGGAACCGGTCCTGGTCATGGGAGAAACCGGAGTGGGAAAGGAACTGATGATCCAGGCCATTCACACGTTGAGCGGTCGTATGGGACCGTTGATCCCGGTCAATGTTGCCGGCCTCGATGACACCATGTTTTCCGATACCCTGTTCGGCCACCGGAAAGGGGCCTATTCAGGTGCCACGGAACATCGCAAAGGACTGATCAGCCAAGCCCAGGGAGGATCACTGTTCCTCGATGAGATTGGCGACCTGACCCCGACCTCGCAGGTCAAACTATTGCGCCTGATCCAGGACCGGCGCTATTACCCCCTGGGATCCGATCTGGCCCAACAAACCGATGCCAGAATCCTGTGCGCCACCCACCGGGATCTGAGCACCCGCATGAAAAACAATTTATTTCGTTCCGATCTTTATTTCCGCCTGTCAGCGCATCAACTCACCCTGCCCCCGTTGCGGGATCGCAAAGAGGATCTCCCCCTCTTGACGCGACATTTTCTCCAGGAAGCATCGGAAAACCTGAAAAAACCGGTTCCCGGTCTACCTCATGAACTGTTCAATCTTCTCTACGCCCATGATTTCCCGGGAAATATTCGTGAACTGCGGGCCATGATTCATGACGCCTTGGCCCGGCATGGTACGGGCACTCTGTCCTTGACCAGCCTGAAGGCAACCATCGCAAATCGGAATGCGAACCCGCTGAACCACACGACATTGGATGCCCTGCCTCCAAGAATCAGTTTTCATGGCCGTCTCCCCACCATTCAGGAAGCAGAAGAATTTCTCATTCAGGCAGCCTTGGAGCTCGCGCATGGCAACAAAAGCCTCGCAGCCACCCTGTTGGGGATCACCCGGCAAACCCTGAACAACAAACTCCGTCGGCAGGAAGAGGAAGAATCATCGCGATTTTGAGCGTTCAGGGACCCTGTTTCCCCTCGATGGAAAACCACCCCTTTTCCGCATAATACTTCAAGGCACCATTGTGGTAGGGGACACTGAACTGTGGCAGCATCTCTTTGGGTGACAGGTGATGGAAGGCGGGGTGATTTTGACGAAGTTCATCCAGATGCTCAAACACCCCCTCAGCGATCAGATGAGCCGCCTTCTCAGACACATCAATGGTCGTCAGAACCCACAGACGCACCCCAAACGAGGGAACCGACGTACTGACCCCGGGATAGATCGCCCCTGGAATGACCGCCCTGTCATAGTAGGAGCGTTCATCCACCATTTTTTCGATGCAGCTTTCCGTCAAGGGAAGAACCCCCAAAGGGTGCGCCCGTGCCACAATCGTCAAGGCGTCGTCAGGGTGGCTCAACAGGGAAAAAAACGAATCGCTGGCACGACGGCTCAACCCCTGAGAAAGCCGCTCCATTTTCTTGTCATCGACAAGCGTCAAATCGGAGGTGGAAATCTTACAGGTTTTGAGCAGTTCCAGGACCACCCGTTCATTATCCGGTTCTGAAATATCGACATGAATCTTCCTGCCGGAAACCGATCTGAAGGTGGTTACATCAGCATCCTTGGGAACGACCAGGGTCACGACCTCCTGGTTCAACGCAAACAAGACTCTAAGCTTGGTAAACCGCTCCTTGAACGGAGCCTGACCGTACCAGGCGCGATACACCGTATCCGCCCGGGCAATACCAAACTCAACCTTTCCCTCCTGCAGCGCCAGAAGATTATGGGTTGATCCATCACTGACCAACGATTCACAGGGAATCTTTCCCGTTTCCTTGCCCTTGGCCAAGGTCTGACAAATGGCATTCCCAGCGATGTAGAAAAGACTGGCCTGACTGCCCGACCCCAGACTGATTCGCTCGATGATCTGTTCATCAGCAGTCTCGACTTTGTCTTCCCCGTGAAAACAGGCGGAAAGAAAAACCTGACTGGCAACGACCAAAACTCTGACCAGGATTCCGATCATTCCCATTCCATGCCTCAATCATTTGCATCCAGAACTACAACGCCCAACCAATTTTTGCCACAAGGCTACCATGCCCCCCCGCAGGTTGTCCAAGTACACAATGTCCCATGCACCGCACGATCCTGTTGACAAAGCTTGCGCACGGCATGAACTCATGGGTATGCTTCATCATTCGTCGATTCACCCCATCGAGCAGGCATGGCATGAACGCAAACAACGTCACCGCCCCATCCTCCGAACCTCAATCCTTGTTTTTGCGTGCCTGCCTGGGCCTTGATGTCGCCCAGACCCCTGTCTGGCTGATGCGCCAGGCGGGACGCTATCTACCCGAATACCGGGAGGTCCGACGTCAAGCGGGCAGTTTTCTCGCTTTGTGTAAAAACCCCGAACTGGCGGCGCGTGTCACCCTGCAACCCATCGAACGGTTCGGCTTGGATGCCGCCATTTTGTTTTCTGATATTCTGGTCATTCCCGAAGCGATGGGGATGGAGCTGCATTTTCTCGAAGGAGAAGGCCCCCACTTTCCCCATCCCCTGACCCGTCTGGCCGATCTGGATCGGCTGAACCTGCCCGACCCTGAAGTCCAACTGGGCTATGTCATGGGCGCCATCGATGAAATTCGTCGCCAACTCCCTTCTTCCACCCCTTTGATCGGTTTTTCCGGTTCGCCCTGGACCCTCGCCACCTACATGATTGAAGGGGGATCCAGCAAAAAATTCGCCCAGATCAAAACCGCTCTTTATGACGACCCCCCCTTCCTGGAAGGATTGCTGGAACGACTGGTCACCGCCGTGGTCCATTACCTCAATGCCCAGATCGATCATGGGGTACAGGCAGTGCAAATCTTTGACACCTGGGGTGGCATTCTGGGACCGGATGAGTATCGCCGGTTTTCTTTGGAACCGATGACACGCATCATCGCCGGTCTCAAACGACGCCGCCCCGATGGTACCCGGGTACCCGTCATTCTGTTTTCCAAAGGATGCGGTGGTTATCTGGAAACCATAGCCACTTCAGGATGCGATGTCGTGGGACTGGACTGGACGACCCCACTGGGTCAGGCACGCGCTCGCCTGGGCCCCAAATTCGCCCTTCAGGGCAATCTTGATCCGGCAGTGCTTTATGCCTCACCCAAACGGATTCACGCCGAAGTTCGCCGGGTGCTGGAATCACTGGGCAACCAGAATGGACATATCTTCAATCTGGGACATGGCATGGAACCCAATCTCGATCCTGAAAAGGTTCCCATACTCATCGCTGCGGTGCGTGAGGAAAGCAAACGGATCCGCGGGCAATCGTCAACGCACGTATGATCCCTTTGTCATCTTTGGGGAACAGGAACATTCAAAACAACACTTCACGACACGAAGTCCAACGCAATGGCGGCTCAATGGGCAAGCAGATCAGCAACCGCACTGCGAAGATCCTCTGCTGAGAACGGTTTCGTCAACACCCGCATTGCCCCGAAATCCTTTGCCATGTCCAGATTGAACGTCGCATCCAGGCCACGTCCCCCACCCGACATGGCAATGATGCGCACATTGGAAAAGCTTTCCGTCATCTCCAAAATCAATTCAACCCCATCCTTGACCGGCATCAAAATATCGGTGATCACCAGATCGAAGGGGTGTTTGCGATAGAGCTGGATCCCTTCATCCCCATTCTGGGCCTCTTGAAGCCGGTGCCCATCCTCACCTTCAAGAACAGCCCGCAAATAGGCACGAATAATCGGATCGTCATCGATGATCAGTATGTGTGCCAAAAAAAGAACCCCTGCAAAAAGAAAGAATAACGAACCTCCACAACGCTACGGCCAACCATACACATCAGTGCGATTTGGTATCGCCTTCACCACCCTGGGTCAAATGATAGGCGGCCACCGAAGCTTCTTCGACTTCGCGAATCATCTCCTGTTTGGATCGGACCAACAGATCCATGGGAATGCCTGTGGCCTTGGCGATGTTCTTCAACCCTTCAGAATTTTGAAAATGACGGGTCGCCAAGGTAATCTTGACATAATCATCAAGAATGACGTTTCGAAATCCTTCATCCGCCACCATGGTCAAACCATCGACCACCTTGTTCCAGGCAGTTTTCGCTGCAATCGCCTTTTCAATTGCCGCCATCGCCTGATCATAGATGCGATTGTCCTCTTCGGAATAGCCGGGATCGGCCACACGAAACCGCAATTGATAATCATCCGTGCCACCACTCATGACCCACCTCCCTGGGATTTCGATGCGCCGGCCGTCCCGCCAGACCGTTTTTTCTCGAAGAACAACACAATGGGACTGGCAACGAAAATGGAGGAATAGGTCCCCACGATGATGCCAAAGAGCAACGTCAGGGAAAAGTCGTGAATCACCTCGCCCCCAAAGAAAAACAACGCCACCAACACCAACAATACCGTCCCCGAGGTGATGATGGTACGCGACAAGGTTTGATTGATGGCGATGTTGATGACTTCGGCCAGATCCATTTTTTTGCGCCGCTTCATCTCTTCGCGAATACGGTCATACACGACGATGGTATCGTTGATGGAATATCCCACCAAGGTCAAAATGGCAGCGACGATCACCAGGGTGAATTCCTTTTGCAACATCGATAACAGACCCACGGTGACAAAAGCGTCGTGGATCAGGGCGATGATGGCGCCATAGGAGAAACGCAGTTCGAATCGCCACGCCACATAGATGAGGATGGCGACCATGGAATAGAGCATCGCCATGAACCCCTGTCGCACCAATTCCTGCCCCACCTGGGGTCCAACGAATTCGACCCGGCGCAACTCCACCGACCTGTTGCTGGCCAACGGTTCCAGAATGCTGACGATTCGTTGCGCCAATTCACTGGGCTTGCCCCCGACTTCGGACTGTTTTTCCACTCGGATGATAATTTCCTCGCGCGCGCCGAATTCCTGGATCACCACATCTCCCAAACCAAGTTCAGCCAAGGCAGCACGGATTTCAGGCAAGGGAGGTGGCGCCTGAAAGCGGACCTGAACCAGGGTCCCTCCCGAAAAATCGATGCCGGGATTCAACCCTTGTGTCGCCAGAGAAATGGCGCCGGCGACGATCATCAGGCCGGAAAGAATATAGGCGACCCAGCTGAAACGAACGAAGTCGAGATGGATTTTGGTCGAGATCAGTTCCATGATTCAATCAGGATTCCCTGTCAGATCATCAATCAACGATTAAGAAAAAAGGAGGTCTCAAGGGATTGCCCCAAGGTTTTTACTTTGGTGACCGATCAAAATCAATCAAGAAGAACCTTGGGGGACTTCGTCCCAATCCCCCTGTGGAGGATGAAAAATAAAATCAAAGTCAAAGTCAAAATCCAAATCAAAACCCTGGGGGCAATCCCTTGAGACCCCTTTTTAAAAGAAAAACCTTAATTTTTGTCGTCCCCCAAACCCCCTGTGGGGGATGTAAAAACAAAGTCAAAATCCAAATCAAAATCAAAACCCTGGGGGCAATCCCTTGAGACCCCTTTTTTCTTTCAATAATAATTATTTTGAATGTCAACATCCCCTAGATACTCAATGATTTGAGCCGCCTGTTTTTAACAATCATGGCCAATACCACCCGGGTGACGAAGATGGCGGTAAACATGGAGGCGATCAAACCAATTGACAAGGTTACGGCAAACCCCTTCACCGGTCCAGTGCCGAACTGAAACAACACGACAGCGGTGATCAGGGTGGTCAGATTGGAGTCGAGAATGGTAACAAACGCCGTATCGTAACCATGATCGATGGCAGCCAGAGGGGTACGACCGAGATGCAACTCTTCCCGGATACGTTCAAAGATCAAAACGTTGGCATCGACCGACATCCCCATGAGCAATACCATGCCGGCAATACCCGGAAGGGTCAGCGTGGCCTGGATCCAAGCCAGGATGGCCATCAGGACGATGATGTTCAAGACCACCGCCACGTTGGCCAACCAACCAAACGCTTTGTAGTAGATGCCCATGAAAACGATCACCAGAGCGCCACCGATCAAGACCGACATCATCCCCTGGGCGATGGAATCGCTGCCCAGAGTGGGACCGACGGTACGCTCCTCCAGGATGGTCACCGGGGCGGGCAAGGCACCGGCACGCAGAATGATGGCCAGATCGTGGGCCTCTTCGGTACTGAAACTGCCGCTGATCTGCGCCCGGCCACCATCGATCCGTTCGCGAATCACCGGGGCGGAATAGACCGTGCCATCCAGGACGATGGCCATCCGTTCCCCCACATGTTCGCCGGTCAACTGACCGAATTTGCGCCCCCCCTGACTGTTGAAATTAATGGATACGTAGGGTTCGTTGAACTGGGTGTCGAAATTGACCCGGGCATCGGTCAGGAGATCACCGGATAGAACAGTCCGTTTTTTCAGGAGATAGGGTTGTCGGGTTTTTTGGCCCGTGGCCCGGTCAACCTGTTCGCCGTAAAGTAGGATATCCCCGGGGGGGATACGTCCTTCGATGGCACCGGCGAGATCCCCTTTTTCATCGACCATTTTGAATTCAAGCCGCGCGGTGCGCCCGATCAACGCCTTGGCCCGGGTCGGATCCTTCAATCCGGGGAGTTGGACCAGAATGCGGTCCTCACCCTGTTTTTGAATGGTCGGTTCCGCCACCCCGAACTGATCGATGCGGGAGCGGATGGTCTGTATGGACTGTTCCACCGCAAACCCACGGATTTCCTTTTGGTTTGTTTCGGAAATGCTCAACCGCAAGGTCGTACCGTCATCCTCGGTGGAGAAATCGACGTTCATGATTTCCGCCGCCAGGGCCTTCTGGACCTGCGCGACTTCGGATGCCTGGGACAATTTGACGATGACCGAATCGGTCCCCGCATGCTCCACCCCCTTGTAGCGCAGTTTTTCCTTGCGCATGACCCCACGGACATCATCCACCATGTTTTCGGCGGCCTGTTCCACCGCTTTTCCCGACTCCACATGGAGCAGGAGATAAAGCCCGCCCTGGAGATCCAATCCCCGGGCAATGACCTGTTGCGGCAGCCAGGAAGGCCACCAGGGGGGAACCCCGCCCAACAGGCTGGGGGCAGCATACAACAAGGAAATCAGCGTCACGAGCACCACAGTCGCCGGTTTCCACCAGGGAAGTTGTTTCATGATCGACCAACCCGTGTTTCGAGGTAAAGTTACTTGGGTTTATCCTCGGACTTTTCTTCCTTGCTGTCCGAAACGGGTTGCGTCCCAGCCTTGGCGGTCACCAGGGAGATGGTACTGCGGCGAACCTTGACCCGGAGGGGACGAAAGCTTTTGTCACCTACTTCCACCTCCCCGAGTTCCACCATGACGGTATCATCCTCGACCCGATGCACCTTGCCGAGCAATCCCCCACCCGTCATGATCGAATCGCCACGCTGAAGGTTTTGCAGCATTTCCTTGTGGACTTTTTGCTGTTTTTGTTGCGGACGGATCAGGAGAAAGTAGAAAATGGCAAACAGGAGCACCATGAAAATGATGTTGCCAATGGCCGCCTGGGTCCCGGAGGCACCCGATTGTGCATGCGCCGTGCTGATCAAATCAAACATCCAAGCACCTCGATGATCATTTGGAAAGAATCAACCAAGTAGATAAGAATGGCCCTGTTATTGCATTCCACTTAAAGACAAAAAACAGTCGGCCTCCTCATGCCGACAACGACAATAGGAAGCTTGGTTGAACTTTTCAAGGTATGATCGCCATCCCGGGTTGGGAAATGATCGGAAATCACTTCAATAAGGAGGAGCGTCCCTGTTCCCATGCTTCACTCAGACCGGCGCCTATTGAAAACTTACGGGATATATGCCATCATGGCCTGAGTAGCGTTTTGAATGCATTGATTCCTTTCTGCCTCAACGGCCCCTTGCCTGAAAAAACGTCCCGGCGGATCTCCCATGGCCTACTCTGAAACAGAATTGTTCTCCTTGATGGAAGGGATCCCCGCCTTTCCGCACAGTGGCTATCGTATTCTGCAACTGACCAACGATATCAACTGCCCGCCGAAAAAACTGGTTGAAGTGATCGAGCAGGATCCCATTTTGACGATGCATCTGCTGAAACTGGTCAATTCGAACTATTTCGGCCTGGCCAGGAAAATCACCTCCATCAAACAAGCAGTGGTTTTTCTTGGCCTCAACACCATGAAAAACCTGGCGCTGGCCATCGCCCCCATCGAACTCCTCACCGCCTCCAAGTCCCCAGCGGGCCCCCTGACCGGTGTGTTGCGCCACAGCCTGACCACCGCCATCATTGCCCGTAAACTGGCACGAAATCTGGGTTTTGCAGAGTCTGAAGCGACGGATGGTTATGTCGCAGGTCTCCTGCATGATTTTGGCAAGGTCGCCTTGTACAGGTTATTCCCTGGACAATACACCACCATTCTCGAACGAAGAGATCTCACCGAAACCGCCTTCATTGACCTGGAGTTGCGGGAAGTTTCGACCACCCATGCCGCCATCGGCGAACTCATGGGGCGCCGATGGTCCCTGCCCGACCTGATCATTCAAAGCATGGGCGGGCATCACGATGCCGACCGATGCGCTGCTTCGCCCTTGCTCGCGTGTGTATTCGTCGCCAACCTGATTGCCCAAAAGATGGATCGTGGCCATTCCGGCAGGTCAACCCGGGGACTGTCCCTCCCCTCCTCCATGATCCATCATTTCGGCAAGGATCTGGATGCTCTGACCGCTTCATTGGGTTTGATCGCCGACGAAATCGATCATGCATTGTTCTTGACCACCCTTCAGGAGGAAGGTCCAATGGCTCCATCCATGAGGCAACCATGAAACTGATCTTTCGCGGCGTCCGCGGTTCCATTGCCGTCCCGGGTCCAAAAACCCTTCGCTATGGCGGCAATACCACCTGTATTGAAATACGTGGTGATCAAGGTGAATTGATCATCCTCGATGCCGGTACCGGCCTGTATCAACTGGCCCTGACCCTGTTTGGCGAACTGCCCATCGAGGCGCATCTGTTCATTACCCATACCCATTGGGACCACATCCAGGGATTGCCTTTTTTCATCCCCACCTTCATCCCGGGCAATACCATCAACATTTATGGCGCCTTCGACCCGGTCGATCAAAAAAATATTCGTCAAATTTTATCAAGACAGCTTGAATATTGCTATTTCCCGGTACGCGAATCGGAATTGAAGGCGACGATGCGTTATACCACCCTGAAGGAACGGCAAACCATTCAGGTGGGAAGCGTTACCGTCAGCAACATTCTCATGAACCATCCCGTCCTCAATTTCGGCTATCGGATCGAATGCAACGGCAAAAGCATTTTTTTCACCGGTGATCACGAGCAACTCTACAACATCTACACGCCCGAGGAGGAGGGGTGGGCCGAATATCAGCAATATGTGACCGAAAAGAACAAGGCGATCACCGATTTCATGCGAGGCGTCGATCTGCTCGTCGCCGATACCTCCTACACCATCCAAGACTATCCGCAGAAAAAAGGATGGGGCCATTCCACCTTCGATGCCAACATCGAAATGGGCCGCATGGCCGAAGTCAAATCAATCTACTTCACCCATCATGAACCGATCCGTTCCGATGATGACCTGGAACGGGTCTTTCAGGAAGCGATTGAACGGAAAAATGTCCCCACCCTGGGACCCACCTGTCACCTGGCCCGGGAAGGGTTGTGCGTTGAACTGTGATCCATGGGAACATGATCCTCAACCAGCGCTGCGATCATTCCCTCATACCGGATCCGAAAAAATATCGTCCAGGGATTGCGCATCAAAAATGCGAAGACTCCAGTTTTCCAAGGCAGGGGGTTCGGCCTTTGCAATTTTTTCACTGGCCCAATCAGGTATGGCACCAAAACGCCGTCGCAGTAGACCCGTCAACATCAACGCCCCCTCCTGCTGTCGGCCTTCCTGTATCCCTTTCTGTAAACCTTTCTGTAAACCTTTCTGTAAACCTTTCTGTATCCCTTTTTCCATACCTTTTTCCATACCAAATCTTTCCACACTAGAGATATAGGGCATTTTTTGACGCTCCTCAAAGTCAACGATTTCTTTCCACAACCGCCGGTCCGCCTCATCTGGCAGGTGAAGTACCCAATCGATGAAATGGAACAGGTCAATCACCTGTTGGCGGCTGAAACCAGTTTGATATAATCTCCGAATCAAACGCCGCTTTTCCTGATAGCGAACCTCAGTTTGGTGCTTGGTCCGCTTGCCCTGTACGTGTGCCAAGGTGACGATTGCAAATGGATTCCTGGAGTGTTCCAGATTTGTTTCCTCATAGTCCAACAGTTTGACCGCCGTAAACCGATAAGTCTGTTCCGTTCCCCAAAGGCTGTAACTGAATTCCGATGGTCGCCAGCCGATTTCCTCGTCTGCCAGAATCGCCAGGCCGACCACCGGCACCTGGTACAAATCATACGCCCGATAATGATAGATATACATCCCCTCGGCAAAATTTGCCTTACGATCTCCCTGAATTTCAATATGAATCAACACCCAGAGTTCAACACCATCGCGTCGCCACACCTTGACCAGCTTGTCCATGCGCCGGTCACCGATCCGGGACTCACGGGTAATGCGGGATAACTCTTTGTCGAGAAATTCAAATCCTCGTTCCCAATCGATGCCATCATAGGCAACGGGGAGAAAAAAAGACAAAAACTCAGGAAAATATCCTTCCAGAATCTCTTTCCATGGGACATCAAACTCATCGTTGGGAGGTTTTTCGGTGTTTTCCATCACGACCCGATCCGGTCCCAAAGGATGTACGCCCACTTCATCGCATCAACCTCACAACCAGTTGGAATCCACCGCCTGCAGAAAGATCACATTGGAAGGAATCCACAGCAGCAGATCATCGCCCGCCTGATAAAAAACCGTGGGATCATCGTTATCAGGATTGGGGTCGGTCACATCATTCTTGATGTTGTCCAACTCGAACTCCAAAGGACCCAGTGTACCCAGCCCCATCCGGCTGCCATCACCGTACAAGCGAAAGGAACCCCGACCATTGGCACCGTGCGAAACCACCATCACCGGAAGGTTGTTCGCCCATAAATTTCCGTTCCCATCATTGACCGTCATGTCACCGACATCAGTGAGGGTGATCGTATCGGTAAATGCCAGTGTAACCCGGTAGGAGTACAGATGCCCCCACACATCAACCGGGTCCACCCCCAGGCTTCTCCAAGGTAACCGACCAAACTGGTTGGGATCGGGACAGGGACGGTCCTCATTGCCATCATTATTGATGTCGGGACAAGGCAGATAACCATTGATCGTGACGAATCCCAACAGATTCTGTTCGATCTCCTGCATGGCCGATTGCATTTTTTCAATTTTGCTTTTGTTGGCCTGCGCCCGGATGGCGGTAATGGCACCCAACATCAGGGTTCCCACCACCGCCAGCAGAATGGCCATTTCGATCAGGGTGAATCCCCTTTTGCCCATGCCAACACCCCGAAATGAATCCATCTATGGACTGCACGCGCTGAACGAATGGTTGACGGTAAAGACCTGAGCACTGTCCTCGGCAAAGTAGCGGATATCCAGACCACTATTTGGAAGGCTGTTGACATCATACGCCCCCAAACGGATGACAACTGTCCTCGTTGTCCTGTTGTAATCGGCAGCCCCACCGCACGTCCCGGTCTTGCTGGTATCAAGGAACTGGATGTTACAGGTCAATGAATAGGGTGCGCCACCCACATAATTTCCCACGAGACTGAAATTGAGATATTCCTCATCCAGTTTGACGGTGGTAGTCCAATTGATGGTGGCGTTGTAACACAATGAGGGACCCGCTGCCGGTAACGCCAAACAACCCGTGCCTGAATTGCTGAGGAAACCGGAACGACGACCATAAACCGTATTGTTCCCGGAAATGGAGACCATCGACCCCAAACTCCAACAACCCGAGTTGGCGCCACTCACCAGGGTGGCGGGAACGGTCGTCGTCGTCGTCGAAGTCGTTGACGAGGTCGAGGTTGTCGAACTCGTAGATGTGGTCGTCGAGGTCGTCGGAGCCGATGTCGTCGTCGTCGGAGCCGATGTCGTCGTCGTCGAAACCGAGGTCGTCGGAGCCGATGTCGTCGTTGTCGGAACAGAAGTCGTCGTCGTCGAAACCGATGTCGTCGTTGTCGGAACAGAAGTCGTCGTTGTCGAAACCGAGGTCGTCGACGTCGAAACCGAGGTCGTCGACGTCGAAACCGAGGTCGTAGTCGTCGGAACCGAGGTCGTGGTCGTCGAGACGGAGGTCGTGGTCGTCGAGACGGAGGTCGTGGTCGTCGGAACCGAGGTCGTGGTCGTCGCAACCGAGGTCGTGGTCGTCGCAACCGAGGTCGTGGTCGGAACTGAAGTCGTGATGGTGGTCGTTGTCAGGCAATATTGCGATTGTGCCGCCAACATGCGGCTTTTCAACTTCATGGGTGTGAGATACAGGAGGATATCGTCACCCGCAACCGTTACAAAGGTTGCATCATCATCGGCATTTTCATTTTCGCCAGAATCTGCAATACCCAGATTATCGCGTTGGATATAACCCGTCGGTCCCTGGGGAGCAGGAGTGATCCGTCCGTCCTGATTATGGCCATGAGAGACCACAATGGCAGGCAAGCCGGACCCCATGACGGCTCCAGAGGGATCCTGCACCGTCAAATTAAGGTTGTCAGTCGTACTGCAGTTGACGGTGGCATTGGTAAAATTGGGATCGGCATGATAGCTGAAATAATGGGTCCAGGGATCTTTGTAGGGAGATGGAGTCAGGCCCAGGTCGCTCCAAGGGAGAACCCCATAGGGAGAACGACATGATCCCCCTCCATCCCGATCCTCGAAACCGTCATAGTCGGCCTGGGGGTTGTCGCTCGCATCCACCCCCACATCGGGACACGGAAGCCGACCATTGATAATGGCATGAGAAATCAACGCCTCCTCAATCGCAACCAGGGAGAAGTTGGATTTTTCCCGCTGCTGTTTTTCGCGCACATGCGTCATGGTCAGCGTGGCACTGCCCAAAACCACGCCGAGGATGACCAGGACAATGGAAATTTCCACGAGGGAAAACCCATGGCCACCCCGCTTCCCGGTTGCCGGGTCGGGGTCCATCGGACGGTCCTTCTCCGAATGAGGACGATGGATCATGGATTCACTTTCCGCCGTTTACAGTGAACGGCATTGTCGATGAATCATTCCTGTTTTGCAAGTGGATCTCAAGGCGACGCATACCGACTGATGACCCCCATGATTTCGCTACAGCGAATTCCCAGAAGACGATCATTGAACAAAGGACTGATCGCAATCCTGGAGGGATCCTCCTGAATGGTTTTGATCACAAAGTTCGTGGTTGCCGTGACATTTTCCTCCTCGAAAAAATGATCCCGAAGGTTTGTCGGCGTCTGGGTCGGGTCACGCACCTGACGCGTGGGGGAAAACGTCAGCGGGTCGCCCGGTGCAATCAGAATCGCCGCATAATCGCCACTGCCGTTGAGGGTCAGGTTGTTGCCGTCGCATGCATAGCCATTGGCCGTGGCCGAACCCGATTTGAAGATTCCGGAAACCACATACCAGATGGGGGCGTTGGAGCCGTCGGTGAATGGCGGCAGGCCCAGGTCGAACCATGGGAGAAAACCAATCGCCATTTGACCATCTGCACCGCCACACGGCCCCGACGCCGCAGCATTGGTTCGATAACCGCCCAGGGTCACATTGGCGGGACAGGGAAGCCGTCCAAACTGGCCCGCCGCCCCCGCATTGACCACGGCAGAACCGATCAACGCCTTTTTCGCCCGGGCCAACAACGCCGCTGAGGAGGTATCGTTACGCATCCGTTTGCTTTTGATCTTCAATCCTTCCAGGGCCATGGAGATCCCACCGATCAGCACCACCGACAACAGCAGCAAAAGTGCCGCCCCCTGTTGCCGGGTTCCCGGACCCCCTTTCCGCTCGGATCCTTGGCTCATGGCTCTGGCTCCACAGGTGTCGGAATCGCGGCACCCATACCCGAATACAACGATTGCAGGGAACCCAGAAATTTCATGACATCGGCGGGATTGACCGTCCCCGGGGGCAGCGATGGAACCTGAAACAGGGCCTCCGGGTTGGATGCAACCTGGTCGGACTTCTTGCCCGCTGTGGATCCCGCCGCCACGGGCAACACTTCTTTCGCGGCCGTTTTTGCGGATTGCCCCTCCGGTTGATCTTCAGTTGCCCCCTCCCCCTCCGGTGGCGGTTCCCGCCGGGCCGATGCCCGTTGTCCGGCAGGAACATCCCAGATCCTGACCACCCGTTTATCCACGAAATCGAGCGTTTGACCTGGTTTGACCATGAACACCTCCGGTGAATCCACCGAGGAGACCGGCAATCCCGCAGGGGTTGCCGATGTCAGAAAGGCGGTAAACCCCTCCCCTTGATAATCCTTGCCCCGAGGCAGGGATTTGCCATCCAGCCAGATCTCCCAGGTGCCATTTTCCTTGAAGACCATACCGGTTACTGAGACATACCTTGGTCCTTTGACCACCGGGGCTTGTTGTTTGCCCTCTTCCTGCCCGACGACCTTTTCAAGCCCGGCAACCGTCCCACCCTCCCGGCGCAACCGGTCCAATAGAATCCGCTGCTCAGGGGCATTGAACAACCGCCCCAACATCGACTTTCCCGCCGAATCGCCAACGGACAACGGCACCTCCGCCCCCACCGGAACCGGACCCATCCACACCATCCCTCCGGCCAGAAGGAAAAGACACACCGCACCACCGGTCACAACCGGATCTCCTTTCTCCACTTCGGGAACCTCCATGCCTTCGATGATACCTTGCGCCCCATGGGGATGACAATCCATCAATCATCAAGATCGCCCGGATGGCATCACCACCCCGGGGATCCAGTTCATGGATGGGTCTGCAGACGCGAAGAGAGGTCCAATACCCGGCTGATTTCATCCAGGCTGACGATCCCTTTCAATACCAATCGCACCCCATTATCCGCCATGGTCTGCAATCCTTTTTCATGGGCCAGGCGGGAAAACTCCGTCTTCGTCGCCCGATGCGAAATCAGATTGTCAAAGGCATCATCAATCGGAACGGCCTCCATGACCGTAATCCGTCCCTTGTAACCGATGTCATAACAGGCACTGCAACCCGACGCATGATAGATGACGACCGGTTCATCCGCATCGACACCCAGGATCGACCGTTCCAATGCGTTCGGCGCACTCGGCAATTTGCAATGTGGGCATAATTTTCGCACCAACCTTTGCGCCAGGATACCGACAACATTCCCCGAAAGGGTATCGGGGGTGATTCCCAGATCGAACAACCTGGGAAAGGCACCCAGGGCGGAATTGGTATGCAACGTGGAGAACACCTTGTGACCGGTCATCGCCGCCCGCAACGCCATGGTCGCCGTATCCAGATCCCGGATTTCACCCACCAGGATCACATCCGGATCCTGCCGCAACATTGAACGGATCCCCTCCGAGAATCCCAGGTTGGCCGCGGTATTCACCGAAGTCTGCCGGATCATCTGAATGGGATATTCGACCGGATCCTCCAGGGTCATGATATTGATTTCCGGGGTATTCAAAAAATTCAACATCGAATACAACGTCGTCGTCTTGCCACTGCCCGTGGGACCCGTCACCAGGATGATCCCCACCGGGTGTGCCATCATCATCTTCAACGTGAACATGGTCTCGGAATCCAGCCCCAGATATTCCAGACGCAAAATCCCTTTGTTGCGATCCAGAATGCGCAGGACGATGTTTTCGCCATGCGTCGTGGGTTGCGAGGCCACCCTGAAATCGATCTCGCGTTTTGATACTTTCAAGGTGAACCGTCCATCCTGGGGGGATCGGGTTTCGGCAATGTTCATCTTGCTCAACACCTTGATCCGGACCACCAATCCCGACAGATAATCCCGATGCAGGCTGCGCGTTTCCATCATCACGCCATCGATCCGATAACGGATCCGCACAAAACCCGCCTCCGGCTCGATGTGAATGTCGGAGGCATCACGGCGCACGGCATCGGCCAAAAGCGAATCAACCAACCGTACCATGGGATGGCTGAACTCCCCCGCCTCCGCCGAGGCCAGGCTGTCCAAATCCACGACCCCGGTTTCGATTTCCCGCATGATCCCTTCGAGCGATAGTTCGAAGCCATAATATTTGTCAATCGCCTGGCCAATTTCCGACTCCCCGGCCAAGACCGATTTGATGGTTGTTCCCGGTTTCAATCGCGCCTGAATCTTGTCCAGGATCCCCACATCCAGGGTATTGGGCATTGCCACCGTCAGCAATAATTTTTGCTCATCCCAGTCCACCGGCATGATCCGAAAACGTTCCACCAACTTTTTCGGAATCATTTTCACCGCTTCGGGATTGATGTTGGACTGGCTCAGGTCGATACTCCCCTCCCCCAGTGCAGCCCCCAACAGATCACGCATCACCGCTTCCGGTACCAGATCAAGTTTGACCAGAATGCGCCCCAATTGCTCCTTTGTTTTTTTCTGTTCGTGCAGGGCGATGCGCAATTGATCCTGCGTAATGATCATCCCCGCCAGCAGCAACTCACCCAGACGGCGGGGTTTGCGTTCGGGCGCCGGGGGGGACTCAGGTTTGACCGGGGGCGTTCCGGGTGGAGCGGAAGGGGGAATCATGGCACCGACCGGTCAACGGATTCCATGTGCAACACCGCAATGCGATGACGTACCGCATCGATGTCGAAGTTGACCTTCCTGAACCGTGTGGCCACCTCCAGTGCCTGTTGATAATGATCGATCGCCTCGGGCACACGCCGAAGGTGATCCAATGCGACCCCCAGGTTGAACATGATTTCCGGATTGTCCCGTTCCAGACGATTGGCATTTCTGAACGCGATCAATGCCTCCGGCCAACGTTTTTGCGCAGCCAACAGGTTGCCCAGGAAAAAATGGAGATGCGCCGCCTCCGGGGTATCCCGCAATTGCTGGCGCAAACGACTCTCTTCACCCTCCACCACCGCATTGCCCTGAATGCCTGCCAAACCCGCCAGGGCGACGGAATGCCTGGGATCGACACTCAAAATTTTCCGATAATAGAATTCGGCATTACGGACATCTCCCCGCCGCGACGCCACCGACGCCAATCCGAGCATGGCCCCGGGGTCACGCTTGTCTGCGTTGTAGACCCGCTGGAACAACCGCTCCGCCGCCTCCAAATCCCCCCTTCTGAATGCCTCCGACGCCCGGGCGATTTCTCCGTCACGATGCTCCCGGTTCACCCGCTTCGTTTGCACCGAACCCTCATCCGACACGACAGGTTTTCCCTTGTCCGTTGCCGTTCCATGACTTGCACGCAGCGCCGGAGCGACACGGTTGGGATCCGGCAGCGGTTCGAAAACTTCCCGGGCGTTCAATGAACTGCCATGGACCGATGAAACCCCCATGGAATCGCTCTTTCCCGGCAAAGAAAATCCACGGCCCTCAACCGGAGGAATTCCCACGGGGTCCTGCTTTCCCGTGGTGGGAACTCCACGGTCCTGAACTGGAGAAACGTCAGAAATATCACTCTTTACCGGGAAAGGATCATTTTTTGGCACAGACACCACAACGGGTGGTTTTTCATCAGGAGGGCTTGCCGGCTGTGGTGACTTCACCTCAGGTCGCCCTTTCCCTTCCGCAGTCTGCTGATTTTTTTCCGCATCAGGTTTCCCGGTCTTTTCCGGAACCGGAGTCGAGCCACCCCCGGATCCAGCCTGGTTCATGGGACCCTGATCACTGCGATGGGCCGGACGCCCCCCCCTGGCAGGTGAAATTTCATCATCAAAGGGGGCCAAGGCTTCATTGATGAAATAACCTGCAATCCCCACGATACACGTCAACCCTGTCGCACCGATGGCATGAATCCATCGGCGGCGTTTGACATGCGCTTCGTACTTTTTGCGGGAGGTCATCATCCGCGAGGCTTTCGCCCAGACATCTCCTGTCGCCTTTGGTCCTTCCGACGACCGACCCGCCGCACTCGCCGTTGCCGGACTGGAGACCTCACCGGCCCCCTCATCCGACCTGATCGGGGAGCGTTGATCGCTGCGTTGCGTCTTTTTCAGGGGCAACCCCTTGACCACTGAAAGGAAACGATCCGACAAACCGGCCTTCTTTCCTTTGATGGCAGACACTTCACCAGGAGATCCTTGCGCAGCGGACGATCCCTTGGAATCTCCAGACAACTCGAATACGGGTTCCAAGGGCGGCGCCACCAACGGCTTCGCAACCGGCGCTACCGTCAGCTCTGGAATCGGCTCTGGGACCGGCGCCACCGTCAGCTCTGAAATCGGCTCTGGGACCGGCGCTGCAACCGGAGCCACAACCGAGAGCGTCTCAGGTTCCGGAGCGGAAATCGCACCGTTTTCCGAACCACCGGCGACAGTGGGATCCTCTTCAATGGCGACGAATCCCTTCCATTCTTTCTTCGGGGGTTCATCGTCCAACAATTGCAACCCTTCCTCGCGTTCACGCCCGGAAACGGAAGGCGCGTCCACCACCATCACCGAAAGGTCTTCCTCCTGACCCAAACCGATCTCCATATCAGGCTTGCGGGCCTTGAAGGAAACCTCCTCATCCGGAATGACTTCCACGGGGATTTCAGGATTGGAACCGTGGTTGGCACCCGAAGATTCCTCGAAAAAGACCAGCATCTCCAAATCATCCGGAGACGAATCCACATTTTCCTTGGGAGTCGCCTTGGGGCCCCCAAGATTTTCGGGCAACGTTTCTTCAATCAGATCATCGACATCCCAGGAGGAAGGGAAATCCCATGCTTCGGACCACGACTGATCCTGCTTTTGCGCAACGGTTCCGCCTTGGTTCACTGATGATGACGAGGAAGGGGTTACCGGAGCATGGGATGCTTTGTCGACCGGTTCCGGTTCAAACGCGATTTCCAAAACCGCTTGATCATGCGACGATTCAGGGACAGGTTCGGCTGCGGGTTTCAAAACCGCTTGACCATGGGACGATCCCGGGACCGGTTCCGGTTCGAGCGTGAGTTCCAGAACCGCCTGCCCACGTGACGATTCAGGGACCGATTCCGGTTCAAGCGTGAGATCCAGAACCGCCTGCCCACGTGACGATTCAGGAACCGGTTCCGGTTTGAGGGCTGTTTTCTGACCGACGGGTACCCCTGTCCCACCGCCCGGGCCACCTGTCACCGGGGCTGCGTTGGACGGGGAAGGGGAACGTTTTGCGCGCCGAGCATTTTCGGCATTCTTCAGGGTTTCAAGCAACAGACTCATGGACGACCAACACCGAGTTCACCCCAATCCTTGTCGATCCCTTTCTCCCGGGACAGGTACAGATTCTTGCTCGCCGCCCGGTCCATATCGTTGGCATCATGAAGGGTCACGGGTCTGAGAAAAATGACCAGCTCTTTTTTCTCCTGTTTGTTATCCCGGTAACTGAACAACGGCCCGATCAGCGGAAGTTGACCCAGGAGGGGTACGGAATCCATTTTTTTGGCAAAATTGTTTTCCATCAACCCGCCCATCACCGCCAGCTGGCCACTGACCACCCGCAACGTCGAATCCATCTCCTGCACCTTGACCACCGGTACCTTGGGGGGGGTGAAGGAGCCGGTGGTAAGATTATCAGGACGCATGTTCGGATCGGGATTGTCAACCCATTCGGAGATCCGTTGGATGGTGGGATGGACATTGAGCGAGATGACATCCCCTTCGCTGATCTGCGGCGTCACCTGCATGATGATCCCGATGGGGGCGATCCGCATTTTTGTTTCTTTTCTTGACAAGATGGACATGAGCTCCGTCGCCATGGAAGTGATGTTCGTCCCCTCAAGTTTGGTAATGGCGGGAGGAGATACTTCCACTTCGAAATAGACCACGTTTTCGGTCACTCTCAGGACGGCGGTCTGGTTGTTCATGACGGTGAGCCGTGGATTGGACAACACCTTGGAGTCACCGAACCGTGACAACATGCGGACGGTCGAAGTGATATCGGCATTTTTCATCACTCCGGTCAGGAACGGAACCTCCCCCTGATGCATGGTCAGCGAGAGGGCGGGACCACCTGCGAGTTCCTGATTGAGCATGTTCTGCCGGTTGCCATGATCGGCTTGGTTATTACTCATCAACAGATTCCAGTCAACACCGGCCTGGAATCGGTCGGAAAGATTGACCTCGACGATGGCGGCCTCGATGAAGACCTGGCGTTGCGTATCACGCATGATCTGATCCAGGAACTCTTGAATTTCCTTGTGCTGCCGCTGGGTCGCCAGGATGCTGAAATTGCCGGTCGTGGTATTCAGGACGACCCGTTTGCCCTCTCCCGTTGCCGGCGGACCCACGATGGCCTCGATATTTTCAAGCATGTTGGCCCAAAAATCGACATCACTCTTCGTCGTCAGGTTGAGGGTTGAATTGTTGCCCTTCACCTTGTCTTTTGAAGAGGCCATATTGGTCGTGACCTCCATAATGGATTCAAACTTCCGGTTGTTCAGGAGGTAGTCCACCTTGTAATGACGCCGAAAAGGGGTATCGGGGGCAATGGTGATGAATTCACGGGTGATCTGATATTTCAAGCCGGCATACTCGGCAATGCGGTCGAGGATGACTGGAAGGGTTTGATTGACGGCGTTGATGGTAATCTTTCCTTCGATCCCGGGATAGATATCGATATCAAGATCGGCGTCACGCGCCAGGGAAAAAAGGACCTCGCGCAGAGGGGCATCGGTCACGGCGACCGAATATAAGGCAAGCGGAACGGAATGGGTGTTCGACATGAGGAAGGTCGTCGAAGGAGCAAACTCGGGGATACGTTCCTCCGCCCCTGGCGTCAACAGGGCGACCCGGGGATCGGAAGATTCATGGCCTGGATCCGCAAAACCATGGGCGGGAACCGACGCAACCATCCATGCCACCAGACCGAGAAGCAGAAGAGGCTTTCGCGGCACATGAGCCAAAGTGATGCAATCCGCGCGCATCAACAGGAAACCCCGGCTGTGGACGAAGCGCTGCCTTGACAGGCTTTCGGAACCTCTGAAGAGGCCGGGTGCAACGCCGTTCGCGACGTCAACTTCAAAACAGGGATGATGAGGCTTCCATGTTCATACTGCAACGTGCCCCCCCTTTTCTCCAGGACGGGGTTCACCCTGGTGGGGTGTGGCATCGAAGAGGGCGGGATCGTCGCGGTCGTCTGGCCACCGGCGGCTGTGGTCTGGCCGGCGATCATCAGACCATCGGCACTGGCGGTCTGGCCTCTGGCGCCGATGGCCTGACCTCCGGCATTTGATGGGACATCCGCCATCAATAAGGGAAGCATCCCCGACAGCAGCGTCATCCCAACGCCACCAAACACCATGGTGGACGGTTTGGGACAATGAACGCGGACGATACCGGATCCAAGATTGGAGAAACGACGGGTCAGGTTGTCAATCCATCGTCCGGGCCATCTTCCGGGCCATCTTCCGGGCCATCTTCCGGGCCATCGTCCGAGCCGGGGCACCCAACGTTGATTCCGCGACGGGGGTAGATGTCTTTTTTCCACCACCCGCACCCCTTCCTGAAAGGCTTGGATCAGGCCATGGTGGGCCAACACGTTGAGCTGCCGCAGACTCCCATGGGCCGCACCATGGAGTTCCGCCACCGCTGCGGAAGAAAATTCAACCGAGGCCGTCCCTTGGCTGGCCCGATCAATACGGACCTGAAGGTAGTGCGCAGTATCCCCCGGGGAGAACTCGGGCAGGATCAGATGCCGCGTCACACGGTCACCGATGGGATGGAGGTTTGGGTGCCGCAACACCTGGTCCAATTCCGGTCGGCCAAAAAGAACGATTTGCAGCAATTTATGACGACCGGTTTCAATATTGCTGAAAAACAGCAATTCCTCATAAAGTTCCGGCAGGACCGATTGCGCCTCGTCCAGCAGCAACAATGCCTGGTGCCCCTCCCTGAACAGATCGATCAAATAATCCTGTAACCGTTGACGACTGCCATGCATCCCCTGTCCCGCATCTGTAGACTGCCCGAACTCCCGCAACAGCACGTCACACAGGGTTCCCGGGGCGATTCTGGGATCGATGATCAGGGCGGTATGAACCCGAGATGACAACTGTTGCCCCAGAATGCGGCACAGCGTGGTCTTGCCCGTCCCAACCGCGCCCACCACCTTGATGATCCCCTCCCCGTTCAAAACCGCCAGTTCCATGGCATCGAGGAGCCATTGCCGTTGACAACCAGAATAGAAAAAATCCTCATCGGGGGTGATGGCAAACGGCAGCAAGTCGAATCCGAAAAATGCTTTGTACATGTCCATACCTGTGAACAATGGGGATCCGGTGGTATCAACTCATCGAAAAGACTTGAAAATCTCTTGATTTGTTCCGCCTGGACAGGACGTTCCCGCCTGCACGCATTGCGGATTGCCCAAGACAGACAAGCAAATTCAACGCCAGGATCAACGGTCGGATCCCGTATCGACGATGAAACATCCTCAATCAGACACTTGTGAACGGATGACCCCTCTGCAACACCATGGTATGGTGACGATTGCAGCGAACGCTTGCTTTTCACCAATCATCCGTTGATGGAACCGGCTGGCATGAACACCCGTTTTTTAGAATCGTTGATCCGCTCCCGGGTCATGTACCCCACCCGGCTGGCGGGACCGTTATGGCTCCTTCTGCTTCAGGATCGTGAAGTGCGCCTGCTCCGTGGCCGCCCCTACCACCAGGAGACCGAGGAAGTATTCAACCAATCGGTCGAAGGTCAACAAAAACTGCGCGCACGTCTCCAACAGGGAGACATGATCGAAGGCCGTTTCCTGCTCGTGGCCGATCTGATCGACGACGCCCTGCACCATCAGATCATTCCCGGCCTGCACTTCCACAATCGACGCGGGGCCATGGAAAAACGTCTTGACCGGCTGTTCCGTCAGACCCCCTATCGCCGCGCCTCCCCCCAGGGACGCCGCTCTTCGGGGAAGGAACAGGTCCTCTTTTCCGGTCTCACCGAACCCCGGATGGTCCAACCCTGGATCACCCTTTTGAAAGAAGAAGGCAGGAAGATCGCCGGTCTGTGGTCGATTCCACTTCTGAGTGAGGATGCCTTTCCCGAACTGATGCAGGGACATGCGCAAAACACGCTCCTCATCAGTTTCGGGGCTGCGGGGCAACGGCACAGCCTGTTTCTGGATGGTCGCCTGATCATCAGCCGTCTGGCCCCCCGCCAGCCGACCCGGGATCAGGAACTCGCCCGTACCGTCATGGCGGAAATCGAACGGACCCGGCGCTATCTCATCGGTTTACGCCTCATCCCCGGCCAGGACGCCCCCCTGGATGTGTGTGTTCCCCTGCGGCAGGAGATGTTCCAACCCTCCTCCGTGCAACAATGGTCGGAGCACAAAAACATCCGGATTCTTTTCCATCCCGTGGAGACCTGGGCACGGAATCTCGGATTGTCGGGATCCTTCTCCCCCCAGCGGATGGATCTGCTGTTCGCCCAATTCCTTCTGCGCACCCTTCCCGCCAGCCACTACCCGCCCATCCCCTCGGCGACAGGGGTCAGAAGTGCCCCGGAAGTCGCCACCGCACCCGAGGGGAAACCGGCTGCCCCGCCGCGAATGCACCGGGTGGGCGACGCCCTGGTGGAAATGAAGGTGATCTCCGAACAACAACTCGATATCGCACTCGCAGAACAAAAGCGTTTGGGCTACCCCATCGGCAAGGTTCTGGTGACGCTGGGATTCATTTCCGAAGAACGGATGCGTGATCTCCTCGGCGCGACCCTGGAACAGGAAATCGTCAACCTGAACATGGGTGCCTTCGACACCCGGGCATTGAATTACCTGCCCAAACAGTTTGCCAAACGGCATCACATCCTTCCCCTGGACTTCGATCCCGCCACCCAGACCCTGACCGTTGCCACCGCCAATACCTTCAACATGGCAGCGCTCGACAAACTGCAATCGCTCCTCCCCGAAGGGGTCCATGTCCGACCCAAACTCGCCGGTGAAAGCGAGCTGACCGCCGCCATCGACAGTGCCTATGGCATTGAACTGTCGTTGGATGGCATCCTCAACGAGTTGGAAACCGGTGAGGTTGACAGCGAAAGTCTCCTGGAGGATGAAGGCAATTTCAGCAATCCCGTATTGCGTCTGGTCAACGCCCTGCTGACGGATGCCGTCAAACGGTCCGCATCCGACCTGCACATCAATCCCATGGCCAGCCTCATCCGGATTCGTTATCGCATCGATGGCGTCTTGCGCGAGGCCCGGCTGCTCAACCGCAAATATCTTCCCGCGTTGGTGGTACGGATCAAGGTGATGGCGGGGATCGACATTTCCGAAACCCGTGCCCCGCAGGATGGTCATTTCAGCCTGGAAATCGCCAATTCCCACATCGACTTCAGGGTTTCGGTCCAACCCACGAACTACGGTGAAAACATCGTATTGCGAATCCTGGATCGCAACCGCAGGCTCGTCGGTCTGGAGCAGCTCGGTTTGGCTGACCACGATGTCGGGGTCATCAAAACCCTCATGCATCGCCCTGAGGGGATCATCCTGGTCACAGGTCCCACGGGTTGCGGCAAGACGACCACCCTGTATGCCATGTTGTCCACCCTCAACACCCTGGAAAAAAATGTGATGACCCTGGAAGATCCTTTGGAAATCCCATTGGACGCCATCCTCCAGACCTCGGTCAACAAGGCGGTGGATCTGGATTTCGCCTCCGGGGTCCGTTCCATGTTGCGCCAGGACCCCGACATCATCATGGTGGGTGAAATTCGCGATCTGGAAACGGCGGAAATGGCCTTGCGTGCCGCCATGACGGGCCATCAGGTCTATTCCACCCTCCATGCCAATTCGGCCATGGCGGCCATTTTCCGCCTGCTCAACATTGGTTTGCGCTCCGACATGCTGGCGGGTAACATCATTGGCATCATGGCGCAACGCCTGGTCCGCAAACTGTGTACCCAGTGCCGCATCCCGATGGCTCCGGATCCCTTTGTCGGATCCTTTTTCCAGCACCCTCCCGGTGTGTCCACGATCTACCATGCGGGTGGATGCCGGGTATGTGACGATACGGGGTACAGTGGCCGGACGTGCATCATGGAACAATTGGTGATTGATGATGAATTCAACGACCTGATTTCCCTCAACGCCCCCCAGGCGGAATTCCGCAGGCTCGCCCGGGAAAAAAACGTGCGGATCATGGCCGATTCGGGGAAAAAATTGGTTCTGGATGGGGTGACCAGTGTCGATGAGGTTGCCCGGGTACTGGGATTGAGGTTTTAATCATTAATAGAAAAAAGGGGTCTGGGGGACTGCCCCCAGGGTGTTGGTTTTGATTTGGACTTTGACTTTGTTTTTACATCCCCCACAGGGGGTTTGGGGGACGAAGTCCCCCAAGGTTCTTCTTTATGATTTTAACCGCACACCAGAATCAAAACCCTGGGAGCAATCCCTTAAGCCCCCTTTTTTCTTTTAATCATTTTTTCATGGGAGATTAAACGGCCGTGCCCAAATATCTTTACAAGGCGACCGACGACGATGGCAATCTCCGTGAAGGATCGATGGATGCCGCCAACGTCGATGAGTTGGAGATGCGTCTTGACCAGATGGGACTCATGCTCATCAGCCTCAAGGGCAACCGTCACAAGCTGTTTTCCCGCCGCCGCGGCATCGGACGCCGCAACCTGATCCTGTTCTGCTTCAACATGGAACAAATGGCCATCTCCGGCGTCCCCCTGCTCGAAGGGATGTCCGACCTGCGCTCCGGGGTCGAGGATGCCACATTCAGGGAATTGCTGACCTCACTGGTCGAAGATGTCAGCGCCGGACGGTTTCTGTCCCAGGCCATGGAATCCCACCCGGAAACCTTCAACCCGGTTTTCATCCGGCTGATTCACGTCGGGGAACAGACCGGCAGCCTGGGTGAAATATTTCACAACCTCACCGAAAACCTCAAATGGGAAGACGAACTCGTAAGCCAAGCCAAAAAGGTCGTCACCTATCCCGCCATCGTGGGCAGCACCGTCGTCCTCCTGGTCTTTTTCCTGATGATCTATCTGGTCCCCCAACTCATGCAGTTCATTTTGGAGATGGGTGGCGAAATTCCCCTGCATACCCGCGCCTTGATCGCCTCCTCCGACTTCATCTCCAACTGGTGGCACCTGCTGCTCCCGTTCCCGTTCGTCATCTTTGCCGCCATCCGAGTGACCACCCGGATCAGTATCGATGCCCGCCGCAGGTTCGACCGGCTCAAGCTCAAGTTGTGGCTGTTCGGACCCTTGATCCACAAAATCATCCTGGTCCGTTTCGCCCGTACCTTCGCACTGATGTACAAAGCCGGGATCCCCATCCTGGAAAGCCTGGGGATCAGTGAAGGGTTGAGTGACAACCTGGTCATCCGTGAAGCCCTGGAAAAGGCACGCAGAATGGTGTCGGAAGGCAAGGGGATCACCGAAAGCTTCCGAACCGTGGGTTTTTTCCCCCCCCTCGTGCTCAACATGCTCCAGGTCGGGGAATCCCTGGGCAAACTGGACCACTCCCTGCTCAATGTGAGTTATTTCTATGATCGGGATGTCAAGGAAAACATCGCCAAACTGGAAACCGCCATCGAACCCATCCTGACCGTCATTCTCGGTGGCATCATCGGTTGGGTGATCCTGTCGGTTTTGGGACCGATCTATCAACTCATCGAAAAACTTTGATCCGCCGATCATGGTTCGCAAATTTTTTCTCTTCCTTTCGGACCATGTCATCACCGTCCATGAATGGCGCGGAGGTCATTTCTTCGAAGGGATCCGGCTGGAACTCAACGAGGAGGGTCTGAAAAAATTTGAAGAATACCTCGACTCGATTCAGTTGGATGGACCCGTCTACCTGCTCATCGATGTCACCGAAGAAGAAATGCATGAAGAACTTGTTCCCAAACTCATGGGCAACAACCGAAAGAAGGTCCTCCGCCAACGTGCCAACCGAATTTTTCGCAATACCCCATTTGTTCATGCCCGTTTTCAGGGACCCGTCAAGGAGGACCGTAAAAAGGAACATGCCCTGTTCGTAGGATTGACCGACCCGGAAAACGCAGCCCCCTGGATCGATATTCTGACCAAACGCCAGGCGGAAATCGCCGGCATCTGGTCCCTGCCGTTGTTGGCGCTCCAGGTGTTCAACCGTTACATCCCCAAAGAGGCGTCGGTCCTGTTGATCAGTCCCAATTCTGGAGGACTGCGACAGATATTCGTCAAGAATGGCAAAATCAAGGTCAGCCGCCTCTCCCATCTCCCCTCCCGGGATCCTGAAACCGTCATGCTGTTCATCCATGGGGAAATTGCGCGCCTCCTGGGATATCTGAATACCCTGCGGCTGGTCAATAATGATGATAAACTTGACATTTTCGTCCTGTGCCCAAAAAAATTGCTGCGATATCTGACCGAACACAACAAACCGATCAAATCGCATGAAATTCATCCGGTCGATGCCGAAGCATTGGCCCGCAACTACCACATCAAGGGCGGTTTGGAGGAAGAACATGTCGATGTCCTGTTCGGTCAATGTCTCCTCAAACGCCGTGAACCGAACCATTACGCCCAACCGGAGGTCATCCATCGCCACCGTGTCACCGTCATGTGCCATTGGCTCAAGATGCTGGCGATTTTATTGTTGATCTGCGGCGTGGGCACGGGATTGACAACCGCAATCGAAGGTTATCTGGCGTTGACCGAACTGCCTCAACTGGCACAACAGGTCGATGAAGCCCAATTGACCGTGCGTAAACTCACCCGGGATGAGTCCATCAAGGATGGCGCAGGCATGGATTGGGTCACGCCCGCCAAAATCCTTGATAAAGTCGACGCCATCAAAACCACGCCCCGGGATGCCCTGGTGTTCGTCAGTCAGGCGCTGGTCAACTTCGACGACCTTTGGATCGACCGCATCGATTGGGAATCTCCCAGCAAAGATGCGCCTCCGCCAACGCAGGCCCCGGGTCAGAAGAATAACATCCCCACCAAACCCCAGCGCAATGCGGCACCCAACAAACCCGCCATGGCTGGTAAACAGGCGGCATCCATCAAACCGGCCATGGATGGTTATAAGCTCACGCATCAATCGATCCGCATTTCAGGGCTACTCCAGCCCTTCCAAGGATCCCCCAGTGATGCCCAACGCCGGATCGAACAATGGATCAGCACCCTGAGATCGATGCCGGAGGTGTTGGCCGTGGAGACTCAATCCATGCCCATGGACAGCCATCAAAACACCATCCTGGACAATACCCGTCAGGCACAGACTTCCAAGCAATCGTCATTCAAAATTTCCGTAACCCTGTCCCATCACAGTCATGACGCTCATCAAGAACGCCCCTGAGACCCGTTTGTTATGGAAGGCATCGGCCCTGCTGGCACTCTCCATTCCGCTGGGCATTGCCGCGGCATGGGGCGGCATTCATTACCGCGATTCGGTCCAACAACAAATACGGCAGATACAAAACCAATTGGTTTCCATCCGCAACAAGAAGGCGACGTATGCCCAGGACCTGGATCTGATCAAAACCTTCAAACCCAGGTATGAAACCTTTGAAGCCAAGGGGGTGATCAACCAGGAACCACGGCTCACCTGGTTGGACACCATCGACCGGATTGGCAAGGAGTTGAACCTGCCCCAGCCCGTCCGTTACAAGCTGGATGTTCGCAAACCGTTCGATGCCCCCTTTACGCCGCCCCGCAGCAACTTCATCCTTCATGCCAGCACCATGACGTTGAACATCAGTCTCCTGCATGAAGGCGATCTGTTCGATTTTTTCACCGCTCTGGAGCAACGCGCTCAAGGAATGTTCAGCATCCCCTCCTGTGCCATCCGACGGACGGAAACACGCTACGATTTGAAAGGAAAAGACGAGTGGACCACCGCCCTGGAGGCGGACTGCGTGCTGAACTGGTTCACCCTCTGGAACAAGGAGGTCAAACCTTGAAGTGGATGCATCATGGCCAGGTCATGGGGATCATCGCCCGCATGACGTTTCTGGAACAGGTGTCCAACCGCCTGCCGTGGGCGGTGGTGCTGGTCTGGGGAATCGGAACAGGGTTGGCCATCCTGGCCACCACCGGAGCGGAGATGACGCAAGGGGCCATGATGGGTGCCCTCTTCCGGATCGGGGCGGTTTTTTCGTTGACGGCAGCGGTCATCACCAGCATGGCCAGGGAATTCAACGACCGCCGGGTGGAGGCCACCCTGGCGCTGGCGATCCCCCGCGCCGTCTATCTTGGCGGCAAACTGACCGGGTTCATCCTGACGGCGCTCCCCATGGCGCTCCTGTTCGGCCTCGGCCTGCTCCCCTTCGCCCCGTGGGAACAGACACTCCTGTGGGGAATCTCCCTGGGATACGAACTCATCCTGATGGCAGCGTTCAGCCTGCTCCTGGTGTTGACCCTGACCCACGTCACCCGCGCCCTGTTGATCGCCATGGCCCTCTGGATGCTGGCACGTTCGATCCATGCGATGATCCTGATGGCCAGCACCCCACTCGCAGAACTCAATCCCCTGTCGGGAACATGGGTCACCCCCATCCTCAAGTTCATCTCCTGGCTGCTGCCCGATCTGGGTCGGTTCACCTCCGGGGAATGGTTGCTCCATCACACCGGTCGCTGGCAAGATTTGGGAACCCTCACCCTGGAAACCCTCTTCACCCTTTTCCTTCTTTGTGGAGCGGGACTCTATGATTTTTATAAAAAAGACCTGTAGTCCAACCCCTGCCCCTTCCGATGGGTTCATCCGGCTGGATTTTGAACGCAATGGAGGCCAAACCTGACAGATTTCAATGGACTGGAAAGGTGAAATCCTGGACAATCTAAACTGTGGATGCGTTGTTTCACCGTAGCCCAACGCCTCGTCATCCAGTTTCGGACGCAAATATTCACGGATCATCTGGTGACGCGGGGAATGGGTGCCAGTGCCAACTTGGGGCCAACAAAAATCATGGGAGACCAGAAAGAAAAGAACCGATCCCAGTACGATACCACCCTCAAGGATTTGTTTGAAAAGCCGCCGCA
>PEAN01000147.1:0-1461 GCA_002753735.1 Magnetococcales bacterium DCbin4
GGCTTCAGTTGGAGGAGATGAACGCCCTTCTGCGTCAGATCGAGGGGAGCCATCGATCGGGACAGTGTGGTCATGGGAGACCGACCCACATACAACTGTCACTGGCAGAAATTGAAAAGTTGTTTGGCCGGCGTTGATGGAAAAAGGGAGCGGATGATGCGTGAATTGATTCATGTTTCCACCCGGGAACGTGAGGAGTTGGTGGACATTACATCCCAGGTTCAAGCGGTGGTAGGGCGAAGCGGCATTGGGAACGGACTGGTTTCGGTGTATGCCCAGGGGGCGACGGCGGCGATCATGATCCAGGAAAATTGGGACGACTCGGTCCAACAGGATGTCATTCACTTGTTGCGCACGCTGATTCCCCGAGGGGTTTGGCGGCACGATCGCCAGGATGGCAACGGGGATGCCCATCTGAAGGCGGGATGGGTGGGACCTTCCCAGACCATTCCCTTGATGGAGGGGCGCTTGGGTCTGTCGCAATGGCAAAACATTTTTTTGTGTGAATTCGACGGACCCCGGAGCAAACGCACGGTTGTCTGTACCATCCTGGCGGACGAAGGATCATCGGTATCGGGAGAAGTCCAGCCTCAATCGTAACGGGCGGCAATCTGGATGGCGGCCATGGCCATGGCCTCCAGATCCAGGTCATGAACGTGGCAGTTTGGGGAACGGGTTCCTTTTTTCTTTTGGGTTTCGGTACATTTGCACCATTTCAGGACGTGGGGGCGCATGGCATCGACGACCTGGGAGACGATGTCTTCTTCTTCGATGGTTCCCCGACCCATGCAACGATCACAGGGAAAAAACGAGGCACGGGTTCCCTCGGGAGGGGAAATCAATCCGGTGCCGTGACAGGTTTTGCACAGGTGAAGGTGCGAATAGTTGATCTTCATGACGACATGATCTTTCTTCAGGTTGAACGGCGGGCCATGCCCGTCCATTGCGATAGGTCATTCAGGCGGTAAGGAATGTGGAAAAAGGGATTTGGCACGGGTTTCGTCAAGAAAGAAACTCAGGCCGGCAAGATGCGATGAGATGATTCCTGGAAGCCGATGGATCGATTCGCCTGAATGACCGATGGTTGGTGATTGGCAAAAGGTCGAGATGATGACGTTGATGTAGAACTACCCTCCAATTCGCTCCAGGGTAGCGGCATTTCTGGTGCTTGGCAATGTTTTTTCCTCGGATCGGGGAATCGTGTCGAATATCTTTTTGCGATCAAATCGTTGGGAGAAGCATCGACGGTGATGAAGCCTCGGTGGCGGGAGTGGGAGGTGTCATCGGTGGGGGACTGGCGAAAGATCGAGATCCATGCGGATTGTTCTTGCTCCCGGACCCAGGCTTTGTTATTAAAGTGCGGGTGGAACAGTGTCATGTGGCATCTGTCGGGGTGTGGCTCAGACTGGTAGAGCACTGCGTTCGGGACGCAGGGGTCGGAGGTTCAAATCCTCTCACCCC
>PEAN01000147.1:1471-2533 GCA_002753735.1 Magnetococcales bacterium DCbin4
GAAGTGGCCTTTCTTGCATCTAAACCGCACCCATCATTTGCGCTCTATTCTTCATCACCACCCTCTCCCCCTCGATAATCTTCCGAAACGATACACTGGTTGTCGCCCAATCCACTACATCCACCTTCCAGGGCAAATCAGATTCAGAAAACGCATCCTTCAAATCACTCATCAATCCAAAATCGAGTGGCTTATCTGAAATCACGCACAAATCCAGGTCTGAGTATTGTTTCGCCGTCCATTTGACACGCGAACCAAACGCCCATACCTCATGCTCAGGAACATGTTTTTTCAGGATATCCTGCACGATTTGCAGATGATCTGGTCGGATGTCTATCATGAGTGTTTTATCCATTTCTTTCCTGAAGTTTCTTCAATAGATGGCGGACTTCAACCAGAAAACCAGGAATACTTTGTACAACGTCAATGGCAACTTCCTCATTATAAGTATGACTCGTTTTGCCACGCCTTTCTCGATAATTTTTCCAATCCGACCAGTCACCCAAAAGCAAACCGTGTTCATTCCCAGAACGAATGAGGTCAGCAAAGGCCATATCGTTGAACTCCCCTGGAGAAGCGGAAACCAAGTCCAAATGGCGTTTCAACATTTTATGGCTGATTTCATAGGTGAATTCAAAGCGTTGAATCAACCCGTCACGGATTTGCGTGTCAGTAATGTCTCGTTGATAGCGGATCAACCCTTCGTCAAGCCGTTGTACAGCGTTTGCCATTGGTGTCAGATCGAGTTTGTCCCTGTTATTAGAACTCATACTCCAGCCCTCCCAATTTTTGTCGAATCAACGGGTCCAACTTTGCCCTCTTGGCCATCTGTTTTCCCAGGTTCTCGGTGAGCTTCCGCATCTTCTCGGAAAACATGTCGTCGTTATTTTCCACCGTCTCGGTTCCCCACATCATGCCCAGGGGTGAGAACATGACCGTGTACGGCGATCTCAGATCGTTTGACGCTGCGACATAAGCCGGGGATGTCATGCAGGGAAATAGTCATCGCCGATTCTCGCTGTCCGGATTGGGAACCTGAAGATTTCTGCCTGGCAGGGTCGA
>PEAN01000148.1 GCA_002753735.1 Magnetococcales bacterium DCbin4
TCATGACCGGGCTGAAGGATTAGCCCGGTACTTCATCGGTCGTCTTTTTTTTTGTCTACTGACAATCATTCAGACATTCCCTGGTTTATTTTCAACCTATTGCGGAGCCATGATCTGGCGTGGGACTTTCTTCACAGCCAAAGATGCTCCACCCGCCCCAGGAGGATGAGTGGGGAGGCGTTCACCACTAGGTACTCATCCACCAAAGACTTCCGCTTTTAAATCTTCTTCCCGCACCTGCACTGAGGGAAAACGCACAGACGCGAATTCAGCCGCCTTGGACTGTTCGGTTGATGCGGGGATTATAGCACGATTTTTTCAGGCAAAAATTCGCCCCCTCAATAGCATGGTGGTGGGAGCGATGGATCAAATCATCTGAGGGGGAAAGCGCTGCGGACGGTCAGGGAACAGCAAAATTTGGCGATCTCCCGACCTTATTCTTTCATGAGTCCCCTGCAAAAAGTCAGCTTCGAGGCAGACGGTCCCGTGTCAAATTAATGGAAATATGGTATCATTTTCCCTGAAATCGCTAATGATTGCAGAAGGATGACAGGGTATGTTTCGTTTGATGGACCGTCAGATCAGCATGGATGAAGCTCACTTTTGGATGCCTGAGGGACACCGGAAGGAATTGGAGCAGACTTGGCCGCACATTTTTCGGACGCAAGTGATTGGAATGATTCCTGAAAGCCGGTTTGCCGATCTGTATCACGCCACCATGGGCCGCCCCAATGTCCCTGTTGCCCTCCTGGTGTCCTTATCGGTTCTGAAGGAGATGTTGGACCTGACGGATGAGGCGTTGATGAGCAGTTTCCGGTTCGATATGCGTTTTCATTATGCCCTTGGAGTCACGTTGGACGAAACGGAACTGGCGATTCGCACCCTGTACTATTTCCGTGCTGGGGTGGCTGGTTCGGAGGCGGTTGGCGCGACCTTTGACGAGGTGACAGACAGGATAATCCTGGCCCTGGGGCTGAACACCACGCGACAGAGGCATGATTCCACGCATATTCGGTCCAACATAGCCAATCTGACCCGGTTGGGTTTGTTCACCCGGACCTTGGGACATTTTTT
This sequence comes from Magnetococcales bacterium DCbin4, assembly GCA_002753735.1. Taxonomy (GTDB): domain Bacteria; phylum Pseudomonadota; class Magnetococcia; order Magnetococcales; family UBA8363; genus UBA8363. The sequence continues at coordinate 1,075 of PEAN01000148.1, forward strand.
GGGATGTTTGTCCCAGGGTTTTCCCAAGCATTACGCCAATTTGCCCGAAGAGATCATCAAGCGTTATGGGGATCGGAAAGGACGTTTTGCCGATGCCAAAGCCAGCGAGGGAAGGCGGCGTCTGGAGACGGCAGCCTTGGACCTTTGGACGCTTGTGGAGAGGTTCCGGGAAGAAGAAACCGTGTGCCGTCTGCCAGAGTATCAAGTGCTGGAGCGTCTGCTGCGTGAGCAGTGCCGGTTTTCGGAAGGGGAAGATGGCGATCTGGTGGTCCTGAAGGAACCCAAGGAGATTGCCTCGGACAGTTTGCAAAGCCCGTTCGATCCCGACGCAAGCTACGATGGACACAAGGGGGTGGGCTACCAGGTTCAAATCAGCGAGACGTGCGTGAAAGGCAATCCGATCCAGGTGATCACCCGTGTCGCCGTCGAACCCGCCCACATAAGTGACCAGCACGCGATCATTCCTGCGCTTGAGGATTTGCAGGACCGGGGAATAGCCCCGGAGACGATGCTGGCCGACACATCCTACAACAGTGGTGACAATCTGATAACTGCGTCCCAACTGGGTGTAGACCTTGTAGCCCCTACCCCGGGAAAGGCGGATCCAGACGGAATCGGCTTGGGGCATTTCGATCTGGATCTGAAGGATCTTGGTGTTCGAGCCTGCCCGGAAGGAAAACAACCGATCTCTGACATGGTGGGCAAGGACGGAGAAACCCACAATCTGCGTTTCGACGAAACGAGTTGCCAGGGATGCGGACTCAACCTGGACTGTCCCGCAGGCAAACAGGGTGGTCGAATCCGGGTACACCCCTGGGATGTTGCTACGGCGTTCAACAGGATCCGGGAGGAAAGCGAAGCCTTCAAAAAGGCATATGCCATGCGATCCGGCATTGAATCGACCAATGCGGAGTGCAAGACGGCGCATGGCCTCGACGAGGTGTGGACCCGAGGCCAGGAGAGAGTCTCTTTCGCGGCGACGATGAAGACCCTGGCTTGCAACATCAAACGGTTCATGCGCTACCAGTGTGCCCGGATTTTGGAAAAAGAGGAAAATTTTGCAGGAAATCCGGCATGAATGGGGGAAATACGCCCTTCAGTGGGCGAGAAATGGCGTTAAAAAGAGGATTTAAAATTATATTTATGATTGATAAGTAGTTTTTATCGCTATGGCGGGATGCATGCCCTTGCTCGCTGTCCACTTTTTTCAGAGGACTCAATCATTCCCAATTAGCATGTTTGCTGCACATATTGCTGAGTTGCGCTCCCGCCTCGGATTCGGAGAATTTGGCGAGACCACCACGGAAATTGTCGGGGGTTTCATTCCAAAGGCAGGTGCAGAATGCAGTCGCCTTCGATTGGCCTGGCACGGGGCTCGGCTCGTCACCGCCGGGCCATTTGTTCGTGGAATAGGCGACGCAATTCTTGAACTGACCATCATCGGTGGGGG
>PEAN01000038.1 GCA_002753735.1 Magnetococcales bacterium DCbin4
CTGCGTCCCCTGGCGGCGGGTGAAGGGGTTTGCCATGACCTGTACCGCACCGGAGATGTTACGGTGCTGGGACAGGCCGAAGCGGGGCTGCTCCGGGAGGATCTCGGGATCCGATATTTTCTGGATTTACGAGGCGAATCGGAGCAGCACCGCCATGGCAGGGCCGAATCCCTGGCCCGGGCCGGCATTTCCATCCTGCATTGGCCGGTGATGGCCCGTGACGCTTCAGCCATCGCCGGACGCCGCCCGACCAGCGAAGCCTATGCCCGGTATTATTTCTCCATCTTCAAGGAGATGACCGCCACCTTGCCGCAACTTTTTGCCGCGCTGGCGGAGTTGAAGGGGGGACCGCTTCTTTTCGGCTGCCATGCCGGGAAGGACCGCACCAGCCTGGTGGCCATGCTGTTGCTCCATCTGTGTGGTGCCGAAAGACCGGTCATTGCCCGTGATCATGAACGCAGCGGGGGCTATTTACTGCCCCATCTGTACCATTTCCGCGACAAATGGGAACGCAAGGGGGAAACCCCGGAGGAATACGCCGTCCGACTGGATCCACGGGGGGAAGCCATGCTCCAAACCCTGGAAAAGATCGATGCCGATCTGGGGGGGATCGATGCCTGTCTGAGGCGATGCGGGGTTCACGGGGATCATCTCCAGGCGATCAACCATCATTATGCTTTTTCAACCCTGCCGACGGGATCGACATGAACATTCTTTGTCTCATTCCCCCTTATGTGCCGAGCTATTTCAATGCGGGGCACCATTTGTCGGTCTTCATGACCGGTGCCTACCTGCGTGCACGGGCAAAGGGTGTCCAGGTATCCTGTCTTGACGGGGCCGCCCTCAACATGACCTGGCGGGCACTGGGTGAAGTTTTGATCCAGGGGTTCGACCTGGTGGTCCTCGTCAATGATTTTGATGCCACCGATACCTTTGAGCGCACCATCGCCTACATCCGTGCCTTGAGTCCCCGGGCGCGCATCCTGACCGTCGGACGTTTGAGTTGCCGCCTGCCCAACCTGTTTTTCACGCTGGATCTGGATGCAGTTCACTGTTCGGGGGATCCGGAAACCGCAGTGACCTCCTATTTGGACCACCTTGCCACCAGCGAAAAAAACGCCCATGTGAGTGGTGTCGCCGTCCGCCATCCCGATGGCTCCTTTTCCCCAGCCGGCGTGGCCCATCCCCTGCCCCCCGGGGAATGGATCCTGCCCGATATCACCGAAATTCCTCATGAAGCCTACAGCCGTCTGTATCTTGATGACCTGCACAAGTTCTGCGGCATCCCCGAACGCCTGGAACTCGTCGTTCCCGTAGCCCGGGGATGTCCGGTCGGCTGCGAATTTTGCGATGTTCCACCCCTCCAGGGATCGACGGAACGGCGGCTGAGCGTCGCGCGCACCCTGGCCTACATCAGTGACTCGTTTCAGAAAAAACCTTTTGAATACGTCAGTTTTTATGCCCCAACCTTCACGCTGAAAAAGGGTTGGGTGCATGAACTTTGCCGGGAAATGATCGCCCTGGGATCGCCCTGGCCCTGGAAGTGCGTCACCGTTGCGCACCATCTGGACCGGGAAATGATTGCACTGATGGGACAGGCGGGTTGCGTTCGCATCAGCATCGGGATTGAAACCCTCGAACCCATCCCCATGACGGGTTTGCCCAAGATCAAACACACCTCAAAAGAGACGTTCGACACGCTGGCGGGTTGGTGCCGCACGGCGGGAATCGAACTCAATTGTTTCATGATCCTGGGACTGCCCGGGGATACCCTGGACGGAGTGCGGGCGACCATGGAAGCGGTGGGTGCGGCAGGTGCGCGGTTGCGCACATCGATCTACACCCCCTATCAACTCATGAACGCCAGCATGGACCATCGCGCCGCTGCCGGATTCAACCGCCATCTGTTCGCCACCGATCATCCCGGAGACCAGGAACGCAGCGCCTACTACCGCATGTTTTTCGGACGCGACAGCCAACCAACTGCGGTGATGAACCGGATCCCCCGACGCCAGGAGGCCACCCATGGCTGAACAGGGTATCGATTCCGACATCACCCCGGCCACCCCACACCGGTTCAACCCCCTGCCGTTCCTCGATCCGGGGGTGACCAAATTGAACATTCGGGAGAAAGCCGATTACCGGCACATCCATAATCTTTCCAGCAACGAAGCCGATCTGCCGGAACCGCGCGCCCTGTTTCGCCGTTATCTCGATCAGGCTCCCGAGGCGGCCGCCACCCGCTATCCCAACTGGCCGGGATTGATTCGCAGAACCGCCCGTTTCTACGGTATTTCCCATACGTCCCTGGTGATGGACGCCGGTTCCGACAGCCTCATCCGCATGATGCTTGGCCTGCTGGGCCGTCCCAGCGGGCGGATGATTCTGCAAAGCCCGAACTATCCCAACTATCTCCACTATGCCGCCCTGGCCGGAGTGGCGGTGACACCACTGAACCATCCCACCGATCTTTGGGGTGAGACGATCACCGACCTGGCCCGGAGACCACTGGCCGCCTCGCCTCCGGCGCTGGTCGTGGTCACCAATCCCAATGGCATCACCGGCACCCGAATTCCCCTGGAAGAAATGAACCGGTTGTGCGATCTGTGCGCCCAGGGCAACCATCTGCTGCTCATCGATGAAGCCTATGCCCCCTTCTCGTCAATCCTGCACCAACCTTTGCTGAATCGTTATTCCGGCGTTGCCATCATTCGCAGTTTTTCCAAAAATTGCGGCATGGCGGGATTACGGCTGGGGATGGTCAGCACCAGCCCAACCATCGCCGCCCATCTCCATCGGTGGTATGGGGTTCATACGGTCAACGCCATTGCGGCCGGATTCCTCGCGTTTTGTATCGACCATGCCAACGAAGTCGAGGATCAGCGCCGCCGAATCAAAACGACCCGCGAGGAAATCGCCCGCCGGGTCACCCACCTTTTCCCCGATTGGCGTATCCCCCCATCGGAGACCAACTTTCTGCTGTTCGACACCGGCCATGCCGACACCGCATCCGCCCTGGCCACGCATCTTCGAACCCAAAACATCCTGGTCAAACGGTTTGAGGATGGTTCTTTGAATCTGCGTCGCTGCCTGAGGATGACCATCGGAGACCCGGTCATCATGGCAACGGTGCTGTCGGAAATGGAAACCTTCGCCTCCCGGAAGGTGTTCAGTTCATGACCCGCCCCCCCCATCCCCGAGACATGCGGATCTCCCCATCGTGTTTGCAGCCCACCACGATTGCCATTGGCGGCTACAAACACGCCACCGTCCGTCTGATCGCCCTGGCCATCGCCCTGGAACAGCGGGTGGTGCTGACCAACGTCCCCGACATCGAGGATGTGAAGGTTTTGAGTGAAATCATCCGCCAGGGGCACGGTGTCGCCCACTGGGACGAAGGGATCCTGACTCTGGATACGAGGGGGTTTCATCCATTTGACATCCCCGAATCGTTGAGTCGGCGGGTTCATGGGGTCCTTTATCTCCTGCCGGTATTTTTGGGCCGTTTCAAGCGTGTCCGGCTTGGTGAGAGCGGGGGATGCCCCCTGGACGGCAGTGGCTCAGGCCCCCAAAGGCCGGTGCATCACATGCTTGCGGTTTTGGAACGTTTTGGCGCCCGTTTCCGTCTGGAAGACCAGGAAATTCAAGGGGAAACCGAAGGGTTCACCGGCTGTACCATCGATTGCATGGCCTTTTCGGAACGGTCCGACCTGCTGACCGGTCCGTTGGTTTCCGGTGCCACCAAGACCGCCATCCTCGCCGCCGCCTGTACCCGGTCCGGCCATACCCGCATCCGCAATCCCTATCCCAAGCCGGATGTCACCGAACTGTTGCATCTGCTCGCCCAGGCGGGGTTTATCGTGCGCCGCGAAGGACGGGATCTGATCCTGATCCCCCCCGATGGTGTTTCCCCACGACCACCGGCGTTGCGCCATCATGTGGTGTCGTGTCTGAGCGAAGTGATCACCTTCATCGCCCTGTCCCAACACTGCAAGGTGCCGTTGACGCTCATCGAACTCACCGAAGAACGGCTGCGCCAGGGATTGGCGGCGGAATTCGCCCTGCTCGATGCCATGGGGATTGGATTGGATTGGGGAAAGAATGTTTTGAGGGTCACTCCGGCGGCACGGATCACCTCCTGTGATATCGAGGTTACCAGTGTCGGCATCTATTCCGACCATCAGCCGTTCTTCGCCCTCATGTTGCTGGATGGGGACCGCCCTGCCCGAATTCGTGAGGCGGTTTGGAAAAAACGGTTTTCCTACGCCCGCGAGTTGTCCCGTCTGGGGGCTGACATCTGCCTGACGGAAGCGGGGATTACCATTACCCCTTCCGCCTTGACCCGGGGGGGACTGACGGTGGTCGCCGACGACCTGCGGGCTGCTGCGGTGCTGGTGCTGGCGGCATTGACGGCACCGGGGAGAACGACGGTTCAAAACGTTCACCACCTGGAGCGCGGCTATCCCAACCTGATGGAAGTCTTGATCAACATGGGTGCCTGTGTCGATGTAAATCATAAAAATGATTAAGAAAAAAAAGGGGTCTGGGGGACGAAGTCCTCCAGGACTTTGATTTTGATTCTGCTTATTGGAAAGGCAAAATGGCCCATCAAAAAATTTCAGTATTTTTTTAATAAAAATAATCTTTCGAACAGGAGATCTGCATCAGGAGCAAAACCATGGGGGAAATCCCCCAGACCCCTTTTTTTTCTTAATATTTTTTAATATGGAGTCTCATACCATGACATCGGCCTTGCTGCTGGGAGCCACCAAAGGGCTGGGACTTGAACTGGCCCGTGAAGGAGCCAGGCGAAACCTGTCGCCCATCATCTATGGTCGAAGCGCCAGCGAACCCAACGCCATCACCGAAATCCCTCCCCAAGCAGTACTGTACCCCATCGACCTCCACTCCGCGGAGCGTGTGCAACACGCACCACTGCCCACCACCCCGGTGGCATTTTTCTTCTGGGTCGCAGGGGCCTTTCACAAAGGACCGCTGCAACAGACAGAACCTTCCGAGATTGACCTGCATACCGATTTGCATTTCCGCGGTCCCGTACAATTCCTCCGCCGTTTTCTGCGCCACCAGGCCGAACCGTTCCACCTTGTGACCATCGGCTCGGTGTCATCCTGGCGATTGCGCGAGGACGAAGCCCTGTATTGCGGACTCAAGGCGGCACAAACCGCCTTCACCCGCAATTTTGCCGTGGAATTGGTGCGTGATCGTCCCGGATCCCAAGTGACCCTGATCAATCCAGGGGGATTGAACATCCCCACCTTTTGGGAAAAATGGGAATCAACCGCCCCCGACCTTGGCGGTTTCCTCGATCCCGGGCAGGTCGCCCGCATCATTTGGGACCTGACACTGACCCAGACCGAACCGTTTCGCGAAACCCAACTGATGCGGCGCAAACCCCATGGTTCAGGGGTCGATCCCATCATCGAACATCATCCCCGCTGTCCGGAAGTACTCGGTAACCTTAACCAGGGAAAAACACCATGACCCGGGAATATCTTGATTTCAATGTGATCCGCACCACTCCACTCGCCTCCGAACCGTTTCGGTTCGCCCTGTGGAAAGATGCGATCCCCCCCGCCACGGCCCAACGTTTGACCGACCGCTTCCCCCGGGAGGGGTTCGTCCGTCATCAACGCGGACAAGGGGGGGACAAAACCTACAGTTTCCTCGTGCGCAAGGCGGTGGAAAAAAATCAACCACTTGAAACGCTTGCGACCCTCGATCCCACTTGGCAAGCGTTCATCATGGCCCTGACCGGAACGGAATATCGCAAGGCGGTGGGTGAAATGATCGGTGAGTGCATCGACGACTATGCCATCGATGTCGGCTTTTTCGTCTTCACCGAAGGCAACGATATCTCCATCCATACCGACCACCTGACCAAAGCAGCCACCAACGTGCTGTATTTTGGACATGAGTGGCAACCGGATTGGGGCGGATTGCTCAGCCTGTACCGGAAACAGGGGGACGGTTTCGAACCCTTTCAACATTTGCCACCGGTCACCGGCAACGGCATGCTATTGGTCCCCTCCCCCGATTCCTGGCATGGGGTCAGCCCCGTCTCCCCCTCCACTCCGATGCTGCGGCGCACGCTGCAAATCGAAACCTGGCGGCCACAAGGGGTGGCCCGGGAGCCACGCTGATGCGCGTATTGGTCACCGGGGGATGCGGCTACATCGGCAGCCGTCTGGTACCGGCCCTGCTTGCGGCCAACCATGAGGTGACCGTCCTGGATGCCTTGATCTTCGGGCCAAGCCCCCTGCCCGCCCATCCCCGCCTGAGACTCATCGAAGGCGACATCCGGGACACATCCCTTGTTCAAACGGCGATGCGCGGTCAGGAACAGGTCATCCACCTGGCCTTTCTCTCCAACGATCCCGATTTCCGCCTCGATCCCGCGATTGCCCGGGAAGTCAACCTGAACGGGTTTGAACATACGCTGGAGGTAGCATTGTCCGAGGGGGTCCGCCGCTGGATACAGGCTTCCTCGTGCAGCGTCTACGGCGCGGTGGCCAACGGCGAAACGTTTGTCAACGAAGCCCAACCCCCCATGCCCCTGACCGATTACGCCCGGCACAAGGCCGCCTGCGACCACCGGCTGATCCAAGCCAAACGACCCGGTTTCGCACCCGTGAGTCTGCGGGCGGCGACGGTGTGTGGCTACGCCCCCCGGCAACGGATGGATCTGACCTTCAACCGGTTTGCCATCGAGGGATACCTCAAACGCCACATCGTGGTGGAACGCGGTCAGCGATACCGCCCCTACCTCTCCCTGTCCGATCTGGTCGCCCTGTACCTGCTGTTGCTGGAAGCACCGGAAGAAGCAATCTCCGGCGCAATCTTCAACGCCGCCCATGGCAACCATACCCTGGCGGAATCGGCCCAAATCCTGGCGGCACACCTCGGCCCGGACGTTGTGGTTCAAACCTCCACCACCGCTTCGGTGGATGATCGTTCCTACCGGGTGTCGTCCAGCCTGGTGGAACGACGGCTCGGCTTTCGCCCCCGTGAAAGTTTGACCGATGCCGCCGATGGGTTAATCGCCGCAGTGAACCAGGGACTTCTGGTCCAGCCGGAAACCAATCCGGCCTACGACAACCGGACCATGCAACAGCGTTACGATTGGTCCAGGATCCCTTTTTCACGCCAGGAATCGCGCCATGGCGGCACTGCGTGACGACCCCCGAACGCTGATCCGGAACACCCGGAGAATTTTGGTATTGGGATCCCCCGGAAGCGGTAAAACCACCTTGGCGCGCCGGATGGCGGCAACGTTGCATCTGCCACACATCAATCTGGACGACCTTTACTGGCAAGCCCAATGGACCCGTCCGCCCGAAGCGGAATTCCTGGCCCGATTGGCGGCGGTTGTGGCGCAGGAACAATGGATCATCGATGGCAACTACCATCGCTGCCTCCCGTTGCGCCTGTCACGGGCCGATACCGTGATTTTCCTCGACCTGCCACCGTGGCGATGCGCCTTGCGGGTGTTGAGACGCGGGGTTCGGCGATGGTTCGGAGAACATTCCAGCCTGCCCGCAGCCATGGCCCGACAACCAGACTACCGCCACCGCCTGCGCCTGGAGCCACGGTTTTGGCAACTGATACTGGGCTTCCGCCGCCACCCGCGACCGGAAATGCTGGCGCAGATCACCGCTACTCCCGGGATACGCCTGATATTCCTGCGACAAACCCGGGAAACCAACGATTTTCTTGCCGCCCTGGGGACCGATCCATCATGAGCGACCTTTCTTTTTGCCTGTTCAGCCGAGAGGAAGCGATCCACTGGCTGGAGCATCCCGATCACCCATCGCTCCTCCGCGGGGTGGTGAGCATCGGCGATCCCGACTCCGCCCCCCCGGCGATCCTCGCCAACCTGACCTGCCCCATCCTGCGCCTGGCGTTCCTCGACCGCTACGACAGCGGCAGCGCGGCGGGCGTCATCGGTCCTTCTTCGGTTCACCTCCTGAAGCTGGAGGAATTCGCCCGGATTCTGCATCCAAGATCGGGAACCACCTTGGTCCATTGCGACTCCGGCCGATCTCGCGGCCCGAGCGTGGGTTGGATCCTCGCCTGTTTTCTTGCGGGACCGGGCAGCGAAGCACCGCTTCTGAACCACATCCTTGCGCAACGGCCCGGAGCCGGATTGAACCCCTGGCTGATCACCCTGGCCCAACGGCAGTTTCAACGATTTGATTTTACCACCCCGGCGCTGAAACAGTTTAAGCACGGTGTCCGGCGCTGAGGCACACCGTCGGAAAGGGGGTGAACCGGGAGGGGGCGACATTCAACCCTTGGTGCAGGTGTTCCACATCCATTTCTCAGGCTCGGATTTAAACCGGGCTTGCGCATGGAAACGGTTATCTTTCGTTATTATTTTCTTTGAGGTTGGCCATAATGCCATGAAGTGTCTGGATGTTGTTTTCAATTTTCTGAACATAGTATGAAGCCCCGCCCTCCTGGGCGACATCCAGGGCATTCTGATAAGCGATCATGCCCTCTTTCAGTCTGTCCGCGTTATGTTCACGTTCCCCCAAGATCTTGAGAGCAATACCCAGATTGTTCTGAGTAATGGCCCAATACAGGGGGACGCGGTTCCGAGTCCTTTCCTTGAGCGCCTCCCTGAAGGCTTGAACCGCTTCCTCCAGTTTAGCCGTCCCACTTCCACGTTCGCCCAAGCTTTGGAGAGCAATACCCAGATTGTTCTGAGTAATGGCCCAATCCAGGGGGACGCGGTCCCGGGTGCATTCCTTGAGCGCCTCCGTGAAGGCTTGAACCGCTTCCTCCAGTTTGGCCGTTCCGCTTTCACGCTCGCCCAATCTCATGAGAGCAGTACCCAGATTATTCTGAGTCGCAGCCCAATCCAGGGGTACGCGGTCCCGGGTGAATTCCTTGAGCGCCTCCCTGTAGGCTTGAACCGCTTCCACCAGTTTGGCCGTCCCGCTTTCACGTTCGCCCAATCTATGCAGAACATTACCCAGATTGTTCTGGGTAATGGCCCAATCCAGGGGGACGCGATCCCGGGTTCTTTCCTTGAGCGCCTCCCTGTAGGCTTGAACCGCTGCCTCCAGTTTGACCGTCCCACTTTCACGTTCGCCCAAGATCCGGAGAGCATTACCCAGATTGTTCTGAGTCGCGGCCCAATACAGGGGTACGCGGTTTCGAGTCATTTCCTTGAGCGCCTCCCTGTAGGCATGAACCGCTTCCTCCAGTTTGGCCGTCCCGCTTTCACGTTCACCCAATCTCATGAGAGCATTACCCAGATGGCCTTGCATTCTGGCCCAATCCTGGGGAGCACTGTCCTGGGGGTGCATCTCCAGAAGTTTGGCGGCGCGTTGAATCGCTGTAGCCAGCGCGGCATGATCGCCAAACTCATCCCCCAATTTGAACCATGCGTCATATTCTTTTTCCAGCCAGACAACGCTTTGTTTTTTATTGGATGGTAGCAGGGTATCGGCGGCGGTGGCGTAATATTGGGCGGCTTCTGCATAACGCAGGCGGGTCATGGCCAAGTCCCCCCGGTTGGCCCAGACGGCGGCCATTTCCGCTCCCTGCTGCTCCAACATCCGCTTGAACAAATCGTCAGCGTCATCGAAGCGACGAGCTTCAATAGCCTTTCTCGCTTCCTGTTGCAACGTCGCATCGCCCACGGACGTGGCTTGGGCCTGCGTGCGCAATTCGTTATAGCGGCCGGCGATTTCCACCAACTTTGTCAGCCACTGTTCCGGGGGGACGTTTTGTTCCTTGATGATCGTAAAGAAACTTTGAATCGCCCCTTCCTGCACCCCCAGCCGCTTTTCCTGCTCCCGGAGGACACGTTGTTGTTCCTGGTTCAACCCTTGCCAATGGGCAGCAACGGCATCCAGTAAAACTTTGCCCCCCTCAGCAGTCAGTCCAATATTGCTGGTTTTGTACGAAACCTGAACGTTGCCAGGAGTCGTCGAAGTTTTTCCAAAGTAAATCGTTGCCACAACCGCCGCAATCGCTACCACAACCGCCGCAAAAGCCGCCACCGCTTGCAAAGGTTCCGATTCCTTGGTGATCCACATCCAGGTCTCATTCATCCATATCTCAACACCCATGCCGCCCCCCTCGACCCGAACTACAACCCCAGGATTGCCACTCCCCACTACATCGCCTTCTTGCTCATCCTCCAAACACATCGTTCAGGGATGGGGCATCCAATACCCGATCCGTCCAGGTCTCCAGGGTGGGAAGATCGGCCTGGGCCAGCTTGTCCGAAACCCCTTCAGGCAATACTCCGAAACGGCGGGATAACAAGCGCCGCAACACAGCGGCGGCTTCTTCCCGGCGTCCCTCTTCCCGCGCCAACTGAACCGCCCCCTGGGCATCGGTGATGGCGATGCCCGCTTTTTCGTAATATTCGTATTCCTCCGCCGTCATGTTGGCCACCATGGCCTTCTCAAAAGCATGGCGGATCGGTGCCTCCCGTATCCTTTCGGGAATGGTCTCCAGCGTCCCGGCCCACTTGATGAAATAAATCCACTGATCCAAAACGTCGGTCAAAGTCTCCAGGGAACGGACGAATTTGGGTAGTTCAATGAAATAATGCAAAATTTCCAGGAGAAACGGTTGCCCCGTCACCGTTTCCCGGGATTCATGGCGGGAAACGCAATGGTCAAACCCTTCAAACAGAATGAAATCGGTGATGGTGATGGCAATCACCTGGTTGAGCCTGGGATAATCCTCGCCTTTTTCAATCTGATGGACGTAGGCTTTGGCGGCGTTGTATTGAATGCGTTTCAAAAAAGCCGCCCCCTTTTGAATCTGCATTTCGACGATGTAGGTGATGCCCCGATGGTCGCGGCATTTCACATCCAGCACCGAATACTTCATCTCCCGTATTTTGGGCGCGAGAAAGGGATCCAGGATGGTGACCTCGGCAATACGACGGTCCCCTTCCAACCGGAGCAGGCTTTCCAAAAAGCTGATGAGAATATCCTTGGCGTCCTCGCTGCCGAAGATTTTCTTGAAGGCGAAGTCGATTCTCGGATCGATGAATTTCACTGGGTCAGCCCCGGGTGGCGGATGCACGAAATCATGTCGATTTTCGCTGAATTGGACACCAGCGTCCAGAACAAACCACCGGTGAACAATCACCATCAGTGAAAAAGCTGAAGCAATTCAAACATGGCGTTCGGCGCTAAAGACGCATCGCCTGGAACAGGATGAACCAGGGATGATGCGACAGTTTGGCAAAGGTCTCCCGGGCGGTGTGCTGCATTTGCGGCTGCGGCCCGGGTTCGACGATCCGTTCGATTTGAAAACCCGCCCCCCCGAGGTCGGCAACCATCGCTGAAAGCGGGCGGCGATAAAATACCATTTCGTAGGGACTGGGACCGAATTCCGACCAAATCTGGGTCAGGCGTTCCACGGCGAAATAATCGGAACCGCCCCAGGAATGATCGGCGCACGGATGATGGGTGGAGAACAGCAATCGTCCCCCGTCCGCCAGTACCCGGTGGAACTCCTTCAAGGTTGACTTCCAATCGGCGAGGTAGTGCATCGTCAACGAACAAAAGACCAGATCCACCGATCCTTCATCGAGAAACCCCAAAGGCTGACCCAGGTCGGCAAGCACCACCCGTCCCTCCCCCCCGAGACGGCGTTGGGCAAGTTCCACCATGGACGGATCGTTGTCCACCGCCACCACCCGGGCGCCACGCTCCTGCATCCAGGCAGCGTGATAACCCACGGCGCATCCGGCATCGAGAATCCGCAGCCCCTGCAACGACTCGGGCAACAACGCCCGCATGGCGGGACGTTCGTACTGTTCGTTGTAGGCATTGTCACGACTGAAATGGTCATAGGCGGCGGCAAAAGAATCAAATTCCATGATCGCTGTCCCTCGAACCCGTTGATATCAATCCCATCCAAGGCCGACGCACGACGATGGCCTGGCCACTGGCAGTGTAGAGGGGGGTTTCGGGAAGATCGAGAAAGAATTCATCCACCGCCTTTTTCGCCCCCGGACATTTGGGAAAACCATAATCGTCAAACACCAGGATTCCCCCCGGTACCAAACGGGGATAAAAGAAACGGCAACACTCCAGAACGGATTGATGGATGTCCACGTCCACATGGACCAGTCCAAACCTTTTGTCGCCAATGGGACCGGCGGTATCGGGAAACACGCCGGGATAAAGGGTGACATGGGGCAACGGTGCGAGGAAGTCCCGAACCTCCTGCAACGAAGTGTCGCCAAAATCGCCCTGGCGAAAATGATCCCACCGGGGATCGGTCTCCGGCATGCCGGCGAACGTATCAAACACGTGGACCCACCGATCACCGTCCACCGCCAACAGATAGGCCGACCCTCCCCGATAACTGCCGACCTCGGCGATCTCCCCACCGAGGCCCCGGCTGTGGGCCACCAATTGGCGTAACATGTAGGCGCTGGGAGGCTCCACCCGGGTTCGATCCGCGACATGGCCCCAAAGTTCAAGAAATTCCCTGTCGGTCCACCAGGGTTCAAGCGGTGGGGTCGGATGAGGCAGGAGACGAAGCGTATAACCGAAACGTCGAAACACCCACCGGTCAAGATACCGGACGAACAGGGAAGGCATGGTCGATTTGTTCATGGCATCAAAAAACCGTGACACCGGTCTCCCGTTGGAAGGTCTGTGCGTCGGCCCCATCGTTGACCATGGGTTTTCCTTTGATATTGAGGCTGGTGTTGAGCAACATGGGACAACCGGTGCGCTCCTGGAATCGTTTCAATAGTCGATACAAGGTTGGGTTCTGGGCATGATCCACCGTCTGCACCCGGCTCGAACCATCGACATGGCAGATGGCGGGAAACAGGTGGGGGTAAAGGCAACGCCCGGTGATCTGCATATAGGGGGAGCTGGGCAACGGCAGGTCAAAAAATTCAGCCACCCGCTCCGCCAACACCACCGGGGCAAATGGTCGAAACGGCTCGCGCCGCTTGATTTCATTGACCCGATCCTTGACCGACTGCCCGCGCGGATCGGCCAGGAGGCTGCGGTTGCCCAGGGCACGGGGACCGAATTCGGCCCGTCCGTGGGCCAATCCCGCCATGCCATCCGTAAGCAGGGTTGCCACCACGCCGTCGAGGTCGGGATCACGGTTGAGGTCGTAACCCAGGTAAGGCCCCTCCCAGCGCACCGGTCGAGCGCCATGGGCCAGGGCGGCCCCCAGGGCGTTACCGGCATCGCCCGGATTGGGCATGATCCACAACCGGTCAAACAAACCGCTGCGCACCATCCGTTCGTTGGCAACACAGTTCAAGGCGAAACCACCCGAAAACACCAGGTTGCGACTGGGAACCCTCTTGGCGACCCACGCCATCAGGCCAAGCAGAACCTCCTCGGCGATCTCCTGGACGCTGGCGGCCAACGTCTCGGGTTCGGTCAGTTCCGGATGCCATCCCCCCAGGCCACGATGCATATTGCGGCGCAGGCGAAAATGCGGCGGGAGCGTGGAACGAACGATCTCCCGGAGGATCAACTCCCGGTGACGCGGTTGGCCGAGGGCCGCCATGGCCATGAGGATGAATTCCTCCTCGTTGGGCTTGAGGCCGCAACGCTGGGTAAAGGCGGAATAAAACAGGCCGAGGCTGTGGGGATAACGCTGGACGAACAGACGTTTGAGCCGGTTGTTTCGTCCATGCCAGACGGACAGGGTATCCCACTCGCCAATCCCGTCGGCCACCACCACTGCGGCGTCATCGAAAGGCGCCGTAAAAAAACCACCGGCGGCATGGGACTGGTGATGGCCGACGGTGACCAACGGAACGTCGGCCAACATCTCGAAGGAACGAATGTGGTCCAAAGGAGATGGCCCGGTCAGGAATTCCCGCAATCTCCCCGATCTCAGATGACGCAGCCGGGTCCGCCACGGTCGTTCATGAAACACGATGCGATCAGGAGGACCCGCCGTCCGAAGGGCATCGAGAACTAACGCTTCGTTGAGCAGGGGATCATTCTTCAGACCCGAATAACGTTCCGCATGAGCAGCGAACAAAATGCGCTGGCCACGGACGACCGCCAATCCGGCATCGTGTCCAAAACAACTGATTCCATAGAGCGTTTCCTCAACGGTCATCTTCATGGCCTCGTCACGGATAGATGAAGGGATCAGCTTTGAAGGCACGACGGGCACGCAACCTGCCACGAAAACGCTCCAACCAGCCATGATTGACGCCAACATTCTGGAAGATCTGAGATTCCTTGGGTATGGGAAGGCCATCGAGCAACGATTGCCCAGCCAGATATCCCGCCAATCGTTCCGCCCAATAGTCGTGCCCGTCCTCGGCCGGATGGCGACCTTTCCACTGTGGCGTCGCCACCGACAAAATCTCCGCCATGGAACTGCCGCAGGTGACAAAGTTGAAATAGGTCCGCTGATCGACGGCACGCACATGGGCAACCTCGGAGCGCGCCATGGCGAAAATCTCCTGGCAGGACTTCAAGGCGTCGAAAAACAAGAAGCGCACGCCATATCGTTGCAGAAACGCCTGCAAGGCCAACACCTGCGTGGCGAACCGGCATGCCGATTCATGATCGTTCCACGCCACCTCGCGATAGACCGTGTTGAGGCGGTTCAATTCCGGAAGATCAGGATAGTCATGATACGGAATCACCTGCTTCCAATGGCCATCGATGAAAAACTCCCGGCGCATGGGATCGGACCAACCGATGACCACCAGAAGCCGCTCCCGCCCCGCCTCCCCCTCGGCATCGAGGAAATCGAGCACCCAACGGATCGTGGTCCGCAGGATACGGTCGTTGGAACCGCCAGGAATGCTGTCGTTGACCACCCGGCCCCCGCCCAACCGGTGGGCCAGCCGACTGGGCCAGGCATGTCCCTCCCGATAGGGATCATCGAGACAGACATGGGTTTCGGGATCGTCGATCAATTCGTAGCCATAGGTCATGGAACAACCGTTCGCATACAAAATCAATCGTTCGGATGTCCCGGCAGCAGAAGGCGGCATGGGATCCATGGCGTCGAAGTCTCCTGTTTCTAGTGAACCACCGTCCCAGCGGGCAAATGCCCGCCCGGACCGGTGGCGGCTCGTTCAAAGCCGGCACCGGGCCGCAGTGCCACGGTGACGCATATTGTTTCTTCGATTTGATCTGCATCGACCCGCGACGAAAAGATGGCCGAATCACCTGATTGAAAAACCACCCACCGGGCGTGCGCATTCGGAATCACCGTCAATGGCGCACCGCTGGGAAGGCCCGCCTTCTTCATGGATTCGCGCGCCGTCCAGATGCGGGTTGCCGCAATCTCCAACCGTTCCCGGGTCATCCCGGCAACCACCGTTGCCAGCTTCATCCCTTCCACGCCCAACAGGTTCTGCCAGACGCCATGATCGTTTCCAGGGACATGTTGCAGATCGCAACCCACCGGGACGGTTCCGTTGACCGTCAATTTCCAGTGACCGCTGTAGGCGGTGGATTGAAAACGGGCGTCGGAAAAGGGATCAGGTTTGCCATCAGGCCGATGTTGGGAATCGAGAGAAGCCGTTCTTTCCATTTGTTCATTGGCCAGGGGCGAAATGGCGACCTTCAACCCTGCCCGGGGCAGATTGGCGGCCACCTGGCGCTCAAAAAAAGAAGCCATGAGCAGGGGAGAGTTCAAACGCAGATGGGATGGTTCACCCATGACGCGCATGGTGATCCGCCGCCAACGCTCAACCAGCCGGCCATCCCGATCGAAAATGACCATATCGTTGACCAGTTCATCGCCCCGATCCTCAATCTCCCTGGCGTACATCCGATAAGGTTGCCGCGGGGAGAGCACCCCGGTCTCGATCTCCTCCACCGCGATGGGAATCACGACCTTGTGCGGAATACACGCCTGAATCCCATGGAGGGCCGCATCCCGCGCACCCGGGTCACCCAGCAAACATCCCTGGGAAAATTGGGAAGCAAACCACTGGGTCGCACCATCGAGGGAAATCTGTCCACTGCAACGACGGGCTTCGATCATCTGATATCCCTGGATGCGTCGGAACCGTCCATTCTGAAAGAGAACGTTTTGATAAAGCGCATGCCCGGGATCAAAGGGTTTGAGTTCGTCCGTGGGCAGGTTTTGAAAATCCGCCCCCTCCGCTTCGGGAGCACGGTCGCTGCTTTGCAGGGTACAACGGGCCTCCACATGGTTGAGTTGGAAGTCGGTGGTCGAACAACGGATGGCCAGGGCAATCGTCCCCTCCGTATCAGCCTGTGCCAACAGACGCAGAACGAACGGATCCTCCCCATCCCCATCCCCCTCCCCCCCCGGAGATCCCGGTACCACGATTGCCTTGCGCAAAACCACGTCGAAAAATCGTGGAATCACATCCTGTGCGGATTGCCACATCAGTGTCACCGCCGCTTCGGCCATGGCTTCCAGCGCCAACACGGCAGGGAACAACCGTTCCCCGTCCAGCATGTGATCTTCAAGATAAGGATCCGATTGCGGCGACAGATGACATTCAGCGATCAATTCCGTCTCCGGGTAATAAACCCGGATGGTGTCGATGAATCGGAACCGCTTCTGCGGTGGCACCTCGAAACGCACCGTCGGAAGCGTGCCAAAGCGGTCGGACAGGATCAGGCGGGTCGGCAAATCAGGGGTTTGGATCAACCGCAAAAACGTCTGGACCCCATCGTCGATGGAGATGGGGGCGATCCCCTGTTCTTCCAGGACATCCAGACGGCCAAGCCGTTGTCCCATGCCGGTACCCGACCAGACCGACCATTCCATGGCCAGGCAGCGGCAGTGTGGATGAAGCGATTGGAATCGTTCAGTCGCCTGGCCCAACCATTCATTGGCCAATGCGTAATCCGCCTCGCCCTGAAGGCCGGTACGGGCGATGATCGAACCAAAGGTGACCAAAAGCTTCAACGAACCCGGATCAACCGCCGCCAGCAGATGATTGAATCCATCGATTTTTGGGGCCAGCGTGGCCTTCAGGTCATCGATGGAACGCTGTTCCACCCTGCAGGGATGATTCACGCCGGCCCCATGGATCATGGCGGTCACCGGCGCCCCCAGTTCGGCAACGCCCCGGGTCACGGCATCCGCCACCTGGGCGTCATCGGTGACATCCGCCTGCTGATAGCTGATCCGCAGATCCGCCACGCGCATGCGTTCCAGATTATTCAACAGTTCCACACTGGTCTGCGGCACGGATCGCCCCAGGATCAACAGGGCGCATCCGGTTTGACGCGCCAGTTGAACGCCGCATTCGGCACTGATCCCCTTGCCGCCACCGGTGATCAGAACCACATCATGGTTCTGAATCAACGCCGAAGTCGGCTGTGGAGTTAACAACCGTCGCCAATGGGGTTCTTCACGCCCTCCGGTTTCATCGATGAATATTTCGCCAAATCCAGGCTGCCCGCCATCGATCTCCCGAAGGATCCAGGAACCGGCATCCCCTTTTCCATCCGGTGCCAGATTGATGACCAGGGTACGGATGGCCCCATGCTCCAGGGAGAAGGAACGGGCGAAACCACTTCCGCCCCAACCCCGCTGGACCACGACAAAGGCCATGGAGGTGCCATGGAGGTCCCGTGCCCGCTCGATGCAGCGCTGCGCCCCTTGCAGCAGGTGAGGAAGTACCCGGGCATCAGGGGAATCGCCAAGCCAGAGGATCACGCCATGACCATGGGGTTCGGCGTTGAGCCGTTGCAGCAAAGCTTCGTCATTGGGGGATCGGACCCCAAACCCTTCCCACCCCCCCTGGACAACGCCGGGAATCTGTTCCAGGGGGATGGAAGGAACACGAACCACATGAAAACAATGCACCCAACTCCCAATGCCACGTGGTACCGCCGAAGACGACACCATCGGTTGTCCCGTCCCGTCCGCACGCTGATCCAGTACCGCAGTGATTTCTGCAACACTGGCATTGGCGAATTCGGTCAGATCGGCAGGAACCGGCAAACCGGTCGCAGCCGCCAGTTGGGCGATGATTCCCCCCACCGTGATGGAGTTGAGATGGAGATCCGACAACATGCGGCTGCTGTCCTGGATGGTCCAGGCGGGAAGACCGGTACGTTCGGCAATGATCTGGCGCAGACGGTCGGCGGTACCGACGTTGACCGTGTGTTCGGAAGGGGGGGCTGCGACCGGAACCCCGACGGCTTCGGCCCCATGATCCAGGGAAGGGGCCGGATCGGGGATCGACGGAATCGCCTCACACGGATTTTGAAAAAATTTTGGCTTCCAGCTCCAATTGAATCGTCGGGCAAAGCGGTCTTTGAACAGCGTCGGCATCCCCGGTGCACGTCCAAGAACAAAAAGGGCCGCCGCCGCATGCAGACAAGGTCCCAGGGAATCGCCACCCACATCCAGGGGGATGGCCGGCTTGTCGCTGAAACGGTTCACCAGATGGGTCAATATTTGACCCGGTCCAACCTCCAGCAAAAGATCCACCTCCTGCGCTGCCAGATGGGCAGCCGTCAGAAACTGGACCGGTGACACCAGTTGGTCACACAGATACCGGGGGATGTCGGAGTCGCCCGGCAGTGGCATGCCGGTGACCGTGGAGATCACTTCGCGCACCGCGGGTTGAAACCGGAACGACCGTAGCCGGTCGGCGAAGACGGTTGCCACTCCGGCCATCGCAGGGGTGTGAAAGGCTTGACGCACACGCAACAAGGTTGCTTCCATCCCTTGGCGTCGCAACCGCTCCACCAGGGTTTCCACCGCCTTGCGGTCACCGGACACCACCGTTTGATTCGGGGCGTTGAGGTTGGCAATCCACAGGTTGCGCACATCGCCAATCGCCGCCATCGTCTGATCACGATCCGCGGGAATGGCCGCCATGGCCCCGCTGGTATTCGGATCCTCCACCATGGCCCGCCCCCGCGCCTTGGCCAAGGCCAATAATTCGGCAGCATCGAAACAACCCGCCCAGTGCAAGGCTGCCAGTTCACCCAGACTGTGCCCCACGGCCACATCGCCTTGAAGGCCAAGGCGATGCAACAGTGCAAGCCCACCCAAGGCAGCGGTGGCGATGGCGGGCTGGGCAAAGTCGGTATTGCCCTGATCCTGAAAGACATCCAGACCCGCCTGCTGATAAACGTGACGAACCTCATCGAAGCGTCGGGCATGGATCCCCCCATCCGGGCGTACCGGGGATCCCTGTCCGGAAAACATCAGACCAACGCGACCACGGACATTGCCAGAGGTCAGATACACCCCGTCGGATACCGACAGATGGATCGCCGTGTCATCGACGTTCTTCAGGGTCTCCTGCAACAGAACCAGCTTTTGGCTCAATTCCTCCGGTGTGGTGGCCACCACCGCCGCCTTCCATGGGGTCAATCCGCCATTCGTGAATCGGTTGCCCAAATCAATGGCCAGGTCACTCAACTCGGCGCGGGAACAGGCATGGGCAAATTTGGAAATCCGGTTGAGAAATCCCTGCATTTCCTTGCGACTGACGGTCGCAAATGTAAAAACTTCCACATCCTGGACTGTTTTCAAACGCTCCAAAGGTGCCAGCCCTTCGCCCACCACCGGAACGGAGGTCCGTACTGGCGCGGGAACTTCACTCAAGGTGATGTGGGTATTGATCCCACCAAACCCCATGGCACTGACCCCGGCACGCCGCTCCAAATGATCCGACCGCCACTCCTGCGGCTGATGGGCGGGCATGAGGTTGTGGCGCTGGTCGGCAAAGAGGGGATGGGGTCGGCGGCAGGCCGTCGTAGGTGGCAAAATCCGTTCACTGAGACATTTCGTCGCGCGTAACAATCCAGCCAGTCCCGCAGCCGCCTTGGTATGACCAATATTGGCCTTGATGGAACTGATCACCGCCGGCTGAAGGGGCCTTCCACTGTGGTTCCGGGCATGAATCAAGGCACTCAGTTCGGTTGCATCCCCCACCCGGGTGCCCGTTCCATGACCTTCAAAATACCCAACCGACTCGATGCCAAAGCCCGACCGCCGGTAGCAACGTCGCAAGGCCAACATTTGACCTTCCGATTCCGGGCGCGTCAGACCACCCCGCCCATCTGAAGAAATTCCCCATCCATGAATGACGGCATGAATGTGCGCACACTGTTCCAGGGCATCCGGATAACGCATCAACGCAACGAATCCACACCCCTCACCCGGCCAGAATCCTTGCGATTGTTCGTCATAGACCCGCATTTCGCCAGGCGCCAACGCCGCAGTCCGGGAAAATCCGACCAGTTCAAACGGATCAATACTCAAATCGACTCCGCCCGCCAATACCATGTCCGCATCACCGACCACCAGTGCCGAACAGGCATCGTTTACCGCCAGCAAGGATGAGGAACAGGCCCCGTCCACGGTGTAACCACCACCCTTGAAATTGAAATGGTTGCAGATCCGACCGGCGATGGTGTTGGATAGACCACCCGCCAGAAATTCTTCGTTGGGAACGGGAAACGGGCTTTTATAACGGACCTCGAATTCACGCAGGAGACGAGCCTGCTCCACCTCATGCAGATGGGGATGCTCATGCCGCAGATGCTGGGCCATCACGTTTCTGACATAGGGCCAACGTGCGCGCATCACATGCGCCCTGGAAAACTCGCCGGTCAGGGAGTTCCCCACCACCACACGGACCGCCTCGTTGTCCGGCCCCTTGCCCTTGCGAAAGCGAATGTCTTCAATACTCTCCCGGGCAACCGTCAAGGCCAGCCAGTGGGTCAGATCGGTCACCTCATAACTGTTTTGGGAAACGCGAAACCATGTGCGATCAAACGCAAACCCCTTGATGAGGGCAGCCTGCCGTGCATAGGAACAATCCATCGCCTTGCCGGTGGGATCAAAATATCCGGAAGACATCCGGATTTCAGGAATCTGGCGAAACGACTGACGTTGCGCCAGGGAATTTTCAAACAGTTGCTCCACGGTATCCGCGTCGGGATATCGGCAAGCCATGCCGACGATGGCGATCGGGCAGATCGTGGGAGTGTGATCCATGGCCGAGTTCTTCTCACGGGTATGATGGGAGATGAATAAACGACGTTCCACCGGCTTGCCGTCTGGAAAACAAAAAATGGTTGGCCCTCTCCGGCGGAAAGGACCAACCCATCCATGCCAAACATCATCTGTTGATGGTCACCTGGCTCGATGGCGCGATGCCGATCGGGGTATCGCTGGTGACCAAAACCTGGGTCAACGCCTTGGCCGCCTCACCACTCCAGGTGTAGGTGTTGCTCCCCGAATCAAACTTGAGGGACTGGGACATGAGCGTACCCTGATAAACAAAGGCTTTCTTGCCGGGAGGACAGGAAAAGCTCATCGTCTTGGTGGTCGATGTACTCCACTGTTCCGTAAAGGAGAGGGCAAAGGTGGTGGAAACACTGGCAGTGACAACTTCGATGGAAACGCCAACGCTCTCGGTAATACTGACGCTTTGCGTTGTACTGAATGTAAACCCTTGAGTGATTGATGTCGTATAGGTACTGGTCACACTCGAATTGGTGTTATCCAGCGAGGCGACGATTTGCAGATTGGGACTGTAGAGAATGATGGAAACCGCGACATTCTCGGTGTTGAGGCCCGGAATCCCAGCATTAAAGGTCGTTTCATTGGCCGCGGGCAGGGAATCGAAAATTTGGAGTTCGTGTTTGACTGGTGGGGGAAAACCCATGACCGTTTCTCCTCATCTTGTCTGGTGACATTTGATTTCAATACATGAATTCGTCTTGAACGCTCATCAGGTCCATCAGCACCTGATCGTTGGCGTGTCGGGCAGGTTGAACTGCTTGAGAACGGCGTGATAGTTGCCGCAAAGAACGTTTGGATCCGTATACAGAACCGCACGGGCACTCATGTTGAGTTTTGTGTCATGCGTATCGCCGCCGTCTTTCGACTTACGTTTATAATCATGGACATACAAACTGTAATCGATGGTCAATACCCCAATGCCGGTGTATAGGTCACCATTCATCTGGACCAGCAGGATGACACGGCTTTTGTTCTCCAGGACGTAGTTGCTCAGATCGGAGTTGACCATGGGATTGACCACCGAGGTCATGACCGCTTGAATGGACTCTTTGTTCAGACCGGTCACCAAGGCAGATGATGCGGCGACGGCGGAATCGATGAACAGTTCCTTGATGGCATCGGCGGTTTTGTAGTAGCCGGTTTTAATGATCGGATTGCCATACTGCCCGGTAAATTTGGTGGTGCCACTGTTGTCGTAAAGCCACTTGAAATGATCCGGATTTTGGATCACCTGGAGTTCAGGACCATAGTTGTCTGCAAAGTTGTCTGCGGTCCAGTCCCCGGTTGCGACCTGGACCATGTCGGAAGCCGAACTGCTTGTCTGGAGCAGTGCCATGCCCGGCATCACCAAAGACATGATTTCCTGGTCATTGGCGGGGGCCAGAATGGCAAAGGATTGCACTTCACCATCAGGGATCTGCGAATGAACCTGATCGACATAGGTTTGCAAAGTACTCTGGGTGAGTTCTGAGCAGTTCAAACCGATGCTTTCCAACTGTCCTTTCAGGGTATCGTGGTTGAACGGGCTGGGTGTGGCTTTGGTCAAACTCAGTTTAAATCCTTCCGGCGGAGGGAAACCCATCTGATCACTCCTAATCATTGAGACTTTAGAAAATACCTCCCAATAAAAGACGGTCGGATCACCCCATGCGCCTTGATCCGCCCTTAAAGCGGATCAGACATGAAACGAAAGACAAACCTTTTCGGCCAGAAGACCAAGAGGTGTCCATGTGGCGTCTCTTTGAGAAGTTGACGCTGACATCATATTCTAATAGTCCTTATGATGACAATGGATTTTCATTTGATTTGACATAGAAAATTATTATCAATATTTATTCTTTATTATCATCAGGATGCAGTCGTGCCATACGATTTCCCCGATGACATTCAGATTGAAAGTCCAGACCGCGAGCACATACGATGGTCGGGGCATGGCGATCAAAACTTGATACCGGTGAACAATCGAAGGAGGTACATCTTGAGGAGGTGAAACTTGAGGATGGGAATCTTCACCCAGTGGAAATTCAATGACGCGGGGGCGGATTGGGTATTTTCAGGGACAGGCGGCCCACCACCTGATTTTGGAACGTGGTGCATCAAGGCAAATCATCTGGATCATGCTTCTGCTCCGAGCATCGCCTTTCCTTCCCCCGAGGGCGGAAGATTTGGTTCGTTCAGAATCATGATGGAATAATCGGCTCGGACCGCCGCCAGCCCGTTGTCCCGCATTTGGCATGGAAAGATCCAAAAACAAAACGAAGTTTTTTCCACAGATAAACCGAATTGTGCCGACTTTCGGCAAAAGCCCGCAGAAGATAGCTCAATAATTTTTTCATCGGCAGATAACGAACCCATGATCTGGCCAAACGGAACAAGGTATCGTTGTGCAGATGGGGCACCAGTTGCATCAACAGTTCGTAATAGACATAAAGGTGGCGATGTTCTGCGGCAACGGATCCATAGGCGTGGGTATAGCCGACATATCCTTCTTCCAAACGCGTTACGGCCCGGGCATCCAAGGAAGCGTGACTGAGGGCGGTTTCAATGATGGGGGTTTTGGGATAATAAGTCAGCCAGAAGGTTTGCATGATCTGTGGACGAATCCGGCGATAAAGCCCCAGACTTTCTTCCAAATGTTCGGGCTTTTCACCCGGGGCACCGAAAATGTGATCTGCCTGCACAGAGATACCGTAACGGTGCAGGATATCGACTGCCGCAATGATTCTTTCGTTACTTTCCTTGCGGTTATAGACCTGCTGACGCAGTGATGCCGAGCCGGATTGGATACCAATACCCGCCAGCCGGCAGTTGCCCTGTTTCAACAAGGCGACTTTTGTTTCATCCACGGAGAGGGGATGAACATAGCAAAAGAAAGGCAAATTGATTTCACGAGCATACAAAGGAATAAATTGTTCCAACCAGGAACGACTTGTCGTAAAGACATCGTCCATGAAATGGACCATGGAAAAGTTCCATCGCCGCTTCGCCATCACCAATTCCTCAATCACATGTTCCGGACTGCGACGGCGGATGTGTTTTTTCTCAACGGCATAAAGGGATTGCAGCATGGAATTGGAACAGAAATCACAATGATAGGGACAGCCGCGACCGGTCATGACCATGTACGGGCCTTCCGCCATGGCCTTGGACTCATCCAGGAACAGGGCCTTGTCGGGAAATGGAAGCGCATCCAGGTCGCGGATGTAGGGACGGGGTGGATTGACCCGGAAACGACCTTCATGACGGAACCCGAGGTTGGCAATATGCAGCAGGTTTTCCGAAGGATCGCCGCGTTCAAGATGCGTCACCAGATCCAGGAGGGCCTCTTCCCCTTCGCCGACCACGACAAAATCAATTTCAGGATGTTCGAGCGTTTTTTCAGGCAAGGCGGTGGGGTGGATCCCCCCGAACACAATCGGAACGTTCAAACGGTTCTTGATGGCTTTGGCCAGGCCGAGGCACCACTGAAAATTACCCGTATAGGAAGAAAATCCGATCAGATCCGGTTGGCTTGCCACCGCTTTTTCGACAAGCTGGTCGGTGATATCGAACCGCTTGCCCAGACTGGCAATGTTGAGAAACACATCTCCGGAGAAAACAGCCAGGTCAAACAATAGTTTCACCTGATGGCCATGCGCTTGCAGATGGCTGGAAAGATGTTCCAGACCTAATTGTTCCGTGCCGTTGTAGAGGAAAAGAACGTTCATGACGATACTCCACCGCCAATTGGACAGCCTGTCTTCAAATCGAGACCGGCCATGGTCACATGGTAACCGCTCTTTCTACACGTGAGGAGACCTACAGGGTTTCACAAAGATCCCAAAGAATCCAGGAAAAGGAACGGAAACAAAAAAAAAGCCAGCGTAAAGGGCCGGCTTCGTATGCGCATGGCAGCGTTCAAATGGTGCCCAGGGACGGAATCGAACCATCGACACGAGGATTTTCAGTCCTCTGCTCTACCGACTGAGCTACCTGGGCTTGGAGTATCGCTTCCTTGAAGGATCCTGCCATCGTCGGAAGGTTTCTTGTATACTTCAGTCAGAACCTGACTGTCAATGCTCTTGGTGCGAGGAATGTATCGATCATGGTATGGGAAGTCCAACTGTTGGCCCCGGAAGGGTGTGAAGATGCTTGCCGTGATCTGTTGGCTGAGATCGATTCCCTGGGTTCGGTCATGGAATGGTTGCCAGAGGTCGGTGCCCGGGTCCGGGTCAAGGGGTACTTTCCCGATGATATTCAACGCGAAGAGACGGAGTTGCGACTGCTGCTGCGCTTGTCCGCCGCCTCCATGGCCCTGCCCACCCACGGAATTCAATGGCAACACCTGCCCGACCGGGATTGGGCCGAGGCTTGGAAAAAGGACCTCAAACCTTTTTGTGTTGGACAACATTTTCTGATCCGTCCCTCCTGGTGGCCTGAGGAAGAGACCTCGCGACACGTCATCAGCCTGGATCCCGGACTGGCTTTTGGATCGGGGACCCATGAAACCACCTCCGGTTGCCTGGAAGCCCTCGAATGGATCCGTGAACAAAACGAACTCGATTCTTTCCTGGACATGGGGTGCGGATCGGGAATCCTCGCCATGGGGGGGGCACTTCTGGGTGCCGACCCCGTCACCGCCTCCGATCTCGACCCCCAGGCCATCACCACCGCCACCGACAACTTCCACCACAACCACATCCACGACATCACCACCGTGCTGTCACCGGAAGTTCCCCACGGTCCCTACAAAACCATTGCCGCCAACATTCTTTCAGGCGTTCTGCTGGACAAGGCGGATGGATTGGTCGGCGAACTTCAACCCGGCGGATGGCTGATTCTGGCCGGTCTCCTGGAACATCAAGCGCAGGAAGTCATCGCCGCATATACCATCCGGGGCATGGTCTGCGTCAAAACAGTGGTCAAATCCCCTTGGGTCATCCTGGTTCTGTTCAAACCTGTCCAGCCCGCCCACCCCTGATCCCCCCTTTCGCATCGCCCCCGGATTACACATCCTCCTGGATCAGGATCATGAACGGGAGGGGGGATCAACATCCCCATCCCGAAACCCAGTCCGGTCGCACAGGAAAATATTAAAGATCTTCCCTCAACTGCCCGATCTTACTAACACTTGCATCGATTAAACGGGCAGACGATGGATTTGGGAACAGCGACCGTCGTCCAGAATTCGCGTTTGGAAGCAGCATGATCGCAGCCACCCAGGGACGATTCCCAGGCGAAGTGAACTTGGCTGGATAATTGCTAGTCCAAACCAGGAGCAAGGCCAAGGTGGCCGCAGGCGCGCCTTGATCGAACCACTTCGAGGTGGCACCTGGGAACGGATTTTTGCAGGCTTGCTTTTGTCTTAAAAGTTAAAAGGATAGAAAGACATGGATCTCGCAACAATCATCGGCATCGTTTCAGCGTTTTCTGTTGTCATTTTTGGCATCCTGATGGACAGCGGCATCATGCTGTTCGTCAATATTCCCAGCATTCTCATCGTCATCGGCGGAACCATCGCAACCATGCTGATCCGACACAAGATGAGCGATGTCGTTGGCTCGATCAACGTCCTGATGCGCGCCGTCTTCGTCAAAGCGCAGGAACCGGAAAAGGTGATCGGTCAACTCATCGACATGGCCAACATTGCCAGAAAAGACGGAATCCTGGCGTTGGAAAAGATCAAATCGGACGATCCCTTTCTCCAGGGGGCCATCAACCATTGCGTCGATGGTGCCGACCCGGAATTCCTCGAAAGCGTTTTGTCCAAGGAATTGAACTATCTGGCTGATCGTCATGCCCGCGGGATGGGCATCTGGGAAGGGGTCTCGGAAATGGCACCCGCCTTCGGGATGATCGGAACCCTCATCGGACTGGTCCAAATGTTGGCCAACATGTCCGATCCCTCCTCCATCGGACCCGCCATGGCCGTTGCCATTTTGACAACGCTCTATGGTTCACTGATCTCCAACTGCGTCGCCATTCCCCTGTGCACCAAGCTGGCCACCTACAGCAAAGACGAACAAACGGTCAAACAGGTGATCATCGATGGGATGATCGGCATTCAAAAGGGGGTCAACCCCAGAATGCTCCAGGAAGCCTTGCGCGCCGCCCTCCCCCCTTCGCGTCGCGACCTCGAATAAGGCTGAGTACCACCATCATCCAAATGGTTTTCCTCGATGTCCGGATGACCGAATGACCGGGATTCGAAAAATCGTACCACTGAAAGGTTAGCGGGTATGTCAAAATGTCCTCCCTGCAAAAAAGGTGCGCCTGCCTGGCTGAACACGTTTGCCGACATGATGTCCCTGCTCTTGACCTTTTTCATCCTGCTGCTCTCCTTTGCCCAGTTGGATGTCGTCAAGTTCGAAGAAGCTTCCGGATCCATTCGTGATGCCTTCGGCGTCCAACGTATTCAGCAGATCAATCCCCTGCCCACCGGTGAGGATCTGATCGCAACCGAATTCGACCAGGAAATCATCATCGTCCAACTCCTCGAAAAAATTGAACACGTCCTGGTCAATCAAATCGACAACGGCGAAGCGGAGGTCATCGAACTGGAACAGGGGTTCCTGGTCCGTCTGGCAGGTGATACCCTTTTCCAACCCTCAAGCCTCAAGCTGCGTGACCCCATCAAACCCACCCTGCAACAAGTGGCGACACTCCTGGCCGGGGTCAAGAACGAAATTTTCGTCAATGGTCATACCGATAACGCCCCGCCCCCATCAGACCTTCCGTTCGCCTCCAATTGGGGGTATTCTGCCGCCATGTCTGCAGCGATCGTACAATTTCTCGCTGAAAATGGTGGAGTTGATCCGGTTCGTCTCCAGGCCCGGGGACTTGGACAATATTCCCCCAGGCAAACCAACGATACCGATGCCGGTCGGGCTGCCAACCGCCGCATTGAAATCATGGTTTCCCGCACCACACATCCTGCAGTCATCGAAAAATTCATTCAACCACCCCGGGATCTCTCTTCCGGAAGTGGTGGCCAGCCTGAACGTGGCAATCGTGCCACATCGGAATCACAAGGGGGGACCCCCTGACATTTTGTGGAGAAAGGCATGGCAGCCGTTACACAAAAATCTGTAGACAATCAACAGCGCGCCTTTGCGCGCGTTGACGATTTCCTGCCACTCTCATGGCGTCGTGTCAGTGCCGAAGAGTTCGCCGATGTCATCGCCAACTTCAACAGAACCCAAAGCTTCCCCATTCCTCCCGATGACATCCAAACGGTACTGGCCAACCTGGAAGTCACCGACAAGATCCAGCAACTGGAACGCAGCGACCCGGTACTTTCCCGCATTCTTTCCCGGTTGGACATGAAGCTCAACATGCTGCTCAAGGTGTTCTATCCGGGAACCGAGGCGCGACCCATGGTCCCCACCTGGGTCAACATGAGTGGTGGTGGCTTGGCGTTCAAGGAAGCGGGCCTTGATGTCCAGGTTGGCGATGTCCTGGAAATCAGGCTGGCATTATCACTTGACTCCCTGGCGTCCATTCAATGTTTTGCCCGTGTTGTCAAAACCTTTCCTCCGGATGAAGATGGTTTGATCAAGGCAGCCTGTCAATTTGAACCCATCCTTGATGGAGACCGGGAAAAATTGATCCAGCACATTTTCAAACGCCAATCGGCTCTATTGCGATCCAAGCGCAGTTGATGGCCATGTCGGGTCTCGCGGACACCCCCTTTCCCTTCCCGTCCCTTCGGTCAAAGCACCAGGTTGATGGATACGATGGTTATGGCTGAAGATAAGTCTTTTGAAAATCAACCGGAAAGTACACTATTCTGGTTTCGCCGGGTCACTCCCACACAAATGGCTCGGGTTCGGGAGTGTCAACGAAAAGGTGCGCTTCTTCCCGAAGCACGCCCCAATCTGGATCGGTCCATTGCGGACATTCTCTCCAGGGAAGCCAATATTGCACCCTCAGCTTCGGCAAGAAGCCGAACGGGAGCGGATCGATCTGCGGTTCTGGAGGCCATGAACCGAAAACTCAACCTCCTCCTCGAACTGGCTTATCCCCCGGAATCGGTCGTCATGCGTGTCCCGATCATGCTGGATCCCGAGGGTCGGGGAATGGTTGCATGGATCAAGGATCCCCCCTTTGCTGAAAATGATCTCCTGGAACTGCGCTTTCTCACCGGATCGACCCAGCCCTGGCCCGTTCATGGCTATTCCCGGGTGATCCGCATGCGTCAGGACTGGTCGAATCGGGGCAAACGGGTGGAGTTCCGATTCGAAACGGTCCAGGAACTCGATATTCATCTGGACATGGCTCAAGCACCCCAATCCAGGCCCGAACCTGAGAAATCGCCTCCAAAGAAAAGAACTGAAGTCCCATCGGTCAAGCCATCCCCGGAAAAGACCGTGTCCGAGCCACCTCAGCCGGCGCCCCCGGCGCCGACACCAAAGAATACGATGTTTTCAAAATTCATCAAAAAGAAACCTGCTGTTGCGCCAAAGGTTGAAAAACCAGCCGCTCCGGAACTGCCTGCACTCAAAACCGGTTCCGATGACAAATATGATCGCATCTTGCAGGAAGGATTGAAGCTCTCCAATGCAGCGGTCGAAGATGTGGTCGTCCATAAGGGAGAAGATCCCTTTTTATCCTCTCAACCCCGGTCGGACCAACGACGTGACTTCCGGATCAACGACCGGATCCCCTTTGTGTGGTGTCATGTCTCCGAAGCCGCGTTTCAGGAGGCGATGAAGAATTTTCACCGCGACAAAGCCTTCAGTCTGCGCAGCATTATCCGCAACCAGCAGAAAATCCTTGGGGAATTGAGTGCTATCCAGGAATATTTGAAACACAAACATTCCAAGGCCCGCAAGCATGTGGAATGGCATCGGGACCGTCTTTCCTGGCTCTTTCTGCGCGCAACGTCAGAGAATGAAGAGTCCTATTACCAGGGGATGACCGAACTTTTCACCGCCATCGCCCGCGACATCGCCAAACAGACCGGCAGCATCGGTCAATGGACCAACCAGACTCTTTCGCTTTTGCATCACTTGATGGAACTGCGCCAGATACGGGACCAGTCCAATCCGGTGACCGAAGCCAATGCCCTCAAAAAGGCGGAGGCGGGATTGGCGGATGTCGAGCGACAATTGCCCAAGGCGTTGCTCAAGGTGGAAGCTTCCGATCCCCCCCTGGCGGCCAAATTGAAGATGTACCAGGAGTCAATCCAGACCATCAATTTGAGCCGACATGATCGACCGGTCGGGAAATCTCCCGATGGGAAGGATTTGTATACCGTCAACATCAGCGCCACGGGTTTGGCCTTCAGAACCCGTCAATTGTGGGTCAAAAAGGGCGATTTGTTGGAAATGCGTATTTTCCTGAGCATTGGAGGGGACCGGTTCGAGCCGGTCAACACCTATGGACGGGTCGTTTTCGTCCATGGACCCGTGGATCACAAACTCAAGGTCGCCACCCATATCGACCCCAAACCGGCAGCCTTTGAACAGAAGATCTACCTGCACATTGCCCGCCGTCAACGCGAACTGCTCGCCGACCGGGCCTCGGCGAAGGATGAAGATGATTTTTGATGCGTACGCAACCCGCACGTCCGGATCACATTGACGATCCCCTGTTGATTTGCCTGAGCCTGGTCACGCAACTGTTCAACAGACCGGTCAGTCCGGTGGTGCTTGGATCGGGTTTGCCGTTGCCGGAACATCGACTGACCCCTGCATTGTTTTTACGTGCCGCTGAAAAGGCGGGTTTGTCAGGCAGGTTCCTGAAAAAAGACCTGAACGAAATCTCTCCCCTGATGCTTCCGTGCGTTTTATTGTTGGAGCAGCAAAAGGCGTGCGTCCTGGTAGAGCTGCCCCAACTGGATCAGGCATCGGTCCTGTTTCCCGAAACCGGCATGGGGGTGGTCAACCTGGCATTGGAGGAACTGGAAAAAGAATACCGGGGAGAAGCACTCTTTGTCCGCCCCTCCTATCATGCCGGATTTTCCGCACCCGAAGGGGCCAGGAGAACACCCCATCAAGGATGGTTCTGGAAGGAGATTATCCGCTCCTGGTACGAAATTTTTCAGGTCGTCATCGCTTCGGTCGTCATCAATCTCCTGGCACTGGCCGTACCATTGTTTGTGATGAACGTCTACGACCGGGTCGTCCCCAACGAAGCGATCGAAACCTTATGGGTTCTGTCCATCGGCGTAGCGATTGCGATTGGATTTGATTTTCTGCTCAAGGAGTTGCGAACCCATTTCATCGACGCCATGGGACGCAACCTGGACACGCTGCTCTCCAACCGTATCTTTGAAAAGATTTTATCTTTGGTTCCCGGCCATGTCATGACCTCTCCGGGTGCCATGGCCAATCGGATCCGTTCGTTTGAATTTCTGCGGGATTTTTTTGCTTCAGCCAGTCTCGTTGCCTTCGTGGACCTGCCGTTTTCCTTTCTGTTCATCGCCCTGATCGCCTATCTGGGCAACGTGACCATGGCGATGATTCCACTGGCTGCGATGCTTCTTGTCATTTTGTTCGGCATGTTTTTCCAAGGCCCCGTACTCAAGGCGGTACGGGCCTATTATGACGACACGTCAGAAAAACAGGGATTTTTGGTGGAAACCCTGGGACAGATGGAAACCATCAAGTTTCTCAACATGGAAGGGTGGATGCAGCAGCGTTGGGAACTGTTGGTTGAACGGATGGCCGCGACAAGTGGCCGGGAACGATTATGGTCACAGTTCATCCTCTCTCTGGCCGGGGTCATCGGTCAACTCTCCTACATCGGGGTGATTCTGGTCGGTGTCTATCAGATCATGGAGGGACAATTGAGCATCGGAGGCATGATGGCCTGCTCCCTCCTGAATGGCCGGATCATCCAGCCCCTGTTACAGATCACCGGAATTTTAACCCGTTGGCATACCGCCCGGACTGCGTTGAACGCACTCAACCAATTGATGGCGCAGCCCGAGGAACGATCTCCAGAGCGGAAACTGTTGCATAAACCGGATCTTGCGGGACACATCGAACTGAAGAATTGTTTTTTCCGATATCCCGGACAGGCCGATCCAGTTCTTTCCAACCTTTCTCTGGTGATCCAGCCCGGAGAAAAAGTGGGCATCACCGGATCCTCCGGGGCGGGGAAAACGACCCTGCTCAAGCTGATCATGGGCCATTTCCCGGTCGCGGCGGGATCGATTCGGCTGGATGGCACCGACAGCCAACAGATTCACCCCGCCGAACTTCGCAGTCAGGTGGGATACATGGATCAGGACAACACCCTGTTTTCCGGAACCCTGCGCGATACCCTGCTGATGGGATGTCCATCCGCCTCGGATGCACGGATTCTTGAACTGCTGGAACAGGTGGAGGCATTGAATTTCATTGCTGCCAATCCCATGGGGCTGGACCGGCCGGTGGGACCCCTGGGACAGGGGTTGTCACGCGGAGAACGGCAATGTTTTTGTTTGGCCAGGACATTGCTGGATCCCAACCGCAGGGTGATCCTGCTGGACGAACCCACTTCCGCCTTGAGTGTGGTTGCCGAAACCCGTTGCATCCACAATATCCTCGCCAACCATCGTGACCGAACGATCATTATTGTTTCCCAGAGTCCACGGGTACTGCAACAATTGGATCGATTGATCATCCTGGAAAAAGGTTCCATCGTTGCCGATGGGCCGACGATGGAGGTTTTGACGCAGAAGAAACCGGTCACCAACGCCACTCCCATCAAGGATGTGACGACATGAGCCGGCTGCGACGCCAGGATGTCGCGTTGGTGTCGGCCCGGGAGGCGGCACGACGTCGCCATGTTCGCAGGCCGGTGGCCTCCATTTTGTTGTGGTGCGTGGTGTTGTTGGTCCTCTCCTTCCTGTTCTGGGCGGACCATGCCGAAATCGACGAGGTGACCCATGCCGAAGGCCAGGTGGTCCCATCGCAAAAGACCCAGAAAATCCAGAATCTGGAAGGGGGAATCCTGGCGGAGCTGTTGATCGGGGAAGGCGATCACGTCAAGAAGGACCAGGTATTGCTGCGCATCGACAGCACCCTCCACGAAGCCAATCTGAAGAAAAATCGCGGGGAGTTTCTCATGCTCCAGGCGGAAATCATCCGGATGAAGGCGGAAGTGGATCAAAAAGTACCGGTCTTTCCCAAGGAGATGATCGAGGAAAACCGTGTTCTGGTTGCCAATCAGATGGCCCTTTTTGAAGCGCGCAAACAGGAATTGGAGCGTGACCTGTCCATTTTAAAGTTGCAATCCACACAAAAGGGACAGGAATTGGTGGAACTCCAGACCCGGAGGGATGGTCTGAAAAATTCGGTTCGACTGTTGACCAAGGAGTTGTCATTAAAGCAACCGCTGCTGGCGGATGGGGCGGTATCGCCAACCGAATTGCTGCAATTGGAACGGCTGCTCTCAGAAAAACAAAGCGATCTGGCCATTACCGAACAGTCGATCCCCCGGGCGAAATCGGCCATGGTTGAAGCGGAAGATCGGATCAACAAAGCCAAGCTCGCCTTTATTCGGGAAACGTTGAGCGGCATCGATCAACGGCATGCACGATTGGAAAATTTCCAGGAGGTCGCCGCCTCCGATGAAGATCGCATCCGCCGCACCGAGGTCACCGCGCCCATGGATGGGATCGTCAAACGAATGTTTCTCAACACCATCGGCGGCATCATTCACCCCGGGGAGACCATTCTGGAGATCACCCCCATTGAGGATGCCCTGATCATCGAAGCATGGGTGATGCCCAAGGATGTCGCCTTTCTGCGTCCAGGATTACCGGGGGCGGTCACCATCACTGCCTATGACCGGGCCATTTATGGTACGCTGGAGGCAACGTTGATCTCTTTGAGCGCCGATACCTTTGAAGACAAGGAAAAAGGGGTTGGACGTTACCGGATTCAAATGCGGACGACGGAAAACGGCTTCGTCCGGTTTGGTGAAAAACTACCAATCATTCCGGGGATGACCGCCTCGGTGGAATTGATGACGGGCAAAAAAACGGTGTTGGATTACCTGCTCAAACCCATCTGGCGGGCGAAATACCGGGCGATGCGGGAACGGTGATCGAGCAGTAAAATAATCGGTTTCCGCCTTCCCGGGGAATGACGGGAAATGCCCCCCGGATTTCATGAGTCTTGATCATTTTCTTGATTTGAACGGGAGTGCCTGTGAATTGGTCTTTTGACCGGGTCATGACCCCTACACGCAAACTGATGGTCGCGGCATGCCTGCTCGCAGCCCTGTTCTATGGGGAAGTCATTGATTTCACCACCCTGGGACAATTGATCACCCATCCGATTGTCGTGTTCCAAATCGTGGTCATTGTCATCTTTGCGTTAATCTTGTCGGGTTTGCGTTGGTTTCTCCTCCTCTCATGCCAGGGAATCCATGTATCGGCACTCAAATCGATTCAGATTCTCTTCATCACCGTTTTTTTCTCCATTTTTCTTCCCGGGGGGTTCCTCACCTCCGATGCCCTGCGTACCGCCTACGCGATCCAGGAAGCTCCTGATCAACGGACCGCTGCAACCTGGTCGATTTTTTTCGACCGGATGATCGGCGTCTATGCGCAATTCATGCTTTGTTTTATTTTTTCCCTGTTCTATCTGGATGCCATCATGCGGCACCTGCCGCTGCAACTCCTTGGCATCTTTGCCACCGCCATCACCTTTGGTCTGCCCATCGCAGCCTTTGTCTTTCTCCGTTTCAGCCACACCCCCTGGGGTCGATGGGTGTTGTCCAACGTCAAGTCAACCCAAATGCGATGGATTCTCGACCGACTGGTTCATGCGGTTGATTTATACAAAAAAACACCGAAACGGATGGCGTTGGTCCTTTTTCTGGCAGTATTCAATCATATTTTGACCATCGCCTGTATCCTGGTCATCGTTGTTTCCAGTGACATCGGCACCTTGACCGAAAGCGACTATGCCCTGGTCACCCTCTGGTCCACTGCGGCCAACGCCCTTCCCATCACCCCGGGGGGACTGGGGGTGGGTGAGGGAAGTTTTGATCAAATCGCCCGCCTGTTGGAAACGATTCCCTCCACGACCGGTTATGGTACCATCTTTCTTGTCTTCCGGATCGTCTCTTCCATGGCCTTGCTGCCGGGATTTGTTTTTTACCTGATCTATCATCGCGATATCAAAGCAACCCTCAACGCATCCAACGTCGCCCCCCCCTGACAGGTCTTCAACATGGAGTCGTCATGTCTGGTATTTATCATGTAGATTTTTTTAAGAGTCATGGTGCCGGCAATGATTTCATCGTCATTGATGAAACCAGCAAGGTTCAGGTTCCTGAACCGTTCAAACCTGCTTTTGTCCGTTTGATGTCGGCCCGTAGGGGTGGCATTGGGTCCGATGGCACCATTTTCGTTTCCATGCATGACGACACCCATCCGCGCATGCAATTTTTCAATCCTGACGGCAGCGAAGCGGAAATGTGCGGTAACGGATTGCGTTGCGCCTCCCGGGTCGCCTACGAAGGACATTATGCGGGCCGTTCCCCCCTGGTGTTCGTCACCAAGGCGGGACGTTTTGAGACGTTCAATTTTTTTTCCGAGGAACACCAGCTATCGTTTGTTCGAATTCATGTGGGCCGGGTCGAGACCAATCCGGAAAAAATTTTGGCGAATCGTTCCACCACCCCCTTCATCGCCCAGACCTTTCAGGTCGATGGAATATCCATGGTCGGGACCATACTTGGCATCGGCAATCCCCACATGATCATCACGGTTAATCAATTGAAAGAGATTGAGTTCAACCGTCTGGGACCTGCCCTGGAACACCATCCCATGTTTGCCAACCGTGCCAATATCAGCTTTGTTGAGGTATTGGATTCCCGGAGGATCCTGGTGCAAACCCATGAACGCGGTGCCGGGTTGACCCTTTCCTGTGGGACCGGGATGACCACCTCGGTTGTCGCCCAGGTATTGAACGGTAACGTCACCAACGACAGCGACATTGAGGTACATACCGCCGGCGGCATCGTCTGGGTCCATCCCCGGGTCACGGGTGACACCATTACCGCACAACTGACCGGCAACGCCACCCATGTCTTTCGGGCAACGGCACATGTGGCGGTACAGGGAGAAACCGTCTCCTTCGCCCCCGGCCCCCCCATGGATAAGACTGCCGTGTATACCCGGGAGACCGAAACCTATGATCGCTTTGCCCAACGCAGCCTGTTCGACACCTCGCTGCTCATCGGCACACCACTGGAATCCCTGGTGCAGGCCCGGGGGTCCGTATAGGAATCAAATGCACCTGTCGTTCAGAACCCTGGGACGATTGACATTCAAAATAATTATTGAAGAAAAAAAGGGGGTCTTTAAGGGATTGCCCCCAGGGTGTTGAGTTTAGCCCCATTTTTTTTCTTAATTCTACTTTGTTACATTCATTAACTGGAGAGGATGGCTGGCAATTGACTGATATGCATAGGAATATTGAAAGAAAAAAGGGGGCTTAAGGGATTGCCCCCAGGACTTTGATTTTGTTT
>PEAN01000039.1 GCA_002753735.1 Magnetococcales bacterium DCbin4
CTCCCCCCCCAGCCGATGCCGCCCACGGCCAGGTCTGGTCGTCCATCGTGGCGATGATCGACCAACCTGGATCGGAGAACGAGTTCATCAGCGTATTGGATACGCCCCGGACGACATTTGAAACGCATCCCTGGAGCTTGGGAGGAGGTGGAGCTTCTGGGTTGAAGAAAGAAATTGAGAAACATGGAAAATCGAGACTGGAAGAACATGTAATTGCAATGGGAAGGGGACTCCACACTGGTAGTGATGAAGCATATTTTTCGCCAGTGGGAATATGGAAGCGGTTCTTTATCCCAAGTGAATTTTTCCTTCCTATCGTCGAAGGGGATGTAATCCGAGATTGGTATCTAACTCCAGAGACTGAAACTTTGTTTCCTTACGACTCAGCCCTGAAAGCAACTTTGGAAGGCTATGACCATCCTGTTTTAAAAGCACTTTGGCACTCAAAGCAGTTTCTTGTTAGGCGTCGTGAACCGGGGGGAACCCATACCGAAATCGGCCTTACATGGTACGAATGGAGCCGGTTTCAACGGGAGCGTTACCGCACCCCCCTCTCCATCGCCTTTGCCTTCGTGGCCACCCACAACCATTTCGTGCTGGACCGGGGCGGCAAGGTGTTCAACCGCTCAGCCCCGGTGATCAAGCTGCCGCCGGAAGCTACGGAAGCGGACCATCTGGCCCTGCTGGGGCTGCTCAACAGCTCCACGGCATGTTTTTGGGGAAGGCAAACCTGTTTCCAAAAAGGAGGTTTCGGCTCGGGCAAGTGGGAAGAACGTTTGGAGTGGGATGGCACCAAGCTCAAACAATTTCCCATTCCTGTTGATAAGCCTCAAACTCTATCCACTAAACTGGATCAACTGGTCCAGGAGCGACAAGCTCACCTGCCAGCACAACTGACCGGACAGCTTCCCATGCCCCGGGAAGCGCTGGAGGGTCACCGCGCCCGGGCCGAATCCCTGCTGTGCCGCATGATCGCCCTGCAAGAGGAGTTGGACTGGCAGTGCTACCGCCTCTACGGCATCCTCGATGAAGAATTGACCCATCCCGGCGAACCGCCGGAAGTGCGCCTGGGGGAACGCCCTTTCGAGATCCTCATGGGTCGCCGGATTGCCAATGGAACATTGGAACCTACCTGGTTCGAGCGCCATGGCGCCACGCCCATCACCGAAATCCCCGCCCACTGGCCCGCCGACTACCGTGCCACGGTGGAACGGCGGCTGGCAGCTATTGAGAAAAATCACAACATCCGCCTGATCGAGCAGCCGGAATACAAACGGCGCTGGAACCGGGAGCCCTGGGAAAGTCAGGAGCAACGTGCCCTCAAAGGGTGGCTCCTGGACCGCATGGAGGTCATGACCGTGTGGCGATCCGATGCCCCGGAACTGGCCACCTGTGCCCGTCTCGCGGACCAACTCCATCATGACACCGATTTCATCCAGGTGGCGGCCCTTTTCCGGGGTCGCAGCGATTTCGATCTGACCCAACTGGTCACCGAGCTGGTGCTGGACGAGGCGGTGCCGTTCCTCCCCATCCTGCGCTACAAGGATGCGGGCCTGCGCAAACGCGCCGCCTGGGAGCGCACCTGGAACTTGCAGAGAAAAGAGGACGCCGGCGAAAAAGTGGGCGACATCCCCGTGCCGCCCAAATATGCCGCCGCCGACTTCCTGCAAACCTCCTTCTGGCGGCTGCGGGGCAAGCTGGACGTGCCCAAGGAGCGTTTTGTCCTTTACCCCCATTGTGAAAAGGCCAGTGACCCCACCCCGGTCATCGCCTGGGCGGGCTGGAACCCTCTGCAACAGGCCCAGGCCCTGGCGGGTTATTTCATCAGTATGAAGGACAACGAGGGATGGTCCACCGAGCGACTCACGCCCCTCTTGGCCGGATTACTGGAATTGTTGCCCTGGCTCAAACAGTGGCATAATGAACCGGATCCCGCCTTCGGCACCGGCATGGGGGATTACTTCGCCGGATTCATCGACGAACAGTTGCGCGCCTTGGAGCTGACCGGAACGAAGGTTCAATCCTGGCGTCCACCCCAAGCCGCGCGCCACCGGGGCCGGCGCAAGAAGACGGAATAGACCGCCATGACGCTGATCCAGGAACTCATCGAGATACCCGAACGGGTCCACAAGGGGGACTTCGTCCTGCGCCTCACCGAAGGGGTGCAGCGTGCCGACGAAACCCTGCGCCACTACGTGGTGACGCCTCAGCTAAGGGAGAGCTTCGATCACGCCATCACCTTCATCAAAAGCGCGGTGGAAACCCGAGCCAGCAAGGCGGCCTACCTGCATGGCAGCTTCGGCAGCGGCAAGTCCCACTTCATGGCGGTGCTGCACCTGCTGCTTCAGCACAACCCCGACGCCCGGGCCATCGCCGAACTGGCCCCGGTGGTGGCCAGGCATGACGCCTGGCTGAATGGCAAGAAACTGCTCATGGTCCCGTACCACATGATCGGCGCCATCAGCATGGAGTCGGCCATTCTGGGCGGGTTCGTCCAGCATGTGCGCAAACACCACCCAAAAGCGGGCATCCCTGGCGTTTACCAGGCCGAAGCCCTGTTCCGGGATGCCGTCAAGTTGCGCGAATCGATCGGCGATTACGGTTTTTTCCCCATGCTCAACGGCCCGTCCAAGGTCGATGGTGAGTGGGGGGATTTGGATGTCACCTGGAACCCCAGACAATTTGACGAAGCGCTGAAACAACCTCCAGGAGGTGATCTGCGCACGGCCCTGGTAGGCGATCTGGTGAAAAACATCTTTACCGCCCAAACCAGTTTGGCGCTCGCCAAAGAGGAAACCCATGTCCCCCTGGAGGAGGGTCTCACCATCATCAGCCATTTCACCCGGGAGTTGGGCTACGACGGGTTGATCCTGTTCCTGGACGAGCTGATCCTCTGGCTGGCCAGCCATGTGGCCGACCTCAAGTTCGTCAGTTCCGAAATCCAGAAAGTGATCAAGCTGGTTGAGTCCGGCGGGAGCCAGCGCCCCGTACCCATCATCAGTTTCGTCGCCCGCCAGAGGGATTTGCGGGAACTGGTGGGTGAGCACATGCCCGGGGCACAGCAACTCTCCTTTGCGGATACCTTGAAATATTGGGAGGGGCGCTTCGACATCATCACCCTGGAAGACCGCAACCTGCCGTTGATCGCCGAAAGGCGTGTACTCAAGCCCAGGTCCGAGGCCGCCCGCGCCCAATTGCAAACCGCATTCGAGACCTCCACCAAGGTGCGGGAAGAGATCCTCTCCACCCTGCTCACCAGCAACGGCGACCGGGAGATGTTCCGCCGGGTCTACCCCTTCAGCCCGGCCCTGGTGCAGGCCCTGGTGGCGCTCTCCTCGGTGTTGCAACGGGAACGCACCGCGCTGAAAGTGATGATCCAGCTGCTGGTCAACCAGCGGGAGACCCTGGAACTGGGACAGATCGTGCCGGTGGGCGATCTCTACGACGCCATCGCCGACGAGGCGGAACCCTTCACCAGCGAAATGCGCCACCACTTCGAAAACGCCCGCAAGCTCTACCGGCAGAAACTCCTGCCCATGCTGGAGAAGGAGCATGCCGTGCGGGCGGAGGACATCCCTGATCTGCCGGTGACCGACGCCAGACGCCGCGCCTTCCTGGCCGACGACCGGCTGGTGAAAACCCTGCTCCTCTCCGCCCTGGTTCCGGCGGTGGAGTGCTTCAAGAATCTCAACGCCTCCCGCTTGACGTCCCTCAACCACGGCAACGTGCGCGCCCCCATCCCGGGCCAGGAGGTGGGCATCGTTTTGCAGAAATGCCGCCGCTGGGCCGGACAGGTGGGGGAGATCAAGATCGGCGACGAACCCGCCAACCCGATCCTGTCGGTGCAACTGACCGGCGTGGACATTGAAACCATTCTGGAAAAGGCCCGCGGGGTGGACAACCCGGGCAGCCGGGCCAAGAAGATCCGCGAGCTCCTTTTTGCCGCACTGGGCATTCCCGATTCGGACTCCCTGTTCGGGGTGGAGGTCGCCCACACCTGGCGGGGAACCTCCCGCACCATGGACGTGGTCTTCGCCAACATTCGCGAGATGATCGATGACGCCACCCTGAAAGCAAGAGAAGACCGCTGGCTGTTCATCATCGATTTCCCATTCGATCTGGAGGGTCACAGCCCTGCTGACGACATGGCGCGCATCAACAATTTTCAGGCGCGCAACAACGGAACCCAAACCATCTGTTGGCTACCTTCCTTTCTTAGCCAGGCGGTGCAAGGTGAGCTGAAAAAACTGGTGATCATGGAACACGTTCTGGCCAGCGACGACCGCTTCCGGAGCTTCTCGGATCATCTTTCGGAGATCGAACGGGCCTCCGCCAGGAGCCTGATGGACAACCAGCGCAGTCAGCTCAAACAGCATGTGCTCAACTGCCTGGAGGGAGCCTACGGCATCGCCTCGGCAGCCCCGGGAACCCTGGACGGGGCGCACAATCTGGCCGACCACTTCCAGTCCCTGGATCCCACCTTCCAACCCCGGCCGCCGGTGGGGGCCAATCTCAAGGATGGCTTTCTCCATCTCGTGGAGCAGGCTTTGGGCCATCAGTTCCCGGCCCATCCGCAGTTCGAGGCGGAGCTCAAGGCTGCCAACCTGAAGCGGGTGATGGACGAGGTCACCCTGGCGATCGAGTCCAGCGATGGGCGTGTGGGCGTGGAGAAGACACAGCGCCTGTTGATGAAGCAGATCGCCAATCCCCTGAAGCTGGGCGAGATGCACGAGACCCATTTCGTGTTGGGCAATCACTGGAAAACCCATTTCGAACGCAAGATCGCCGGCCACAGCGGCCCGGCCTCCGTGGGAAATCTGAGACGGTGGACCGACGACCCCAAACCCATGGGGCTCCCCGCCATGACCCAAAACCTGTTGATCCTGCTCTTCGCCAAGCAGACCAACCGGGTCTTCATGCAGCATGGCGCAGTGGTGCAGCCATCCCTGGAGCGCATCCCGGATGAAGCCGTCCTGCACCAACAGACCTTGCCGGAACAGAGCGCCTGGGAACGGGCCGTGAAACGGGCCGGGGCGATCTTTGGTATTGCCGCCTCGCCCCTGTGCAACGCCACCAATGTGGTCGATCTGGCTCAGAAAATTCAGGACCAGCTGACCACCCACCTGGATCCCTGCCGCCGTCTGGTCAAGGCGCTGGGCGAACGGGGCCAGGCGTTTTCCCTGCCCGGGGATGCCGCCCGCAAACAGAGCGCGGATTCCATGCTCGCTCTGCTGGAAAAGCTGCGCCATGCCGACGCCAACACCCTGGTGACCATTCTGTCCGAGTGGGAGATCCCCACCAGCGAGGAACGTTTTGGCCATGGCCTGAAAAAGGCCTCCGATGTGCTGACAGCCCTGAATGCCGCCGATTGGGTGATCCTTGAAGGTGCCTGGGGATTGACAGACGAGCGGCAAGCCATGGCACAGGCCAACCGGGCCAAGGTGATCGGTGCCTTGTCCCGGGACGAGTTGGTTGTCCCGCTGGGACCGGTGTTGCGTGAGGCCAAAAAAGAAGCGGTGGCTTTGCTGACGCCGGCAAAAAAACCAA
This sequence comes from Magnetococcales bacterium DCbin4, assembly GCA_002753735.1. GTDB lineage: Bacteria > Pseudomonadota > Magnetococcia > Magnetococcales > UBA8363 > UBA8363. The sequence goes on from PEAN01000039.1 coordinate 5,548, forward strand.
AACCTCCCGTGACGCCACTGATCGATCCACCCATCGTCATCCCACCGCAACCGCGTGGACGAAGGACCTTTGCCACCGTATCCCGGCAAGGCTTGGCCAGAGCCGAAGCCAAGCGGGTTTTGAAAGAGATCGAACAGCAACTGGATAAGCACCCTCATGCGGAGATGACCATCGAAGTCCGCATCGAGGGGGAAGAGGAGTAGATTTTGAGCCCGCCTCAAGTCACCGAATCCCAGATCGTCGCCCAGGTCCGATCCATTCTGGAAAAGGATCCGACCGCCCGTGCCATCGGCATTCGCTCGGTGGGGCCGTGGCGCGGTGGAGAGACCCTCGTGGTCGGGGATCGCAATCTGCGGGTCAGCCATTGCAAGTCGCCGTTGGCGTTCCGTGAGCGGTTGGTGGCGGTCAAGGACTCCGATGAGATTTCGGTTCTCCTGACCCCGCTGGACAACAACAGCCTGGGCCAGGATGTCCTGGCGCGACTCTGGCGGCAGCAACTCATCGCCATCCAAAGCTGGCGCATCGTGCGCGATTTGTTCGGTGTGGACGAAATCGATGCCCGGCTGGTCAACCAATCCTGGATGGCTGACGCACTGCTCAACGCCCAACCACCTGCCGGTTACCCTCCCGTTCCCGGCCGGGCGCTCACCTCCGAGTTCGCCTGGCAGTTGCTGCTCAAGCGCTACCTGGGGTTTGAGCAATCCCAGGTGGACGCCATCGAGCTGGCCCGGTGGGCCAAAGGGCAGGATCGCGTCGAGACCTACCTGCGCGCCCCCCCTGAGTTTCGCGCCAGCCTTCCCGACTGGATCGCCCAGTCCGCCGGAGCGGTGGGACGGGTCATGCTGCATGCCCTGGAGCAAGGGCATGGCCGGGATCTCCTGCCGCTTGGGCTGGCGTGTCAGGTGGTGTTCGACCCGGCGTTGACGGATGAATCCGACCTGAAAATGGCGGCGACGCGCCTGGAAGAACGCTACCTGGATGGCAAGCCCCTCCCGCCCGAAACAGGCCGTGGCTGGGGAGCCGCAGTGGCCTCGGTGATGGAAGCGGACATCGCCAAGCGCCAGTGGCAGGCCATCCAGTCATTCCAACGCCAGGCGGAAGTGATCCTGGTTGAACTCAAGGCGGATGCATTCATCGATGCCAGCCCGCTTCTTCCAAAGGGCTTTGAGCGCCGCCTGGAACGCGTCGCCCAAGGCATCCTCAAGGCCATCTCAGCCAATCCGGGCAAAAAGGCGCTGGAGGTGTTGGAGTCCTCCGTTCAATCCGCCCTGGATCACCGCATGGCGGCCATGAAACCCCAGCGGGCCGAAGGTCTCCAGATGGCAACCCGCCTTGTCCGGTGGCTCGGGGAACCGTCACGGCAGCGCCATGCCGGTTCATTCCATGAGGCGGCATTGGCCTATTTCAACGACGGCGGCTTTGTGGATTGGGCGCGGGCGCGGATTTGGGATGGCGACAGCAATCCTGCCCTGGCGGACGCCTACGGTCAGCTCTCCAAACGGGTGGACGCCCAGCGGGAGCTGGAGAACAAACAATTCGGCGGGCTGATTCAGCACTGGTGCCGGAATGCCGAACCGTCCTCGTCAACCCTGTGGGTCGAGGATCTGTTGGACCGGGTTGTCGCGCCCCTGGCCAAAGAGAGGCCCTCCCTACTCCTGGTGTTGGACGGCATGAGCGTGGCGGTGTTCCGGGAGTTGCTCCAGGATCTCCACATGCAGGGCTGGGTTGAACTGGGGTTCGGCGAGGATGGCCAGCGCAGGCCGGTTGTCGCCGCATTGCCAACCCGCACGGAAATCTCCCGCGCCAGCCTGCTGTGCGGACAATTGACCTCTGGCAACAGCGCCAAGGAGAAGGAATTGTTCCGCCAGCATGAAGGGCTGCGCGCCACCGGTCGATCCAATCATCCGCCTACGCTGTATCACAAAGCGGAACTGACCGTCTCCGGCGGGCGTGGGCTCTCGCCGGAAGTACGGGCCGACATCGCCGGGACGGACCGCCGGGTGATCGGCGTCGTCATCAACACGGTGGATGACAATCTGGCCAAAAGTGGGCAGTTCAAGGAGACCTGGACCACGGAAACCATCGTTCCGCTGGGTCAGGTGCTGGATGCAGCACGGGAATCCAACCGTATTCTGATCCTGACCAGTGACCATGGCCATGTCCTGGAGCGGGACATGGAATACCGCGCTCATGAGGAAAGCCAGGAGCGCAGTCGGTCGGTTAACAGTCCCATCGCCCCGGATGAGGTGACACTGCAAGGCCCGCGCCTCTGGCCTCCAGGTGAAAAGGTCATCGCCCCGTGGAGCGAAAAGGTGCGCTATGGCATCAAGAAGTACGGCTACCACGGCGGCGTATCCCCGCAGGAGGTGGTCGTACCACTGGCCGTGCTCCACTCCGGCTCCCAGGATGCGCCTTCCGATTGGGTGGAAACGACCAGCCTGTGGCCAGAATGGTGGGAGCATGCGGAGCCCGAGCACCAAAAAGAACCGGTCATGGGAACCGTGAAGCCCAGGAAGGGGAAATCGGCCAATGCAATTGGTGGCCTCTTTGCGGGCTTGGAAGATGAACTGGAACACGCTCCCGAGCCAAGTGCGCCGCCCGCTGCCACTGGAGGGTGGATCGACCAGTTGCTCACGTGTTGCGTCTACCAGGAACAGAAACAGATGGGCGCACGCACGGCCCTGGACGATGACCGGGTCCGGCGTTTCCTGGAGGCTTTGGATGCGCGTGGTGGCAGGATGACTCGCGCTGCCATGGCCAGGACGCTGGATATTCCCCGCATGCGTTTCCCCGGGATCCTGGCGGCTCTGCGACGGCTCCTGAACGTGGATGGCTATTCCATCCTCGATGTTGACGAAAACAGCGACATGGTGTCGTTGGACAAACGGCTCCTCTTCACCCAGTTCGAAATCAAGGATCAAGCCGGATGATCAGCCCCCAACGCCGCAATGAAATCATCTCGGCACTGCGCCGGGGCGCTGTTCCCCAGCGTAGCCTGGATGCCTTCGCAGTTGGGCTGGAGCGCTTCGAACCCGCGCTTGATGAAGAACTCGCTGGCGTTGAACGTGGCCAGGGAACCTTCAAAGCGGTCCGTGGCGAATACGGCAGCGGCAAGACCTTTGTTGCCCGATGGTTGCAGGAAAAAGCCAAAAAACGAGGGTTTGCCACCGCGGAAGTGCAAATATCAGAAACGGAGACGCCACTTCACCGCCTGGAGACCATCTACCGGCGGCTTGTGGAACGCCTTTCCACGGCGGACACCCCTCAGGGTGCTTTGCGACAGATTCTGGATGGCTGGTTCTACGCCCTCGAGGAAGACATCCTGGCATCCGGCGACATCTCCGAAGATGACCAAGCCGCTCTCCTCGCAAAAACCAACGAGATGATGGAAATGCGGCTCTCGGAGATCACCCGGAGCGCGCCAGCTCTGGCGGCCGCACTCCGAGCCTACCGTCATGCCATTGCCGAAGAGGACGCCGCGACCGCCGAAGGATTGATCGCCTGGATTTCCGGTCAACCCAACGTCGCCGCCAACATCAAACGCATGGCTGGCATCAAGGGAGACATGGATCATTTCGGAGCCCTGAGCTTTCTGCAGGGCTTGCTGGTCATCCTGCGCGACTCTGGACACCCCGGGCTGCTGCTGGTCCTGGATGAGGTGGAAACCCTGCAACGGGTGCGGACGGATGTCCGGGACAAGGGGCTGAATGCCCTTCGCCAGTTCATCGACGAAGTGGATTCGGGGCGCTTCCCCGGCCTCTACCTGCTGATCACGGGCACACCGGCTTTTTTCGAGGGGCCTCAGGGGGTGCAACGCCTCGCCCCATTGGCCCAGCGCCTCAACGTGGACTTTTCCACGGACGCCCGGTTCGATAACCCCCGCGCCGTCCAGATACGCCTTCCCGGATTTGATCTGATCAAGCTGGGCCGGGTCGGGAGAAATATCCGGGATCTGTTCGCCCAAGGGGCCGCAGCGCAAAGCCGCATCTTTGCCCTGGCGGATGACGGCTATGTGGATGACCTGGCCAGAGCCGTGACCGGCAACCTGGGGGGAAAGGTGGGGATCGCGCCACGGATCTTTCTCCGGAAGCTGGTGGGTGATGTCCTGGACCGCATCGACCAGTTCCCGGATTTCAACCCCAGGGAGCACTACGCCCTGACGTTGAAGGAGCACGATCTGACTGAATCGGAACGCAACGCCATGGCCGCCTCATCGGTCAACGACATCGAGTTGAACCTGTGAGCGCCTTTGAACGCCTCCATCCCGCCGTTCAGCACCACATCGTCAACTCCCTGGGCTGGTCCTCCCTGCGGCCGCTTCAGGAATCCTCCATCGATCCCATCCTCCAGGGCAAAAACGCCATTCTGCTGGCCCCGACTGCCGGGGGGAAAACCGAAGCCGCCATTTTTCCCGTTTTCTCCCGCATGCTCAGCGAGAACTGGCAAGGACTCTCGGTTCTTTACGTCTGTCCCATCAAAGCCCTGCTGAACAATCTGGAACACCGGCTGGACAGCTTTGCGACCCTCGTTGGTCGGCGGGTCGAACTGTGGCATGGCGACATCAAGGACAGCAAACGGCAGAAGATCGGCAAGGCACCCCCGGACATCTTGTTGGCAACGCCGGAATCCATTGAGGTGATCCTGGTTTCCCGCCGGATCGAGCACCGGATGTTCTTCCAGAACGTTAAAGCGGTCATCATTGACGAGGTGCATGCCTTTGCAGGTGATGACCGGGGATGGCATCTCCTCTCCCTTCTGGAACGATTGACGCGCCTGACTGGCCGGGACATTCAGCGCATCGGCCTGTCGGCTACGGTTGGAAACCCACAGGATCTTCTGAAGTGGGTTTCCGGTTCCTCCAAGTCCGAAGGGCTGGTGATCAATCCGCGGGTGAAGGACGCCGTCAAGCCGGACGTGCAGGTGGATTACGTCGGCAACCTGGGCAATGCCGCCATCGTCATCTCCCGATTGCACAGGGGAGAAAAGCGGCTGGTCTTCTGCGATAGCCGCAGCCAGGTGGAAAGGCTGTCGGTGGAGCTGCGGGGGCTTGGGGTCGCGACCCACGTCTCCCACAGCTCCCTCAGCCTGGATGAAAGAAAGCGGGCCGAGGCGGCCTTTGCCCAGGGTCAGGATTGCGTGATCGTGGCCACCAGCACCCTGGAGCTTGGAATCGATGTAGGGGATCTCGACCGGGTGATCCAGATCGATGCGCCCTTCACCGTTGCATCCTTCCTTCAGCGTATTGGACGAACGGGCCGCCGTGCGGGCAGCAGCCGGAACTGCCTTTTCCTTACCACGACTGAGGACGCCTTTCTAAGGGCCATGGGATTGATGCGGCTGTGGGTGGAAGGATACGTGGAGCCCATCGTGCCACCACCATTGCCGTTCCACATCCTGGCCCAGCAGATCATGGCACTGTCGCTTCAAGAATCCGGCATTGGCTTTCAGGCTTGGCGAGCGCATATCGGGGGCATGCCTGGTTTTGCCGGGATGGATCCAGGGGATCAGAATGAAATCGTCCGCCACATGCGCTTGGCGGGGATTCTCTTTGAGGACGGCGGCCTGCTCATGATGGGCGATGAGGGAGAAGCGAAGTTCGGTCGCCGCCACTTCATGGAGCTGATGTCCGTATTCCTAAGCCCCCCCATGTTCACGATTCTCCACGGACGCAAGGAAATCGGTCAGGTCCACCAGCACTCGTTCCAGACCCACAACAAGGGCCCGGCGATCCTGGCCCTGGCCGGGCAGAGCTGGCGCGTGACCCACATCGACTGGAACCGGCACATCGCCTACGTCGAGCCTTCCAAGGAAAGGGGCAAGTCCCGTTGGGTCGGCGGCGGACAGCCCATGCACTTCAAACTTTGCCAGGCGGTGGTACGTGTTTTGGTTGAGGAGACCACGGGGTTCTCGGTATCTGAACGTGGGCAAGCCCTGTTGGCTGATCTCAGGGATGAATTCGATTGGCTGGAACCTGAGAAAACGTTCTTGATCAGCAACGGAAAAGGCGAGGTCAGGTGGTGGACCTTTGCGGGCCAGGCGCTGAATTCCCAGGCAGCCACCCATTTGGTGGATTGTGGGTTTGAAGCAAAGTTTGATAACTTCTCTGTCATGCTTAAAGGCGTTTGTGAGCCAGAAAAGGTGTTGTCTGCGATTCATTCATGGTATGCAAATCGGGGTCAAGGTCTTCGATCTGTAGCGCATGAAGAGATGGCAAACAGCCTGAAATTCTCGGCCTGCCTGTCTGTTACGATGATCAGTAAAATGTTTACAGAACGGCGCAATATCTTTCCGGAGTTGGAAAGACTGGCATCGTGGTTCGACGCCAGTTCGGTTCAATCCATGAATTTCACCGCATATCATTGATACAGATCTGGCTTGGGCATGAACTGTTTGGGATCAATCTTCCATTTGTCATTCGGTTCCGGACGAACGATGCGAAAACCACCACCCGTATCTGCTGAATGCTCCATCAAATTGATATCCCTTGGATTGAATCGTTTCCCCGTTTTTGCATCAAGAATAACCTTGATCACCGGATAAAGCAGACTTTCACGATTGGAATGAATCACGATCCCCACCAGATGATTTTCCAAACGCACCAGGGTTCCAATGGGATAAATGCCGACGCATTGAATAAACTTCTGATAAAGTTTGGTGTTGAAATGGTTCGTTGACCAGTCGAGCATCCGTTTCAAAGCGACGTGGGGCGGGTTACCCTTGTGGTAGATGCGATCTGAGGTAATGGCATCATAAACATCCACAATGGCCGCCATCTGCCCGAATTCATTGATTTCATCCCCGCTCAGACCGGAAGGATACCCCGTTCCATCAAATCGTTCATGATGCTGGGCCGCAACATAAATACTGATCTCAGGGATTCCCGCCGTTTGTTCGAGAATCTGTCTGCTGAATACGACATGCTGCTTCATGATGTGGAATTCTTCATCCGTCAATTTACCCGGTTTATTGAGGATGTGTTCAGGGGTCTTCATTTTGCCGATATCATGAAGCATGCCACCCACACCCACTTTAATGATCGTCTCTTCCTCCATATCCAAAGCCCGGCAGAAAGACATCAGAAAGACGCCAACATTGACCGAATGCATGAAAGTATATTCATCACGTTTTTTGATCAGGCTCAAACTGAGGATGGCGTCAGGATTACGAAACATCGATTCCGCCATCCCCCGGACGGCATCCTGTACCGGTGCCAGAGCAACTTGTTTTCCCAAACGGGCATCCGTCAAAACATGACCAACAATCATGCGCGCCTTGGACTTGACTTCAGCAGCAGCAGAGAGTTCCTCGGAAAACGGTTTTTCAGGATTGAATTTAATGGCAAGTTCTTCGTCATCACCCAGTTCCAGCAGTTGCTGCGAAAGATTCTGTTCAACTTCATTCAATGATTTCCCATCCGTCTCTTTACCTTTGGCGATGTCGATAAAGAGTTCCTTGATGCCATGATCAATAATCGCCTGAATTTCAGATTCAGTTCGGATCAGTCGAGGACCGCGAAAAGCATTTGGATCTTTATCCTGGCAACAAGGATTACGCCAATCATGATTGAAGTCGGTTACATACATTCCTACTTTCAGATCGATGATCTTTATTTTTATGATTGTTTCTTTTGCCATGATGGTGTTCCTTGCAATCCTTGAAGGCGAGGATATGGACGAAAACAAAGTTTTTCATCCCCTTGGCTCCTGAGACGCATCAACTCTACCACACCCACCGATTTCCTGGCGAGCACATCAGCCATGTAAGAAGAATATGAACCCACGATTGATTGAGAAATGGAAGGATCGGTATCAAACGCTCCTGCCACAAAAAAATCATGGCAGGCATCGAGATGGTTCGGATGACCCAAAAGGGGGAAAAGATCTTTGTAGGGAATCACGGTCCCCTGCCCCATCATTCCATGCCGCGATGGCCGAATTTCATCACGCATTTTTCAGGCTTGAAACGATGCCGCGAAACGCTTCTCCCTGTGATGACCCGAATCCAAAACCACCCCATGCAAACAACGAATCACCGGACACTGGTAAGGGAACTGGCAAGCCTGAAACCATTGCCAAAATTGTTGAAATCGGGACGCCCCCGGTACCGGTAACCGCAACGCAGATTGCCTGAATTACTGTGCCATGCGCCACCACGCAATACATGCAGCGATGAGCTGTCATCATTGGCCAGGGGATTGTGTTCGGGCGCTTTACCATAATAATCTTTCACATACCAATCCTCGACCCATTCATAGACATTGCCATGCATGTCAAACAAACCATAGCGGTTGGGCGGAAAGGACCCCACGACCACAGTCGTTTTGCGAAACATCCCTTTCTCCTCCCCGGGAAGTGGCTGGCTGCCATTGAAATTGGCTTGGTTTGTAAGGATGGTGCCACCAAACTGATAGGGATCATTGCCACCGGCACGGCATGCATTTTCCCACTCCGCCTCGGTCGGCAACCGAAATACAACCGAAGATTTTTCATTCAAACGTTGAATGAATTCCGCCGCCATGGTCCAGGATACTGAATCGACCGGAAGTTGATCATCCTGGTTGAATTTGGAAGGGTTGTTGTTCGCCCCCATGATCGCTTTCCAAACCCCCTGGGTCACTTCAAATTTGGAAATACGATAGGAATCCAGACACACCCGATGCACGGGGGATTCATCCGCATCACCATATTCGGTCCCCATATTAAAACAACCTTCCGACAATTCCACAAATTCCATCCCCGTGATCGGATCCTTCCATACCGCTCCCGCTTTGGAAGGATTGGCCACCACGGTCGGGGCTGCGGTTGCCGGTTTGGAAACTTCAGGTGGAAGGGAAGGCACTTCCGATGAAGGGGTCACCGTTTCGGGTAAAGAAGGAGCGGCCTGGAGGGAAGCTGTCTGGGATGGTTGCTCCTGTTGGACCTCAGGTGATTTCACCTCGGAGGCCGGGGACTCAACCACAGGTTTGGCTTCAACGACCTTCTGATCCTGCTTGACGGGCGGAACCCATTCCTTGTTCAACAGCTTGCGATATCCCTCTGCGACCACCGGATGCTCAGGTGCCACCGCAGCCGCCTGGGCCAATCGTGCTTCCACCATCACACGATCCCCCTTATCAGCCGCAGCCCGGGCCAAAGTGATATATCTTGCTGCAATTTCCCCCAGAAACGCCCCAACCTTTGGATTCCCCGGATCCAATTCACCCGCCAACATCACCCTGGCCAGGGCATTTCTGACCGGGGGTTGGGAAAGACGGTCCTCATCAATGTCATCCCGTGCCAAGGCCAATAATTGACCGGCAATGCGCCGGATTCCCTCCAGAGCCTCCTTTTGTTCAGGGACCAGAGCCAAAACCGCCCGATAACTTTCCAAGGCATTGCTCCCTTCAGGAAACGTCAAACGCATGGCACGAACATGCCGGGATGCCTCTTTAAGCAATCCTGGAATTCGCGGATCATTCACCGCCTGGCCTTCAGGACGAGTCGTTGTATCTCCCGGGGCACCGGAAGAAGCCTCCATACCCTCCGTCCGCTTTTGCGACAGCATCGGTGACGGCAACGGCAATGGCTCTTGCTGCTGCGCCGATTCCGGCTGGTCGGCAGATGCCTTCTCCACCCTTCTGGCCAAAGGAGGCGGTTCGGGAACGGCCGACATCACATCCATCGCCGCCTCCTCCAACGCCCCACCCGGTCCCCGAATGGCAACCTGGATTGCCTGGGTCGCAGTGATCCCCTGAGGGTCCGGCAGAATCACCATCTCCTGATCCGATTCACGCGGCGCCTCTTCGTTGACCGCAGGAGATGTCCCCTCCGGGGCGGTCACATTCACCGACGCCTTCTCCATGGGTTCCGCCACCTGGACCGGAGGCGCCTTCTGCTGCGATGGCGATGATGGCACCGCATCCTCTTCGGGCTTCGCCGCCACATCGGTCACAGGCGGCTTGGCTTCCTTGGCGTCTGCGGCAACAGCGACGACCGGTTCACTCGGCAACACCTCATCCAAACTGAGATCCACCACCGTATCCTCGGCCAGTTCCATATCGACCACAACGTCGCTGTAACCCGTTTTCTCCAGTTTCAAGGCATAACGTCCCCGAATCACCTGGCCAACCGTCAAAGGCGTCATGCCCAGCCGTTTGCCATCCAGCGTCACCTGGGCACCACTGGGACGGCTTTCCACCCGCAACATCACCGTCTGTCCCTGATTCGGGTTCTCCCCCACCAGATCAGGATCCACCTGCTGCACAGACGGATCCACTCCGGTATCCAGCAGCGCCACCATATCCTTCCCACCACTGTTTTTTTGATAATACCAACCCAGACCGACACTCAGAACAATGGCCACCACCGCAATCACCAATGGACCCGCATACTGCCCCATCAATGCCAGCGGCGAAGCATCCAAAGCATCAACAAATGCCATGGCCGACGGAAACCTTTTCCCGGGATCCTTCGACATCGCCTGATTGATCACTCGGTTGCGCCTTTTACCCACTTCCCGCAAAGGGGGAGGTGCCATGTTACAGACCGCATGCATCAATGCCTGAGGTTCCACCTGATCGAACGGCGGACGTCCCGAAACCAATTCATAGAATATCGCCGCCAAGGCATAGCGATCCGCCGCTGGACCGGGAGGTGGAAATCCAAAAAACTGTTCCGGGGCCATGTACCCGTGTAACCGGCTGGCCGACTCCAAATCCCGTATCATGTTCTCGGTACGGATCTCCTTGGCCAGATGTTCGGGGACGAGACAAAAATTGATCAGCTTTACTTCCCCGGTGTGCGTAATCAGGATATTGTCCGGCTTGAGATCACGATGCAATAATGACCGGTGCGCATGATCCAGGGCAAAGGCAATCTGGCGGCAGATTTCCAAGGCTTCCGACAATGGAAGCAATCCTCTTCCGTTGCGAATTCTGTGTTCCGTCAGTGTGATCCCTTCGACGTATTCGCGTACTAAAAAATGCTCCTGGCTCAGGGCGTCGAATTCCAGCGCATGCATTTTGACGATATGGGGATGATCGAGACTTTGCAAAAGTTGAAAATTACGCCGCACATCCGCCAAAACCCGTTCATCCCGGCGGATCCGTTCCGTAAGCGTCTTGACGGTCACCGTCAATCCGGTACTTTCATCGTGGGCCAGATAGGCGTCCCCGAACAATCCTTGCCCGAGTTCTTTCTGGAGCGTGTAACGTCCGGCCAGACTGAGACCTTTTTTCATTTGCAACCATTCCCGTCAACTGAAAATGCAAAGGCAGTTCACTCGACCATCCCCGGATACCGTCAAAATTCCATCTTCCCAGGACAACGATCACCACAACCCATGACTGCAACACCCGGAACAGCACCGAATCCAAGGGTTCTTCAATAAGTATTAATGAAGGGTTTCTTGCACCTTTCAGGCCATTCGCAGCACCTACCGAAAAAAATAAATAAACAATATCTTGAAGTCAGTTCTCCAGCTATTCCCTGATCACGTGTATCTCCGAGCCATCAAGGTCAATCACATGGGTAACCTTTCTCTCGTCGTGCTACTGCTTTTCTCTGGCATGGCCCTCAGACATCTTGCCGTATTTCCCAGGGACACCCCTCAAGCCCTCAATCAATACGTCATTCACATTTCACTTCCAGCACTGGTCCTGGTACAGATTCCACGCTTGAGTCTTTCCACCGACCTGATGGTTCCGGTGATCATCCCCTGGGTCATGCTGTTCTTTTCAATCCTCCTGATCCAGCTCCTGTCGCGGCATCAAGGATGGTCCAGGGAAGTGACCGGATGTTTGATGTTGACTGTTCCCCTGGGCAATACCTCTTTTTTGGGAATCCCCATGATCGAGGCCATGTTTGGACCAACCGGAGTTCCCTACGGCGTCCTTTATGACCAGACGGGATCTTTTCTGGCGCTTTCCACCTATGGCGCGGTGGTGGTCACATTCTATCAGGCCAACCTGACGCAAAGACCGTCTTTGGCAGCCATCAGCCGTCGCATTTTCACTTTTCCCGCCTTCATTGCCCTGTGGACCGCCGTGCTGGCGGGGCAATACCTGCAAACCCTCATGATTCAGACCATTCTGCAACGTTTGGCCGATACCCTCGTCCCCGTGGTCATGGTCGCAGTGGGATTCAACCTGAAACCCAATCTGCCCCGTCCGTATCTCGGGCCTCTGTTGATGGGTCTGGGCATCAAGATGATCGTAGCACCTGCCCTGGCTTTGGGCATTTGTCTTGCCCTGAACCTGATGACCCCTCCGGCCATCATCGCCATTTTCGAAGCGGGAATGCCTCCCATGATCACCGCCGGGGCCATTGCTTCGGCTGCGGGATTGGCCGTGGAACTGGCTGCCGCCATCGTGGGATTGGGAATCTTCGCCTCGTTGATCCTCTTACCCCTGTTGGCTGCCATCCTGAAGGGGATGTGATTCGACCCACATGCTCAGGTTATGAAGAGGATCTGGAAAACAGGTGCTGCCGCAAACCTTATCCCATTTCCAGCCGGACCAACCCATCGGAAGAGACCAGGGTATCGTCGTATTGTGGGGCGAATGCATATGAGTGATCGAGCAGATCGCTGAAACCTGTGGGCCAAATGTTTGACTGACCTTGCCCATCCAATTCTTGAAGATGATTGATCCTCGCCAGGACATCGATCTCGTGGGGTCCAGTCTGAGCCGCGGCATCCAAAAGTGTGGTCAACCATGCATCGAAAATGGCATTTTCCGGAGTCAGGACCAGGTGTTCGATGATGCGTGAAACGTGTTCCAGATCCGGTTCATGGGTGTCACGAGGTGGCGACGGAATAGGATGTTCCGAAGGATCGTCATGAACAACGGGTGTTTCCAGGTTGGCGGGTGGGGCGTCGGCTACGTGAGAATCATCGACACCCTCATGGTATTGACTGCGTTCAGTCTTTTCCAGGTGAACGGCAGGTGATCTCGGGGTTGGCTCTGCGGGCCGATACCGGAATTCCACCTCCGCAAGTGGCCGCGATTGGCCATCATCCAGGGTGAAATGGCCCTCGGTTAAAATTTGGTTGTCGCCTTGCCAGGTTTCATTGCGGGTGGTGTTCAGGGAAATGGCGACAATCCCATTCCGCCTCAGAGTGCCAAGTTCATTTGGATCGGAAATGCCGTTCTGGTTTCGGTCTTGCCAGACCAGAATGTCGGCAAAAGAAGAATCCAACGCGTCAAGCACATGGTCATTGTTGTCATCCAATTGCCAAAGCGCGGCCATGCCGGAGTGAACACCCTCGAACATCTGTTCCGAGAAAAGTTCGGTTGCGTCGGAAATCATGCCATCGTGGTTGCGATCCAGTGCCAGAAGGGCATCATCCGGTCCAACCCAACCCGTTGCCTGGGGCACTCCTGACAATCCCATGTCGAAACGCACCCCTTTGTCCTGGTCCACCAGACTCAAACCATCACCGTTCAAGTCCAAAACAACCGGATCGAGAAATGTATTGATGGTATTGTTGACGAGAAGCGATACGCCGTTCAGGAGGTAACCATCATACGTTTGGCCATCGATGGTGGCGACACTGGTGGTTTTGGCCCAACCCGCACCGATGTGAAGGGTATCCTGAAGATCACCCATGATCCGCAAATCAACACCCGGGTTGACGATCTGGCGGACATGAGATTGTGTGAATGTCAAAACGTTTGCACCGTTGCCGGATTGCAGATCAATGATTTCAAATGACGCCAGGCGGTAGGCGGGCAAAGAGGTCAAGTCCAGGTTGGTCAGGTTTACCCGGAGGGTATCCATTCCCGATCCACCGTCGATGATTTTGAAACCAAGGTCGTTCAACAAGAACAGATCATCCCCCCCTTCCCCGAAGAGGAGATCATTACCATTGGCAGCGGTCAAGGTGTCGTTGCCATCGCCTCCCAGTACGACATCCTGAGCTGCGGAATCGACCGGGGCATTGGCGGTGGCATCCCCCTGGTACGTTACGGCACGGGCCGTGAGTGTGAGATTGGTCGACGTGAATGTGGGTTCCAATACGATGCCATTTCCGACGTTCAGACCGTTGATCCGATCCATGGCGCCGGAAGACCCCGTGTAGCTCATGACGCCAAAGGAATTGCCCGCAACAGGGACGAAACCACCAATCAGGCCAATATTAACCGTCCCATCCAATACGACGTTTCCGGATATGGCAAGTTTGTCATGGCTGGTTCCTGCCACAGTCCCCCCCAGGTCCAGATTCAGGACGGATGTGGAACCAAAGGTCAAAGTGGAGCCACTGTGGTTGATGGTCAACAAACCTGCCGAAAGTGCATTCCCGGGCTGAATGGTACCATTTTGGTCGGAACCTCCGGTATTGGCCACCGTCAAGGTTCCATAGCCTTGAAGGGTATTGGAACCTTGAAAGGTCACATCGTTGCTGGTTCCGGACACGGACAACAAGGTTCCGCTGGCGATTGTCACCGTTCCACTGCTGGTGAGGGTACCGTTGATGGTCAGGTCATCGACCGACACGACGATGGCACCGGAGCTGATGACCGTACCATTGATGGTATCGACACCACTGGCGGTGCCACCCGGGGTGATGGTCCCGGTATTGGTCAGGGTTTTACCCGTCCCCAGGGTCAGCGTGGCGTTGTAGGAGGCGTTATCAGACGTGAATGTCAGCGTACCGGCATTGGTCAGATCCGCGTTGAAGGTTTGGACAGTACTGGTAAAGCCATAGTTGGATGCCGCCGTGCTATCGATGATCAGGTTGGCTCCGGCGGCGTTGACAAAGGCCACATTAAAAAAGTCATTGGCACTGCGCAGATAAAGGGTGCCGGCGTTGGTAAAAGTCCCGGTTCCCTCGACCGTGACCCCACCACCGAACTTCAGTGTTGCCGTGTTGGTCGCCAGATGGGTGTAGCCATTACCAATGTTCAAGGTGTGGGTGCCGGCGAGGTCAACCGTGCCGGTGCCGGTCAAGGTTGTCCCGGAACCAAAACGGGTGGTCCCGCTGTTGACGGTCAGAGTCTGGCCACTCGTAACGCTGATGGCACCGCTGATGGTATCGAAGAGTGTGCCGTTATTGATGGTTAAATCGTCTACCGTGATATTGATGGTTCCAGTATTGGTGACATTTCCGTTGATGGTGTCGATACCACTGGCGGTACCACCCAGGGTGATGGTCCCGGTATTGGTCAGGGTTTTACCCGTCCCCAGGGTCAGCGTGGCGTTGAAGGAGGCGTTATCGGATGAAATCGTCAGCGTGCCGGCATTGTTCAGATCCGCGTTAAACGTCAGGAGGGTACTGGTGAAGCTGTAGTTGGATGCCGATGTGCTGTCGATGATCAGATTGGCTCCGACGGCGTTGATGAAGGCCACGTTGAACACGTCGTTGCCACTGCGCAAATAAAGGGTGCCGGCGTTGGTAAAAGTCCCGGTTCCCTCGACGGTCACAACACCACCGAATTTCAGTGTTGCCGTGTTGGTCGTCAGATGCGTATAGCCATTGCCAATATTCAAGGTGTGGGTGCCGGCGAGGTCAACCGTGCCGGTGCCGGTCAAGGTTGTCCCGGAACCAAAACGGGTGGTCCCGCTGTTGACGGTCAGAGTCTGGCCACTCGTAACGCTGATGGCACCGCTGATGGTATCGAAGAGTGTGCCGTTATTGATGGTTAAATCGTCTACCGTGATATTGATGGTTCCAGTATTGGTGACATTTCCGTTGATGGTGTCGATACCACTGGCGGTACCACCCAGGGTGATGGTCCCGGTATTGGTCAGGGTTTTACCCGTCCCCAGGGTCAGCGTGGCGTTGAAGGAGGCGTTATCGGATGAAATCGTCAGCGTGCCGGCATTGTTCAGATCCGCGTTGAAGGTCAGGGCGGTACTGGTGGCGCCATAATTGGACGCCGTCATGCTGTCGATGATCAGGTTGGCTCCGATGGCGTTGATGAAGGCCACGTTGAAGATATCGTTGGCACTGCGCAGATGAAGAGTGCCGGCGTTGGTAAAATTACCGGTCCCTTCAACCGTCACCACACCACCAAATTTCAGTGTTGCGGTGCTTGTCGTCAGATGCGTATAGCCATTGCCAATATTCAAGGTGTGGGTGCCGACGAGGTCGACCGTGCCGCTGCCGGTCAAGGCTGTCCCGGTACCAAAGCGGGTGGTCCCGCTGTTGACGGTCAGGGTTCGACCGCTTGTGACGCTGATGGTACCCCCGACGGTATCGAAAAACGTACCATTATTGATCGTTAAATCGTCCACCGTGATGTCGATGGTTCCGGTATTGGCGACATTCCCGTTGATGGTATCAACACCATTGGCTGTTCCGCCCAGGGTAATGGTCCCGGTGTTGGTCAGGGTTTTTCCTGTCCCCAAGGTCAGGGTGGCGTTGAAAGAGGCATTATCGGAAGAGAACGTCAGCGTGCCGGCATTGCTCAGACCGGTATGGAAAATCTGGGTGGATGTACCATAACTGGTGGTACCATCAATAGTCAGGCTGCCACTGGATTGAACCACGACACTTGGGTAGAGGGCGCCGGTCCCCCTCAGAGTCAGGCTGTTTTGAACAACGAACGAACCAGTTCCATTCAGGTTGAAGCCGGAGAGGCCCGCGGCACCGTTGGTTTCCAAGATACCGTCGACGGTAAGGTTATTGAATGTGGCTGGGGTGTTGAGGGTCAGTTTTTTTCCAGCGGCAA
This sequence comes from Magnetococcales bacterium DCbin4, assembly GCA_002753735.1. GTDB lineage: Bacteria > Pseudomonadota > Magnetococcia > Magnetococcales > UBA8363 > UBA8363. The sequence goes on from PEAN01000039.1 coordinate 22,199, forward strand.
GGGCAACTCCGGAAGTAAGGGTCACCAGATCGCCGGTATCGCCGTCGATACGAAACGTTGCGCTACCCGCGATCTGGTTCAGGTGGGCAAGGGAGAGGGTCAGGGTGTTATTTCCGGTGCCGGTGAGATCAATCACCTCAAGATCGGTCATTTTTCCCGCCATTCCCGCGACCGTCAGGTTCAGGTTGACGCCGCTGCCGCTGACACGCAAGGTATCGACGCCCCTGCCGCCATCGATCCGTTGAAACGTTGTGTCCGAAATGGTGAGGAGGTCGTTGCCGGTGCCGCCGATCAGTACATCTGCGCCACCTCCTCCCGTCAGGGTATCGTTGCCCAACCCGCCACGCAGAATATCGGCCCCGGTCGTACCCGTCAGGGTTTGGGCTGTCGTGGGTACCGCCGTGAAATTGCCGCCGAAAAAGAGGTAGGAAGCGCCGGAATCGCTGCCCCCTGCGTCGGCATAGGTGGCACCCATCAAGAGGTCGTCAAAACCATCACCATTGATATCGCCGGCGCCGCTGACCGAATAACCGCTCAAGTCTCCAGTCGCCACCCCATCGAGCCGAAACCCGTTGCCGCCATTGAGAGCGGAGAGATTGAGTTGGGAAGTAAAGCCACTCCCTTTGCCATAAATGACATAACTTGCACCGGAATTATTGCCACCCGGATCGGCCCAACTGGCACCCACAATCAGATCGTCAAAGCCATCACCATTGACATCGCCGGCGTTGCTGACCGAATAACCACTCCAATCATCGCTTGCCGCGCCATCAAGCCGAAATCCGTTGCTGCCATCCAGGGTGGAGAGATCGAATTGGGAGGTAAAGCCAGCTGCTTTGCCAAAAATGACATAGCTTGCTCCTGAATGAATGTTCCCCCCCGCATTGGCCCAACTGGCACCCACAATCAGGTCGTCAAAACCATCACCATTGACATCGCCGGCGTTGCTGATCGAACGACCGCTCCGGTCATCATCCGCCACCCCATCAAGCCGAAACCCGTTGTTGCCGTCCAGGGTGGAGAGATCGAGTTGGGAGATGAAACCACTTGCTTTGCCAAAGATGACGTAGCTCGCCCCGGAAAGACTGCCACCCGGATCAGCCCAGGCGGCACCGATCATGAGGTCGTCGAAACCATCTCCATTGACATCGCCGGCACTGCTGACCGAATAACCGCTCCAATCATAGGCTGCCACCCCATCAAGCCGAAACCCGTTGTTGCCGTCCAGGGTGGAGAGATCGAATTGGGAGATGAAACCACTTGCCTTGCCAAAAATAACATAGCTTTCACCAGAATAAGTGCCACCCGGATCGGCCCAGGCGGCACCCAGGATCAGGTCGTCAAAACCATCACCATTGACATCCCCGGCGTTGCTGACTGCAATACCGCTATAGTCGTAGGCGGTCACACCATCAAGCCGAAATCCGTTGCTGCCATCGAGGGTGGACAGATCAAGTTGGGAGGAAAAGCCGCCTGCTCTGCCAAAAATGACATAGCTGGCACCGGAATTATTCCCCCCCGGGTCGGCCCGATCGGCACCGATCAAAAGGTCATCAAGGCCATCACCATTGACATCTCCGGCGTTGCTGACCAAACGACCACTCCGATCCAGGGCAGCGACGCCATCGAGCCGAAACCCATTGCCGCCATCCAGGGTGGACAGATCAAGTTGGGAAACAAATCCACCCGCCTTACCAAAAACAAGATAACTCGCCCCAGAATCATTGCCACCCGGGTCAGCCCAGGCGGCACCAATCAGGAGATCATCAAAACCATCACCATTGACATCTCCGGCGTTGCTGACCGAACGACCGCTATAGTCGTAAGCGGTCACCCCATCCATCCGAAACCCGTTGGTCCCATCCAGACTGGAAAGTTGCACAACCGCCCGGGGAAGGGTCGTGATGGTGCCAGAGGTCAGGGATTGAGTCGTACCATGGCCATCCGTATAAGAAACCGTGAGACGGGTCAGGCTGTTGATATCGGAAACATTTAACGCAAAGGTGGAACCGGTGGCACCGTCAATGTCACTCCAGAGGATGCCGCCATCGGTGGAACGTTGCCACTGAAACGAAAAGGTTCCCAGACCATCCAGGTCATCGATGGTACGGGTATCCGCGGTCAACAGGCCCCCTGCGACGGTGTCCCCCAAGAGGATGACGGCTCCGGTTGGGGCATCGTTGAGGTTGGCGACGATGCCAAAGGGGGCGCCATCGACGACTTCAGCAAATCCATGACCATCCGTATAACGTGCCGTCACCGTGATCGTTCGACCCACCATCGCTTCGGTCAACAACAGCGTGGTCCCGGTTGCATTGGCAAGTGCCACGCCATCAGCCAACCATTGGTAGTCAACCGTCCCCATGCCATCGGGGTCTTCCAGGGTATGGCCGAGGATCGTCAACGTTTGTCCCTGAGTGGCATCACCATCGATGATGATCGAACCGGTGGGGCTGTCGTTGAGGTTGGCGACGATGCCAAAGGGGGCGCCATCGACGACTTCAGCAAATCCATGACCATCCGTATAACGTGCCGTCACCGTGATCGTTCGACCCACCATCGCTTCGGTCAACAACAGCGTGGTCCCGGTTGCATTGGCAAGTGCCACGCCATCAGCCAACCATTGGTAGTCAACCGTCCCCATGCCATCGGGGTCTTCCAGGGTATGGCCGAGGATGGTCAACGTTTGTCCCTGGGTGGCCATGCCATCGATGATGATCGAACCGGAGGGGCTGTCATTAAGGTTGGCGACGGCATCGGTTGCCGTACTGACCATCATTTCCCCGGTGCCGTGGCCGTCGGTGTATTCGACCTCGACCTGGATGGCCTTGCCCACCTGATCCTCGGTCAAAACCAGGGTGCTCTCGGTGGCACCATTGATGAAGGTTCCATCGGCCAGCCAACGGTAATGCAGGGTTTCCATGCCATCGAGGTCCACCAGGGATGAGGTCACTGCGGTCAGAGTGTCTCCCTGAACGGGGTTGCTCGCGAGGGTGATCGTACCGGTCAGGGGATCATTGATGTTGACCACGGCACCGGTGGCCGCACTTGTGACCTGTTCTGCCACACCCCGACCGTCGGTGTACCGGGCGATGACGGTCAGGGTTCGGCCCACATGGGTTTCGGTCAAAAGCAACGTGTCACCCGTGGCCCCGGAAAGGTCACTGCCGTTGCCCTGCCATTGATAATGGATCGTTCCCAATCCTCCCGCATCCGACAGGGAATGGGTGACGGTCAAGGTGTTTCCTTGCGTTGCCGTGCCATGAATCGTCACCGACCCCATCGGCGGTCCGTTGACGTAAATGGGGGTGGTAGGCGTGGTGGGGGTGGATGGGGTGGTGGGCGTGGTGGGGGTGGATGGGGTGGTGGGGATGGATGGAAGGGTGGGTTCGAGGGTGTTGCTGGAAGATGGCGGGGAAGAAACGATGGTATTTTCGACGATACTGACAGGAGAGATCGGAATCGATGGTGGAATTTCCACCGTGATCACCGAGGGCGGAATCACAACCACTGTCGGGGGATTCTGTATCGTGGGTGGGGTCACCGGCACCTCGATATGGACTTCCGGCGGGGTGGATTCCTGCGTTTGAGTAGGGTTTATCCGTGTCTCCAACGTCAGTTCCGGCATTGCCACTTCTTCGGAAATGCCCAACAAATCGGTCAGGGTCGTATCGGTTTGGGGCTGGAATGGGGATTCCGGAATAAACTCCCGTTCCTGAAAGGTGGGAATTTCAGACTGCGGGAGTTCGATCTGCGAGAGTCCGGTGGCAGTATTCTGGGATGGAATGGTTGCCGTAGCGAGGTTTTCCAGAGAGGATCCCGGAATGGCGACCGGTTCGGTAATTCCCAGGAAATCGACCAGAGAAATGTCAGTCTCATCCGGTATGTTGGCTCCCGATGCCGGTTCGGCTTCCAGAGCGGACAGGGATTGCGCCTCGGGGGTAATGGGTGTCTTTTCCGTTTCGGATTCTTCAACCGTGGATGGCAGGGCCGTTTCAACCGGAAGCGTGTTGGGGAGGACAGGCTTGATCTGAGCACCAGTGTTGGAGGTGGCTTCCGGAGGTGCTGTCATCAGGCCGATGACCTCCCCCACGGCGCCAAAATCGACGTCGGCCCCTTCCAAAACACTTCCCGTACCAATGAGGTCAGCCAGGGAGAATGCGTCCACACCCATGTTGCCGGGTATGGGTTGTCCATTGGCGATGTTATTCGGAGCGATGTCTGTGGTGGATCCTTGGGGTAAGGCCGTTTGTCCCCCCTCATTGGCGGTTCCACTCCCTGAACGATCCGTTTCGGTTACCTCGTTGACACCCTCCTGGAGCGTTTGATTGTCAGCGGCCGCCTCGTTTTCGGCGTCATCGACACCATCAACCTCCTTCTGGGTTTCGCTCTGATTCCCGTCGGTCTTGTCTTCCCGTGGATTCTGCTTCTCCGTCGGAACTTCCGGTTTTCCTTCTGGATTCCCATCCGGTCTTTGTTCCTGGCCGCCGTTTTGTTCTTCGCCCTTTTTTTCCTCCTTCACTTTCTGGATGTCCAACTGACTTTCCAACCGGGAGATGAAATTGGCGGGCGCCTTGAATACCGGTTCGGGCGCACCCGCGCCAAAAACCACCTGGGTCGCGGTGCCCGGTTCGATCAAGGTGACCGTTCCCTGTCCCCTGGCATCGGAAATATCCAGAATACCGGCGGTGTGGACCACCGTCGTCGAACCATCTTCCATGACTTCGCCCGACAACTGGCTGCCACGAATGCCAATCACCGCCGTGGGTGTTTTGATCGTCGAATGGCGGCCTGCGTTCAACCCGGAGATGGCGCCGCTTTCAAAGCTGAAGATCCCCTGGGTGACGGTCGCCTCGAATCCGCCCTTTTTGGCTTCGGGGTCGTAAATGAATTTGTCCAGGACCGCACGGGCCGATTCGCCCAATTGAAACGTGGTGCCATCGGGAAAGGCCAGTTTGACCAACCCCCCTTTTTGCGTCTGAAGGACCTCTCCCTGATAAATGGAATCCCCCTCCTTGAGGATCCGTTCCACCCCATCGGTCCCTTTGGCCATCACCGTCCCCAACATTTCTCCAACCTTGCCGATGGGGGGCGACGTGGGGGTCTGCGTGGTGGCCGCAGCGACCATCGTGGGACCGGCAACCAGGGTGGCTCCCTGGGTGGGATCGATCACTGAAAGGGCGATGATGGTTTCCGGCAGAAGAAGGGCACCATTGGGTGCCGTGAGGATCGGCGGTACCGCCGCATCGAAATAACCTTCGACCGTAATCGAAGTTCCGTCGGGCGCGGTAATGACAAGATCACCTCCCGCACGCAGATAACGTCCTTCAAGGAGCATGGTTGCGTTGGGAAGTGTAATCTCCGTTTCCAGGCCGACCCGATCAAGATCATTGCCGAAAGGAGATGCCGACGGGTGTAAAGCGTTTGGTGTATCGATCCGTGCTGTCATGGTGTTCATAACAACCAATGCCGTTCCTCAACCGAGGAGACAGAAATAACAGTTGTGTCGCAAACGTTCCAGGTGCACAAAAGATCCCGGCAAATCCTCACCAGGTTGATGCTGCCGGGACATTGTGGTCCCCTCCAACCATCTGTCCCTTTTTGATCATCCGTTCAAGCACCGACGAATCGGGTGTCACCCATCGCTGAATGCGCGTGATCAATACGACGAGTTCATTCTTCCGTCACCTCTGATCCCAAGGGAATAAACCGTGTTTCCAACGGGACATGGGACGACGGTTGCGCTGGACGGCATCCGCCATGGGAATGAATGGGGGCGCTTCGGAATAGGATTTGGGTCCCTGAAGGAAACCACCCCCCTTTTCTTTATTTTGTCGGGCGGCAATGAAGCGCCGTGTCAATTGCGGCTCACCAACATGAGGTTTTTTAAGCATGTTCAACGGGCCAACGACATGAATCGGTAAAACAACCCCTTCCAGTTGATCCCAATAGGCGATGTCCATCCCTTTGAGCGCCGCCTGGGCATCCGCGGAAAAGGTATAGTCCACCGTCATCCCCACCAGATCCGCTTCACCCTTTCCTTTAATGACCGATGACGGAGAAACCGCCAGAAGATCACTGTTGATCAACCGCCCCTGCCCAACCCGCGCGGTGGCGGTCAATTCCGAGAAGGCCGTCACTGGATCCCCGGTCGCAGCCTGGACCGGACGGCCTTCGATTGCCAAGGCCATGTTGCGGATGGACTGAGTCAGATCGATCCCCTGAAACGCCCCGTTTTTCATCCCCAACCAATAGGATCCTTTCAGATTTTTTCTGGCCGAAACATAATCATTACCCGAAGTTTCCACCTGCCCCGACAAATCCATGGTCCCTGACAACCATGCAACACCGGCAATCGTATTGAAAAAGGGCTGGATCTGAATCCCCTTCATCTCCTTTTCCACCAAAAGCCGCGAATCATCGCCACGCTGTTGTATTTGAATTTTCTGTTTCCAATCGCCCTGATAGAGGGTGAACTGAAAAGGATCCAGATTCAAAACCCCATCACCCATCTTCACCCCGAGTTTGACCGCATCCAGTGCCGCACCTGAAATCTGCATCTGTCGTGCATTCAGGGTTCCCTGTAGATCCAGGTGTTCCGGCAGACGGCCAAACAGCCCCGCCAAGGAAATTTCGGGAATGAGCATGGCGACCAAAGGTTTGTTTTCCGGCAATCCGTCCGAGATTGCCACCAGATCCCAGTAACGATCGATCTCCAGTTGATCCAGCGCAACATCAAACTTGATTTCAGAGCGGTCACTGCGTCTCCAGGAAAAATTGCCGTCAACATGGGTGCTGTCAAGATCGATCTGGAGCGGGTCTATCGTGACACCATGGACATCGGCCTGGAAATCACCGACAAGAACGCTTTTCGCCAACACCTCATTGCCCAGGATCCGGGGCAATTGGAGTCCCATGGCAACCAACAGGGCCTTGGGATCAAATGGTTCCGTGACCAGGTGCCCCTTGGCCACGACCTGGCGCAACCCCTCCTGCAATCCTTGCAAAACAAGATTTCCCTGTATCCGGGTATCGGCCGGTCCCTCAAGATGGATGCCGTTCAAGGTCACCGCACCCGTCTGAGCCTGCCACTCCAATCCTGAACGCATGAAGAAATGCATCCCCGCGGGAGGGAGATCATCGGCATGGACCTTGACGGTCAACCGGTTGTCGGCCAGGGTCCCCACCGCCTTGGCGATATCCCATTGGGCCGTCCCTTTGAGGATCATTTCAAGATCTCTGAGGGAGTATTGGGTAAACCACCCGGTCACTCCCATCTCCATATCGCTGGCCACGATCATATGGTCATCGAAATCAAGGGTCAGATTGGTGGCAAGGCGGAGTTCCGCCTCACGCAGAGAGACCTTGTCGGACTGGCTGGTCAGAAGCAGATGGATATCGGCCATTTCAAAATGATTGCCCTGATCCCGGACCTCATAGTTCAGCATGACCCGTCCATGGGTATCCACTGGCAACCAGTTCCAATTGCCACTCAATTCAATCCCCATCGCCCCGCCACCCAGGGAATGGCTGACGACGAACACGTTATCCAAGGAATAATCGACCATTTTTTTCCGATCACGCCAATGGATTCTGGCATTTTGAAGCTGCACCTTTCCGATGGAAACGGCGGCCAGACCGGAAAGGGCGATCCGCAACGTCCGCCGATCTTCCTCACTGGAGACCCCTTTGACCATCCACTCTTCGAGTTGATGCCACGAAGCGACCCCGGACAACGTACCCGGATCGGGGCTGTCGGCAACGCCATCGGCACTTTGTTCCAAAGTGATTTCAAGGTTGTCCACATAGAGTTCCACCAGGTCCAGGCGCCCAAACAACAGCCCGAGGCCCCGTACCACCAGGGTTGCACTGTGAAAGGTTGCCATGGAAGCGGGGTCCGAGCCTTCGGGGTTGTCCAGATGTGCAGGACCGATATGGATTTTGACATCGGGGAAAAAGGAAAAGGTCAATGCACCATCAATCACCAAAGGGCGACCTGTTTTTTCACGAATGATCTGAGCAATTTTTCCCTTGATGACATTCGAATCGAGCAATGCGGGGAAACCGATGAAAATGATGACGGTCAAAAGTGCCGTCAGGGTCAATCCGATGACGATGCCTGTAGCAAGTCGATTCATGGATGCGATGCCCTTCAGGCAAAAGGTCAAAGGAAAAGTCAAAACCCCGGGGACCATCCCCCGTCATTCCCGGGAAGGCGGGAACCCCTGTTTCATCTTGAACACATATCGGTTCATGGACCGTGATCCGCAGCAAGACTGACAAGCAAATCACCCAGGCCGGCGGCCATATCGTGATTGGCGATCAGCCCGAGGTTCCGGGTAGCCATCGTGGGATCGCCCAGGGAATGACGAATATCACCCGCCCTGGGAGGTGCATGAGCAACCGGCACCGGATATCCCGCCTCCTGAAGCATGAACCGCACCAGTTGATTGACAGAGGTCTGACGGCCCGTACACACATTATAGATCTCTGGATTGTCTCTTCCCCGCCCCATTCCCGCAAGTAAAAAATGGACCACATCACTGACATGGACGAAATCGCGGGTTTGCGAACCATCGCCAAAGATGGTCAACGGCTGTCGCGCCAATATTTTCCCGGCAAAAATGGAAATCACCCCGGAATAGGGGGACCGGGGATCCTGACGCCGACCATAGACATTGAAAAACCGAAACCCGACCGTGGGCACGCCATGAACCCGGGTAGCGACGGCGGCATGGAGTTCGGAGCCCAACTTATCGGCGCCATACGCGGTCAATGGTCGGGTTGCAGCATGTTCCGCCAGGGGAAGGTGAGGATTGTCGCCATAGACCGCAGCGGAAGAGGCGAACACCACCGGGATGGGCGTGCCCTGTGGCCCGGCACGCCGGGCCGCGTCAAAGACCTGGACCGAACCGGTTTGATTGACCCGATGCGTCCAAAGCCACTCCTCGTTGGAACGGGCCACCGAAGCAATGGCAGCAAGGTGCCAGCATCCTGCGACGCCGGACATGGCATCACGGACCGCTTCGCCATCCGCCACGTCCCCCACCCGCAATTCCACCCCTTCGGGAAGGTTTTCACGGGATCCGGTGGAAAGGTCATCCAGGACCCGCACCCGATCCCCCCTGGCCACCAAGGCATCGGCAAGGTGTGAACCGATGAACCCACACCCCCCGGTGATCAAATACAACGCCATGTGCCAGAAACTCCCAACGTCAAAACCCAACCCAGTGGGTGATGACCTTCATTGAAGTAAACAATCCAAGAAACAAATGGGATCGCGCCGTTTCCGCTTTTCCCTGACCATCATGAATGTCAGGACGCCCCGGAACCTTCTCCCTCCGTCTCGCGCCCATCAAGCCAGGCGCAGACGCTCCACCGGTTTGCCTTTGTCGAGGTGTTCATCGAAAATCGCCACCACGTCTTCGGGTTTCACCCGGCCATACCATACGCCATCGGGGTAGACCACCACCGTGGGGCCATGGTCACACGGTCCCATGCAAAAGGTTCCCGTCACCTGAACCTTTTCAAACAGGCCCCGTTTTTCAACTTCACCCGCCAGGGCCTCGAACACGCTCCCCGCCCCGACCGATCCGCAGGAACCCCGGGGATGCCCGGCGGGCCGTTGATTCATACAAACGAAAACATGGTGCTTTGGTTTCATGGATCCTCTCCTGATCTCAAGTGTTTGTTCATCGCGCCACACCGATCACATCAGCGCACACCAACCGGTCCTTTGAACGGCCTCAATTCTGGTGGCATGAGCAACAAATGTCAATTCATCCATTCAGTTCTCCCTCAACCACGAGAACCATCCTTGAACCCTGCAACCCCATCGGTTTAATATCAACGCTGAAATCAACACCTCGTCCCGGGAACAATGCATGGTTCCTTGCTGTTCAAGTGAATCATGATATACTGATACTGCCCGAGCCTGAACGGCAGAGCCGAATTTTTGCCGAAAACCGGATTCCAGCGTTTCAGACGCTTTTGGATCAATTTACCTTTTTGTTTGATTAAAAAAACATCTCAAATACCAAGGAGTTGCCTGTTATGCCAAGCTTTGAACTGAATGGCCGTACCTATGAAACCGACGAGGACGGATATTTGATCAATCTTTCCGACTGGAATGAAGAGGTTGCGGCCTATGTCGCCAAACAGGAAAATGTCGATATGTCGGAAAATCATTGGGAGGTTGTCAATTTCCTTCGTGAATACTACGAAGAATACAAAATCGCCCCCATGATCCGCATCCTCACCAAAGCCATCGGCAAGAAGCTTGGCAAGGAAAAGGGCAACACCAAGTACCTTTACGATCTCTATCCGGGTGGACCTGCCAAACAAGCCTGCAAAATTGCCGGTTTGCCCAAGCCGACCGGTTGCGTCTGAAGCCTGCCACGTCCTCAGGGCTTCTCCATGGGACTTTTGTGCCTGAGGAGAAGCCCGAGAACTGGTTTCCTGGAGCCGGGAACACTGTTTGCGTGCATGATCTTTAACCCCAAAGATGGAAAAGCCGGATGTTGACCTACCTTGCCTACATCGTTGAGGGGATTTTTTCCATTGGGTTTTTATGGAAAATCTTCGTTTATGCCCGATCCCCGGCACCACTGCTCATTCCCACCACGCCGGCACCTGTCACACGCAGTGGCGTCGTATGGCGTTTGTTTCGGGAAGTTGTTTTTTTTGAAAGCCTGTTCAAGGCGGACAAGCTGTTATGGATTGTCGGTTACGCCTTTCACGCCGCGCTGGCGTTGGTATTGATCCGTCATATTCGTTATTCTATCGATCCCCTGCCCGAATTTTTCGCCCACTATCAAATTGTTGGCATCATGGCGGGTCTCGTCATGGTCGGTGCATTGGCATTTTTGCTGGCACGGCGTTTTGTGATCGACCGGGTACGGCACATATCTTCACCCGCCGATTATCTTATTTTATTACTGCTTCTGGGCATTGGCACCTCCGGCTTGCTGATGGATTTCATTTTGCGGCCAGACATCGTCGCCATCAAACATGCGATGACCACGCTATGGACATCATCGGCGGCAAGCCTTTCAATGGCCAGCCCGGGCGATGTCGTGTTCATCCTTCATCTGATCATGGTGGCAGCCCTGATCATCATTTTTCCCTTCAGTAAATTGATGCATCTGGGGGGCATCTTTTTCAGCCCGACACGAAATCAGGTGGACAATCCAAGGGAACAACGTCACATCAATCCCTGGTATGTCGAAAAGTAACGGTGCAAGCGACCCCGACTTTTCCTTTATCGTCACAATCCCGAGGATTCACCGATGGCCGATCATGAGGTTCCCAAACTCCAGGATGATATTGAAACCCCTGCCTTGAAGCCGGGCAGCATGGGTCACCTGGCACCTTACCCCGCAGGCGAAAAGCATATGAAACCTCTTGGCTTTCCCGAAGCCAGGGTGCCGGATTGGGAAAAGCGGGGTGTGGAAAAGCTTGGAGAGATGCTCAAGAAATATCGTTCGCTCCAGGTTTATATGGACATTTGTGTCAAATGCGGTGCCTGCACCGACAAATGTCACTATTATCTGGGGACCGGTGATCCCAACAACATGCCGGTTCAGCGCGCCGAGTTGATGCGTAGTGTCTATCGCCGTTACTTCACCCCGGCGGGACGGATGTTTCCCGATCTGGTCAAGGCAAAGAATTTTGACGAAGAGACATTGAAGCAATGGTTCACCTACTACCATCAATGTTCACAATGTCGCCGTTGTTCAGTTTTCTGCCCCTATGGCATTGATACTGCTGAGATTACCATGGCTGCCCGGGAGATCATGGATGCCATCGGCGTCGGACACAAATATACCGCCGAGATTGTCAGCAAGGTGCATGAGATCGGCAACAATCTGGGGATTCCCAAGCCGGCCCTCTCGGGGACGTTGCAGTTTCTCGAAGATGACATGCTGGAAAATACCGGCCATGAGATCAAGCTGCCTTTGGATCAGGAAGGTGCTGAAGTATTGTTGGTCGCCCCTTCCGCCGACTTTTTCAGCGAGCCACATATTCAATCGCTCATGGGATACGCCAAGGTATTTCACCAGGCGGGCATTTCCTACACCATCAGTTCCTATGCTTCGGAAGCGGCCAATTTTGGCATGTTCATTGGGAGTTTCGAGCAGAAGAAAAAAATTTCCAAACGGATTGCCGAACAAGCCCGTGCGTTGAAGGTCAAGCGGATCGTGGTGGGTGAATGCGGCCATGCCTGGCGGGTCGCCTACAGTTTTTGGAACACCTTGAATGGGCCGTTCGACTTTTTGGACAAGCGTTATCCGGTGCCACAGCACATTTGTGAATTCACCCATGACTTGATCCAGCGGGGTGCGTTGAAGTTTGACAAGGAAGCCAATGACGATTACAGGGTGACGATGCATGATTCCTGTAACGTGGCACGGGCTTCCCGCATGGGACCCAATCCCGGCGGGCAGTTTACCATTCCGCGTGATCTGATTCGTGCCACCTGCAATCATTTCGTGGATATGGATGAAGATACCATCCATGAAAAAACCTTCTGTTGCGGTGGTGGCGGTGGCTTGCTGACCGATGAATTGATGGATTTGCGCATCCAGGGGGCGCAACCTCGGGTGACCGCACTTAAAAAGGTCATGAAGGAACACAAGGTCAACTTTTTGGCTTTGATTTGCGCCATCTGCAAAGCTCAATTCAATAAAATTCTTCCCATGTACGGCATCCCCATGGATACGGTGGGGGGGGTGCATCAGCTTGTCAGCAACGCCATTCGCCTGGGGGTCAACAAGGGGATTGTTTGATCTGAGGGTGCTTCGATAAAAACACATGACAGGTGGAGAGAATGATCCGCTCCACTTGTTTTGTGTTTTTGCTTTTTCAAAAACATGAATCAACACCCTGGGGGCAGTCCCTTAAGCCCCCTTTTTTCTTTCGATCATCCCGACCCGGGGAGATACCTGGGCAGTTACCAGTATTTTTACAATCAACCCCAAGGAATATTCATGATCCGACGCAACCAACGCAGTCCCGATCAACTGCGGCCCATCACCATCACCCGCTCTTTTGTTGATCACGCCGAAGGATCCTGTCTCATTACTTGCGGCAATACCCGTGTTTTGTGCACCGCCTCAATCGAAGAAAAACTCCCTTTCTGGATGCGGGACCAAAATCGAGGCTGGATCACTGCGGAATACGGAATGTTGCCTCGTGCGACCCATACACGCACTGTCCGTGAGGCATCCCGGGGAAAGCAGTCGGGACGAACCTTGGAAATTCAACGTTTGATCGGACGTTCCATGCGCGCCGTGGTCAATCTTGAAAAATTGGGGAAACGGACGATTTGGATCGATTGCGATGTCATTCAAGCGGATGGTGGAACCCGTACCGTTTCGATTACGGGGGCCTTCATTGCATTGATGGATGCCTGTCGGCGTCTGCATGAAGGGGGTCTCCTATCTGAACTGCCGATCATCGATTACATTGCCGCTGTGAGCAGTGGCATGGTTCAGAATGTCCCCATGCTCGATCTGGATTATGATGAAGATTCCCACTGCCAAACCGACATGAATTTTGTCATGACCGGTTCCGGTCGTTTCGTCGAAATCCAGGGAACCGCCGAGGGGTCACCTTTTTCCCGGCAAGAATTTGATTCGATGCTTGCCCTGGCAGAAAAGGGGATTAAAGAACTCATTGAACTTCAACGAAAGGCCCTGAATCCCTGATCAGGGACGATTGACAATCAATAAATTATTGTAACTATTCAGCACCCCCTCCATATTGGAATTATTGAAAGAAAAAAGGGGTCTGGGGGATTGCCCCCAGG
>PEAN01000040.1:0-4823 GCA_002753735.1 Magnetococcales bacterium DCbin4
GCCCATGATGTCCGGGTCATCCGTCTGCCCCGTCATGGCGCATCCTGCCCGGTGGGATTGGGGGCGACAACCGGAGGGGCGGGGGGGACAGCGGGTGGGGCAACAGGTATCCGACTGCCGGGACATTGCGGATGATGACCCGTCATGGCATTGCAAAAACAATCGCCAAAGCCGACGAACCATTGGCCATCACCCATGGTAATGGCGGAACCATCGGTGAAAACGAATTTTTTCTTACCAAACTCTTCGACGACCCGTTGCGCTTGTCGTGAACAGACTTCCACCAGGTCTCCCGCTTCGGGGGAATGAAAATGGGTGTAATGGTGACCAAAGGCTCTTGCTGTTGTTTCCGCGATGGTGGTCATGATCTCCTCCCGAAGCATTGAAACTGTATTTAAATGGTACACATAATGTACGCAGATTCAATGACAAACACAAGCCCGGGCCGTGTGGGGGGGAGGAGCACGGGGCCAACGACCGTTTGCAGGGGGGGAATTACTTGTGATAATCACCCACTGCCAGGAACGGGTCCATCTGATCCAGCAGAAAGTGGACGCCGAAGCCGGTACGATGACTGCGTACCAGGTCGCAGGGGAGGGAAACGACCACCGGGTTGACATGGTCATCGATAAATAATTTAAGGATCGGCGTATTGACCGCGATGGAAGGGGTTTCGGGTCGGTGTTCGGGTCGGTTGATTTTGGCACCGGTCATGCTGATATTGCCGGTGATGCCACGAAACACAAGGTTGTCGGGAAAAGGAAAATGCAGTTCTGCGGTAACTTGTACCGGAATTCTGGGTTTGCTCATGTCGGGATACTCGGGCATGGGTGAAAGCGTGCGTGGCAACTCTTCGATAGAAGCACACGCGGGAACCGTATTTTCTTTTTTTATTGTCTTGTGATTATCGTTAAAAAGAAGATAACGCTCGAAAATGCAAAGGTAAAATTAAAAATTATTATCAAAAATAAAAAATTTAAATAGACTCGATTCATTGTGTTCCAATTTCCAGGGAATCGAGGACGGCGAGGAAGTCGGCAGCATGGGTCAGACGTTGGCTTGGGCGTTTGGTCAGGGCCTGCATGATGACGTGGGACAGGGCTGTGGGGAGATTGGGTTGCAGGAGCGCGGGTTGGGGGGGGGTGATCAGCAGGGTACGGTAGATGATGTCGGAAACCCCCCGGCCGCCGAAGGGGGAACGGCCGGTGACCATGCGGTAGAGGACGACCCCCAGCGAAAACAGATCGCTGCGTTGGTCCAATGGGAGACCCATGATCTGTTCGGGGGACATGAATCCGGGGGAACCCATGGGACGGGTCGCGGGTGCCCGCAGGGGGCGCATGAGACCAAAATCGGAGACTTTCAACCGGTTGTCGGGGAACAGGAGAAGATTGCCCGGTTTGATGTCCAGATGGATCTGACCGTGTGCATGCAGATGATCGAGGGCGTGAAGGATTTGGCGGGCCAGGGTGATGGCCCGGGGGAGGGGGGGTTGTTGCGAAGTGTTCAAGGTTCCGGATGAGGAGAGTTCCATGATGGCGTAATGCTGGCCGTTTTCACAGCCAGTGCCAAAAATTTTTACGATGTTGGGATGATTCAGGGATGCAATGAATTCCCATGGGTTGTAACGCGGGGTGCCCGGATCCGCCGTGGCGGGGGAATGGTTGAACAGTTTGACCGCCACCATGCGTCCGGTGGCGGTATCCACGGCGGCATGGATGGATCCGGTGGCACCGCTTTTGATCAAAGTGCGCAGTTGCAATCCGCCGATGTGCAGCGCGGTGCCCGGGTCAGGCAATGGGGATTGGGTGGGCAATCAGGCTGTCCCGATGTTGGGTGGCCAGGACGGTGTAATGTTCCATGATCCGGTTGGCGGAGTGGAGTTCATCATCGGAGCGTTCGCGCACTCTTTTGGCGGGACTTCCCAACCAAAGTTCCCGGGTGGCGATCTGTTTTCCCGGGGGTACCAGGGCACCGGCGCCGACCATGGCTTTTTCATGGACGACCACCCGATCCAGAACGATGGCACCGATGCCGATCATGACATCGTCCATGAGGTGACAGGCGTGCAGGGTCACCTTGTGACCGATGATGATGCGATTGCCGAGGGTCATGGAGGATCCCTGGGGACGTTCGGGGGTGCCTTTGGTGACATGAAGGATGCATCCATCCTGGATGTTGGTTTGTTCGCCGATGTCGATGTCATTGACATCGCCACGGATGATGACCCCGGGCCACACCGAGGACAATCGACCGATCCGGACACGACCGATGATCACCGCTTCCGGGTGGATGAATGCCTGGGGGTGAATCTGGGGGAAAACCCCTTCAAACGGGTAGATGGCCACAGTGGTCTCCAGAAGGTTGGTCGGCGTGAAGGGTGCGCAACGTGTTCCTGCTCATCCTTGCGACCCGCTGAACGTGACAACACATCATTTTTTATTGCGTTTGTCCTTGAAGGGTTTGCGCCCTTGTCTAGAATGGTCGTCACATTGGATTGATGATGGGGTGGGGTCGGGTATTGTACACTGGTTCACGATCTCTCCTTAGCGTGTCCATGTCGTGAAAGTCAAGGGTTGTTTCTTGTCGGAAATCGGGTATTTGAACCCCCCATGAACGTTGTCGTTGCATTGCGGATGGATCAACTTTTTTGCAGATTTGGATCCGAAGGTGAAAAAAAGCACTATTTTAATTGTAGATGATGACCCTGACATCCGTCTGTTCCTGCGCAGCAACCTTGTGCGCGAAGGGTATGAGGTGGTGGAGGCGGAGCGTGGTGATCAGGCATTGTTGCGGTGTGACACGATGTTGCCCGACCTGGTGCTGTTGGACGCCAATCTTCCGGGTCTTGATGGGTTTCAAACCTGTACCGCCATGAAAGGTTTGGATGGCGGTGGCGACATGCCCATCATCATGATTACCGGGATGGATGATGACCGGACGGTTGACCGTGCCTTTGCGGCGGGGGCGGAAGAGTTCGTCACCAAGCCGGTTCGGTGGCCGGTATTGCGGCAGCGGATCCGTTTGATTCTGGAACGGCGTTCTTCCATGCTGCACCTTCAGGACAGCGAAAAGCGGTTTCGGCATGTCACCGATTCCACCACCGAGGCCATTGTTTCGATGGATGGGAAGGGATTGATCCAGTTTTGGAACAAGGGTGCCGAATTGTTGTTCGGGTACACGTCGCATCAGATCATGGGGTTGTCCATCGTATTGCTGATGCCCGAGGAATTGCGGGCCGAATTTGAGCAGGCTTTTTTCAATGCGGTGGCTTTGGGGTTTCCGCGGGAGCGGGGGGAGACGGTTGAATGTGTCGGGTTGCGGCAGAACGGTGAAACCTTCCCGATGGAAATTTCCCTGGCCGCCTGGCAGATTCCGGGGAAGCCATTTTTTTCCGCGGTGATGCGTGATTTGGGGGAACGGGCGCGTATTCTGGGGGGGTTGGAGGGAACCGCTCTTTTTGACAGTCGGATCATCGAACGGATCACTTCGCTTTTGGCCGAGGTGAGCGGTACGGATCCGATGCGGGTTTCCAAAATGCATATCCGGTCGTTGATGGAGACGGTTTTTCTTGCGGGTTTGAACCGGGAGGAGGATCAACCGGTGATGCCGAATGTCCTGTTCATGGATCGCGGATATCCGATCAACCTCAACAGAAAGAAAAAGATCGAATATCAAACTTTGGAGTTGGAGAAAAGCCAACCCTTCACCATTGATGCCCTGGTCAAGTTGGCGCGGGGGTTCGATCCGGAAAACACGGTGTTGGCGGTGTGTCCGCAAAAGAACGAGCCGCGCAATCTGGAGATCTGGGGGGCGGTCTTTCAGGAGGACAACGGGCCACGGCTGCATCCGATGATCCATCATGCCCCTCCGGAAAATTTTTTATCGGTTTTTTCCAACCGTGCGGGATCCTTGGTGGTTTCCTGGGGGAATCGGGTGTTGGCACGGTTTCACGCGGGTCATTTTTCACTGCCCGGCAGCAGTTCGTTTGAAACCAGTCTGATTGGCCAGGCGTTGTTCAAGACGGTGCGCAACCATGCCGAATTCGTGCAGTATGGGGAGATTTATTGGAGTCGGTACCGCAACTTCATTCAAAGGTTGTTGGTGGAGATCGGCCGGGGGGGGTTTGGCGGCATTGTCATCTGGGTTCCCGACCATAATGATCATCGGCCGATGTTGTCGTTGGTGACCCGGTATCGGTTGACCAATGCCATCGAAGCGTCGAGGTTGCTGGGGGGATATTGTGCCAGTCGCCGGGAGGAGCAGGGGAAGGGGAAGAAAAAGCGGAAGGAGATGCGGGAGATGGCACGGAGGGTATTATTCCATGCCAGGAGGATGGCCCATTTGAGCCGGGTGGATGGTGCCTTGATTTTATCGCATCGTCTGCGTCCGCTTTCGTTCGGCACCATGCTTTCGGCGCAGCGTTGGCGGGGGCGGACGCAATATTGCCTGGATGATCATGGTGCCGACAGGGTGGATGTGGATTTGGAAAAATACGGCACCCGTCATGCCTCTGCGGTCAATCTGGTAGGGGCCTATCCCGGGGTGGTGGCCTTCGTCATTTCCCAGGACGGTCCCATTGCCGGCATGATTGCCACGTCCAGCGAAGAGCGGGTCTTGTGGATTCCCGACCTGATGAATCGTTTTTGATCATCAAGAAAAAAAAGGGGTCTCAAGGGATTGCCCCCAGGGTGTTGGTTTTGTTCTTGAATTCAAACAAAAGGTTTCCATGCTCCATTTTTGACTTTGTTTTATAAAGTCAAAATTAATGCGCTCTTTATTTATAAATGGAATAAAATAAAAACCTTGGGGGACTTCGTCCC
>PEAN01000040.1:4833-35802 GCA_002753735.1 Magnetococcales bacterium DCbin4
AAAAAAAAAAAAAAAAAAAGCCGGGGGGGTTTCCCCCCCCCCCGAACCCCCTGTGGGGGATGTAAAATCAAAGTCAAAAACAAAATCAAAGTCCTGGGGGCAATCCCCCAGACCCCTTTTTTTTCTTGATGATTTATTTTTTCCAACTGTCACGCAGGGAAACGCTGCGATTGAAGACCGGCTGGCCCGGTTTGGAATCGCGGCGGTCGGGGCAGAAATAGCCCAGGCGTTCAAACTGAACCTGTTGCTCCGGTTGCGCCCGGGCCAGGCTTTCCTCGACCGGACGATCCTCAAGGATGCGCAATGAATCGGGATTGAGGTGGTCGAGGAACGAACCGCCCGCCTTGGGGTCCGCCGGTTGCGGGATCGTGAACAGGCGGTCATACAATCGGACCTGAACCTTGCAATGACGTTGGGCCGAAACCCAATGAATCACCCCCTTGACCTTGCGTCCCTCGGGGGCCTTGTTCATCGTCTCCAGGTCCACCAGACACCGCAGGGCCTCGATGGCCCGGGTCTGTGGGTTACGGATCACCTCCTGGCACCGGATGACATAGGCATTGCGCAGGCGGACCTCCCCTCCGGGTACCAACCGCTTGAACCCCTTGGGGGGGTGTTCGGCAAAATCATCGCGCTCGATGAACAATTCCCGGGTCAACGGAATCTTCCGGGTCCCCAGGGCGTCGTTCTGCGGATGGTTGGCAACGACCAGTTCTTCCAGATGATCCTCGGGAAGGTTGTCCAGAATCACCCGCAGGGGATCCAACACCGCCATGGCCCGGGGGGCGTTCAACTCCAAATCTTCGCGCAGACAGTTTTCCAACAAGGCCATTTCGACATAATTGGGGGCCTTGGTGATGCCGATCAATCGGCAAAAATTGCGGATGGAGGCGGGGGTGTAACCGCGTCGGCGCAATCCGGAAATGGTGGGCAGCCGGGGATCGTCCCACCCCGAAACATGATGCCCCGTCACCAGAGTCGTCAACATCCGCTTGCTCATGACGGTGAACTCAAGTTCCAACCGGGAAAACTCAATCTGCTGCGGATGGCAGGAGAGTTCCCCCTGAAGCTGGTCCAGAATCCAGTCGTACAGCGGGCGATGATCCTCGAACTCCAACGTACACAGCGAATGGGTGATCCCCTCCAGGGCATCGGAGATGCAATGGGTGTAATCATAGGTCGGATAAATGCACCAACGATCCCCCGTCTGATGATGATGCGCCCGGCGGATGCGGTACAGCGTCGGATCACGCATGTTGATGTTGGGTGAGGACATGTCGATTTTGGCCCTCAGGGTATGCGCCCCATCGGGATATCGCCCGGCACGCATCGCCCGGAACATCTCCAGGTTTTCCGTCACACCCCGGTTCCGGTACGGACTTTCCCGCCCCGGTTGCGTCAAAGTCCCCCGATAGTCGCGCATCTCCTCCGCCGTCAGACTGCATACATACGCCAAGCCCTTTTGAATGAGAACCTCGGCCAGTTCATAGAGCCGCTCGAAATAATCGGAGGCGTAAAACAGATTCGTCCCCCAGTCAAATCCCAGCCAACGCACATCCTCCTGGATCGACTGAACGTAGGCGATCTCTTCCTTTTCCGGATTGGTATCGTCAAATCGCAGATGGCAACGACCGTTGGGATATTGGAGCGCGACGCCAAAATTCAGACAAATCGATTTGGCATGGCCAATGTGCAGCGTTCCGTTGGGTTCGGGGGGAAAGCGGGTCACGACCCGCCCATCATTCAGATTCCTGGCCAGATCCTGCTCGATGATGGTGCGTATGAAATCGGTCGGTTTCTTTTCGGCGTTCACGGACATTCAGGCAAACCTTATCAAGTTTGTAAGTTTGGGTTCCCAGCGGAAAATGGTACTCTTCCTGACACACCCTTGAAAATGAATTGCGATGACAAGTACTTTCTTTTTTCCTGAATTTGCGTCGAGGCCGACGGAAATCCCCCTTTTTTTTCTTGATCGTGAAGATCACACGCCCTAAATGAATAGCAAGGGTGATGCCAGGGAGAAACATGATGTCGCAGCTTTTTGAATTCGTACCCGTGGTGATCTTTTTCCTGGTGTACCAGTGGACCGACCTGGTGACCGCCACCATCGCCCTGATGGTCTCCGTGGTGCTCCAGTCGGTTGTGGAATGGAAAATCAAAGGAAAACTGGAGCGTTCCCGATGGCTGGCCCTGATTTTGGTGCTGCTCTTCGGCGGGGCTACGGTGTTGACGCGCAACCCGCTGTTCATCCAATGGAAACCAACCATCCTGCAATGGGTGTTCGCCCTGGTATTCCTGGGAAGCCATTTCGTCGGGGGGGGCAAGGTGTTGATCCGACGGTTGCTGGAACGCAAGGTGGCATTGCCCGATGCGGTCTGGATCCGCCTCAATCTGGGCTGGGTCGCCTTCTTCTCCGTGACGGGGGGACTTAATCTTTATGTCGCCTGGACCTTCAGCGAACAAGCCTGGGTCCGGTTCAAACTGTTCGGTCTGATGGGGTTGACCCTGCTCTTCGTCATCCTTCAGGGGGTGTACATGATGCGCCATGCCCGGGATGTGGAACCGGGGGAATGAGATCCCCGGGTCCATTGCGCCGATCTCCCTGGTGGTTCGTGGCGGGAATCTTCTCGTGGGTGGTCGGGATGCCGAATCTGGCACAGGGGGGGAGCATCGATCCCGGTGTTGGACTTTCACTGCGCTCGGCATTGCCGTTTCTGACCCGCAGGGTGGCGCAGCTTGAAGCTGCGGGCACCCATGGGGCGGCGATCACCTATCAGCAACGATTGGTGGCGGGCTTGTCCACCCTGGGTGGGGCGGATCATGCGCGGACTTTGCGTGCCCGCAATCACCTGGCCCGTCTGTTGGTGGCGGAAGGACGCATGGAGGAGGGATACCTTGCCTTTGAAAGGATCGAACACGATCTGAAACGGGTGTTGGGTGACCGCCATGTTGAAACGGCTCTGGCGCGTCTCAACCAGGCCCAGGTCGCACTGTTCTGGCCGGAACGGACGGCGCTGGCCTTGAGTTTGGCCGAGTCGGCGCTGCCGGTGTTGGAGCTTGCCCTGTGGCCCGATCACCCCCAACGGATGCAGGTGTTGCTCGTCCGGGCCAAAGCCCTTTCCGCCCTGGGACGGGGTGAAGCGGCTGAAAAAGGATTCGTTTCAGTTCTCAACCTTGCAATCGCTCAGTTCGGCTCCCTCGATCCCCTGGTCGCCGAGATCCTCAGTGAACGGGGATGGAACCGCATTCTTCTGGGAATGCATCAGAATGGCATCCAGGATCTGGAACGTGCCCTGGCCATGTCGGAACGTGCGGGGGCCGCTTCATCGTTCAAAAACCGCATTCACCTTCTGGGACGTTTGGCGGAAGGATATCTGCGGGGGGGGCGGAATCGCCAGGCGCACGATGTCATGGAAAAAATCGTCGCGATCCTGGAATTACAACAGGGTGCCGACAATGGTACGCTGGCCAAACCCCTGACCGACCTGGGAATGGTCGCGCAAAAGCTTGGATGGTTGGATCGGGCCGAAGTTCATTTCAAACGTGCCCTGACCTTGGTGCAACATCATCAAAATTCCGATCATCCCCAACGGGCGTTCATCCTGACCAACCTGGGCGATGTCTATCGGCGTCAAGGAAAACAGGATGCGGCGGATCGTTGTTTCACCGATGCCGAAGCGGCTGCCGCGACCTTCTTTGCCGGCGATGCGGTGGGGCTGGCCAACTGGTTGGCCAGCATGGCGGTCATCCTGCATCAGGATGGAAATCTGTCCCGGGCGACGGCATTGTTTTCCCGATCATTGCAACTTTTGGAGGGGGCCTTGGGTCGTGATGATCCCGCCGTGGTCGGCGTACGGGAATCGTTGGCGCGCTTGTCTCAGGGGAACGGCGGTGCAAAACCGGTGATCGACACCAACCCGGCACCAACATCCGCATCGCTTCGTCCAGGCAATGGGCAACCTTCCGTCCCTGTTCGGGAACGGTTGCATGAAAATCTTGAATGGTCCCTGTTCGGGGATGCCGATCCCGGCCCCCCCCCCACGGCCTCTTCCACCGCGCCGGTCCCAATCATGGTCATGCCCCAGCCACAGCCTAAAAAAGTACCAGTGATGGAACGGGATCC
The DNA here is from genome assembly GCA_002753735.1 of Magnetococcales bacterium DCbin4. Lineage (GTDB taxonomy): Bacteria > Pseudomonadota > Magnetococcia > Magnetococcales > UBA8363 > UBA8363. The sequence continues at coordinate 8,957 of PEAN01000040.1, forward strand.
ACCCAATCCCACTCCGTCTCCGGTTCCGGTTGTGCCCAATCCCCTGGTCCCAAAATCCTTGCCTGAAAAAACAACCGTGGACTCCAGACAAGAGGTGCCACAAGTTGCACCTTTGCACACGATGGCGGCTGAAAATCAGGGAACCGCGCTGGAGCATTCGGGGTGGATCGTCCATCTTGGTTGTTGGCCAATCGCCGACCAGGAGCCGCGAAAAATGGTTGCAATTCTGCAAAGGATCAATATCCCGGTCTATTCCCGAACGGTGAATTCCTTGGAAGGGAGCGATCAATGTTTCTTTTCCGGTCCCTACCCCAAACGCCAACTGGCGGGTGCCGTCGCCAAACGTGTTGGCGATGAAATATACCTGATGCAATTGGGGATTCGGGAATATTGGTATCGATGATATTGAAAGAAAAAAGGGGTCTGGGGGCAATCCCTGAAGCCCCCTTTTTTTTCTTGATCATTTTTCCGCTGCCAACCGTGCCAGGGCATCGGCACGTTGGCTTTGAATCTGGAGCTGTTGGATCAGCGCTGTTGATCGATCCTGAATCTTTTTCAATGTTTCCGTTTTCAGTTCAACTTCTTTTCGAAGTTGCGCAATTTTTGCCGTCAGCTCTTCCTCTCTGGTTTGCATCCGGGTGTCGGTGGCCGATTTCTTCCGGGAGGAGGCTGCCATTTGTTCTCCCAAGGTTTGTTTGCGTTCAAGCGCATCCAGCAATTCTTCATGAGAAAGGGTGGATGAGGTCATGAATCCTTCGGCCCGTTGTTCTTCATCCTCCCATTGTTGTTGATCTTCCTTCAATGCTTGATCCAGATGTTCGGAGCGTTCCTGTCGTGCCCGCTTCAACTGTTCCAATGCCGTGACCGCTTTTTGCAAGTCGAGGTTGGCTTGTTCAAGGGCATTCCGGGCAGCTTGCAGTTGAAGCGCTTGGACCTCGGTTGAATGCTGCAAATGCTGCCGATGATTCCGGGCCACTTCGATGGCCTGTTGGCCATGGCTTTTGATCCAGGATTGCTGAATGATGTTGGCCGTGTTTTCAGCAGCTTCCGCTTCTGTCAAAAGTTTTTTGATGCGGGAGCGCTGTTGCCGTTGCCACGCTTGGGCCTGCTGTTCCAAAGCATCGGCCTGTTTTGATGATTCCTCTGCTTTGTTCAGAGCCTGTGCCAGTTCTTCATGGCTCATGGAAGGATCGGCCCAGGCGGTTTCTCCCACCTGTTTGAACTGTTCCGACTGGCGGCGTGTCTGCCGTATGGTCTCCCGGGCTTCAATCCAGGCCGCTTTGCGTTGTTCATCCAATAATCTGGCTTTGGCCATGGCGTCTCGGCTTCTTTGCAGGGAACTGGCCATCGCTGCCATCGGGGAGGGGGGTGGAATCATCTCCCCCCCTCCCATGCTTGCGGCATGGAGGGGTGTGGTCAGGAAATAAATGAATATCAGCGTCGGGGATGTGATCTTCATCCGTTGATCCTTGGGCGTGCCGTCACCAATCAGGGTTGGACATGACGCTGGAACAGCAATATGGATGCCAGGGACGCATGAAGTAGCACTATGGGCCCGATTCTTGCTTGCACTAATCCAGAAAGGTCAGTGGTGCTTTTTTCCAATCTTTTTTGACACCCCCGGCCTTGAACATCTTATGTTGCAGCCAACTCTTCAATCAACAGGTGTGTACGCATGAAAAACCAGGTCGAATCCTTCACCCAGAATTTGTCAGTGACCCCTGAACAAAAACTGTGGATCGCCGTTCTCGAAACCGCAGTCGAAGACGCCTTGACGCACAAGGATCCCGATGAAAAAGAAGCGGCACGCAAGTGGTTTCGCGAAGGGGGATCCCATTTCAAGTTCGTGTGTGATCTGGCCGACTTTGATCCCGATTATGTCCGTAAACAGGTGATGCGGCTCATCAATTGATTGCAGTGCCGCTGCCAATCGCCATCGTATCGTGTCTCAAATGACAACTTTTCCTTAATAATGGACAGCAAACATTGTTTTTTATGGGGATTCATGCTCTCATTAAAGGGAAGATGAGGGGTATCTGGTAGTTCCTCCGAATCGGGACGGAAGTTGAGTCTCCGATCCGTCAATCTTTTACATGAAGAAACATGATTCCGGGCTTTAACCGAACGGTGATGATTTTTTGGGCATCGCGTTTGTTTCGATTGATTTCGGGTCAGATAACATCCTGTGAACAAAAATAATGGTCTGATCAAGCGCAATCTCAGGGAACTGGATCTGCTCATGCGGTTCCTGGATATCGTCGTGTTGCTCACCTCCGGTCTTTTTTCTCTGTATTGGAGTTTTGGCAGCCTGACCCATCCCCGTGAAACCCTGACCATCGGATTATTCGTCGTCTTGATTTGGTTGGTCGTGGCCAATGCCAACAACAACCTGTACCGTCAATGGCGTGGCATCAGCCTTTGGGTTGAAGTCGGCACGGTCAGTTGGGTGCTGGTTTTGGTGATCATGATCGTCGCCATGGTCATCCGGGATCTGTTGATCGTTTCCCGACCCATTCCTGATCTGCTGTTTGGCAAATGGTTGGCGATCTGTTGGCTGATGCTGGTCATCTATCGCGTTTCACTGCGCAATTTCCTCCGCTGGATGCGGAGGAAAGGATATAATCACCGTCATATCGTCATTGCCGGTGCGGGCGACCTGGGACGAAAAGTGATTCGAGAACTGGCCCAGGCAACTTGGACCGGTTTGGATGTCGTCGCTTTTTTCGATGATTGCTACCCCAATAACATTCCCCGGGAAGTCGAAGGAATCCCTGTCGTTGGTACCCTGGATGATCTGCATACCTTCGTTGAACTCAATGATATCGATCAGGTCTGGATTGCCTTGCCGCTCCGGGCGGAACAACGCATGAAAAAAATGATCAAAAGCTTGCGGCACAGCACGGTGGATATTCTATTCATCCCGGATATCTTCACCTTCGATCTGCTCAACCATTCCATCACCCAAATTTCCGGCATCCCCGTCATGAACCTTTCGGTCACTCCCATGGTGGGGTTGAATCGGAAGGTGAAAGCAGTGGAAGATCGTGTTCTGGCGTTCCTGATCCTCCTTTTGTGTATGCCACTCATGTTGGTGATCGCCATTCAGGTCAAAAGAAGTTCTCCGGGTCCGATTCTGTTTCGCCAGATCCGCCATGGGTGGGATGGCCGCAAGGTTGAGGTTTGGAAATTCAGAACCATGTATCTGCATGAAGAACCGGAAGGACAGGTGATTCAGGCAAAACGTAACGATTCCCGGGTCACGCCGATCGGTCAATTCCTGCGGCGCACCAGCCTGGATGAATTGCCCCAGTTCATCAATGTCCTTCAGGGGACCATGTCCATTGTCGGACCTCGCCCGCATGCCGTCGAGCACAATATCTTCTACCGGGATGAAATCGATCAATACATGAAGCGGCATATCGTCAAACCGGGAATCACCGGCTGGGCGCAGGTCAACGGGTTGCGGGGCGAAACCGATACCCTCGAAAAAATGCAACGGCGGGTTGAATTCGATCTCTATTACATTTCCAACTGGTCGCTGTTTTTCGATATTCGCATCATCCTGATGACCATCATCAAATTATTCTTCAGTCGTAACGCTTACTGATCTGACGATGACCCACGGTTTTCAAGTTGGAGGTTGTTCTGTTGGATAACCAAGTCAAAGAAGCACCTGCACTTCCTGCCTATCACACCATTCCCATGGCGTTTCTGGCGGCTCCCGCTGTGGAGAAGGAATTTGATTTGCTGGCGTTCTGGCACATCCTGTCCCGCTGGAAATGGTTCATTCTTTTTGTCACGGCCCTTGTCACCTCTGGGGCGGTTTATAAAGCCAAGACGGATGTGCCCATTTATCGGGCAGAAGTATTGGTGACCCCTGTGACCGACAAGGGTGATGTGGATGTAGTGGGAAATCTGTCTGGTTTGGCTTCCATGGCGGGTTTGAACCTCGGAAGTGGCAAGGGTTCGGGTTCCAATCTGGCGATCCTGGAATCGCGTGCCTTTCTGGAACGGTTCATCCGGGATGAAAAAATTTTAGAGATCATTGTTCCGAAACGACCGGAACAGGATCGCTCTGGCAGTAATAATGACAATGATAAAAATAGTAAAGAGATGTGGGATGCCGTTTTGATATTTGATGGCATTCTTTCCGTCTCCACCGAACGAAAGGATGGGGTCATATCGATCGTCATCGAGTGGCAAGACCGGCACCAGGCAGCGCTTTGGGCCAACCTTCTGGTCAAAAAATTGAACGACCACCTGCGCAACCTTGCCATTCAGGAAGCGGAAAAAAGTATTGAGTTTCTCAATAACGAACTGGCAAAAACCCAATTGACCCAATTGCAACAAGTGTTGGTCAATCTGCTTGAATCGCAACTTCAAAAAATCATGATGTCGAAGGTGCGTCCTGATTTTGCGTTCAATATTGTTGATCCAGCAGTCGCCCCACCCGAGGGGGTCATCGTTCGGCCCAAGCGTAAACAGATGGTGGCCATTGGTTTGGGTGCGGGTTTGGGATTGGGTATCGTGCTGTCCATCGTGTTCAACATGTTCTTGTCACGAAAAAAATAATTGATCAAGAAAGAAGGGGATCAATGGATTGTCTCACATCCCCTTTCGGAAGGAGCAGGGGCTCAAAGGATGCGAAGATTCCTCCGGATGGATCCCTGGGGGCAGCACCCCCAGGTCAGAGAGGTTGCGATAAGGGTCTTCGTTGAAGGCAGAGGTGGTGCTCCGTTCCATCGTTGTTACCGATGAAATCAAAACATTTGTGACCAACTGATTTCCAGCTCATTCTGATCCATTTCCAGGTAACCGGTTTGAAATGGTGTATTGGGATTGGTACCACTGACTTTTTTATTAAAAGCGTGGGAGAATGCAAAACTGATTGATGAATCTTGATCAATTTTCCTGGTAAAACCAAAGGTCAGATGTTCCGTTACCGTGGCTGGGGCCAAGACATTGAAAAGTGCTTGTGTTCCAGAGAGTACATCATTGGCAGTTGAAAATCCCAAGCGCAGATCCCAATCCTTGGATGCATTCCATTCCAGGCCGAATTTATGAATGGTTTGGTCTTCCCACCCAAAACCCAGGCCGGTATCTCCACCCAGGCTGTTGGGTCCGAGGACGATACCATTGGCGTTTGCGATGGCCGGGACGTCTTCAAAAAAAATGTGTTGGATATCGTAAAGGAATGAGATGTCGGGCTTGATTTTCAAAGCCATGCCAACCTGTACAATGGCGGGTATGTCAAAGTCGCCTTCCTCTGCGAGCAGACCATTGTAATCTTTGAGGCGGCTCATCCAAAGACGGCTTTGGTAGGCCAACCCCAGGGAGAATCTGTCGTTGAATTGAGACAAGGCACCGATTTTGACCCCACCGCCATAGGAATAGTCGTAACCCTTGTTGGTGACGTTGTCCGGGTGAATGGAGAGTGCTTGAAATGGCTCCAGTCCTTGAGCTTTGATCCTTTGGACGGATAGGACCGGTGCAAGGCCGAGGGTGAGGCCGGGGGAGAACTCCCTGGCATAGGAAAGGCCCATGAACATCTGCGCCATGTCGATGCCGGTGGGGGAAGTGGTGACCCCTGGTGCTGCAAAATTGCCAAATACTGCAGCGTTGTATTCGGTATTCATGCCGCCGTTACCCCCGATGCTCAGACCGAGGGATGACTTGGCGTCCAACATCCGATTGTAACCGAAATGGGGGATAAGAAAAAAATCATTATCACTCTCATAGGTTCCCGTGGGAATGAAGGGGACGCCAGCGGGTGTGGCGCTGGGTTGGTCGGCGGTAAAACCGCGATTGGGCATGAAGAGTCCGACACCGACGTCGTAACGGTTGCCGACGTAGGGCATCAAGGCTGGATTGACGGCGATACCCATGGCATCTTCCGGAAGTGCGACCCCGGCCCCTGCCAAGGCTTTGTTACGGGTTCCATAACCGTGGGAAAAATAGCCATTGCTGGCCTGAGTGACCCATGGCGCCAAACCAAGACTGAACGACAACAGAGCAAGGGCTGTTTTTTTCATCAGGGTAACCTTTCAATAGACTGTTCATGCGTTGGCGCCAATGAACCTTATCGGAAAAGTGATTTGCTTTTTTGATGAATTTTTGCAGTTTCAGCGCATAAGGGCTGCAAACCCTGCCAACGTGGTTGTGTTGAAAAGCATACTGCAAGATATTGCAGTGGTCGGCAAAAGATTCAGGTTTGGTGCATTATTCCATGGCGGGCGTTTTGATGTCTTGTCCTGCCACTTCAGGGACCATTCAATTACGATGTCCTGGAGGTGCCTTGCATCGAAGAGCGGTTGGTAACGGGCGGATTCATGGAACCACATGCTCCAGACGCTTTTACCAGAGACAAAACCGTGACGTTTACATTATTAAATCTTCAACTGCTTGCATGGTCGGTGGGTACACACGATCCTTGTGGTTGAAAAATGGATATCCGTTCATTGTCCACGCTACCAATACTGCCAGACGGACCATCTGAAACAAATGGGATGAGAAAGGGATCTTTGACCGATCCATGATCCATTCAGATATTCTGTATGGTAAAAATCGTGCGGGGGATTGCGTGGTCGGAAGTGGGTTCCCTGTCCAAAACCAACTTTGCCTTCGGTCAAGATCCTGTGTTCCAAGCCATGTTCCAGGCATGACCTGACACGCCTTTGGGACGGCCTTCATTGCTTCATACAGAATATTGACCTTGATGTGGACCACGCAATCAACCGATCCGGCAACGGGCGGTGTGATTTGAATCACTCAGGTTTCAATGATCAAGCACGTGATGAACATCATTTCGAAGAGACACTTCAAAATGTGGAGATCAAAGATTTGAGTGCTGTTCCTCATCATGACTGTCAGGGATAACCCCGAGCAGGGGGGGCGATACGTGCCGAGGAATTGGGAACCAGTTCCGATCCGGGCCGGACTGAACGGGTGATGGCCTTATGGGTTCCGGTACGTGAAACAGGTTTGTGTCCACCAATGTCCCGGGCACCACCCAGCAGGAAACCAACCAGAATGATGGCGGCATCACCCTGGGCAGCCCGTGCGGTGGTGGGTGTTGCGGCAACCAGCAAACCCCCCACAACCCCGCATGCAACCAACCCTTTGCTCCACGTCCATCTGCTGCAACCCAAGCCTGTCATGATCCGGTCCTCCAAAGTAGACTTTCCTGACGACCCTGTCCAACAGGCAACTCTTGGGCCAGTTTTGCACTGGTCGTGAATGTGCTCTGACGATCTTGTTAGCCAGGAATGGATCTTCAATATCTTATCGTGATTTGGTGCATCGACATCATGATTGATTTTGTTCATGGAATGGAAATAGAAAAAATTTTACAAAGATAAAAAATAATTATGTAAAGTGGTGCAAAAAATGTCTCAATACTTTGCTTCCAGTTTACGAACAAATAGAGTGAGCATGCGTTTCTTATTATTTATCGAAGGTTTGACAGTGAATGACCCTGTTATTCCGACATTGGATGGGAAAAAACCATGACCAAGCCTGGTGAGATTCACCAGCGGCTCGTCAATCTCAAGTCGCTCCTTGATCGAATCAATCGTGCCTGGGGTTCGCGTGATTACGAGGATCTCATGCAATTCTTTGTGGAAATTTTTCCGTCATTGTTCAAGGCGGAACGATGCAGCATTTTCTTGACCGAGGCCGAAACCCAGGACATCTGGTTGCAATTCGGGACCGGCCTCAAGGAAAAAGAGATCATCGCTCCCAAAAGCGGCAGCATTGTCGGCAAGGCGATTACGACGGGGCTGCCGGTGATTCAAGGGCGGCTGGATCAGAGTGCGGGATTCCATCAGGAGATCGATAAAAAAACCGAGTTCACCACCCGCAACATTCTGTGCGTACCCATCATCAGCATCGTTGGCAATTATACGGTGGGAGCGGTCGAGATTTTGAACAAAATGGAGCCGTATGATTTTGATGATGCCGATGCCGTGCTGCTCGGACGCATCGTCAAGTTCCTGGCACTGTCGATTGAAAATCATCGAGTCAGCGAAGAGATCATTCGTATTTCCCGCGGCATGCATGAGGAGATCACCCGTACCGGGGAGATCTTGAAGGGGAAACATCGCTTCATTGCCTCCAGTTATGCGATGCGCCAGGTCCTGGACATTGCCAGCAAGGTGGGTCCGCTGCCGGTCAATGTGTTCATCACCGGGGCCAGTGGGACAGGCAAGGAGGTGATCGCCCGTTTGATCCATGAATCCAGTGATGACCGGCGCATGCGACCATTCGTGGCGGTCAATTGTTCTTCCATTCCCGAAACATTGATGGAGAGTGAATTCTTCGGTTTTGAAAAAGGGGCTTTCACCGGTGCGGTCACTGCGCGCATGGGGCGGTTCGAGGAGGCTTCCGGGGGGACGCTGTTTTTGGACGAAATTGCCGATATGCCACTCTCCATTCAGCCCAAGTTTCTCCGTGCCATTCAGGAAAGCGAAGGTAAACGCCTGGGTGGCCAGAAAACACACCGCTATCAGTTTCGCATCATCAGTGCATCAAGTCGTGATCTGCGGGAAGAGGTTAAAAAGGGCAATTTCAGGGAAGATCTGTTTTTCAGGCTTTTTTCTGTCGATATTACCATTCCGCCCCTCTGCAAACGCCGGGATGACATCGTTCCCTTGGCGTTGATGTTTCTTGAAGAGATCAATGCACGGTTCAACAAGCATGTCCGTGGCTTTTCGAGCGAAGTCATGGAACTGTTCGAAAATTTTGAATGGCCCGGCAATGTCCGGCAATTACAACACGAGGTGGAACGGTTGGTTGCCCTGACCGGTGATGGGGAGACGATCAGCATCGATCATTGTTCGCTGCGCGTGCCGACCTTCCTGTCACATGATTCGGATCCCGATTCGCTCTCACTGCCGCAGCATAGGAGAAATACTGAAATCAGGTTGATTCTCAAGGCATTGCAAAAAACAAAAGGGAATAAGATCCAGGCTGCGGCGTTACTGGACATCACCCGGCAATCGCTTCACAACAAGATCAAACTTTATCAGATTGAAAAAACCATGAGTTTGTCTTTTCCCCTGACCGAGGATTGATCCCTGGTGAACACTGCGTCCCGAAAAGTGGATGCGATTCAAAGTTGATCCGGCAAACTGATATTCAAGGACAATGGAGGGTCCAAAGGATGGTGCCGGACGGTCAACGTTTGTGATCCCAGCAGCCGGGTTGTGATGTCGAAGGTTGGAATGGCGGGGTGATCCAGAGTAATGTTCATCCGGACGCCGTCCCATCTCAACGTGAAATCTTCCCATGATTCTGTGAAAGGTGCCGACTTCATGGCTGCTACCGCAGGCGTCATGCGTTCACTCATTGCGGATAAAAAGGATTGCGGATTCAAGATACGGATCATGTGCCCACCATAACTGCACTGGCGCGTTTCCAGACGGGCATCAACATGGGTCAGCACCCATCGCACCGGATGCTCGGGAGGAATGACAAGCGTCAGGGGATCGCTTTCGTTCCTGGCAGCGATCATGGCAAGGATGGCCAGGGGTGGAACTGCGTAATCCAGTGCCATTTCAAAAATGGTAGAGGTGCCGTGAACCACATAGCCGCAAAGTTCTCCCTGAAAAAAAACAAAATCGACATGGTGCCCGATACGGCGCATATGGGTTACGATGAATCGCCATTGCTCCCCGGAACGATCCATCCGTCCAAAACAATCCTTGTAGGCACCTTCATACCAGACCGAGCACCGGTTCGATTCTTCGGTGGGAACGGGGATCAGTTTCACCCGATCATCCTTGTAACGGCGCAGGTCATGGTGCGAGACTAAAAATTTGTTATAACTGGAAACCCCCCAGAATCCAAAACGGGTGTAATAATGATCAACAGCACGGCGGCCAAACAGGATGGCCATATCAAAGTCATGAGATTGTATCCAGTTGAGTGCCGCAGTCATCAGAAGGGGGGACAATCCCTGTCCTTGCAGGTGGGGTGCGATGCAGACACTGGAAATGCCACCACAAGAAAATTTTTGATTCTTCCGATACAAGATTCGAGGACAAATGCGAATTAGACCAACGACCTCATCCGGTTTTGGCGCCAGGATAATGATCTGTTCCGGTCCATCGGGATAGGCTGCATGCCAGAGGAAGGTTTTTATCTCAAAAATAATTTTTTCATCCTGGCCCAGAATGGAACCAAATACCTGAGCCGCCAGTCGGAGGGCTGCTTCGATTTCTTGCGCGGAACGGGCGATGCCTGCATACATGGGACGCATCCAAACCGGGAGTTAAAAAGATTCCAATATTGTCCGTACTTTGAGCAACCATTCCATGGAAACATCCTGATGAATTGGAATGGGAAACATTTTGACCAGTTCCCGTCTGCCATCGGCGTGGATGCGTTCATAATGCCTGAACCCGCTGTTGATGCCCAAAGCCGTCAAATGGGATGCCTGATGGGGATCAATGGAGATCGGAACCACACAGGGCAAACGCATGTCGGGTTCGGGCAGCCAGGAAGGGATGAAGGGTTTGAGCAGTGCCAGTTTTTCCCTGCGGTCGGCAACCAAATGGTTCCAGGTGTGAATCAAGTTCCATACCTCTCCCGATCCCAGGCGGGATAACGGTCCCTTGGACGCCTCCACGCCCAACGCATGTGCATGCAGCATCCCCTTCCAGATGATGCAATGGTATAATGATTTGTCGAACAGTTCACGTTTGGATGCGCTGACGCCATAAAAATAATGTTTCTGGTTGTGGATGAATAATGAAGCGGTGACAAGTTCCCCCTCCATGGCGCCAAAGACAACAAATGCCTCTTTTTGTTTGACCAGATCAAATTGTAACATCCAACTTTTGTGGGAATGTGTTGTACGTCCTGAAGCATTGAAATGCAGTTGACGGAACGATTCCATATGGTCCAGGGTGATGGACTGATGGTCGAGTATCGTCAGTTCCAGGTTTTTGATGCCCCAATTGACACACCATTTGTAGGTCTTCGTCAAACCTTGGCGTAGACGGTCTTCACCCACCGTCAGGTCGACAATCTGGGTAAACACCGGAATTGCTTTTCCGCCACGATCCATCAGGATGCGTCCCAGGAGCGACAGATGACCGTTGGAAAGAAAATCCTGAAAAAATACGGAAACGGGTGCCGTTTCCATAAGAATCCGATCCATTTCCTCTTTTAAAAGTTTGATTTCCTTGCCATGACGTTCATGTGTGAACTCAGCATGCGCAACCAAATGAATGGGTAAACCAAAAGCGGATAGCGCATGACCTTCGGTACCATGGTTCAATGCGATGCAAACACCGAGCAACGGAACCTGTCCAACGACAATGATAAAGGAAAGATCCCTCTATTTGGCTGGATTGGCGAGTTCCTGGTAATAATCCAGGTTGGCTGGGGAGTACAAAGGGTATCGGTAGGGGTTTGAAAACCAGAGCTGGTTCCACAAGTCTGAAAACCCGGGATCACCAAAACGAACGATTTGTTTCATCTTGCGGGCGGTATTTCTTTAAAGTTGTCATGCCCGGGGTCCGAAGACGAGCGGGGATGAAGTTGTCCTGATCAGGGCAGACATGGAGGGTCAGGACGGACATTTAATAGACAAACCGCCTCTATTTTGCCCATTGGCATCGTGTTCTGCAAGGAAGCTGTTCGATGCATGTTCCATTTAATTACTGGCAGTCAGGAAATTTTTGAATATTACCAGCATGTTGCAAAGAGTGGAACGGGATTGGGACATTTCATTTGGGGGGTGGTGTGATGAGCATGATTTATGCATGCAAATAAAATGTGTTTGAACAATGCGACCAACGCAACCCCTTTATTCGTTCAACAGCCATGTTTGACCAGGGGAACAAGGGTACGGGAGAAATTTTTGCCTGGCACCGATGGCGGTCGATTCACAGGAGAGCAAACCATGTCACATTTTCTTCATTGGGCCAGGCGCAACATGTTGCGTTGGATGTTTATCCGGTCCCGGCGTCGTAAGATTGAAGTCGAGCTTGAAAAAACCGATCTGATTTTTTAAGAGCGGGATTTGAACGAGCGCGTGTCAGAATCCTGCTGAAAGGCCGAACGAAAGGAAACCGTAGGGTTTTTCAAATTTGTGGGAGCTGAACAGATTGTAGGAGTAGGGGACTTCACCCAGAAACTGATTCGTCATGTATTGTGACCGGGCATAAGCGGCAACATTGGGATGTAATTTATAGCTGATTTCGCCCGTGATGTGGTGATTGGTATCATAGACGGTTTTGTCGACATGCTGGAGGAGGGCAATGCTGTCATCCAGTTCGCCACGGTCCCATTTTTGATACCGATATCCCAGGCGGAACCGCCAATCGTGGTTGTTCCACTGGGTCATCCCCCCCAACTGGTAATAGCTGGCATCATAGCTGACATACATTCCCGGTGGCAGTTCCGGGGCATTGTAGGCGGACATGGGGATGGTGAAAGAGGTGATGCCACAATTGGGATTGTTGACATCGACCGCCTTGCCATTGACGGCTGAATCCCAGCCACCATTGACCTCATCCGGTTGCAGGACACGCTCGATTTTATAGTTGCAATCACCAAATGAGGCGAAGATATCTCCGACCTTGACTTCGCTGATCCCCTGACTTGCAAACAGAGAGATGGAAGTCGATGGCGTCAAGGCCCAGGAGCCGATGATGTCACCTTGAAACTGGCGGTCGCTCGGTTTTTTGATGGCGATGGAGTCGGTCATGAACCCGGTACCGTAGACCGGGGTCGGCGATCCCTTGATGGCTTCGCTGGAACTGTTGCCCCAGCCAGAGATTCTCAAGGAAATGGCGGGGATTTTGTCCCGGTTGTCGGTGACTTGATATTGGATTCCCGCCTGATAGGTTTTGTTATCGCCGCGATCAAAGGGGGTTTTGACGGTCCGTTGCCAGAAGCTGCCATCGGACCACAGCCTGCGGTCCAATGCCAGACCGCCGCGCAGGTGTTGACCTGAATAATCCCCGATGTTTTTGCCCCGCGGGTCTTCTTCACGGACGCCAAATACATCCAGATATTCGTTCATCCCATCCCAACCCGCCTCCACTTCACCATGAAACGGGCGGGTTTCCTGTTGTACTGACAGCAATTCGTCCAGGGGCGCGGCAACGACTCCGCCTGGATCGACCCATCCCCCCATCATTGCAAGACTGATGATTGGGACAAGGGTGCTGGTTGCTTTTGGGATTGAAGTGACCACGCGTCTGAAGACCAGTTTGTTCGATAGGGTTTGATGAGTTTGGGGATGTCCCACATGCCGTCGCCGATGGTCACCTCTGTTTTATAACAGGGATGGCACTGGAACGGATAGGAAAATCACAAGGTTCAGGTCATTAATCCAACAATGACCTGGTGGCAATGACCTGGTGGCAATGACCTGGTGGAACCTTCCCCGAGGTCACGAATTTGTGACCTCGGACAGGCAAATGCAAAAACCGAGCCGAACATGCGAGACACCTGCTGCCATAGGGGCGGGCATCCGTGATCCCCCCTTGGGGAGGGAACAAAGGGTGCGACGCTCCTTCAGTCATCTGTGCGAGAGAACAAACCGAGCGGGCATGGCGTCCTTGACCCTTTTATCGACGTTTGCACGGTCCGACATAAGCAAAAAATCAACTTTCTCCTCTGCGATCCGCACATGGTGTCAACCGTAATCCAAGATTATGAAATATAATTTGAATTTAATGATCGTCCCGTTGGCTGACCCGCTTTGTGCAACGTAAAAATCAACCAACCAGCGTAAAAATCAACCATCAGTTGCACTGGATGGTTGATTTTTACCGGATGAAAAAAAATGGCCTTGACATATATTCTGCCACTATCTTTAATGGTGGATGCGAGAACGAACATGTAGCGGCATGAAGCAGCGGTTTGATTGAATAAATCAACCAGGTTTTGCGGAGTGGTGGTGCGCCCTGACCGTTCCTTGAAAACCTGGTTCAAAAGAGGAACCGACCCATGCCATTGACCCTTGCATCAAACATCGTTGCCCTCTCCGTACAGCGTAAATTGGGCAAAACCAGTGATTCCCTGGGACAAACCTTCATCCGTCTGGCTACCGGTTTGCGTGTCAATTCCGCCAAGGATGACGCCGGCAGCATCGGTATTGCGACCCGTTTGACTTCCAAGATCCAAGGGTTGAGCAAGGCGGCACAAAATACCAATGATGGTATTTCCCTGGCTCAGGTCGCCGATGATGCCCTGGTTGAAACCGTCAATGCCATGCAGCGGATTCGCGATCTGGCGGTGGAAGCCAAGGGGGGAACCAAGTCCTTGTCGGATCGGCAGACCCTGCAAACGGAAGTCGAAGAAATGATCACCGAAATCGATCGTATCGCTTCCGGGATCAAATTCAACGGACTCCGCCTGCTCGCCGGTTCGTTCACGGCCATGACGTTTCAAATCGGTGCCGATGCCGGAAATACATTGGCGGTCACCTTTGCCGGAGCGAGTACCAACAAGGTGGGTTTGGGGTTGGCCGGAAACTCCGCGCAGGTCAGTACCATCACCCAGGCCAGTCGTACCATTCTGCTGATCGACAGCGCCCTCGACAGTGTATCTTCCATCCGTGCGACCATCGGCGGGGTGCAAAACCGTTTTGAATCCATCGCAAACCAGATTCAATCCTTGTCCGATAATTATACTTCGGCGCGATCCACCATCATGGATGCCAATGTTGCCAAGGAAACGGCCGACATGACCCGTAATTTGATCATCAAGCAGGCAGGCATTTCTGTATTGGCCCAGGCCAATCTGCAACCGCAATTGCTTTTGCAATTGTTGCGGTCACCTTGATGATGGAGTACAGCAATCTTTACGGGCATGAAGCGTTCAGGTGAAAACGAGACTCAGGGGGACATCGACCCCCGGTTTCCCGGGAGCAGGTCAAACCATCATGATACCCGGGGGGCAATCCACCCGTTTCTTTGATTTCTTGATCATCAACGTCAATTTCCTCTGGAATCGTTGCCGGGCAATGGTTGGCACGGATTGCGCATCACTTCAAGTGTTTGCCAGCATGGCTGACCGGAATCCATGACCGGAATGTCCGATCTGTGAACCAGGTCGGCGTTGGTCTGTCGCAAACCTTGTCAATTTCCAGCAGGAAAAGGGCCATATGTCGCGAGACACAGGGAGGCGTCCCATCATTTTGGTGGTGGATGATACACCTGAGAATATTGACGTCCTCAAAGGGGCGTTGATCAACGACTATACCGTTCGTCCCGCCCTCAACGGTCAGATTGCCTTGAAGGCGGCCATGGTTGCCCCCTATCCCGATCTGGTGCTGTTGGACATCATGATGCCGGGAATGGACGGATATGAGGTGTGCCGCAGGCTCAAACAGAACAAGGAGACCTGTGATATTCCGATCATCTTTGTGACGGCACGGTCCGAGGAGGCGGATGAAATTGAAGGGTTGCAACTGGGCGCGGTGGATTACATTACCAAACCGTTCAGCATTCCCATCGTCCAGGCGCGGATCAAAACCCATCTGCAACTCAGGTTCGTCACCCGGGCCTTGAAGAAAAATAATCAAAAATTGATGTATGAACGGGATTTGATCGAAAACATCATTATCAAGATGCGGGGTGCCGATGTCTTGGATGATCGTAATTTGCGTCATCTCATCGCCCCTGTGGAACAGACGGCCGGGGACATGCTGTTGTCCACCTTTACCCCGGAAGGGCGGCAGTTGATTCTTTTGGGCGATTTCACCGGCCATGGATTGCCGGCCGCCATCGGTGGTCCTCTTGTGACTTATATTGTGCATGAGCAGGCGCAAAGGGAGGCTCCGGGTTTGGACATCCTTAAACTGATCAATGCCCAACTGTGTGCCCGTCTCCCCACGGGAATTTTTTTTGCGGCGTTGTTGCTGGAGATTTCCGTACAACGCAATGAGGTGAACTTGTGGAATGCCGCCATCCCGGAAGCGTTCCTGGTGCGCCGTGGGGCGGTTGTGGAATATTTCCCTTCCCAGTTGCCACCCTTGGGGGTGACGACTTCGTTGAACATGGATGAAGTTCAGGTCACCCGGAATCTGGAACCGGGTGATCGCCTGTATCTTTACTCCGATGGCATTACCGAGGCCAGAGGAGGGAATGGTGACATGTTTGGCGCTGATCGTTTGGCAGAATTCCTGACGGGGGTTGCCGTCGATGGAACGCCATTGGAAGGTTTGCTTTCAATGCTTGCCGACCATACCGGCGCCAGTACCCAGGATGATGACATTACCTTGGTGGAAGTGCGTATTTGAGGGCAGAATGGATTCCGTGGCCGGGGTGGTGCGAAAGGGGGGATTTGAACCCCCACGCCCGAAGGCACTGGATCCTAAGTCCAGGGCGTCTGCCAATTCCGCCACTTTCGCAGGATGCTTTCAGGATGTACCGGAAGTCGGCCATGGAATCCAGGTTTTTAAGAAACCGATGACCATCCGTGATTCTGCCATTGCCGTGCCGGTGGTGACCAGGAAGAACCGAACCGTGCAACTTTGTTATTCAATGTCATGAATCGGGTCTTGGGTGAAAAAAAATGTAACTGAAGGCTTCAATAATGCCTTATCGGGGCATGAAAAATTCGATCATGATGTGGATTTTCTTTTTATTCCATTGAAAAAATTCCTATAATTTTTCGGAGGAAAAGATTCTTGCCAACAAGACAGACAGGGTTGTCACACCTGTTTTGAATCCTGCATCCCTGTCGGCCTGTACTTGATGGAACAGGGCAGGATCTTCAACCGAACAGAGTCAGTCGAAAGGTGAATGGTATGTTTGACTTTGAAAAAGTCATCCAATGGATTGCATGTCCACACTGCAAAGGGACGTTGATCCTGGTGGATACGCCACAGAGTAGACGTTATTCCTGCACTTCCTGTCGGCAAGACGATCCCATTATCGATGATATTCCTCGTTTCCTCAAGGTCGACGATCCTTTGCTGGCCCAGGCCAAGGTACATTGGGAAGACAGTCCACATTTTCAATATGAGACTGACCAATCCCTTTATTCCAAAGAATATTATGAGGCTCAGGATGTGTGGCGCCAGGAAGAGGTGGACACCTTTTGCATGGATGAATACCGTTTTGAACGCCTCAAAGGTTTGGTGACCTTGGATATCGGTTCCGGCTCCGGATGGGTGGTCAAACAGGCGGCCAAGCACGGGGCGTTTTCATTTGGAGTTGATTTCACTGAAAAAGCGGCCATCAGCACCCGGGAAGCATTGCGCACCTATGGGCTTTTTAACGGAATGGCGATTCAAGCCGATGCCCAATACCTCCCTTTCCAGACGGGTGTCCTTGACCGTGTCACTTCCACGGGGGTGTTGCACCATATCCCGGATACGGAAAAAGGGATTGCAGAGGCTTGGAGGGTGATCAAGCCGGGTGGCTCGGCATTCATCAGCCTTTATGGGAAGCTTTTCTTTTTCAATCCAATTTTATTTCCTTTGGCCACTTTTTTCCTGCGACTTCTGCTCAAGGCCCCGGCCAAACGCGATGGTATTGAGCATACAGAAGATTATGAGACATTTGATTGTTATATGGATGGTCCGACCAATCCGATTGGACGTTTCTATACTTATGATGAACTGCGGCAATTATTTTCCAGGTTCCGTATTGAACGTATGTCCCGCAGCCATTTCCCATTCAGATTTCTCTACCTTGGCCCGATTCATCTGCACAAGGTGATGCCGCGTTTTCTGTACCGTTTCATTGATCGCAATCTGGGCATGATGGTCAACGTTCAGCTTTCCCGTCCATGATCTGTGAGACCTGGTTTCGGTTGGCTTGTACAAATGTTGAACGATGACTGGCATTTCATCATGCTGATCACCGGTTCCCAAGGGAATGAATATGGCGGACTCTGAACTGAAAGAAACCAGAATCAGTGTTGTTCTCCCGGTCTTCAACGAAGCGGAAACACTCAATCTTTTGGTGGATCGGTTGTTGCCCGTGCTGGCGCGGATTGGACCTCATGAGGTGATTTTCATCAACGATGGCAGTTATGATGGTTCCACTGAGATCATCAGTCAACTGGTACGATTGCATCCAGGGGTCTTGAAAGCGGTCCATTTCCGGATCAACCAGGGAAAATCCAATGCCTTGAAGGTGGGCTTTGAGTTGGCGCAACACGAACTCGTATTGATGATGGATACCGATCTTCAGGATCAACCGGAAGAAATACCCAAACTGCTTCATGCCATGCGGGAACAAAATCTGGATGTTGTGACGGGATGGAAATTCAGGCGCCGGGATCCGTTGACCAAGACCCTCCCTTCACGCCTGTTCAACCGTATCGTGCGCCGGTTCTCCAGGATTCCCATCCGTGATTTCAATTGCGGATTCAAGTTGATCCGCCGGGAATGCCTGCAGGAATTGCCGCTGTATGGCCAGTTGCATCGTTATATCCTGGTCCTCATGGCCAACCGGGGTTATCGCATCGGTGAGGTTCCCATCGAACACGCCCCCCGGCGTTTTGGTCATTCCAAATTTGGCACCAGCCGCATGTTTACCGGACTCATGGATTTTCTCACGGTGTTCTTCCTGACGCGCTATGTGCAGTCGCCCCTCTATTTTTTTGGCGCCTATAGCATGATCTGTATCGTGTTCTCCATCCTTTGGGGTGGATTTTTCATGGTCATGCATTTCATCTCTTTGTTCATCGATTATCCAGGGGGCTTGTTGCAATCCCATCCCATCTGGCTTTTTTCGCCGTTCATGATGGTGGTGGGTTTCATGTTCCTTGCGTTTGGATTGTTGGGGGAATTGACGTTCTATCTCCATCTGGGTCATGCCGGGCAAAAGCCCATACGCTGTATCGAAGGGTTTGATTCCAAGGAAAAGTGCAAACAGGAAGGTTCCTCCTCAAAGGAATCTGGAGCGGCCGGTTCATGATGGATCTTCGGCAACCCCTCGAGTTTCTTTATCAGGCGGTACCCCGATTGATGCGGCAGATGGATTGCGATCCCCTTTCACCGACGCGGGGGTCGATGCATTTGGCCTATTGGCGGGACAAGACTTCGGAACTTTCCGACATGCGGCGGCAAGAGGCGATGTTCCCTTTGGCGTTGCTGTATGCCCGGGATTATCCCGGTTCTCCATGGCGGGGGGATCCCCAACTGTTGGAGACGGTGATGGCACAGCTTGGTTTTTGGTGTGCCAACCAGTATGACGATGGCTCCATGGATGAATGGTACAAGGGGGAACGGGCGTTTGCCGCAGCCGCCTTTTCCTGTCATGCCGTCGCCCGTACCCTGGCAGAGGTGGGGGGGGGCTTGCCGCCCGAACTGGTTGCGCTTGCCCGTCAACGTTTGGCGACGACCGCGTATTGGTTGAAAGGACGGCAGGATCTGTTCAAAACCAATCACCAGGCGGTTGGGGTGGCGGCATTGGCGTGGGCGGGGCATGTGTTGCATGATGCCGTTCTGACCAGCAATGCCCGTGACAAGCTGCAATCCATTCTTCTGACACAAACCGCTGAAGGATGGTTCCCCGAGGTCGGGCACATGGATGTGGGGTACACCTTTTTGACGGTGGAATTTGTCGCCATGGCCATGGATTTATGGAACGATTGGTCGGCCATCGCCCCCTTTGTCCGCGCTTTTGAATTCGCCTGTCAGTGGGTCCATCCCGATTTGACGGTGGGGGAAGAGTATGGGGTGTGTCATAATCCCTATCTTTCCCGCATCGCGGTGATTCTATTGTTGCCTTATTCCCGGCAGGCGGTTTGGCTGCACCGCCGTTTCGCGACGATGGAAACCGGGTTCAAAGGTTTTGCCAACACGCTGGCTGATGATTTGCGTTTGCCGCGTTGGGCATTTCAAACGCTTCTGGCCCATGATTATGACCATCGTCGCCCAACCATGGCCCTTCCCGAAGGTGATCCCATCCCACTGGCCAGAACCTTTTCGACGGCAGAACCCGTCTGGTTCAAGGATTCGGCCTTGATTCGTTTCCATGTCGGCACCGGTTCCGGCATTTTCGCCGCTGCCGCCGGGGGATTGACGCGGTTGTTTTCTCCCGGGACGCCCGATTCGGTCGCCGATTATGGTTACGCCCTCGATCTGGACCGGGGTTCGGCCACCAACATGACTTATGATCGTCACCTTCATTCCGGGGTGGCGCAGGGTCAACCATTCGTGTTGGCCCCGATGCCCCGGGTCAAAAAATTCATCCCTTCGTTCATGGCGCGTCTGGTATTGCGTCTGGCCTCTTCCACCGCCCCGGGGTCGCGCCTGACCCGTAAGGGGATCGATTGGATCCGTCGGCGCAAGGGGAGCGCCCTCAATCAATCGTCGGCCAATCTGGGGGGGCGGTCCGCTCCCTGGACCCTGGATCGCCGTCTCAAGCTTTCCGCTGGAACGGTATGCATCCAGGATCGACTTCTCTTTAAAACCCCCATCCGTTCCAATCGCATCCATTTCTTGGAAGCACAAAATCACGCCTACATTAAAAAACGGGCCATTGGTGAAAATTTCATCCATCTGCCACAATGGTTGGAACGGTTGGATCTTGAAAAGGTCTATGTCCTGGATGGCATATGGCACCTTGCAGAAGTGCGCCTGATCCATCCGGTGGCCAAGGAGGGGTGATGTGTGTGGCATAACAGGGCTGTTCAGTCCCGATCCTGAGGATTTCGCGCTCTTTGCGGCGATGACCCGCTCCCTCTTTCATCGTGGTCCCGATGCCGGAGGTGAGTTTCGTGAAGAGGGGATGGCCCTGGGACACCGGCGGTTGACCATCATCGACCTGTCCAGTTCCGGCAACCAGCCTTTGTTCAATGAAGATGGATCTTTGGTTTTGGTTGCCAATGGTGAAATCTACAATTACCGGCAATTGACGGCAGGGTTGAAGGAACGGGGGCACCGTTTTGTTTCTGATAGTGACTGTGAGGTGCTGTTGCATCTTTATGAAGAATTGGGGGAGCATTTGCTTGATGGGGTCAACGGCATGTTCGCCTTTGCCCTGTGGGACCGGCGCGCAGGTCAACTGGTGGCGGCCGTGGACCGGTTTGGCAAAAAACCGTTTTACTACGGGGAACAGGGTCCACGGTTTTTGTTCGCCTCGGAAATGCATTCCTTGTTGCGCTTTTCCTGGATGAACCGGGAGGTGGATCCGGTTGCGGTGGAACATTACCTTGCGTTTCGCCATGTCCCCGCACCACGTACCATCTTTAAATCATTTAAAAAACTGCAACCCGCTCATATGCTGGTGCGGCGGGAGGGGAAAATCCGGGTGTTTCGCTATTGGCGTCCTGCCCCGGCAGTCGGTTTAAGTTATGGACCCGAAACGGTGGACCGGTTTGAGGAATTGTTCGATGATGCCGTTCGTCTTCGGCTGCAAAGCGACGTGCCGCTTGGGCTTTATTTGAGTGGTGGCGTCGATTCCGCCGCTGTCGCCGCCTCCATGAGCCGTCAGATGACTGGAAAGAAAATCTCCTTTTCCGTCGGCTTCGATTACCGCTACAACGAACACCCCCGGGCACGACAGATTGCCGACTTTCTGGGGTTTGAATTCAATCCGATCACGGTTGAAGGGGATCTGTTCCATACGTTGCCGAAGATTGTCTACCATTTGGATGAACCCTTTGGTGACATGTTGTCCCTTCCTTCCTGGATTTTGGCCAGGGAAGCGAAAAAAAAACTTTCAGTGGTTTTGACCGGGGATGGTGCGGATGAAATTTTCAATGGGTATTTTCATCAACGTTTGATGATGTTGCGGCAACGGCATGAATCTTTTTTTTCGGCGCCCGGCGTGGGTCCTTCTTTGGTCTGGCTGACCCGACTGGCACCTTCAGCGCTGATCGATCATTTTTTCGATTATCCCGATCGTTTTGGTCCGCGTGAAAAACAAAAGCTGATCCAATCCTTGCACCATGCGGGACGGTTTGGTGATTTTTACGAACACATTACCGCCTGTCTGACCCCCGGGGATCGAATGGCCGCCGTATCGCCGGAGTATCGTCGACAATGGGATGAAGTTCCCCTGGGTCAATGCTTTCAACAGGATATGGATGATGAGGATGGGTTTGATTTCGCTTCCCGGATTTCACTGTTGGATGTGAAGTATTGGATTCCGTTCAGTGTCCTGTTCCGGCTGGATAAACTCAACATGGCCCACGCGGTGGAAAACCGCAGTCCTTTTCTCGACTACCGCCTGGTTGAATTCGCCCTCAATCTACCTCAGGAGGCCAAATTCAATCGCGTCCGCAACAAGGAGGTGTTGCGGGCCATGATCGATCGCCGTTTTCCCGAGCATCTGCGGGAAAAAGGGAAGCAGGCATTCTATATGCCCCTGACAACTGCTATGCGCAGCCATTTTCTGCTCTGGTGTCACGATCTCCTCAACAAAAAATCGGTGGAGAACCGGGGAATTTTTCAGTGGGTCTACCTGGAGGCGTTGTTTGCCTGGTTTTCCCGCGGCAGTATGCTTGCCTACCGCCAACTGGTCGCCATCGCCATGTTGGAATTATGGTTCAAGGTCTTTGTCGACGATGCCAGACCCTGGGAGTCACATGCGTCATGATGGATGCCCTTCTTCTTTATCCCCGCCTCGGCAAATTTGCGAAAACCCTTACAAGGACAGGGTGATGGCGACGTAAAATAAGGATTTCCCCTCAAGGGGAAAAAACTTGAACATCAAGTTTCGATTCATTTGACTGGCACGTTTGCTATTGCGAAGCGGCAGTTTGTCGGATTCGCGCTGAAGCAGCACAACTGGAGAGTCGCCATCATGAAGGATGTCCTGCTGATTTATCCCCGCCTGGGTAGTATGGACAGCATGGTCGTGGACCTGCCCTTGAGCTTGATTTACGCCGCTGCCGATTCGGTCAAGCGTGGCTATTTGGTGGAAATTCTTGACCTGCGCTGTGAATCGTCCGACTGGCGGGGGATCGTGACGCAACGCATGACGGATCGTTTCCGCCTGGTGGGAATCTCGGTGATGACGGGGTCGCCATTGCATCACGCCCGAGAGATCTCTCTTTTTATCAGGGAACAATGGCCGAATGTCCCTATTGTCTGGGGCGGACCCCATGTCACGGTTTTGCCAGAAACGTTGGCGGAGAGTTTTATCGATTTTCTTGTACGCGGTTATGGTTCACTGCCGCTTGCAGAGTTGCTGACCGCCTTGCGTGAGGGACGCCGTGAACCTGAAGGAATCAAGGGAATCTCGTACAAAAATGCCCAAGGTCAACTGGTCCATGTCCCCCGATGCGAACATTTCGAGAGGATCCATTATCGTGATATTCCCTATCACCTGGTGGATGTGGCCTCAATCCGTTATCAAAGGTTCTATAAGGGGGCGCGTGTTTTTCCCCTGTTTACCGCCGTGGGCTGCCCGTACAAATGTTCCTTTTGCGTCAGTCCCGCTACCTACAGTGTGATCAAAGGCAAAAAATGGTTGGCCGATCCCGATGATGATGTCATCGGCCATATACGCATGCTTATCGAACGGTATCAGGTCACCCATCTGAGCATTATTGACGATACCAGCTTTGTTGATCTGAAACGGATGCGACGCTTGTTCACACGCATCATCGAGGAAAAAATGTGTCTCACCTTGGAGTTCAGGGGGGCACGTATCAACGAAATCGACAAAATGGATGATGAATTTTTACAGCTCATGGTCAAAGCCGGTTGCCGGATGATCATGGTTGGGGTCGAAACCGCCAGTGATCGTATCCTCAAGCAGATGCAAAAAGGGATTTCCAGGGAGCAAATCCTTCAGGTCAATCGCAAGTTGGCCAGATATCCCCAAATCACCCCCTATTTTAATTTTTTCTACGGATCCCCAGGTGAAACCTACGAGGATGTGGTGACGACCAAAGATACCGTACTGCAAATCCTGCGCGAAAATCCACGTGCCTATTTTGGGGTGGGCGGTGATTGGAAACCGATCCCCGGAACACAAATGTTGGCCATTGCCCAGGAACAATATGGCTTCCAGGCTCCGCGTACCATGGACGAATGGGTCGAAATGGATTCTTCCGACTCCAAAAAAAAGATCGTACATCCCTGGTACACTTCGCGCCACAATAACATCATTAAAATGATGCAGGTGGCATCCTACGTCGTTGACGACAAAATTATTCGTGAGTCGGAGGGCAACAAGGCGATTTGGTTTCGCATGCTGCGTACCCTGTCTCGTATATACAAGCCCTTGGCATGGTTCCGGCTGAGGCATAACTTTCACTATTTCATGTTTGAATATACCATCTATCGGCTTTTCGTGCGGATTATCCCTGCGATCAAACAATGAGGTTTTTTTAGTGTTCGATGTCGAGTAAACATGTGATTGACTGCAATATGCTGATTGAAAAGAAACTCCGCAACCATGCCCGTACGCTATATCAATTTGTTTGATTATGGTTTCAAAATGCAACTACATCGAATGCCTGAAGCGCTGAAAATGAACTTCCAGCTTGAACGGGATGGTAAAATACACTATCATCACTTTACTTTGGTTTGCGCCTGTAACCTACGGCGACTCTGGTATCAAATGGGAGATGATTGATGGACCTTCCAGTCTGCATCAGTTGCTCCGGTCCGGTGGACATCGTGGTGCTGGACCAGGTGCGTGATTATGAGTATGGCGTTGATTGGGAAGGTCATATTCATGCTTGCAGTCATTGCGGGTTGGCCCAGCAGGTGCCCATGCCTACGGCTCGGGATGCCTTGCGCTTCTACCCTGAAAATTACGTCCACTACCAGGCCAGCCCGGCCAGGGGACTTCGTTCGGTATTGATGAAGCTTTATACCCGTCGCATTCTGGCCCGATTGCGAAAACTGGGCGTTCAACCAGGGCAAAGCTTGTTGGACGTAGGCTGCGGCGGTGGCGAAAAACTGGCTTTGCTCCGGGATGGTTTGCAGCTCAAGGTGATTGGCGTGGAGCCAAACGCTCAGGCTGCGAATAATGCGCGGGAACAGTTTGGTCTTGAGGTGAAAACCGGGTTTTTCCCTACACCCGATCTGAACCCCGATTCCTTCGATTTTGTCCAAATCAACCATGTCATTGAGCATGTCCCCAATCCAGTGGGATTGTTGGAAGAAATCTTTCGTGTTCTTAAACCTGGTGGGTGGGTGATCGGAGAAACGGAAAATATGGATTGTTTAAGTTTCCGTCTCTTCGGGCGGTATTGGTCGTTCCTGCATACCCCGTTTCATTTGAGTTTTTTTACACCAAAAACCCTGGATGGAGTGTTTCGCCGTTCGTCTTTCAAAACCTGTCAAACAGTTTCCCAAACTGACCCGTCGGCGTGGTCGTTGTCCCTGCAAAATCGACTCCGACGCCATCTGCCCCCGGGCCAGCCACGCGGTGCAAGGATTCCAGGGTATCTCCTGATTTCCGTGGCGTCTGTTCCGGTCTCCTGGGTGGAAAGGGGATCAGGGCCGGTGTTGGCCTTCAGTGCTCGCAAACAAATCGCTGGTTCAACTGGATCGCATTGACTGGTTTGAGTGATTTTCTATCCTTCGTGCCTTTGTGGCAATTTCAGGGGAGAAAAATGTCTATAAAAATTTTTAATGCTAAAAGATGTTGTTCGCGTTGATTGGCATGTCACGGATGCGAATATCTGGATAATACTGGAACGATTCTGTCCCTCACTCAGACCTGGTGGGCAACCACTTTTCGATGCGATGGATCAGGAAAAAATCAATGATTACCCTTTCCAAAAAGATCATACACAATGTCAATCACGTCGCCCACGCTTGGTGGAAAAAGCCGCGCATGATGTATTCAAGCCTGCGTTATGCCGTATTGCGACAGATGGGACGGACGGTCATACGGGGTTTTGATATCGTGGTTACCTATGTGTGTAATCTGAAATGCCCCCATTGCAACGTCACCACCGTCCACGCCAAAGATCGGAAAGAACTCACCGTCGATGAAATTGTGCGTACGGTGGAACAATTACGTGAGGTGGGCGGTTTTTACGTCACCTTTACCGGGGGCGAGATCCTGACCCGACTGGAATCGTTGGCGGAAATCATTCGCCGAATCGACGCCGGTTCCATGCTGATCGGTATTCAAAGCAACGGTTTGTTGCTGACCGAGGAGGTGTGCCTGAAACTCAAGGAATTGCAGGTGGACTCCGTAACCTTGAGCTTTGATACCGCCCATGAAGAGGATGATCTGGACAAGGTGATGGAGATCAAGCTGGCACAACTCAAGCTTTTGCGCAAACATGGTTTTTACGTCATGTTTGTCGCCCTGGCATCCCACCAAACCTTGACCGATGGCACCTGTGTCAAAATCTCCAAATTTGCCGATTGCCATAAGGTACCGGTATTCATGAATTTTGCCGTACCCCAGGGCCGTTGGTCGGAGGCGGATCACGTCGTGTTCACCAAGGAGGATAGCATCACGGTGCGTCAGCTGTCCGATACCTATAACTTTGTTTATACCGACTTGGATACCAGTCCGGTCAGCGGGCGCAAATGTCCCGCTTTTTCCGAACGCCTGCATATCAATGGTTATGGAGATGTGCAACCGTGTACTTTTTATCAAATCGGTTTTGGTAATGTGCGTGAGGAATCTTTGGCGGATATCGTACGTCGGGGTCAGGGACATTTTCATTTCAACCGTGTCAATCCCATCTGCATACCCGCTGAAGATTGGGAATACATCAAACGTTGGCGGGAAAGGGGGGCCAAGAGTAAACGTTTTCCAGTCCCCCTTAAGGAGTTTTGGGATAAGTGAAATTTGCACCTTTCGCATGCTCGGCTTGAAACTTTAGTTCTACTTTGTCAGATTCATTAACTGGAGAGGATGATTGGCAATTGACTGATATATATAAAAATATTGAAATAAAAAAGGGGTCTGGGGGATTGCCCCCAGGACTTTGATTTT
>PEAN01000118.1 GCA_002753735.1 Magnetococcales bacterium DCbin4
CCCCCAGACCCCTTTTTTCTTTCAATATTTTTTTTGATCAATCAGTGAACTGTCGGTCACTCATTCCAGCTGATGAATGTGACAAGGAAGATACAATCATCAACCCTCATCAGGCTTTCGGCTTGACGACGCCCCATGAGACCAAGCGTTGGTAGGCGTATTTCGCCTGTTCACCTTTGGTCTCCGCCTTGAGATAAGCCATGAAGAACCGGGCCGCCTCGGAGCGGTTGCCCATTCCTTCACAGGCAATACCCTGAAGAAAATCGGTGTTGGGGTTGCCTGGCAAAACCCGGTCGAGGGTCGCAAACCGGTCCAGTGCCGCTTCATAGTGACGCTCGGCAATATGAGCCACCCCGGCGACCTGCAATGCCTGACCTTCCCTGGGTTGAACCTTGAGGGCCGCTTCGGCGTAACGGAGCGCCTCCTTGTTTTTTTCCAAGGCCAGCTGCGTCTTGGCCATCAGGACCAATGCGGTATAATCATCAGGGGTATGGCCCAACGCCGAGTTCAAGGCCGATTCGGTTTGATCATACTGTTTTTGCGCCATGGACTGCTGCGCCTGTTGCAATAGCGTGATGGTCTCTTTTTGCTTGCGGATGGCAACGGTGTGATCCATATAGCGCTCGGAACGCAGGGGAACATCCTTATCCTTGGCATGGAGACGTTCTGCCTGACTGCGGGCAGTGGCCAGACGTTCGGAACTCATGGGATGGGTGGCGAACATCAGTTCCAGGGCCGAGGGGCTGTGCTTGGAGGTGTCCACCAAAATTTGCATCAGTTCCACCATCCCCTGGGGATTCTGGCCGACACGCGACATGTAGTCCATGCCGAGGTTGTCCGCTTCCCGTTCGTTTTCACGGCTGTAATGCGCCAACAGCGCTCCAGAGGCGACGCCTCCCAGGGTTTGGGTCAACTGTCCCAGAAGGGGATCCTTGGATTGGGCCAGGATGGAGGTGCCGGACAATACCGCCTGGGCCAGCAATCCCTTGGTTTGGCGCTGGGCGGCATGGCGGGCATTGATATGGCCGATTTCATGGCCCAGGAGGCCCGCCAGTTGGGCTTCATTGTTCATGGCCAGGAGAATCCCCCGGGTGACGGCAACGCTGCCTCCCGGGAAGGCGTAGGCGTTGACGTTGGGACTTTGGACGGCACGAAAACTGTAAGGCATGTCGGGTCGGTGGGAGCGCATGGTCAGTGCATCTCCCACCGAGGTGATATATGCGTTGAGGGCGGAGTCGGGCAGGACGCCAAAGTCGGCGGAAAACTGATGGGGCGCCTGACTTTGATCGACGGCGATTTCCTGCTCGCGCGACATCAACAGCAACTGTTTTTCCCCCGTGACGGGATTCACTGAACATCCCGTCAGGACCGATGGTGTCAACAAAGCCGCTGTGGTGGTCGAAAGCAGCCAAAGTGTGTCACGTCGGGTAAGGCTACCTTGACCCAACCTCGGTGACCGGTCAGGTTTCATGAGGACTCCCGGGCTTGAAGAAGCATTACGATCAAAGGATGGTTCGGGGTTAACAGGTGATTCCGACACATCCCACGGCCAGGTTGGACCAGGAATAGTAGACTGGCGTCGTGTAGTAGGAGTAGGTATAGGCATAAGTGGGGTACGTCCAGGCGACCGGCGCCGTATAGACGACGGGTGAATAGGCGTAGGTCACCGGATAGACATAGGATGTGGCAGGGACCAGGGTCGTGGCGCAGCAGAAGGCTTCTGCCCGGGAGGTCGGGACCAGAAAGGCCAAGGACATGGAAGCCAGTGCGCTCAGTGCCAGAAGGGTGCTGCCGGTGCGGCGTGTGGTTGACATGAATCGCTCCTTGTTATTGATAGTTTAGAGAAAACTGATACATATGTCAGCCTAGCACCGTTGGGGATGAATGAAAAGGCATTGTCAGAGGGGATCGAAACAAAAAAAGCTCCGGGGGAGGGTGGAGACGAGGGGCGGATCCTGATCAGGCCATGGCGTTCATTCAAACTCATTTTCGAAATTCAATCCCAGCCCGCGTGGTGTGACTCGGGCGATGGTGCAATGGAATGAGACCTCAAATGTATTGCCTTCCTTGCTCATTTCAACAAAGACGACGCCTTCCATTCCTTCCTTGATGTCGGCAGGCAACTCGTCGGAGCTGAGAAAGGCACCGCTCATGCTGACATCCGAGGTGGTGCCGTTGATGACATGGCGGCCATCGTCCGATTCAAATCGGAGTCGGGTGCTGAATGGGATGCGGTCGTCTCGCTTCACCGGTTTTTTTCCTTGGGGTTGGGATGCCGTGGTCTGGCCGGATGGGGGTGAGGGGGACGGACCTTTTGATGTGGAAGGAGTTCGTGTTACCTTGGCGTTGGCGGTTCCTGGCCTGGGGGATACCGGTTTTTCATTGGAAACTGAAGGCATGGTCCTTGACCTTGTCGGGGCGGTTTGATCAAATCTTTCTTGAGTTGGTACACCCGGCAATCATGCCGGGATGTCTCATTACCTTGGATCAGGTTATGGGAAAAACCGGTGCGGGGAAGAGGCACCCTGAGGTTCATCCCTGGATGGCCCTGGATGGCATCAGCGCTTCCCGCATGATCTTCAGTCAGCATAGCCATTTTCCCGGGGGTGTGTAAATGGCATTCGTACCCGCCTGCCGGGATCGGGTGCTCACCATTTGTTTGCGGATAAAGGATCTGTCTTCGTACAATCACCCGGGACCATCGAGTACGAACCCGTTGGAGGGGCCTTCCCGGGAAACCTTGGCATGCCCGGAGATGTTCCGGGTAATGCCTCTTGATAGAAAAAAGAGAGTTGAATCAAACCTTCATGGACCGACAATCCCATTCAAAACTGGCGGATGTTCCGCCCCTTGAAGTTTCCGACGCCGCATGGATCGCCGGTATTGCTGTCGATGCGATGGAACGCTTCATCGCGGAAAACCATCTGTCGGGCTGGGATTCCATTCATGTGACCGAATTGTTGCATACTGCATTTCATCTGTTGGGATATAAACAACTCCAGATCGACCTGTTGACGCGACAATTGCAGGCCGCATTGAACCGGGAACGAGAATTGATTCAAGGATTGCAATCCCGGCTCGGGATCCCGTTGCAACCTTCCGTTGACCGAAACTCCGCCCCCCCCTTGCCCCCCATGGCGACCGAAGAGGGGGATCTTCCTCATTCATCCCTCCCCAAAGAAAAGAAAAAAGGGGGGAAGAAGAAAAAAAAAGGGGGATTGTTCCCTTGATTTTCTTCTGTTTTTATCAAACATTCCTCTTGCCGGCCCGTGAGATGTTGCTGAGATCGGGTTGAATACTTGACAAAAATGATCAGACTTAGCACAATAACGCTTCAAGGCGGGTCAATGATCGTTTGGCAAGAGGGTCCATGTTCAGTCGCATCAAAAACGATATTTCAGTGATTCACAAACGTGATCCAGCGGCGCGTGGGGTTTGGGATGTCCTGTTGTGTTATCCCGGACTGCATGCCGTGATTGGTTATCGTGTGGCGCACGGGCTGTGGAAAAGGGGTTGGTTTCTGTCGGCCCGTCTCCTGTCCCACATCGTCCGTTTTTTTACCGGCATCGAAATTCATCCGGCGGCGCGGATCGGGAGTGGTTTTTTCATCGACCACGGCATGGGGGTGGTCATTGGCGAAACGACGGAAATTGGCGACAACGTCACCATCTACCATGGGGTCACCCTGGGGGGGACCAGTTGGAAGAAGGGAAAACGCCACCCTACGCTGGAAGAGGGCGTGATCATCGGGGCCGGCGCCAAGGTATTGGGGCCGTTGACGGTCCATGCCAATGCCCGGATCGGTTCCAACGCGGTCGTGGTTGAGGATGTACCGGCCAATAGCACCGTCGTTGGGGTACCCGGCCGGATCATCATGGGGATGAACCAATCACTACGCCAGGATTCCCCATTGTTTCCAGCCTATGGCCAGATTGAATCGATGCCTGATCCGGTGGCCAAGGCGGTGGTGTGTGTGCTGGAACAGGTTCATCATCTTGAACATCGTCTCAAAACCATCGAAAAAAAAGGGAACGGCCAGCACCCGGTGGAGAAGGGGCCATGAAACTGACTACGCGTGGGCGTTATGCGGTGACTGCCATGTTGGATATCTCCGTACACGGTCAAACACGGCCAACGGCGTTGGCCGAGATTTCCAACCGTCAGGAAATTTCGCTTTCCTATCTGGAGCAGTTGTTTTCCAAGCTCAGACGCAAGGGATTGGTACGCAGCATTCGTGGCCCGGGTGGGGGCTACATGTTGGCCACCTCTCCGACGATGATCAGTGTTGCCGACATCATTCGTGCCGTCGATGAACCGATTCAGGCCACCTCATGCAGCAGTCCCGAAGGGTGTCGTCCTTCCAGTCGTTGTATCACCCATCACTTCTGGCAACGTTTGGGTGAACATTTGAACGGTTATCTGGAATCGGTCAGTCTTGCGCTGTTGTTGCAGGAAACCCATGATGCGCAGGTCCATGATGCGCAGGATGATTCCGTTGTCCAGGATGAAATCAGGGTGTTGTCGTGATTTACCTGGATCACAATGCAACAACCGCCGTCCGACCCTCCGTATTGGCGGCGATGCTCCCGTTGTTGGAAGAACAATCGGGCAATCCCGCTTCGGTTCATGGTTTTGGCCGGACGGCACGGCAGCGTTTGGATCATGCCCGTCGCAGTTTGGGGACCTTTTTCGGGGTCCATGACAGTCTGGTTTCATTTACCAGCGGTGCCACCGAAGCCAACAATCTGGCTGTTTTTGGGATTGCCGGCATGCGGGATCGGCCGGGACACGCCATCACCAGTGCCGTTGAGCATCCTTCGGTATTGGAGGCGTTCGGGCGTCTGCAACAACTGGGGCACGAGGTGACATTGTTGGCGGTCGATGGCTCGGGGCGGGTTGATCTGGAAACGTTGGCGCGGCAGGTGCGGCCTGATACCTTTCTGGTTTCCATCATGCAGGCCAATAACGAGACCGGGGTCCTTCAACCGGTGACCGAAATCGGGCATTGGTGTCGGGAACGGGGGATCCTGTTTCACATGGACGCGGTTCAGGGGGTGGGACGGATTCCCTGGACCGGGGAACGGTTGCCGGCGGACCTGGTTTCGGTATCGGCGCACAAATTGGGTGGTCCCCAGGGGGTGGGCGCCTTGATCATGGAACGTTCGTTGTCGTTGCAACCCATGCTGTTCGGGGGGGGGCAGGAGCGAGGTCGACGGGCTGGAACGCAAAATCTGCCGGGGATCGTTGGCATGGGGGCGGCGATGCAATGGCTTGCCGAACATGAACGGGAAGAAATCGCGGCGATGGCCCGGTTGCGCGACCGCATGGAAGAAGAATTGTTGGCCGGGGTGCCGGGATTGGTGATTTTTGCCCGGGAAGCGGTGCGCATTCCCAATACGTCTCTGGTGGGCGTCGAGGGGATTCATGGTGAAACCCTGGTCATGAATCTTGATTTGGCGGGGTTTGCCATCAGTTCGGGGGCGGCGTGCGCCTCGGGAAAAGGGGAGGGATCCCATGTGTTGGCTGCCATGGGAGTGACAGAGGCGCTGGCGCTGAGTGCCGTGCGCATCAGTATCGGTTGGAATACCCGGATGCTGGAGTTGGAACGCTTCATTCAGCAATTCATACACATCGTTGCCCGGCTTCGTGGGGGCACTGGCGCGCGGGGCTCGTGAAGACTGTGGTCGCAGGCCATCGGCAACTGAAACGTGCAAGGTGAAATTTATGAAACTGCCCATCTACATGGATTATCAGGCCACGACTCCGGTCGATCCCCGGGTTTTGGAGGTCATGGTTCCCTGGTTCACCGAAAAATTTGGCAATCCCGCTTCACGTTCCCATCCTTTTGGTTGGGAAGCGGAACAGGCGGTGGAGCGGGCACGGGCCGAGATCGCCACCCTGATCGGGGCCGATCCGCGTGAAATCGTGTTCACTTCCGGGGCGACCGAATCCAACAACATCGCCATTCTGGGCATTGCCCGTTTTCACAAATCCCGGGGCAACCATATCATCACCACCGTGATTGAACACAAGGCGGTTCTGGATACGTGTCGTCATTTGGAATCGGAAGGGTTCGAGGTCACTTATCTGCCCGTGGGGACGGATGGTCGTCTGGACCCGAAGCGGTTGGCCGATGCCATCAATGAACGGACCATCCTGGTATCGGTGATGGCGGCCAACAATGAAATCGGCGTCATTCAACCCTTGGAGGAAATCGGGGCGATCTGTCGGAAAAGGCAGGTTCATTTCCACACCGATGCCGCCCAGGGGGTGGGTAAGATGCCATTGGATGTCCAAGCGTTGAATCTGGATCTGGTGTCGATTTCCGGCCACAAAATCTATGGACCCAAGGGGATTGGCGCCTTGTATGTGCGGCGGCGTCCACGGGTACGGTTGCAGGCGGTGATGTTTGGTGGGGGTCATGAACGGGGGATGCGTTCCGGGACCCTGCCGACCCCCTTGATCGTCGGCCTGGGGGCCGCCTGTGCCATCTGCTCCCGGGAAATGGCGGCCGAAACGGCTCGGATCACCGCTTTGCGTCAGCGCATGCAGGAGGGGATCATGAAACAACTGACCCATGTGGCCATCAATGGCAGTACCGAGTATCGTTTGGCTGGCAATTTGAACATTTCCTTCGCCTATGTCGAAGGGGAATCCTTGATGATGGCCATCAAGGATATTGCCGTTTCTTCCGGTTCCGCCTGCACTTCCGCTTCGCTGGAGCCTTCCTATGTTTTGCGTGCCCTGGGGGTGAACGAGGAGTTGGCCCATACCTCCATCCGTTTCGGTTTGGGTCGCTTCACCACCGAAGAGGAGGTCGATTATGCCGTTCGCACGGTGGTCGATGCGGTCAACAGGCTCAGGGAAATGTCACCCCTTTGGGAGATGGTGCAGGAGGGGATCGATCTTGATTCGGTCCGGTGGGCGCAACATTGATCCGGCGGGGAACCACCAGGTGGCCCGAGGGTCCAAAGGATTGAACAATCGTACGATGAAATCTTTCTCCAGATGACAATGAAGGAGTTGATATGGCCTACAACGACAAGGTGTTGGAACATTATGAAAAGCCGAGAAACGTGGGGAGCATGGACAAAAACGATCTCCAGGTGGGAACCGGCATGGTTGGGGCTCCCGCTTGTGGCGATGTGATGAAATTGCAAATCAGGGTCAATGAAAATGGGATCATCGATGATGCCAAATTCAAAACCTTTGGCTGTGGGTCCGCCATCGCTTCCTCTTCGCTGGTGACTGAATGGATTAAGGGCAAGACCATCGATCAGGCGTTGTCGATCAAGAACAAGGATATCGCCGAGGAGTTGGCGTTGCCGCCGGTCAAGATTCATTGTTCGGTTCTGGCGGAGGATGCCATCCGGTCGGCGGTGGAGGATTATCGCAAGAAACAACAGAAGGGAGGGGTGGATGCAAACCGGGTATAAAGGCATTGGTCTGACCGAGAAGGCGGCAGAAAAAGTACGGGAAATGTTGTCCAGGCGGGGGACACCGGAGGCGGCGATTCGCATTGGGGTGACCACGGCGGGTTGCTCGGGAATGTCCTACAAGCTGGAATATGCCGACACCATCGTCGAAGGGGATCAGGTGTTCGAACAGCATGGGATCCGGGTGGTGGTCGATGGTAAATCGCTTCCGATCATGGACGGGGTCGAGATGGATTTCGTCACCGAGCAGTTCAAATCGGGGTTCCGTTTTGCCAATCCCAAGGAGAAGGAACGCTGCGGTTGCGGCGAATCGTTCAAGATATGATGGGTGGGTGCTCATGAATCGGATGGAGGTGTGTTGGTCCTGTCGTGGGGGGGTGGTGGCGGGGACGGCTTTTTGTCCCACCTGCCGGGTGATTCAGCCACCCGACCCGCGCATGGATCATTTCCGTTATTTTGATCTCAATCCTGGCTTCGAGGTGGATCTGGCGGTTTTGGATGGGCGTTATCGTGAGCGGCAGCAGCGGTTCCATCCCGATTTGTTCGTCTCCCGGGGGGCTGCCGAGCGGCGTTATTCCATGGAGCATGTGACCCGTTTGAACGAGGGGTATCGGTTGCTCAAGGATCCCTTGCGTCGGGGTGAATATTTGTTGCACGTGACTGGTTTCCGGACGCGGACGCCGGAGAATTCGGTCCCAGCCGATCCTTCCTTCTTGATGGAAATGATGGAGTTGCGTGAGGCGTTGGAGGATGTGGATGTGAAGCGGTCCGATGCGGAGGTCCGTTTGGGGGCGTTGCGGCGGCAGGTGGAGGAGGGGCGTGTTGGGGAGATCGGGGCGCTTTCCCGGTCGTTTGCGGCGTGGTTTTCGGGGGGGGAGCGGCATCATTTGGAGGTTGCGGCGGAGCGGGTGGACCGGTTGCGTTATTTCACCCGTTTTCTCGATGAACTGGAGCGGAAGGAAGAGGAAATTTATTAAGAAAAAAAAGGGGTCTAATGGTATGGTCCGCCCCGTTCCCAACGGCCTCGAAATGGGCCAAGATGGAGTTTCTAACCAACCATCGAACAGAGAACG
>PEAN01000041.1 GCA_002753735.1 Magnetococcales bacterium DCbin4
CGGCAGTCTCCTCGGGAACGCTCCTCGTCTCCGTCGCACCCGACGCCGATGCCCCGACCCTGGTCCTCCATGATGCCGCAGGGACCGAAGATCAGCCGATTGCACTCGACCTCGGCGCCGCACTGACCGACATCGACGGTTCCGAATCCTTGGCCATCACCATTCTGGGCATTCCGGAAGGGGTGGAACTCTCCTCCGGGATCGACAACGGCAATGGATCCTGGTCACTCAGCGCCTCGGACCTGGAACATCTCACCCTGACCCCACCTGCCGGTTCAGACATTGCATTTTCTTTGACCGTGGCCGCGACCAGTACCGACGGCACCGATTCCGCCACCACCCTGGGAACCGTCCATGTCAGCTTCGCACCCGATGCCGATCCCCCTGCCCTGACCTTGAACCCTGCCAGCGGCGATGAAGACCAGGCCATTCCCCTGGACATTTCCGCCACCCTGACCGACCTGGATGGTTCCGAATCCCTGGCCTTTACCATCGCCGGAATCCCCGATGGCGCGTCACTTTCCGCCGGCATCGACAATGGCGATGGTACCTGGACCTTGAGCTCGGATGACCTCCATGGCCTGACGATCCCCCCTCCAGCCGATTCCGATGCCGACTTCGATCTCACCATCACTGCGGTTTCCACCGAAAACCAGAATGGCGACACCGCATCAGTTACGGGTACCCTTCATGTTGATGTCACCGCGGTCGTCGATGACCTGAACCTGACCGCAGTCGATGCCTCAGGCGCTGAAGATACCGCCATTCCCCTGGACATTCAGTTCAGCCTGAATGACATCGATGGCTCTGAATCCCTGTCGGGAGACATCATTCTCACCGATATTCCAGAGGGTGCCAGCCTGAATATCGGAGTGCCCGGAGCGGACCATACCTGGATCATCTCCCAGGACCATTTGAGCGTCGTTGCCACCAACAGTTCCGGAGATGCCATCACCTGGTCCATTCCCGGCCTGACCCTTACCCCCCCGAATCACGATGCGACTGATTTTTCCCTTGGAATTCAAGTCAGCACCATGGATGGCAATCAGGATACGCAGTTGTTTTCCAGCAGCCTGGAAGTTTCCGTCGATGGCGTGACCGACACAGCCGACCTTTCCCTCACCAACGCTGCCGGTCTGGAAGATACCCCGATCGCCCTGGATATCAACCTGGCCCTGCGTGACACCGATGGATCGGAATCATTGTCCGGCGATATCGTCCTGACCCGGATTCCCGGCGGTGCCACCTTGAACATCGGCAGTGCCGGTACCGAAGCGGGCACCTGGGAAATCCCCCAATCGGCACTGGCGGTCGCAGCCACCAATGCCGCCGGAACCCCGGTTGCCTGGACCATTCCCGGACTGACCATGACCCCTCCGGCCAATTCCAATGAAGATTTCACCTTGGGCATCCGCGTCGCTACCGCGGAAAACGGAGCGGTCGTCACCACAGAGGGGACATTCCAGGTTGAAGTCGCAGGGGTCGCCGATGCCCCCGAACTGAATGCATCCATCGGTCTGAGTTCGATCATTCTGATGCCGGATGCCAACGGGGACGAACAGGAAGTGTACCAAGCCCCGCTGACCATTGAATCGGCGTTGACCGATGTGGATGGTTCTGAAACCCTGGCTTTGACCATCCAGGGGTTGCCTGCCGGGGCGGAACTGTCGGCAGGGGTCCGTCATCCCGATGGCACATGGAGCCTGACCCCCGCCGAGATGGAAGGATTGACCGTCACCGTCCCCAAGGATTCAGGAGATCCCACCTTCGAGCTCGCCATCACCGCCACCACCACGGAAAACGACGGCGATACCCGGTCGGTCACCGCGCAATTGAATGTCGATTTCACCGATGATTTCAATCCCCGGGCCCAGAACGATACCGGGACCACCCAATCGGCGACCCCGGTCACCATCGACGTCCTGGCCAACGATACCAGTCCCTCCGGACAAACCCTTTCGCTCCAGGAGGTCTCGGGGGCATTGCACGGAGATGTGACCATCGTGGATGGCAAACTGGTCTACACCCCCAACGAAAACTTTACCGGGGTGGAAAACCTGACCTACACGGTCACCGACCCGAACGGCAACACCGATACCGGTTCCGTGGTCGTCAGCGTTGGCACAAAGATCAATGTCCAGGAAGTGCTGGAAAGCGGTGTCACCTGGCCGGGTGCGACCGATACCGCCGACAAGACCACCATCAATACCAGTGATGGCGTCGCCGACACCGTCAACGCCGAACTTTATCCTGAAGGGGGGAGCATCACCCTTACCATCACCGCCCAGGCCCCGGCCGGCAGTCTGCCCGATGCCCTGGATGTCTATCTGCTCCAGGATCTCACCGGATCCTACAAGGATGATATCGCCACCATCCGGGGGACACAAAGTACCACCAACGATGCAGGCGATCTGGGCATTTTGGACAACCTGGTCCAGGGGGTCAACGATCTGGTCCCCGATTCCAAGTTTGGCATCGGTTATTTCAAGGATCCCGTCGCCGGCGCGGATGGTTCCGGCCGGGATGGACTGATCCATAACCTTGACCTCAAAGCGGACACCACCGGTTCCTATCTGGATGGCACCAAGACCGGCAAAGGTTATGACAGCTTTTCAGCGGATGGTGGGCAGGGGGGCAATCCCAACGAAGACCAGATCACCGCCCTGAATGATGTCGCCAAAGCGGCGCTGAACAATGAGTACGGCTTCCGGAGCGGCGTTCCCAAGGTGGTGATCGTGGCCACCGACGCCCCTTCCGATACCACGGCGGCGGAAATCGCCGAATGTGCCGCCAACCTGGAGGCAGCCAACATCATTCCCATTTTCCTGGTCGCCGATGGCTGGGCCAATCTGGATGAGATGGGATTTTATGATGACATCGTTTCGCAATTGGGACGGGGGGCGACCGTTGAATTGAGCCTCACTTCCGACAACCTGGTCGAAGCGGTTCGCGCCGGTATTCAGGAAGCGGTCGGCAACATACAACTCAACATTGAAGGTGACGAATATGGGTATGCCAAAGTCGTCGATCACAACGCCACCGGCGACGGGCTGCATACCTGGACCGTTCAACTGGATGCCGCACTCAATGAAAGTCATACCGCCGATTCGCTGCAATTGACCGTCACCGATGCCGATGGCAACGAAATCGGCACCACCACCACCGTCAACGTCACCCCCCGGATTGATCTCGGGGGTACCGATTACAACGACCTGCTCACCGGTCACCAGGGGGACAACGACATCGAGGGCGGAACGGGCGATGACGTCATCCAGGGTCTCGGTGGCGCCGATCTGCTTGACGGCGGTGCGGGCAACGACACCCTGACCGGCGGTGAAGGTGACGACACCCTGACCGGCGGCGCGGGCAACGACCTCATGGATGGTGGCGTCGGCAATGATCTGTTCATCTTCGGTTCCGGTTCCGGGCATGACACCGTCTCCGGCGGCCCGGGTGACGGTTGGCTCGACAGCATTCAATTGCAGGGCGTGCAGGCTGGCCCTTCGACCACGCTGACCGATATCGGCGACTGGACCCTGGATACCAACGCCTCCTATACCATCGACTCGGTCAACCATACCATCGACTTCACTGAAGAGGGGGCAACGGGAACCATTCAACTGTTCGACGGCAGTGAGATGACCTTCACCGATGTCGATCAGATTCGGTGGTGAACGATAAAAAAAAGGGGTCTCAAGGGATTGCCCCCAGGGTGTTGATTTTAGAAACCAAGTCAAAATCGGAACATGGAAACCTTTTTGTTTAAAATCAAAATCAAAGTCCTGGGGGCAATCCCCCAGACCCCTTTTTTCTTTCAATATTTTTATACATATCAGTCAAATGCCAGTCATTTTTTTCAATCAAAATGTTCCACCGGCAGTTCGGCCAGTTTCCATTCCGGAAATCCTTCTTCCAGTCTGCGCGCCCTGAACCCTTGTTCCCGCAGGCGCGCCACCGCCTCGAACGACAACACACAGTAGGCACCGCGGCAATAGGCCACCACCTCACACCCGGGCGGCAATTCATGCAGCCGTCGCTCCAATTCGCGCAATGGAATATTGAAGGCTTTGGGCAAATGTCCTGCCGCATATTCCTCCGGTGGACGAACATCCAACACCGTCACCGTCCCTTCCTTCATCCGTTCCAACAATTCCCGTCGTGGAATCGGTTCCATCGCATCCCGGGTCAGAAGATAATCACGTACCAGTTCCTCCACCTCACCCAGCCTCCGTTCGGCAATCCCCCGAACCACGGACAACAATGTCACCACCGCCGGATCACCCAGCGCATAATGGACATACAACCCTTCCTTATGCGCCGTCACCAATCCCGCCTGCCGCAACGTTTGCAAATGTTTCGAGGTATTGGCCACCGACAACCCGGAAAGCTGGGCCAGGGATTCAACCGTGCGCGCCCCCTGGGCCAGATATTCCAACAATGCCAGTCGATGCCCCTGCCCCACCGCCTTGCCAATCCGGGCCAGATGATCGAACAATTCTTTTTTAAAAGAAGTACTTGACATTAAATATACCTTATAGTTCAATATTGATCAATCATATGGTTGAATAATGCACGGATTCCCATGCCTTGGAGGGAATGACAAGCTCATGATTTCAGAAATGACGCTTTGCAACAAGGGGGTTTACGCGCAACCGGAACGCAGACAAAGGAGTCGATGCGATGGAACATGAAACGGTGCTGCGGCTGGGAATCTTTTTGGGGGTATTGGCGATGGTTGCGGTTTGGGAACGGGTTGCCCCACGACGGCGACGATCCCTGCCCCGAAGTCAACGATGGCTGCCCAATCTTTCCCTGATCGCCATCGACACGCTGCTGGTCCGGTTGTTGTTCCCGGTGACGGCGGTCACCCTGGCGACTCTGGGAGCGGAACGGGGCTGGGGCCTGCTCAATCAATTCGCCTGGGCACCATGGGTTGAAACCTTGATCGCGATCATTGTTCTGGATCTGGTGATTTACCTCCAACACGCCACCTTTCACGCCTTGCCGCTCCTGTGGCGGCTGCACATGGTCCATCATGCCGACCTGGATCTGGATGTGACAACGGGGCTGCGTTTTCATCCGTTGGAAATCATGTTGTCCATGGGAATCAAACTGGCGGCGGTTCATGCCAGTGGCGCGTCAGCGATGGCGGTCATGATCTTTGAAATTTTACTCAACGGCATGGCCCTGTTCAATCATGGCAACCTTTATATTCCGAAAGAAATTGAACGGATATTGCGTCTGGTGTTCGTGACCCCGGACATGCACCGTTCCCATCATTCGCTCCTGGCATCGGAGGCCAACATGAATTTTGGTTTCAATCTGTCCTGGTGGGATCGGATTTTGGGCACCTATTGTCCTCACCCCGCCAAAGGGCATGAAGCGATGGAAATCGGCCTGGGGCATCTGCGGGAACCAAAACGTTGCCAACCCCTGACGGCCCTCCTGCTCCTGCCGTTTCACGCCAAGACCGGCGAGTACACCATCAACCGGCGCTGGTAGGACCGGTTGACATGCAAAATAATGATTAAAAGAAAAAAGGGGGCTTAAGGGATTGCCCCAGGGTGTTGACTTTGATTTTGACTTTAAACAAAAAGGTTTCCATGCTTAAGCTTTTGACTTTGTTCCTAAAATCAACACCCTGGGGGCAATCCCTCAAGCCCCCTTTTTTTTCTTGATCATTTTTTTCCCGATGCCTCCAGCCAGTCGGCAACGGCAAGACCGGTACCAAACGACCATGCCTTCATTTTTTCCCGGGGAATGATCTTGAAGGCGTCCAATTCTTCATTGAGGGTGATATCCCCCTCGGCCTGGAGATGGTAGGCAATGATGAGTTGGTTGGATTTGGCATAGGGATAGATCCCGACCAGTGTCGGTTGTCCCGGAGTCAGACCCAATTCTTCACTGGTTTCACGCCGGGCCGCCTGTGCCGGATCTTCGCCCGCCTCCAGGAAACCGGTGATGATGGAAAATGCCTTTTTCGGCCAGGAAACATGATGGGCCAGGACCACACCGTCGGGGGTTTCGACAATCACCGCCACCACCGGCACCGGGTTATTCCAAAAGACAAAACCACATCCCGCATCG
This sequence comes from Magnetococcales bacterium DCbin4, assembly GCA_002753735.1. Classification (GTDB taxonomy): domain Bacteria; phylum Pseudomonadota; class Magnetococcia; order Magnetococcales; family UBA8363; genus UBA8363. The sequence goes on from PEAN01000041.1 coordinate 6,088, forward strand.
GGACAGACCTGACGTTGCTGTTGATCCACGGTCCGGGTGATGGTCTCCTTGCCACATTGGGGGCAAAAACGCATGACACAACTCCAAAATTTCAAGATGGATGGTACGGCAGGCACCCATGGCGTTCCAAAAATTCGGCTACTGTGCTAAACGCCACGTCGGGATCATTCCATGGAATCATCCTCAATTCCGCTTCCCCCCTGAGCCAGGTCATCTGGCGTTTGGCATACCGCCGGCTTTCCCGTTTGGCCCATTCCACCGCCGCTTCAAGGGGTGACCGACCATCGAAGAAAGCAAACAGTTGCCGATAACCCACCGCCTTCATCGCAGGGTGGTCACGATCATGACCCATTTGCCACAGGTTCTGGACTTCATCCAGCAAGCCCCGGGCGAGCATGTCATCAAAACGGGTGTTGATCCGTTGATAAAGCAGATCCCTGGGCCATTGGCAAGCCAGTTTGAGGATCGGCCATTGTGGCGGTTGGGGGTGCTGTTGTTGCCACCGACTCAAAGGGATGCCGGTGGCGACGAACACCGCCAATCCCTGACTGATCCGTTGAGCATCCTGTTGCCCGATACGCCGGGCCAGTTCGGGATCATGGGCAGCCAGGCGGTGATGCAACATCGGCCAGCCCAACCGCCCCCCTTCCTCGCGGATGGCATCCCGAACGGCGGCATCGATGGGGGGCATGCAGGCCAACCCTTGAACCACCGCCCGCACATACAGTCCACTGCCACCGACAAACAAAGGGACCACCCCCCGGGCATGGCATGCATCGATGACCTCCCAGGCGGCAACACGATAACGGTCGGCGGAATAGACTTCGGGTGGCGATACCAGATCCAACAAATGGTGCACAATCCGCGCCCGTTCCTCCGCGGTCGGTTTGGCGGCCCCCAAATCAAACCCACGATAGACCTGGACCGAATCGGCGTTGACGATCTCCAAGCCATAGGTCTGGGCCAACGCCATCCCCAAGGCACTTTTGCCCGATGCGGTCGGTCCCATGAGAAACATTACCGGACCCCGATGCCCCGCCAAAGTCACAAAACACCCCCGGTCACCTCAACAAAAAACGTTGCCAACAGGACCTTGCACAAGGCACCATGTTTTCCCAGATGGGAACAATGATCAAGATAAAAAAGGGGTCCGGGGGATCGCCCCCCGGGTTTTGACGTTTCCGATCCAAAGAAAACCCAAATGTTACTCAACAATCAAATCACCCTGGTGACAGGGGCCGGATCCGGCATCGGCCAGGCGGTGGCAGAACTTTTGGCCCGGGAAGGGGCCTGGGTCATCCTCCTGGGACGGACCCAGAGCAAACTGGAAGCGACTGCGGATCGGATCGGCAATGCCGGTGGCCGGGCGAGCATCGCCCCGCTGGATCTGGAGAATGGCCTGAACCGGGTTCCGGAGGTGGTACAGGCCATCCACGAACGGTTCGGTCGCCTGGATTTGTTGGTCAACAATGCGGGAACGCTGGGGACGCTGACCCCATTGGAACATTTGGATGGGGTCCTTTGGGAACAGGTGTTCCGGATCAACGTGACCGCCCCTTTTTTCCTGACCCGTGAACTCTTGCCCCTGCTGAAAAAAAGTGCTGCCGCCTCGGTCATCAACGTGGTTTCGAGCGTCGCCTTCAAGGGACGGGCCTTCTGGGGTGCCTATGCCGCTTCCAAGGCGGCGCTGGTCAACCTGACCGAAACCTGGTCGGGAGAACTTTCACGGCAAGGGATCCGTTTCAACACCGTCAACCCCGGTGCCACCGCCACCGCCATGCGCGCCCAAGCCTATCCGGGAGAGGATCCGGCGACCCTCCCCACCCCCGAACAGGTGGCCCGGGTCTTTTTATATCTGGCCTCCGATCTATCCAAGGAGGTCCATGGCCAACACCTCAACGCCCGCGATTGGTTGACCTGGCAGCCACACTGATATCCCAGTCTAAGATCTTGAATAGTTCAAACCTTCCCGGAATATTCTTTATATCAGATATGACTTCAATACGTATTAACGAAAAGTCACTTTCAATTCTTGCTTTTGTTGGTTGAGAAACCACAATCTGCCCTTTCCCGGAGCGATCCGCAATCCTGGACGCAAAATTGACACTCGGTCCCAAAGCCGTGAACTGATCCCTGAAATCAGTTCCAACATTTCCAACAATCGCCTCCCCCGTATGGATACCACATCCAAGACCTATATCAATTTCCTGTGCAATATAGAGCATCCACTCTTTCTTCCACTTCTCTAGAACTTGATCAAATTCTTTCTTGAAATCAAGAGCGGCCTGAACACAATGAATCGCATCCTCCTTTCCTTGATCATCCTTGTGATTGAACACACCAAAAAGGGCCATGATCCCATCGCCAATAAAATTATCGACAATCCCATGATGCTTGAAGATTATCTTTGATCCCGTTTCAAAATAATCCTTCAGGAAAGCAGAAATAAGCGTAGGATACGCTTTGAGGGATTCGCAAAGTTGTGAAAATCCCCTGATATCCCAAAATGCAATCGTGACCAATCTTTCAGATACTGAAAGAATGGAAGGATCCCTCTCAATCACATTGAATACTTTTGGATCAAAATACCGACGCATGAAATTAATGTTCTTCATTGATTCGCGAAATTTAAGGGCTGCTCTTGTTTTAATATTTATTTCCCTTGATGCCGTCGTACCGCGAATGTTTTTCTCGACCACATCAAAAGCACCAAAATCAAAAGCAGCAAAACGGTCAAGACTTTTTTCTTTTGCTGTAAATAATATTGTCATGACAAACGGATCCAACTGCTTTGCAAATTGTAAAACATTCATTCCGCTCTTTTCATCTTCCATGACCAAATCTGTTAAGACAACATCAACCGGATCTTTAACCGTCAGTTGAGATTCAAGCAGCTTTTTTCCTTCAGTCTCATTGTTTGCGGTCAGAATTTCCCATTCAGGATTTTCATCCTGCAAGGCACGTTTGAGGGAATCCAGATTTTCTTGTTCATCGTCGATGATCAATATGCGTGACATTGTTTATCCCACCGCCAACGATTTTGGTAAAAAAATCTCGAAATCAACACCTTTTCCAGGTTCTCCCGATTCGATGATCCCTCCCCCATGACCATCGATAATTCGACGCACCAAAGCAAGTCCAAGACCCGTCCCATGATTGTTTGTTGTAAAAAAAGCATCAAAGATTTTAGTCTTGTTGGCAATGGGTATTCCCACCCCAGTATCACAGAAATGAATCAGAACATAATCAGCACTTGAGTCCAAAAAATTTGGCAACGGACTCGGCGCATAAGACAAAATCGTAATTGTTATCTTTTTTTCTTCCTTATCAAACCAACAGGTCGAGTTCCTGACCAGTTCATCGAAACAATCGGTAAGTTTTTCAGCATCGCCCATGATCTCGACAGGACCAGAATCAAGGTACTCAATCTTTGCCTCGATACCCATCCTTGATATGATTTTGCGAGTCTCATCGTTTAAAATGGATTGTAAATTGAGTCTGTCTATTCTTATTTCCTGGGCCTTTGTCAAAGACTTGAACTGTTCGATGATCGCCTTTGCTTTATCGATGCTTTTACGGTAATTGGCAATGATTTCATTGACCTCCTCTTTTCTGTCTTCCCGAATTCTTTTTGCAAGTGGATCCAAATCGGTTTCAATGGCAAAAATAGGATTTCCTATCTTGTGTGCAGCAGCAAAGGCAATATCCTTCCATACCGAATCACGTTCTGCACGAACACGTCTATTTTTCTCTGATTCCAATTCATTGATCAGCGCCAACTGACGTTCCGATAATGCGATATTCTCAAGATATAAAATTTCATACGTCTTTCTCGTTTTTGAGCCAACTTGACCTTCCTTGGAGAAATATTTATATCCAATATTGGGATATTTTCGGACCAGTGATGATAGATAATTCTGATCCCATATGCGAGTTCTGATATTGATACCCCCCTTCATGAAGCGTCTGCTTGCGTTTGCGTCACGAGCAAGATACTTTGAGGCATCGCTGTCACCAGGAATCATGAAAAGTATCGTAACGTTTGTATTGGCACCTTTCCGAAGAATCGAATCTAAATGGTCTGTATATCGGAAAACTCTGTGGATAAGGTAGTCAAACTCAGGAAACACCTTCGTGTCAGAACCCACGGAAACAAACCAAATTTCATTGAATTCAAAACCATCTGGATCCTTTCTTGGATATTCGGCAACCAAATCAATTTCTCTTAATTCCTTGCCCCAGTCAAGCCGACGAAATCCCATCTGTAATAAGAGTTCCTTGCAAAGATTTTCAATATCCCTTTCCGAAAGGCGATCCCAATCAACAGAAAAAGTAACAGGGCCTTTAAAACCGTACTGACTTGGAAAAAGGCGAAATACATTAAGATATTCTATAATTTTTTGCTCAAGATCGTGAATCTCGTGTTCACTGTATCGAACCATTCTGTATTCGCGCAAAGAATGCGGCAACATCACGCTACTGATGGAAATCCCCCTGGACATGAGGAGTATTCCTTTCCCCATTGCCTGGGCCAATCCGATCATATAAACAACATCAAGATTTAAATTGCTGATGTCTGCCAGGATACAGTCAGATTGTGCCAATTCCCCGATGAATTCATCTCTGAATGAATCTCCAGGAACAATCACATCATGGAAAAAAAAAGGAATGTATCCAGATTTTTCCAAACTTGACTGGATGGCATCAACCACTCGATTATTTGTCTCAAGGTATTGAGACGGAAGCGCCACGAAACATCTAAGATTATTTTTATAGGTGTCCTGCTCGATCATGATCGGATGCCCTTCGGGCAAAAAGTCAAAAGCAAAACCCTGGGGGCAATCCCTTGGGACCCCTTTTATTCTTGATCATTTTATTCGATACCCCAACCTCACCGCATCCCCTTGCCGGCGGTGTTGGGTTTGGTATTGAAGATTTGCGTCATCATCGCCAGGCTTTCGGCCATGGAACACCCCTGTCGAACCGGTTGCCGCAAAAAGGCACGGATCGGTTCGATCAGTTGGATCGACCGGTCAATGCGCGGGTTGCTCCCGGGGACATAGGCACCGATGTTGATCATGTCCTCGGCACGGACATAGGAGGCCAGGGATTCGCGTACCTGCCCCGCCCACCGGATCTGCTCCTCATCCACCAGATCGGTCATCAACCGGGAAATGGAGGCCAGGACATCCAGTGCCGGATAATGGTTGGCAGAAGCCAAATCCCGCGACAGGACGAAATGGCCGTCCAAAATACCACGAACCGCATCGACGATGGGATCCTGAAGGTCATCCCCCTCCATCAACACCGTATACAATCCAGTAATGCTGCCGTTGCCCTGATCCCGCCCCGCCCGCTCCAACAGCCGGGGCAGCAACATGAACGTCGAAGGGGGATAGCCACGGCTGGTTGGCGGTTCACCCCTGGCCAATCCGATTTCCCGTTGCGCCATGGCGAAACGGGTCACCGAATCCATGAGCAACAAGACATGCTTTTCCTTGGCCCGAAAATATTCTGCAATCGCCGTCGCCAGAAAGGCGGCCCGCAACCTGAGCAAGGGTGGCTGATCCGAAGTGGCCACCACCACCACCGACCGCGACATCCCTTCGGGTCCCAAATCCTTTTCCAAAAATTCCACCACCTCCCGTCCCCGTTCCCCCACCAGACCGATGACATTGACATCCGCCTCGGTGTACCGGGCCATCATGCCCAGCAACGTGCTTTTGCCGACACCCGAACCGGAAAAAATACCGATCCGTTGCCCCCGACCCAACGTCAGCAAAGCATTGATCGCACGGATGCCGATGTCCAAAGGTTGATCGATACGGCGACGCAACATCGGATTGATGGGATCGGAATAGAGCGGCATCCATTCATGCGTATGAATGGGAGGACCGTTGTCGATGGGTTGACCCAAAGGACCCAAAACCCGGCCCAACAGTTCAGGCCCCACCCCCACCTTTTCCGACTGGCTTTCCGAAACGATCAGACTGCCGGGATGGATCCCCTTGAGGGAACCCAACGGCATCAACAATAATGAATTATTCCGAAAACCGACCACTTCCGCCTTGAGCGGTTCCGCATCCCCATCGGGAATCACTTCGCACAGGTCACCAATGGAAGCCGCCGGACCGGAACTTTCAATCAACAGCCCCACCACCTGTGATACCCGGCCGACACGGCGCAATCCCAGCCCCATCCTGGCACTGGTTGCATATTCATTCCATGGAATCTGACAGGATTCGATCATCGATCCGTCCCTTCATCGTCAGAGGAAAGCGCACCTTCGTCCACTTCCCCCTCTTGAACCGCCCGGGCCGCCTCGACCATCGCCTCAAGCCCCTGAACCGCCAACGGGGGACGTTCCCGTTCCAACGAACGGATGGCCCGGCTGGCGGCGGCATCGGCCAGGTCAACATGGGGGCCTGAACTCAATCTTTGTTGCAGAAAATGGCGAATCTGAACCTCCACCGTCTGCAATTGTTCCTCGATCAAATCTTCCAGTCCGCCAAAATCACTCTCCATCACCACCGAACCCGGCTTGACCCCCGCATCAGGCTCGACCCGAACGCCTTGCAATTCCATGCAATCCTTGATGATCTCATGAATCTCAGGGGCAATGCGCAGCACAATCTGCCGTCGGCCCGCGGCATGCTTGAGGATGCGCCCGATCCGATGGGTGATCTGTTCCGGATGCACACTCAATTCATGCGCCAACAGTTCCCGGGTCAACATCAGACAGGTTTCGACCAAAAATCGTTCGGAAGCGGCAAAGATCCGTTCCGGCAAACCGTCCAGTGCCCGGAGCAGACTTTCCAGTTGCGGCAGGATCCGATTGATCTCCTGCTGCATTTTTTGTTCACCGATCGAAAGCCCCGCCTGTTCCGCCTCGGCATAGACTTTTTGATAGAGTTCCCGCTCCATCTCTTCCATGCGCCGACGCTGAATCTCCTCGGGGGGAATCGAAACCTTTTCCACCTTGCGTTTGATTTCGGGCAACCGCCCATTGGGCATGTAACGGATGAAGGTTTCCCCCGCCTCCCCCTCATGCTCCTGTTGGGCCAAAAGATCGGTATACAACAAGCGACGCAGTACGTCTTCCTGGCTTTCCTCTTTTCGGATCAGTTCTCCACCTGCCGGAACCATGGCCGATCTCCCCTTCATCCCAACACAATACGATTACAAAACCACATCGTCGGAACCCTTGCCCATGATGACGATGGCCCCTTCCGATTCCAACTTTCTGGCGATCTTGAGGATTCCCTGTTGCGAAGCTTCCACATCGGAAACCTTGACCGGTCCCATCATCTCCAAATCCTCGCGCAACATTTCCGCCGCCCGTTCCGACATGTTGAGGAAGAATTTTTCCTTGAGACGGTCGTCCGCACCCTTGAGTGCCGAAAGCAGCTCGTCGTTGGAAATTTCCCGCAGCAAGGTTTGGAAGCTCTTGTCGTCCATGAGCAGGAGGTCTTCGAACAGGAACATTTCCTTGCGAACCTCCTCGGCCAAAGGATTGTCCTCTTCGTCAAGGTAGGCCAGAAGTTTGTCGGAAATCTCCCGGCTCATCATATTGAGCAGTTCTGCGACCTTCTTGACGCCACCGCCGCCTTCCTGGGCATAGCCGCCACGGGTCGCCCCCAGGGCATTGAGTTCCGTCAGCAACGATTCCTCGATGTCCATCAGCGCCCCGGGTGGAAGATTTCCCAGACGCGCCATGCGATAGATCACCTCCTGCTGGGTATCATGGGCCAGGAAGTCGATGACGAAGGAGGCCTGTTCGAGTTGCAGTTGCGACAAAATCAGGGCGATGCTCTGCGGATGCTCGTTGGCCAGGAAGGTCGCCACCAACGTCGGTTCCATCGCATTGAGAATTTCCCACGGCGTATTCTTGGGACCTTGTTGCAACTCCTTGAGCAATTGCCGACCCTTCTCCTTGCCCAGGGCCTTCATCACCAAATCCTTGACCTTGCCCATGCCACCACGGACATCGAACTGTTGCAGTTCAAACTTGTCGAGGAATTCCTGCCGGACCGCCTGGACCACATCCTGGGACATCACCCCCATGCGGGAGATGGTGCGGGAGATTTCACGAATTTCATCCTCCTGCAAACCTTCCATGATTTTTTTGGAATCGGCATCCGGCAACGATAATAAAAATACGGCTGCCTTTTCCTTGCCACTCAAACGGACACGTCTTGGCGTCACTTTTTTCCCCTCGGATGCCGTTCCCGGCCAAACTTGTGCTTCTGTCATGGCTCGTCTCTGCCTTCTACAAAAGATTCCTACACAATGCCCGGATTCCTACACAATACCCGCGACCCGGTGAACGGGATCAGGTATCCAAGGCCAGCCAGGAGCGAATGATTTCCCTGGCATCTTCCACATGTTCGGTAATCATCTGCGAGGTTAGCTTGATGTTGCGATCGGGAACCCGCATCCGGATCGGTTGTTCCGTCGGCAACGTACCGATCCCTTCGGCCAACAGTTGTTCTTCCAGTTCCGCCACCGCAGCAGGGACGCCACTGGTGTCGGCGGTCAATTCGTTTTCCAACAGTTTCTGTACCATGGGCCGCAGGACAATGAAGAGAATCAGAAGAATGATTGCAACCAACCCCACCTGCATCCAGAACGCGGGCGATTTCCAGAAGGGGACCCCTTCTTCTTCAGAGGAGACCAGAGGTGCAAACGGAGTTTCAGAAACTTCGATGGTATCCCCACGATCATTCCGGAAACCGACCGCCTGCTCGACAATCTTTTTCAGGGCATTCATTTCGTCATCGGTCCGCTTGACATACTGCATCGGACCATCCCCCTGTTCCGGTTTTTCCATCTTGGCATCGACTAAAACCGCGATGGAAAGCCGTTTGATGGTCCCCACGGGCAGAACGGTCTTTTCCACCTTCTTGGAAATTTCATAGTTGATGGTTTCACGTTCCACATTGCGCGATTGATTGGACCCCGAGGCCCCTGATCCTGAACGATCATTGGCATCGTTGGGTCGGACACCGGGAGCACCACTGACGCCAAATTCCCCTTTGCTCGATTCGTTGGTGAATTGTTCACTCCGGGCCACCTGGCCATCGGGATTGAATATTTCCTCCTGCCGTTCCACCCGGGACAGATCAAGGTCGGCGGTGATCCGGACAATGCTGCGGCTGATGCCGCTGGCATTGATGCCAATGATCTTGTCCAACATCGCCTGTGCCCGGTTTTCCAGCGATTTTTCCACCTGTTTCTGCATGTCCATCGATTCATCGGCAGCCAGACGGCCATCCGTTGATACACCCCGCCCCCCGGCCACCAGATTGCCCTTGTGATCCAACAAGGTGACCTGGGATTCATCGAGCCCTTCCACCGCCGCCGCCACCAGATGGACAATCCCTTCCGCCTGTTTGGGATTGAGGGGATGAACCAGTTCCATGACCACTGAAGCGGTTGCCGGACGTTCCTCCGTCACGAACAACGATTGTTTGGGCATCACCAGATGAACCCGCGCCTTGCTGACCGCCTCGATGCTTTCGATGGTACGGGCCAATTCCCCCTGCAACGCCCGTTGATAGTTCGTCCGTTGCATGAAATCGGTCATTCCCACCAGGTTGCCCTGGTCGAATACCTCAAATCCCAATCCCGTCCCTTTTTTCGGCAACCCCTGCGTCGCCATTTCCAAACGCAGGTCATACACCCGATCCGCCGGCACCTCGATGGAAGTGCCCCCGAGACCCAGCTGGTAGGGGACATTCATTTTATTGAGTTGCTCGACCACCCGTCCCGCCTCCGCCTCCGGCAGACTTGAGAAAAGAACCTTGTAGGAAGGTCGGGTGATGAACCAGATGACCGAAGTCAAGGCAATGACGGTTGCGATGATCGCGATGATCAAACCATTGCGGCCCCCCAAGGGGAGGTTTTCGAGAAACCGCGTAAAAGCTTCCGCCGGGCTTTCGTTCTTTCCAGTGGTTGTGGACGCTGAGGTCGCGGATTCAGCCATGGTTTGTCCTCTTGTTGATCATTGAGATGGTCTCGTCCGTTTCAATATCGGGCCGGTTCAGGTTGGAAGTTCACGGATCAATCATCAGACCGGCATGCTCATCACTTCACGATATACTTCCAGCCCCTTGTTGCGGACCTGGAGCAACAGTCGCATATGCAGTTCCGCCTCGGAAGAAGCGATCTGGGCCTCATGGATGCTGACCCCCGCATTCCCCAAAAGCGCCCGTTCACTCAGATCTTTGGCCCGCTTTTCCATACGGTCGGTTTCTTTGATCTGATTGCCCAGGAGGACTGAAAACTCTTCCCACGGATCACCATTTTCGGTGCCCGCCATGGAAAGGGTGGTCATACCGGGCATGGTCATGTTGCCAATCGGTTGAATGGTCATGGTTTAAAATCCTTTATCTGCCAATTTCCAAGGCTTTCATCGCCATGGCTTTGGATGCGTTGAGCACGGTTACGTTGGATTCATAGGAACGACTGGCCGACATCATGTTGACCATTTCGGTCACCATGTCGATATTGGGCATGGCGACATATCCGTCGGCGTTGGCGTCGGGATGGTTGGGATCGTATTGCATCCGGGGTGGCCGTTCATCCACCTGGATGCGTTCCACCGAAACCCCGGTCGATCCCGCCACCTCTTCAAGACTCAGCATTTCCTTGAAGGGTTTGGCAGCGAAAATGGGATCTTTACGTTTATACGGTCCCCCTTCCGGAGTACGGGTGGTCTGGGCATTGGCAACGTTTTCGGCAATGATGTTCATCCGCAACCGTTGTGCTGCCAACCCCGAGGAAGTGACTTGAAACGAATTGAGAAAATCCATTGATCAATGGCCCCCTTGGCCGATGCGATCGTGAACTCAACGCCCTTCGATGACCATGCGCAAATTTGTGATCTGACCGGTCAACGATTGTGCCGCATAGTTGTAGAGCAACTGGTTGGCCGATTGCATGGCCATCTCCTGTTCCAGATCGACACTGTTGAGGTCCCCTTTGGGGATGGGAATCTCCACCGCCTGCATCTCACCCGCAACCGGGCCATCATAGGGGATGGGCATATGTTTGTTGCTGGTACGGGCCACCGGGAGGGAACCCGGTGGCGGCAATGCCTTGGCCATCTCGTCTTCAAACTCCAGACGCATCGACTTGTAGCCCGGAGTATCGACATTGGCGATATTGGCGGCGATCAATTCCTGACGCTCATGTCTGAGGTTCAGAAGATTGGTCTTGAATGCCCCCGCGGGGCCAAGCAAACCCATTCCGGCCATGATTTTTCTCCATGTCAAAACGTTGGCGAAAAGCCGATCAAGCCCTTTGCGCAACAGATAATCAAGCACGGAACATGCCAGAAACGGTTGACGAAACTGAACGATCATGAAACCTATTGAATGTCACACACCCCGGGCAAACGTGGGATCCGGAACTCACAGCAACGGATCAACGCCTGAGCTCCTCGCCTTCGAGAGGAATGACGTGTGAACACGATATCTCCCAAAATGCGGGAGGACGACAAATAAAACAAATTCCAAGCTGGACGCGGTTTAGACCGGGATTTGGCGCCGGTGGTCATGGCACAGGTGCACCACCCCCGAAGAGACAAAGACAACCGTGATTTAGTCTTATAAAAAATTTTGCTCATTAAAAATGGAGATCAAAAACCTCAGCAAATCTGGGAATACCCTATGCATTGTCATGCGACAGCATACCGCCGCACATCGATTTCGACTCCTGCACGTACCGCTTCTTCCGCCTTTTGCAGCAATTGCCTGGTCACGGCCTCCTCATGAAAAGTTTCGCCGCAGATGTCGCACACCAGGGCGGGGACTTCACGAAACACCAGGGTCGTCCCCTGGCGTTCCAGAATCACGCTGAGCGTTCCGGGACTGGTCTCACCGTGTTTGCATACCGTGCATTTCACGGTCGGTTCCTCCAGGTGGTCCAATCCGACCACCATCATTCCGGGTTGGGATGGCAGAGTGTAACGCCAGCCATACGGGTGATGTAGAAACAAAGTCAAAACCCTGGGGGCAATCCCTTAAGCCCCCTTTTTTTTCTTGATCATGATGCCAACGTCTTGATCACCCGATCCGCCGCCGCGATGGTGGCATCGATCACCGCATCGTCATGGGCCAGGGAGAGGAAGCCCGCCTCGAACTGGCTGGGGGCCAGATAGACCCCTTCGCGCAACATGCCATGGAACCATTGGCGAAAACGGTTCAAATCGCTGGTTTTGGCATCTTCAAACTGATGCAATGGTTTTTTGTCGGTGAAAAAGAGACCGAACATGGAACCGACACGGGTCGAGGTATGGGGAATGCCAGCATCGGTCAGGAGGCGGTCCAGGCCATCGCACAGGCGCTGGCAGCGCCATTCCAAGGTTTCATAGCACCCCGGCCGGGACAGAATCTCCAACGTCGCCAACCCCGCAGCGGTCGCCAGGGGATTGCCCGAAAGGGTACCCGCCTGATACACCGGTCCCGAAGGGGCGATCTGTTCCATCAGGTCACGCCGCCCCCCATAGGCCCCCACCGGCAGGCCGCCGCCGATGATCTTGCCCAGGGTGGTCAGATCGGGGGTGATGCCGTACAGCTCCTGGGCACCCCCCGGGGCGACACGAAACCCGGTCATCACCTCGTCGAAGATCAACAGGGTTCCATGACGCCGGCACAGCGCGGCCAGCCCTTGGAGAAATCCCGGTTTCGGTGGAATGCACCCCATGTTGCCCGCTACCGGTTCAACAATGACCGCAGCGATACCGGCGGTATGGCGTTCAAACAGGGAAGTCACTGCGTCCAGATCGTTGTAGGGCAGCGTCAATGTTTGTTCCACCGTCGCCTTGGGGACCCCGGGTGATGATGGAACGCCGAAGGTGGCCAAACCCGAACCCGCCTTGGCCAGGAACGCATCGCCATGGCCGTGATAACACCCCTCAAACATCAACAGGCTGTCCCGACCCGTTGCCGCACGGGCAAGACGAACCGCGCTCATGGTCGCCTCGGTCCCCGAATTGACCAGACGCACCATCTCCATGGAGGGGACCAGGGCGACGATTTTTTCCGCCAGACGGACTTCCGCCTCGGTGGGGGTGCCAAAGGAGGCCCCGCGACGCATCGCCTCCTGAACCGCCGCGACCACTTCGGGATGGGCATGCCCGACGATCATCGGCCCCCAGGAGCCGACATAATCGATATAGCGACGGTTGTCCACATCGGTCAACCAAGCCCCTTCGGCGCTCTGGATGAAAGGGGGGATTCCGCCCACCGCCTTGAAGGCCCGTACAGGAGAATTGACCCCACCGGGAATGAACCGTTGTGCATTCTGGAAAAGTTGTTCTGATCTGGACATGGGAATATCAGCACCACTGGTAAAAGGATGTCTCGGGAAAGGAAAGACTGATATAGTATCAAACACACGATGTTGGCAGGCTTGACGAGTGTGGACAAGGTGTATCGTTGACCGGATCGATTTTTATCGGGGAGGTGGAATTTGGCCAGTCAAGACACGGATCGCTGGGATCCCTCAGAGGTGATGGCATTGCTTGAAACAGGGGGCGATCTGGAGACCCGGGACAGTGAAGGATGGACCCCATTGCATCGGGCGGTTCAGGAGGAAATGGAAAAATTGGTCCTACGCCTGTTGCATGCGGGAACGGATGTCAATGTCACGGACCACTACCTGTGGACCCCCTTGCATTGGGCCACGGTACGCGGCAATCCTTCCCTGGTTCAAATGTTGATTCAGCACGGTGCCAAGGTCAATGTGACCGACCTGGATCTGGAAACACCCCTCCATTGGGCTGCCTCCTGGAACCATGTCGAAGTGGCACGAATCCTCCTGGACCATGGCGCCGACATGGAAGCGCCTGATCGTTATGGCGATACCCCGTTTTATCAAGCCTGTCAGGAGGGGAGTCTGGAAGTGGCATTGCTGCTGCTGGAACGGGGTGCCCGCATGGATGTGAGCAACCTGGAAGGCAACCAACCGCTTCATTGTGCCATCTTTTTTGGTCATGAAGAGATCACCGACCTGTTGATCTCCCGGGGAATCAATGTCAACGGCCTGACGCCCAAGGGACGGACCCCGCTGCACCTGGCGGTGGAACGCAATCATATGGACCTGGTGAACCAACTTTTACATGCGGGTGCCGATCCCACCATCAAGGATCATACGGGAGAAAATCCTGAAGATTTGGCGGTTCGGCTGGGCGATGGGGTGGTCGCACAACGCCTGAAAAATATTTAAAAGAAAAAAGGGGTCTCAAGGGATTGCCCCCGGGGTGTTGACTTTGATTTAGACTTCAAACAAAAAGGTTTCCATACTTTATCCTTTGAATTTGTTTCTTAAATCAACACTCTGGGGGCAATCCTCCAGATCCCTTTTTTCTTGATCTCGTCCGCTACGGAACTTCGGCCCACCGGACGACATTGGCCTTTTTTTTCAAAAATTCAAGATAATTCCGATGCTCCACCTCTTCTCCGGGACTCAATGGCCAGGAGCGGGGACCGAACTGCATGGCCTCAACCGGTTCCTGCTCCCGGACCAACGCCTGAGAAGCCGTCTTGACCTCCGAATCGACGCCCAACGCCAGACTGAACTGCCCTCCTCCCATCAGTTCGACGTAGACATCCGCCAACAGGTCGGTATCCAACAAGGCACCATGAGTGGTCCGCTGTGACAGATCGATCCGGAACCGGCGACACAGGGCATCCAGACTGGCCGAAGCATTGGGGAACCTGCGACGTGCCAAGGTCAACGTATCGATGGCCCGCGCCGGATCCAGACCGGGCCTGCCGATCCGAGCCAACTCCGCATTCAAGAAGCCAAGATCGAATGCAGCATTGTGAATCACCAGCCGATCTTCACCGATGAATGTCAGGAACTCATCCACGATGTCCTTGAACAAAGGGGCGTGTGCAACCTTTTCAATTGTAATGCCATGAACGCGGGTCGCCTCCACGGGGATGTCACGCTCGGGATTGAGATACCATTGCCGCGTGCCGGATTTACCAAGATTGACCAATGCCGTACAGCCGATTTCAACGATGCGGTGTCCCTCCGCCGGTTCAATACCGGTGGTTTCGGTGTCCAGGACGATGAGACGTTCCACGATCCCCTCCTTGTTCCATTCAATCAGGCAACCCATCCCCGGGCCAGCAGTTCACTGTTGCGCACCCGGTCGGCCACCGACACCCCACCCAAATAATTGCCACACAAAGAAAGACCCGGCCAAGGCTCAAGCGCCTGGTGAATCCGGTCCAAACGTGCAAGGTGTCCCAATTCATATTGGGCAATCGCCCCTTCGTAACGGGTGATCTGGACAAACTTTGGATCGCCCCGAATGGCCAATGCCCGTGCCAACCCCGCGATCACGCCAGCCACCAGTTCCTCCTCTCCCCGATGTGCGACCGTCGGATGGCGCATCCCACCCACGAACGTCGTCAACAACACCTGTCCCGCCGTCGCCCGCCCGGGAAAGAGGGTGGAGGAAAACAAACAACCCAACAATTCCATCGCTTCCCGACCCGGCACCAGGAATCCAAATCCATCGAGGGGATGGCCCACCTGATCACGGTCGAACCCCAACGCCATGGAGACCACCGGGGCATGGCGGATCCCCGCGAGATCGTCGGCAGCCGCAGTGGACAATGGCCGCAACAGACGCGCAGCTTCATTGGCGGGAATGGCCAAAAACACCCCATCGCCACGAACCGTCAATCCATCCGACCCCTGCACCGCCCATTCCCCCGACCCGGAAGGAACCAAATCAAGATCCCGCACCCCGGTCACGATCCGGACCTGATTGGCTCCGGAATCCACCAACCGCGAGCGCAATGTCGCCACCAACCCTTCCATCCCTTCATCAAAGGAGATGAGCCGTCCTTTGGGCATGCCACTGATCCGACCCTGTTGACGCATGGCCAACGCCCCCCGGATCAGGGAACCGTGACGGGCTTCAAGGGCGTAAATCTTCGGCACCGCAGCCCGGATGGAAAGCGAACCGGGATCCCCCGCATAGACTCCGGAAACAAACGGATCGATGGCCCAATCAAGAAATTCCTGACCCAACCTGCGACGGACAAAGGCGGCCACCGACTCTTCTTCCGGCGCCCTGGCATGGAATGGTTCGAACAAAAGACGGAGTTTTGCCCAGGGCGAAAACAACGGGGTGCGTAGAAAATCACCGGGAGAACCGGGCAACGGCCACAACCGCCCCGATTTTTGAACATACCTGCGGGATGCGGTGGCATTGGCCACCCGGGGCTGCAACGCCAGGGCCTCCATGAGCCGACCCAGGGCATCGGCCTCATCGCCCGGTTTATGCAACGTGGAATTGGGACCATGTTCGACCATGAATCCATCGGATCGGGAGGTACGGATCACACCACCCGTCCGTGCCGCTCGTTCCACCAGGGTCACCATCACCCCGGCCCGTTGCAGAAAATAGGCGAGCGCAAGCCCTGAAATGCCACCGCCGACGATGATTGCCCGTTTGCTGGTCATAAGATAATCATGAAAATGGTCACAGGGTCTTGGAGAAACTTTTTTTGGCGGTGCCGTGGGTCAGGTGCCAGTCAAACACCATGCACAGGTTGCGTATCATCAATTTACCCACCGGCATCACCTCGATCCCCCGGTCGAACAGGCGAACCAGGCCATCGGCAACCATGGGTTGCAAAGCCTGCAATTCCTCCCTGAAATAATCCTCGAAGGTCACACCGAACCGGGTTTCAATCTCGGAAAAATCGAGGGCGAAACGACAGATCAAACGGTTGATGACGGCATTGCGGATTTGATCGTCCCGGTTGCGTCTGAGGCCCCGAATAATGGGAGACCGCCCCTGGGTGATCGCATCCCGATAAGCCTCCAGGGTTTTATGATTCTGGGCAAAGACCTCACCCACCTGACTGATGGAGGAGACCCCCAGGCCAAACAGGTCACAATCGGCATGGGTGGTATAGCCCTGAAAATTGCGATGCAACAACCCTTCCCGCTGCGCCACCGCCAATTCATTGTCGGGTTTGGCGAAATGATCCATGCCGATAAAGACATATCCCCGTTGCAACAGGGTATGGATGGTCTGTTCCATCATGGCCAGCTTTTCCGCCGCCGAAGGCAACTGTTCGGCGTGGATCCGCCGTTGTGGCGTAAAATAATGCGGCAGATGGGCATAATTGAAAATGGCAAGCCGGTCGGGATCGAGTTCGGTCAGGACATCGTTGAGGCTGTGATTGAACGATTCCCGGTTTTGCAAGGGCAAACCATAGATCAAATCAAGGTTGACCGAATGAAAACGAGCAGCCCGTGCCTCCGCCACCACCCGGCGATTGAGTTCCATGGATTGGATGCGATTGACCGCCTTCTGGACGCGCGGATCGGTATCCTGAACCCCGAAGGAGATGCGATTGAACCCCATGGCCCGCAACCGATCGATCGCCCCCGGAGGGACCTCCCGGGGATCGATTTCGATGCCATATTCCCCGGAATCATCCTCCATAATATGGAAATGCCGCCGCAAATGTTGGAACAGGGATTCGATCTCATCCAGGGAGAGGAAGGTTGGCGTACCTCCCCCCAGGTGTAACTGTTTGACCCGTCGGGAACGCGTCACCAACCGCCCCACCGCCTCGATCTCCTGAAACAAAAGTTCCAGATAGACCGACCCCTGCCGCCGATCCTTGGTGACCAACTTGTTGCATGCACAGTAAAAACAGACCGTATCGCAAAATGGGATATGAAGATAGAGCGAGACCGGCCGTTCGGGCGCCTCCCCCCGAATCCGTTCCACTTCGGCCACCACTTCGCCGTCAGGAAACGGTTCGACAAAGCAGGGAGCGGTCGGATAGGAGGTGTAACGTGGCCCGGATACATCGTACTTTTTGATCAGATCAAGGTCGATGGTGACGGACGGTTGTGCAGGGGGATGGTGTATCAAGGCGGCAACCTGAACGGTTCAAATCGTGAATACAAAGGCGAAAAACTCAACCCGGAACAAAGGCGAGAAAGGATCGCACATGGTTAGACATGCAAGATTGCATCATGATGGCTTTCGATCCGTGAATATGTTATTGAAATGTGGCATACTCTTTTTTTCATGATCAATCCGATGACGATGGTGACCGGCTTGTGCGTGGTTCGTCAAGTCAAAATTCCTAGTTGCATGGTCGTACAATGAAAACTTCATCCAATCGCGAACAACAACTTTTTCTGGTGGCCGGCGGGGCCATACTTTTTCTGATTCTGGCGGTGGTTGTTTTCAATATGATCAGCACCCCCAGCCCGGTCCCCGAAGAATTGGCCAAGCCCATCTCAAAGGTCAATATTGCCGACGCCCAGATTGCCGCGGCGGTGAAGGAAGCCAACAATCCTTGGAAAATCAACAACGAATCCAACACCATTCTGCCCGAGGCCCCACCTCCGGACAATTCGGTCTATCTGGCCCCCAAAGAAGTACGGCTACCCTCCCAATCCGGTTCCGAGGCTGCGGCTGACCCCCTGGGCAATGCACGACAATTGCTTGAACCCACCCCTGCATTGCCACCCGGACCCGGCAACAACGTCGCAAAACCGCCCGCCGCCCACAACCCGAGCAATGTTCCGGCGCACAACGACGTTGCGGTTGAACCCGCCCGTACGGAGGCGGAACCGCACCCTGCAACCGCAACCCCGGCACCCCGTCCACAGCAGGTGGAAAAACCTGTCAACAAACAACAACAGCCCTCACCGACAATGTCGGCACCGGCGAAAACCGTCAAACCTGTTGCAGCAATCCCCCCTGCCACGCCTGCCGCACCTCAGGCCACCGTGCATGAACCCGCCAACAAAGCGGCCCGGGTCACCACTCCTCAAGTCATACCCGAACCCGCCAACAAAACGACCCGGGTCGCCAGTCCACAGGTGATTCCACCGAACGAACCCCAAAAACCGGCCCAACCCACCACCAAACCGGCCCCGGCTGCCAAGATTGACTATTCCGAAGCCATCACCCAGGTGATTGCACGCCAGTTCAACCAAGCCGAGACCAGTGGCGCCGCCAAACCAACGGTCAAACCAACGACCGCCACCGCCTCCTCTGCCCCCGTCAAGCCTTCGGGATCAAGCTTTCAAATACAAATCGCCTCTTTTGCCACCGCCGATAAAGCAAAAATGATGGCAGACAAGGTGGGATCGGTCACGTTCCAAGGTCGCCGCATGCCGGTCAGTCAAACGAGTGCCACCGTCAGCGGCAAAACCTATTTCCGCGTCCGTGCCGGCCCCTTCGTCAGCCGTAATAATGCCGAGGCGGCCCTTCAGTCCCTCGGTCAAGCGGGCATCGCAGGTTCCATCGTTTCCTTGGATTGATGTCCCCAAGGAAAAAAGGGGTTCAGCCTGCGCGGGAATGATGGAGAATGATTGTCCCATAAAAAATTAATTCTACTTTGTTACATTCATTAACTGAAGAGGATGGCTGGCAATTGACTGATATGCATAGGAATATTGAAAGAAAAAAGGGGGCTTAAGGGATTGCCCCCAGGATTTTGATTTTGTTTTTCACGCGCCATTTCACCCGAAGCAAGAGTTTCGCGTGGTTTTTGCGGGAATCTTGCTTGAGGCGCGAGCCTTGGTCCCGGCCTTTTCGCGGTTTTTGCGAAAAGGCCGGGACACATTGCAGGGGGTGAGGCATGACCACAGGCAATGCGTTTGCCTTTCTTCGCAAAAAACGCGAAGAAAGGCAAACCAAGGCTCGCGCCTGCGCGATCTTCCCGCAAAAACCACGCGGGAAGATCGCTTCGGGTGAAATGGCGCGTAAAAAACAAAATCAAAATCAAAGTCAAAGTCCTGGGGGCAATCCCTTAAGCCCCCTTTTTTCTTTCAATATTCCTATGTATATCAGTCAATTGCCAACCATCCTCTCCAGTTAATGAATGTAACAAAGTAGAAGTAATAACAAAGTCAAAGTCCTGGGGGCAATCCTTTAATCCCCCTTTTTTTCATGGATCATTTTTTTCCGATGGATTCAAAAACCGTCCGATCCACGCCGCGAGATGATCTTCCTGACCCAAAAAAAAGTGATCCAATCCAGCGGGCAGTACGTACCGGGTTTTGGGGGCGGGCAGTTGGTCGAACAAATTTTTGGCCAAGGGGGAAGGGCAGGCAAAATCATCTTCCGCCCACAGAAGGGCTTTGGGATGACCTGCCCCCGGATGTGGCGGGGGCAGTGGCCATTGGGTCAACGGAGGGGCAATCAGCACCATCCGATCAATCAAAGGATCCCGCTCCACCAATGCCAGAGCAGAAAGGCAACCATACGAATAACCCACCACATGACACCGGATACCTGTTCCCATGAGTTGATGTAAAAACGCCATTGCCGCCCATGTATCCAACCCCATTTGCGTTTCGTAGGCCGGAGCAGTGGAATCCTGCCAGAAAAGACGTTGATCCTCAAGCAGATCACGGCAGGTTTCACTGCGACCCACCCCCTGATGGTTGAAGCGGAATACTGCAAAATCCCGCTGTGCCAACCCATGGGCCAAACCGGCGGTGATGTTGTTTTCCATGTCACCGCCCATGAACGGATGGGGTGGACAGATCAGGACGAAGGCCAGCGGTTCGTCGAGTTGATCCCCATACGTCAATCGTCCTTCAAGACGCAGATTTCCCGAAGGGAAAAACAAGGTTTCTTCAATCAAAATGTCCGTCCAAAGGCGCCATCAGGAAGCCGGAAATAGGTTTCCAACAATTTGGGATCATCAAAGTCCGCCTGGTCGAAATAAATCATCTGAGTCTCACGTTGCCTCGGATGACCTGCATGATAGAGCCCGGATGGGGCCAACAGTGAACATTCGGGCCGATGGGCTTGACGTACCAGTCCATCTTCATCAAACAGACTCAAATGATAATCATGAAAGGGAAGATTTTCCAACCGTTCATAAGGTTGCAGTGCATAGACCTTGGCTGATCCCGTCATTTTCAAAGGAATTTTATGAGGTTCGAGCCGCAGCGAAATCAGTTGATGATGACCGGCCGAATAATAAAGGACGACCTTTTGCGGCAAACCATCAGGGCTTGGAATCAGTTCGGGAACAACGGCATCGATGCCTGGAACTTCTTTCTCCAAATGAAATTTCTTGCCTTCAACCAGGGTTGGGAAAAGGGTTTTACTCCACCGTTCCAGACGATCAGTTGGAAATGCTTTGTAATAACAGCCACAGTTGGATACCGATTCATACATTAATGGTCGATGGTTTCGATTCAGGGTGATGCGAAAGGTCCATCCTTCCATGATTCCGGCTTCGGGATCGAACGCCTTGAGTTGGGGATGTTGGGGATACCAGAGGGTATAGACCAGTTGCTTGACCGCAACGTTTTGAATCCGGGTGGGGTGGATATAGGCATAGAGCGTCGGTTTGTCGGTGTGTACCCCGGGGATGGCGGTTGCAGGTGTTTCTCCTTGAAGAAAAACTTCGCCAAAATAATCCATCCTGGTGCCATAGGGAGGGTTGTTCCGGCGTTCCTGGACCACCTGGGGGGCGAAATGGGAGAGCAATGCCCATCCGTCAAGGGTTGCCGGGTCGACCGTTGGATCAGACGACGGGGGGAGATACAGGGCACTGTCGGAAAAATCAGGAACGTGGGCGGAACGATCATCGGTCAGTGCATGATACCAGATCCAGGTTTGAATCAAGGGGACCGCCGGAGCGGTCGCAATCAGCCGCGTCATGCGTCCCCGGGTTTTGATCGATTCGTCGGTATGAAAGACAAGTTGCCCCCAATAGGCATCCACCGTCTTGACACTGGTCAAAGCCAGAACCCCTTGGAGTTCTTTGTCCAACTCATTCTTGGCATGGAGTCGATAGGCATTCAGGAATCGTTCCTTGGGGGTTGAGCCACTCTGGCTGGAATCCATGTATTTGTGTTGTTTGGAAAGGAACGATTCCAACTCGGTCACGGGAACCTTGTCCAGCGAAAGGGTGATAAAGGTTTCGTTCAATGCGCTTGCATCCACCAGAAACTGGCGAACGAACTCCTTTTTCTGCTCCAATCCTTGTTGCTGATTGTACTGGGCGATCCGTTGGCGCAACTGGTCATCAATCTTGAGATGTTCAAAACCTTCGATTTCCTGGAAACGGGCGTCATGAATACCGTGTTCCTTGAAAAATTGGTCTTGTTCATCCATCGGTTCCGACCGTGAATGCGGTTCGGGCAGATCAAGCGGGGCACAACCTGCAACAAAAGATGGTAAAGAGCATAGAATGAACAGAAATAGATGTCGCATCATTGTCTGAATTATTTTCTGCTCCATGATATCGATCTCCATGGCATCATTCTTTCTGCAATTTTGTGGTAGTGGGGTCTCCATGACACGAATACAAGCCGTCAAGGATAATCGCCCTCCCATACGCATATCAACGACCCGAAACCATGATATGAAAATATGATGGCCATGGGACCACACCTGGGAGAATAAAACATTTTTTTGCGCATGGGGTGTTTGACGATTGTACTTCTGCTCAGCGGTCAGGCAATGGCTGATGATCTTGTTTTCACCTCGACCAATGGCACCTCGGTTGTACTCGATCAGTTCTATGCTTCACCTACAGGGGTCAAGGATTGGGAAGACGATATCCCGGGTGCTGAAACGCTCTATCCTGGAGAGAGCATCCAGATCACCATCGCTGACGGTCGTAGAACCTGCACCTGTGATCTCCTTTCCACCTTCGTTGATGGAGACAAGGTTGAAGAATCGGGTGTGGATTTGTGCAACCCGGGAAGCTATGAAATCCGGTAGTCCTTGGCGTATTATCTGCGGATCGGTTCGGGAGTGACCGCCAAGTGCCAGGGACTTCCGTCGATCAGCAACTCCTTGACCATCGCTGTTCCAGACGCAGTAACACCGACAATGATTTCGCCGCTTTTGTTCCTGACCGCCTGATCCAATGGCCGGGCATACGCTTCCGGGATGAAAAATCGTTCAATTCCGGCTTCAAAGCGATTGTGCCTGCATGTTCCTTTGATCCACAGGTGACATTCCGCAATCGGTTCCTGGCCGGAATGAAAAGCAACCGTGGGTTTGAGGCAGACCGTTGCCGGGACCTCCTGGTCGTAGTGTTCATTGGTACACACCAAAACCCCATAATTGATACGATAGATCAAATAATGTCCCGCCAAAAGATCGCGAGGATCAAATCCTTCGATCGGCAGCCGTACTTCGATCCCATGGCGAAGCGTCCATTCTTTATGGGCTACCAAAGCGGCGAAGAACAGGATCGGGAGCAGCAGGGAGAGGATGATTCTGAGGTTGTGGGGTGACCGGATCATGAGGGTGCGATCCTTTCCAGCCAGAGCAACAATTTCTTTTGCCAGCGGGACCACAGCCAGACAAATCCAAGAATCACCATTCCAGAGAGGATCAGGCCGATTCCGGCATCGAGCAGACCACCAAAGGCGGTGAAGAACAGGATGAGAAATCGCATTCCCAACAGCAGGATCAACGCATTAGCCATGCGAAGGGATCGTTCCCGAACCAGCCAGGCCGCTCCCAAGGCGAACAGCGCCATGGTGAAGAAGGCAGAAAACCAATGGGAAAGTTGCCAACTGACGACGATGGGGGGGGTGATGGTGTAGAGCGCCACCATGGAACCCAGCAATCCTTTGACCCGGGGGGGGAATTGGCGATTGAGGACGATGCCTGCAACAATCCCTCCGCTCAAGATCAATCCGGTCCATGTCATGAAGGGGTGCCATTCCCAGGACTGGATATGATCCATGCTGGAGGCATCGACCAACAGTACCATGGTGATGCCCGAACTCCAGGCATAGGTACGAAACGGGCGGGCGAACAGTTTTGCCCGGGGCCAGTGCCGCAAAGCCGTGGCGGCCAAGGCGCATACCAGGGGCAGGGCATAACCGGTCAACAGGATGCGTTCATCTTCGCCGGGCCCCATGATCGGGGTCATGATCAAACGATAGCTGCCAGCCGCCAGGAACGTAAAGGTCCAGGTATAGGGTAGGAAGTTACGCTGAGTCAGGGTGATTGCGGGCAGCAGGAGCGCGGCCCACAGCAACAATGCCTGATCCAGGGTTCCGCCCGCATGATAGATTTGCCCGATCAGGCCGATGGTTGCCAAACAGGCCAGAGCGAAAAACGTCAGCATGAGCTCCCATGACAGGGATTCTTCATGGTGCCGCTGACGCCACAGGCCAAGGGCGATGGTGAGCAATAGGAATAGATCGCTTCCCAGCTTGACGGCGTCGGGAATGGCATCCCAATTGGCAGCGATCAGGGAGATGACGCCACTGCCGACAATGCCTGCCCCCAAAGACATGAAACTGAACAACAGCCAATTGCTGCTGGTACGTCCCCGTTCAAAGAGAAGAATCGCTTTGACCTGGTCAGCAGTGATCAGGCCTTCCCGGGTCCATACCTGCAAGCGGCGCTCAATATTGGCCATGGCGAATTCAATAGGGTCAAGAAAAGGAAGCCTTTGGGAATGGCTCTTCCAGCGTTAGATGTGGTTGAATTGTGGAACCATTGCAAAACAGTCACTTTTTCTACTTTATCACATTCATTGATCAGGGATTATTGACATTCAAAAAATGATTGAAAGAAAAAAGGGGGCTTAAGGGATTGCCCCCAGGGTTTTGATATCGCTATTGCATCCCCCATGGGGTTTCGGGGTGGTGAAACCCCGCACGGTTTTTCCTTGGGGATACGAAATTCAAAACCCTTGAGAAAATCCCCAAAGACCCCGTCCATTCTTGGATCCTATTGCCCCTGACACGTCTCAACCAGGTCGATGATATCTTCGACGCTTTCCAGGTCGGTGATTTGATCGACATCAAAGACCAGACCAAACCGTTCTTCGACCTGGGTGATGATGGCGACATGCTTCAGAGAATCCCACTGTGCCACATCACCAAACATCCACTCCAGATCGACGGCATCTTCGGGAATGTTGAGGACATTGGCGATAATGGCAACAACCAGATTCTGGATGCTCTGTTTGTCATGACGTTGGTCCGACATGATGCAATCCGATCCGTTTTTTGATCCGCGGGCGCCTTGATGATGGAATCAAAAAGTGGTGTGCTGTTTGATGCCACTTTCTGCCCGATCACCCCAACCCGTCATTTTTGCTGCAGGATTGTTGGCAACAATCCGGTCGCCGACCTTCAGCCCGGAAAGGACGCTGACGAGCTCGTTATCGATGAAGCCACCCAACCGGACCATGCGCAATTCCGGTTCACCATTTTCCACCAGGGCCAGAACGGCGGGGAGGCTTCCGCGCCAAATGACCGCTGAACGGGGAACCGTGGGCAACGATTTGGCCTGGGAGGTATGATCGGGGATCATCACTTCGGCATACATGCCCAAAAGGCCATGACCTTCCGGTTTTTCGTTCAGTTCCAGCTTGACGGTGACCGTGTGCCGTTGCGGGTCGGCCATGGGGTAGATCTGAACGACCTTGGTTGTCACCATGGTATCATTAATGTCAAGACGGGCCTGAATGATCATGTCCTTCTTGAGGCCGGCAACGATCCGGGCGGGGACGTCCACCTTGATTCTCAGGCGACTGGGATCGGCAAAGGAGATCAGCGGCATTCCCGGCTGAACGGTATCTCCTTTTTCGATATGCTTGACGGTGATGATGCCGTTAAAAGGGGCAACGGAGCGGGCATCACGCAGTTTGGCGTCAAGTTCCTTGATGGCGGATTGGGCCTGGATGATGGACATGTGGGCCTGCTGCACCTGAATGCCATGGGCATAATTCTGGGCATAGTCGCTCAGGCCGGGATTATCCATCCCGACCATGGACGAGAACGGCCGGGTAAAGGTCCGGTCGAACATCCTGGGCATCCCCATCCCCATGTTGTCCGATGCCATGGGGGAGCCTGAATGGATCTGTCTGGCAAATTGGATATTGTTGTTTTGGAACATGGACTGTGCCTTGGCCAACTCGGCCCTGGCCGATTCACGTTTGGCCAGCAGATCGGTATCCTCGATGGAGACCAGGACGGTCCCCTTCTTGAAGGAATCCCCTTCTGATCCGGCAATGGTGCGAACCCGTCCCGGAATCTGGGCCGACAACGTTACATCCCGAAAGGGAACCACGGTGCCACCCAAGGTTACGGTATCGCTCACTTCCTTGGATTGAACCGTATAGGTTTGCTGTTCCGCCTCCGCGGCACGGACGTTGCCTGGAAGAACCCCGGCAAAAAACGCCATCATGCCCAGCAGTGGGAGGAGTTTGCGTGGATTTCCTTTCGTGTGCACGATCTGATTTCCCTTGAAAAGATGATACATTCCAATGAAGACGGCCCGGACCTACATCTGGATCGGACTACATTGTTCCTTCGTTAATGGATCACGTCAAGGTACCACGAACACCCATGAAAACACCATGGAGAAACAATGATGGAACCTGGTCCTTGATGATTGCCCGTGAACAAGGTCAAAGTTGATTAATCAATCATCATGATTATTTATTGTTGGTGGCATGTCCCGCTCTTCGGGCCATATATTTTCTTCCATGGCAGGCGGTATTTTATTTTCAATCCTTGCCAGCTTAATTCCGCTTTGTCACATTATAAACTTGTGACTCATTTCGCAGAAATATTCGTTATTCCGGAAATGCACGCTATGTCATTAGTAATTAATATAGGTATCATTTCTTTGAATTATGGTATATTGAGGTTCGTTCGTCAATGATCAAAGACGCTTCTTTGACCCACAGTGACACTGTTGGTTTCATTCCCGCGGTCACAGCCATATTTCGCATCGGTTTTGTCCTCTTCACCGTTGAATTTCTTGTCATGCTCATTCTTCCCCGCATGACCGGAGAAGGTGGGATGGAAACCTGGTTCGCCGTTTTGGAGGATTCGTTCCTGTTGGCGGTGATTTCCACCCCACTGATCATGAGATGGTCGCTGAAGGGTTCGGACACAACGAAAAAATTCATAAAATATGATCTTTCCTTCAGCATTACTGCGTTCAATGTCGGTATTGCGGTGTTTTCCATCGTCTTTTCCATCGAATGTGGCATCATGCTGTTCATTCCGGTGACCGGATACGAGGAAGGATCGCTGATTCTCGCCACCCTCGATGCCTCCATGCTGGCCGCCAGTGCAGCTCCCATCGTGTTCTTCCTGATCGTACTGGATCCGGGTGGCATATTGACGGTTTTCCACGCCAACAAACTGAAAAACGTCCGACGACAGTTTCTCATGTTGTTTCTGCCACAGGTGATTCTATTTTCACTGGTCACCGAGGCCCTTTATTCCCAGGAGGCACGTTCCCGTATCAATCAAGTGGAGCACAAAGAACTTCAGTCCCTCAAGTTGATCGAAGACCACCTGTCCCGGGAAATGGAATATGTGGTGGAGGATCTGCTGCTTCTGACCCACAACCCGGCTACACTGGAATCGGCACGGGGAAATCCGGATGCCAAGGCGATGTTGCTCCAGGACTTCTCTTGGCTGCTCCAGGCGAAAAACCGGTTCCAAAGCATATTTCTGGTCGATTCCCACGGAAGGACCCAGGTTCAGATCGATCTGCATGATGGCGAGGTGCAAAAGACAACGACCGAACCATCATTCCTCCTGGCCCGGAACATGCCCGACCCCGAGTCTGTTCAGGATGGTACCATCACCCTCACCGGACCCTTGGTGCCCGCACACCTTCCCCGGGGTGCCATTGTGTTACGGCTTGGATCCCCGGTCATGGATTCCGAGGGACGGGTTGTCGGCATGATTTTCCTGGATTGTTTCTGGGAGAACTTTAAAATGATGCTCACACCCATGGTCGAATCATTGGTGGGACAATTGCAATTTCATGCGTCTGATCGATCCCGGCTTGATTTGTTTTCCACGGCAACGACCGCTTTTCCCATGGGAGATTCCCTCTGGCAAAAAGTGACTCAGACGCATGAGGGACGGATTGGGTTATCCAGCCATCATGGAACCTTCCTGTTCACCACCCTCAATCTTCAAGGACGATTTCCCTCTTGGGCACGGCATGAACAACGCGTATTGCATACCTCTTCATGGAAAATCATCTCCTGGGTTTCCACCGGGAAGCAGAGTGCCTTTCTGGCGGTATTCCACAAACGATTGTTGATCCTGCAATCCTTTTTGATCGGACTGGCCGCGATCGGCAGTTGGTTTTTCGCCCAGGCCATCATCAATCATCGGGAAGCGGATGCGCGAAGTGAACAGGCACATCAATCACAAATCACCTTGAATGCCCTTCTTGAAACCGCGCTGCTTCCCATGGCGCTGGAAAAACAACTGCGTTCCGCCATTCAGATCGTCAGCGCAACCCCCTGGGTGGGATTGACCGGCAAAGGGGCCATTTTCATTGCCGATCCCGAGGAACAGCATATGAAGCTGGTGGCACATCTGGGTTTGTCGGAACTTGAACAGAGCCAGGTGCAAAAAATATCCATGGGCCGTTGTCTGTGTCACCAGGAAGGCAACTGGCGTCGGGTATTGCAGTTCCCCCAGGATGCCCCGGATCATGTCCCTTGCTTGAAAAACAAAGGGCTTCAGGGCAGTTACTGTGTTCCCATCCCGGGAACCCACGGGCCGTTGGGGGTGATGCATATGGAGTTGAAGTCGGCAGCCGCTTCCCGGGAAGAAGAGGCCTTCTTCTTTACCGTGGCAGGGACGCTTTCTGCCATCATCGAACGACGCCGGATGGAATTGGAACTCACCAAAACGAATGAAGAGCTGAAACAAACCCGTCTTGATATCATTCACCGCTTGGGCATGGCCGCTGAATATCGCGACCAGGATACCGGACTGCATGTGGTGCGTATGAGCAAATATGCCGCCCTCCTGGCCAAAGCCGCCGGATTTTCGGAAAGCTTTTGCGAAACCATGCTCAACGCCGCTCCCATGCATGACATCGGCAAGATCGGAATTCCCGATCATATTCTCCTTAAACCGGCGCGTTTGAACGAACAAGAATGGGAAATCATGAAAAAACACACCTTGATCGGGTCAATGATGCTGCACGGTTATGATGCCGAACCGATGAATACTGCGCATATCATTGCCCTGACCCATCACGAACGATGGGACGGCAAAGGTTATCCCATTGGTGTCCCGGGTGAGGAAATCCCCATTGAAGGTCGAATCTGCGCCATTGCCGATGTCTTCGATGCCCTGACCAGCGAACGGCCTTATAAGAAAGCGTGGGAAGACGAGGAAGCCCTTCGGGAAATTCGCAAAATGGCGGGTGTCGCCTTCGATCCCAATCTGGTGGAGGTTTTTGTCAATATCTTTCCAGAAATGCTCGCCATCAAAAAAACCTACACCGATGAGTAGTTCTACTTTGTTACATTCATTAACTGGAGAGGATGGCTGACAATTGACTGATATACATAGGAATATTGAAAGAAAAAAGGGGGCTTAAGGGATTGCCCCCAGGACTTTGACTTTGATTTTG
>PEAN01000119.1 GCA_002753735.1 Magnetococcales bacterium DCbin4
AGGATCATCGTCAAGCCCAGGACCAACGCCGACTTTTCAATGGGTTTGGTTTCAGGAAAGTTCATGGGTATTCCCTTCCATTTATCCTTCAAAGACCGCTGTTGGCGGTCTTGCCCGATCACTTTGGGCAAAACCGCTTTGAATGTGACCACTCAATGAATTCAACGGGCATAGGCAAAGGTGCTCGAAGGCATGGTGGTGCCATATCCCCCCTGGCTTGCCATGGCCGTCTGTTGTGGA
Organism: Magnetococcales bacterium DCbin4; assembly: GCA_002753735.1. Classification (GTDB taxonomy): domain Bacteria; phylum Pseudomonadota; class Magnetococcia; order Magnetococcales; family UBA8363; genus UBA8363. The sequence continues at coordinate 241 of PEAN01000119.1, forward strand.
ACAATGGTGGTCTGTGGCGGCATCATGGCGGTTTGTTGTTGGGGCATCATCGTCCCCTGCGGCATCATGGCGGCTTGTTGTTGGGGCATCATCGTCCCCTGCGGCATCATGGCGGCTTGTTGTTGGGGCATCATCGTCCCCTGCGGCATCATGGCGGCTTGTTGTTGGGGCATCATTGCGCCCGGGTAGGACATCATCCCTCCTTGTTGGGGCATCATCGCCGTTTGTTGCATCATGGGATAACCTTGTCCCTGAAAACCCGCAACGGGAACACCGGCAGAAGGAAAGGATTGCATCGATTGTTGCGGCATTGCCGAAGGTTGCATCGCCGTGGGACCCGATTGATAGCTGGGCATGTTCATGGGCGGCAAGGACGGCGGAGACACCTGATAGGAAATCGATTGCATCATGGGAACCCGCTGTTCAGGCGCAGCCGTGGGGGATACCGAGGAGTAAACCGTCGGTTGATGCAAGGGTGAAAGCATCGGCATGGCCACGGCCATGGGTTGCGCCACCATGACCGGCGGCGGGACCGACGCCTGGGGATAGGCGGGTACCGGAACAGGTGCCGAAGGTTCGGCAGCGTGCATCAATGAGGAATACAAGGCCAATCCACCCAGAACAGTGGCAGTGGCGGCATCGGCGTGGGCCTTCTGTGGGATGATCAGGGCAGCGGTCAACAGCGTGGCACCAGCCAGCAGGGAGATTGAAGAGCGACCTTTTACAGAAGATGTAGTCATGTTCATTCCTTCTTTTGAGCGGATAGGCACAACGATGATTTCCCTCACCGTGGTAGAGCGGCTCTACCATGATACATCGGTGATCCCGTGGCCTCGGGCGACGCATATTTGGCTGCCAGTTTGCTAAGACCGACCCCCATGACCTCAAGGGGTCTGGTGCCGGGAGCTCCCTGCTCCACGACAATGGGCTGGTATGGGTCGTTTACCGGTGAAAAATAATCCCATGCCCCCGCCTGCGACGGGTTTAAATGCCACCAATAATCAACAGGATGGGCAAACTTTTCCGGGTAGGTGTGGACGATCACTTCATCCTCTTCCTGATGCGGCACCATCAATTGTCCCGCCTCGGCCAGGTTCAAACCGGGCAGCAACAGTCCCGACAGGAGGGTCAGAATCATTCCGTTCTTGCGATACATGGGTCGTTCTCCAGGTTTCTGCATGCCTGACCATTTCACCTTCTTCACTTGGGAGGGAGTACGTCCTCCTGGGGAATGGTCGGTTCAACCTTGGGTATGGATGGCGGTGGCGGTGGCGGTGTTTCCTTGGGTTTGGCCGGCGGAGGCGGCGGAGCCGGTTCGGGTGGCGGTGTATAAACGGGTTGGGGTGCAATCACCTGGGTTGGCAATACCACCGTTTCGACCAGTTCAACCCTCGGTTGATGCACGACGATTTCCGCCTGATTATAGGAAAAACCCGGTTGATTGATGATGACCGGTGGTGCGGGAATCGGCATCGGCGGATTGCCGACCCACACGGGGGGTTGCGGGATGATGGTCGATGGATGTTGCACGGTGATCGGTGATTGTTGAATGATGGTTGCCCCACCGGGCTGTGACATGGCGAATCTGCCATCCCCCACCGGTACCATGTTGGGACCTGCGACGGGTCCACCCATGACCGGAGGAGCCATCGGCATGGGGGCGGCAGACACCATTCCGGGCTGAGGCAATGCACCGCCGTTCATCCTGGCCGGAGGGGTCTTGACCACGACGGCTGCAGGCATGTCATAAACCGGCAGTTGCGCCATGGTGGGATCAATGGTATGCCCACACGCGGTCATGGCAGGGGTCATCACACCCGCAAGCACGAGACGTTTGCCATGTTTACCCAGTTTCCTGAGAAAAGCCTTCATCGGTATCTCCTCGCCTCTTCACGACTGCGGTTGATTCGGGGATATGCCGTATATCGGAATCGGCTGATGGGGAGATTAGATTATTTTCAAAGTTTCAAGTTTACGATAAAGAGTGCTACGGCTGATGCCCAGGAGTTTGGCCGCCTTGCCTTTGTTGAAGCGTACCTGTTCGAGGACTTTCTGGATGTGCGTCCGTTCCGACTCCGCCCCCTCTTCGGTCAGAAAGGGTTGTGCGGTGACGGTTGTTCCGGCAGCGAGGGCCGCAGGTAGATGATGGAGGTCAATGACACGGTCACGGCAGACGACGAATGCCCGTTCGATGACATGTTCCAATTCCCGTACATTGCCCGGCCAGGTATAGTTTTGCAGCGCATTCATCACCTCTTCGGTGACCGAATCGATGCTTTTGTTGAACTTGACGCAAAATTTGCGGATGAACTGGTCGGTCAACAGCCCGATGTCATCCACCCGTTCCCGCAGGGGGGGGAGCTGGATTTCCACGACGTTCAAGCGATAGTAAAGGTCTTCCCGGAAGGATCCCGAAGTGACCTTTTCCGGCAGGTTGCGATTGGTGGCGGCGATGATGCGTACATCAACCTGGATGGGGTGGCCATCTCCGACCCGTTCGATGGTTTTTTCCTGGAGAACCCGTAACAACCGGGTTTGCATGTTGGCGCTGATGTCGCCAATTTCGTCAAGAAAGAGGGTCCCCTTGTCCGCCATCTGAAACCGGCCGATCTTGTCACGAAACGCGCCGGTGAACGCCCCTTTGACGTGGCCGAACAGTTCACTTTCCAGGAGGGTTTCGGTCAAGCCGGCGCAATTGACCTTGATCAGCGGCCCTTTGCCCCGAGCCCCTTGGAAATGGAGGGCCTCTGCCACCAGTTCCTTGCCGGTTCCGCTTTCTCCGGTGACCAGGACGGTCGTTTCAACCACTGCCAGGTCTTCGATGAGGCTGAAAATGCGACGCATGGCGACACTTTGACCCATCATGCCGTGAAATCGGCTCCGTTCACGTCGGCTTTGTTCCATCAGGGCCATGCGGGTGAAATCAAGAATCACGACCACCGCCCCCATGAATTGACCGCCATCATCCCGGAGTGGCGACACCGAAACATGAATGATCTGATGCCGTCCCTGGGCGTTTTGACAGGTCAATTCGGCCCGTTCCACCGGTCGGCGTTCGCTGAATACCCGTTTGACCAGCTCACGTAACGGCTCACAGGGGATGATCTGTAAAAACGACTGGCCGATCAAGATCGAAGAGAGGCCACAGATACGCAGGGCCGCATCGTTGATTTCACGTATGGTGTATTGGGCGTCGACTGAAATGATCGCTTCCTGGACACTGCGGAAAATGGCCTGGAGGTTTTGCTGAATGGCATTGCGTTCATCGCGCAATGCCTTGTGTTCCAATGCCCGGCGGACCCGTTCACGCAGCGTATTGGGGGAAACCGGTTTGGGAATATAATCGAAGACCCCCTGGTGCAATGCTTCCTGGGCTGTTTCCAAGGTTGGGTTGCCTGTGACCAGAATGACATAGGCGGTCCCATCGGTCTGGCGCAGCCGCCGGACCAGATCCAGACCCGTGGCGTCTCCCAGCATGATGTCGGATACCACCAGATCAAAGGCATGTTTTGCCAGCAGATCACTGGCGGATGCCATCGACTCCGCCTTCTCCACCTCATAGCCCGATTCCCCGAGTACAACGGAAAACAGGTGCAGCGTGCCGGGGTCGTCATCAACGCAAAGAATTTTTCCAGGTGTTTTTTCCATGTTTTCCAATGACTCAAGGGGGAAGGTTGGAACAAGTGGAGCAGAATGTATCATGGAACAAGTTGTGTCAAGACATATTGTCCGCGAGCGGCAACACACCTCCATGTCATTGTTCATCAAGGAATCATGGCACGAAACCACCGTTGAAACGAAGTGCGGCATGGGGGTGGGAAACCAGGGCGTGGTGCATCATACATGGAACAAGTGTAAAACATGTTTATTGTGTTAATATCGTAACATAATGAAAAATAAACATAAAACAATGAAAATGATCCAGATGTGACTGGCATGTCCGATGCGTATTATATTTTCAAAGATCATTTTTAAAAAATGCTGATAAAACGCTTGGGATTTGTGTGCCGAACAGGATACCATGGCCGCATTTTGGACGGATGGAGGGAAAATCATGGACATGGGTAGGTTGACGTCGGTCAAAATGCGGATTCCACGGATGCGACTTGGTGGTTCAGCCCTTGTGATGGCAATGACCTTTGCGTTTTCGTTTCCCCTGATGGGGGGAGAACCCGGGGTGCCGGCGGAAGAACCACAGAACGGGACTTGTTTGCGGTGTCACGGAATGCCGACCTTGGGTTATCAGGATCCCGATTCAGGTAAATTTATTAATTTTTACGTGGATCATGAAAAGTTTTCCCGCTCCGATCATGGGCGGCAGGGGTGCGTCGTCTGTCACAAGGGAAACTTTACGGTGCTGCCGCATCAGCCGGAAGGGGGGCGCAATCATCATTCTTGCGGCGATTGTCATACAGGTGAAAAACTCGTTCAACGCATGCGCCTGGTAGGGATTGCCGCACAGTTTCAAAAGAGTGTCCACGTCCAGCGCAAGGTCAAGGGATTCGACTGTTTCTCCTGTCACAATCCGCACGAAAGCCGTCTTGAAAACCGGATGCGGGCTGAAACGGATGTGGTCCGGCGTGACAATGGGGTGTGCTTGAACTGTCATCAGGAAATGATGGCGGTGGAGGAAAAACATCAGGTCATCCCGAAGACGGGGATGCACCTTGCGGCGGTGCGGTGCCTGGATTGTCATACACCCAGGCCGGGGTCGGTGATCCATGCCATCGAACCGGCCCAGCGGGCGGAACGCAACTGTGTCGCCTGTCACAGCCGTGATTCCATTCTGTTGACCAAACTGTACAAATATCGCCTGCACGAGAGTGAACAGCGTGCCGGATTCATCAATGGTGTGGTCTTGAGTGATTATTATGTGATCGGCATGACCCGGCATCCATTGTTGGATGCCTTGGGGATCCTGGGGGTCGGGGGGGCGTTGTTGGGGGTATTGATCCACGGAGCCGGACGGTGGTTTGCGACGCGAAGGAGACTTAAACCATGAATCCTGATGGGATTACCAAAAAAAAGGTCATGCTTTACCCGTTGTGGTTGCGCTTGTGGCATTGGAGCAATGCGTTGATGTTCACCCTCCTGTTGCTCAGCGGCATCAGCCTGCATTTTTCCGATCCCGATGCCCCGGTGATCGGATTTGCCACCGCAAGGGTGTTGCACAATGTGTGTGGCCTGTTTCTGACGATGGGGTTTGTGTGGTTTATCGTGGCCAACTGGTTGAGCGACAATCTGCGGCATTATCGTCCGGTGCGACAAAATTTTGTGGCACGGTTGCTCAAACAAGCTGATTTTTATGCCCGGGGCATTTTTTTGGGGCAATCGCATCCGTTCCCCGCGACGTGGGGACAAAAATTCAATCCGCTGCAACAGATGACCTATCTGTTGATCATGTACCTGGTGCTGCCGGTGATCATTGTGACCGGCTTCATGTTGTGGGTGCCGGAATGGGCACCGGAGCAGATTTTGGGAATGGATGGTTTGTGGCCCGCCGCGGTATTGCATTACCTGGTCGGCGTGGCGCTGGCAGTTTTTTTCGTGGGTCATGTGTATCTGGTCACGATTGGAAAAACGATGACCAGTCAGATTGAAAAAATGCTTTCAGGATGGGAAGAGATTCGCATTGACAAGGAGAACGATCATGAACGCCGGTGAGGGAGTCAAAAGAGTGATGCATAGGAGAACCATGATCCGATGGGTGGTGGTCGGATTGATTGCCTGGATCGGCTGGAAATGGTTGTATCCGATGTTCTTCGAACACTATACCGGGGTGGTGAACGCCCCTTTGACCTATGACAGTTCAAAGACGTTGAATGACCGGGAGCTCAAGGGGTTGGCCGAAGAATTGACCTTGCCCTATCGTGAAAAGAAGGCTCAGGCCCTGATCCCCGATGAAGGCAATACCTTCATCGAACGGTTGCGGCGCGAACGGGTCATGGGATTGAAATCGGTCCATGATGAAGCGCCCTATCCCCATATCGTCTATTTTCAAAGGGCGGGCATCGACCGTTACGAAGGACCGTCCACCTGTTTGAAATGTCATGCCACCATGCATGCCGCTGATGGCAAGGGGGGGTGGAACAAGGTGAACACCATGGACGACGTGGTCGATACCGTCCACTTTCGTTTCCAGAAAAACTCCCGGGGATTTTCGACGTTCGGGTTCGATGGCCGCGAGGTGAACGCAGGGGATGCCGTGTTGAACATTCCCATGGGCAAGATCGACCGTGCCTGTGGCATTCCGGGATCGTTTTCCTGGACGGGTTGGGCGGAACTGGTCAAAAGCAAGCCTGAATCGGCCCACGGCGAAGTGGTGATGCGTTCGGAAGGATGTGGCCAATGCCATATCGGCGGCAACTATCATCCCGCCACCGAAAAAATGATGCCGGTTGGTGATGTGGCCGAATCGGCCAAGGAAGGGATCGACTGTTTGATCTGCCATGCCGAGGTCTATGACATGAACCAGCGGATCGTCATCGCCGACAAGAATGGTCGCCGTTGGGATCAGGACCGCTCCTTGCGTGCGGCGATGACCGTGGGTACCCCCAAAGTGGACAGTTGTTTGAATTGTCATCAACACAATCTGGGAGGTGACGCCTTCAAGGGAAACCGGGCGGCAAAAAATCTGGGGCATGTCAACGAGCGGTTTTTGCATGAGGGTGCCAAGCGGGCGACCCCTTTCAGCCCTGCAACCGATGTCCATTCCGCTGCGGGGATGAACTGCCTGGATTGTCATGTCCCCGAGGGCCATAAGATTCCTCGCGGTTTGCACGGGGTGGATCTGGTGGCCAACGATCTGCCTGAGAAACCGGTCTCCTGTGAAGGATGCCATACGGCGGCCCCGCATGTGCGGGATGTTAAAAATCGTGCCATCCTCAATGGCCATGTTGCCCGCCTGGCGTGTGAAACCTGTCACATCAAGGAACTGGCCGACTATAACGTGGTGTTGCGTGATTGGGTCTATCCCGTCTGGAACAAGGAGGAAGGCGTTTATACCTATGTTGATGTCTATCAATCGGGCAAACCGGGCAAAGGGATGACCTATCTGTGGTTTAACGGCAATGGCACCTTCCTGGCCAACGCCCTGGGTGACAATCCCACCGGAGATGGTCGTTACAACCCATTGATGAACCAGTTGATCAAGATCGACGATCCTGAAGTCTTGTCCGCCATTCGTGCCGTCGCGGTCAAATTGAAGGAAACCTATCCCGATATCGATGTGGAACAATACGTCCTGGAAGCGGCCAATCCCCTGAGCCATTTCACGCCGGAGCAGATTGAAAAACGCCGGCTGTGGGTCGAGGAAAAAATCCGTCCCCTGATGCGCAAAGGGATCAGCCGCATCACACCGTTCAAACTGTTCAATGCCCGGATGTACGAAGACATGGGTAACCAGGGGTTGTTCGGGGCGATGATTCTGCCGTTCGATTATGCGAGTTACTACGAGACGGGGGATCCGATCCAATCGGTGAAGACCGCCATCAAACATCCCATTGTCCGGCGCATGTATGAAGCTCCGTTCAAGATGTACATGATGGATTCCTTCATGACCTACTTTGGCGTTGAAACCTGGTCGGCGAACTTTCCGCTGACGGAAAAGGATGAACTTAAAAACGTTGAAAAACACTGGATGCGTCAGATGGCAACCCTCATGGTCAATCATGGGATCCAACGTGATGGCCGCACCTGTCGCGAGTGTCATGCGGAGCAGGGGATCATTGATTTCGACAAACTGGGCTATACTTCGGAGCGTGCCCGGGAACTGCGTCACCTGCCCGAGTTGGAAAACAGTCCGAAAAAATGATCGTTCTATTCGGGTCACCGATGATTTGGGAAGGGGCTCGGCCCCTTCCCAATGGAGGTTTGGCGGCAGTAACCATTCAGCACCCAATTCATATTGAAATCTTCCGGATTTAATTATTGAAAAAAAAAGGGGTCTGGGGGATTGCCCCCAGGGTTTTGATTTTGACTTTGATTCTGCTTTTGATTTTACATCCCCCACAGGGGGTGTGGGGGACGAAGTCCTCCAGGTTTTGGTTTTGATTCTGGTTTTGGTTTTGATTCTGGTTTTGGTTTTGATTCTGGTTTTGGTTTTGATTCTGGTTTCAGGATACATCCCTTCGGGAAAAGAAAAAAACAAAACAAAACCTGGGGGCAATCCCCCATATATGGTCCGCCCCGCGATGCAAGAGGAAATTTCATCGATAGTGAAGGAAGAGTTGCACCCATATATCCGGCCTTC
>PEAN01000042.1 GCA_002753735.1 Magnetococcales bacterium DCbin4
GCTTCGGGTGAAATGGCGCGTAAAAAACAAAATCAAAATCAAAGTCAAAGTCCTGGGGGCAATCCCTTAAGCCCCCTTTTTTCTTTCAATAATTTTTCGAGTGTCAACAATCCCTGATTAATGAATGTGACAAAGTAGAATTAAGAAAAAAAAGGGGGCGTGAGGGATTGCCCCCAGGGTATTGACTTTGTTTTTGAATTCATACAAAAAGGTTTCCATGCCCCGCTTTTGATTTTGTTTTCAAAGTCAAAACCCTGATGGAAATCCCCCAGACCCTTGTTCTTTTTCAATATGGAGGGGATGCTGAATCGTTACAAACCAAGGAAACAAAACCTTGGAGGAGTTCGTCCCCCAACCCCCTGTGGGAGATGTAAAAACAAAGTCAAAATCAATTTCCTGGGGGCAATCCCTTAAGACCCCATTTTTTCTTGATCCTTTCCATTGGAATGCCATGACCATCAGACATCTGAAATATCTGTTCAATCCCTCATCCATCGCCGTGGTGGGTGCCTCGACCCGTCCCGGATCCATCGGTGCCCTGGTCTGCCGCAACCTGCTTCAGGGGGGATTTTCCGGACCCATCATGCCGGTCAATCCCAAACATGAATCGGTCGGCGGCGTCCTGGCCTATCCGACCATCGCCGACCTGCCCAAAGTCCCCGATCTGGCGGTCATCTGCACCCCCCCGAAAACCGTCCCCGATATGATCACCCGTCTGAGCCATCGCGGCACCCGGGCAGCCATCATCATCACCGCCGGATTGCAACTGCATCAGGATGGAAGCGGCAACAATCTTCGTGATTTAACGTTGCAATTGGCCCGAGCGGGAAAGATGCGTCTGCTGGGTCCCAATTGCCTGGGATTGCTGGTTCCCAATATTGGCTTGAACGCCAGTTTTTCCCATATCCAGGCCAAACCGGGCCACATTGCCTTCGTTTCACAATCGGGAGCGATGTGTACCGCCGTGCTGGACTGGGCCAACAGCCAGGGAATCGGATTTTCTTACTTTGTCTCCCTGGGCGATGCCATGGATCTGGATTTTGGCGATGTCATCGACTATCTGGGGGCCGATTCGCGTACCCGGGCGATTTTGTTGTACATCGAATCGATTCATCAACGCGGTGAATTCATGTCGGCAGCCCGGGCGGCGGCCCGCAACAAACCCATTCTGGTCATCAAGTCGGGACGCGCCCCGGAAGGGATTCGCGCCGCCGCCTCCCATACCGGTGCCATGGCAGGCTCGGACAAGGTGTTCGATTCAGCGATCCGCCGTGCCGGAATGCTCAGGGTCTATGAACTCGACGAACTGTTCGCCGCCGTGGAAACCCTGGCCCGTGCCAACCCCATCAGAGGAAATCGGCTGGGGATTGTCACCAATGGCGGCGGGATCGGGGTCATCGCCGTTGACAGCCTCATGGAACGTGGCGGAGTCCTGGCCCCCTTGAAACCGGAAACCATTCAAGCCCTCGATGCCGTCCTCCCCTCGACCTGGTCGCGATCCAATCCGGTCGATATCATCGGCGATGCCTCCGGGGAACGTTACGGCAAGGCGGTTGCCCTGTTGGCGGCGAGCAACGATGTCGATGCCCTGCTGGTCATGCATGCCCCGACTGCCACCGCCGACAGTACCGAAGCGGCCCTGGCAACCATCGCCGCCGCCAAACGGTTCAATACCAACATTCTGACCTGCTGGATGGGCGGCAATGGCGTCGCTGCCGCCAAACAGGCATTTCACCAAGCCGATATCCCCACCCATGATTCCCCCGAACGGGCGGTGATGGCATTCATGCACATGGTGCGTTATGCCAAAAACCAGGAAATTCTCATGGAAACCCCCCCGTCGGTGTTGGAAGATTTTTTTCCCGCCACCGCCACCGCCCGCCTGGTCATCGAAAACAACCTCGTTGCCGACAAGGAAATCATGAGCGAAGCGGAATCCAAGGCAGTCCTGTCCGCCTATGGCATTCCCACGGTGGAAACCCATATCGCCAAGTCACCCGATGACGCCTTCAACATTTCCAAAGAGATGAAATTTCCCCTCGCCCTGAAAATTCTCTCTGAAGACATCCCCCACAAAAGTGACATCGGAGGGGTTGTGTTGTTTCTGGACTCGCCACATGGGGTCCGATCAGCGGCGGAATCGATGTTGAAAACCATCCTTGAAAAAATGCCCCATGCCAGAATTCAAGGGTTTTCCGTGCAGGAAATGGCCATTCGTCCCGGTGCCCACGAACTGCTGGTCGGGATGACCACCGATCCCATTTTCGGCCCGGTCATCATGTTCGGCCAGGGAGGAACCGCCGTCGAGGTCATCGATGACAGTGCCGTTGCCCTCCCCCCCCTCAACATGAATCTGGCACGCGAACTGATTTCACGCACCCGGATTTCCAGACTGCTCAAAGGGTACCGTGACCACAAACCGGTCCACATGGAAGCCCTGTGTACCGTTCTGATCAAACTGTCCCAATTGATCGTGGACATTCCGGAAATTGCGGAACTCGACATCAATCCATTGTTCGCCGATGAACATGGGGTGATTGCCGTGGACGCCAGGATCCGCATTTCCACGACCCATCGTACCGGGAACGGGGGACAAAGACTGGCCATCCGTCCCTATCCCAAGGAGTTGGAAGAAACATGGTTGCTCGAAGGCAGGCAACCGGTGCTGTTGCGTCCGATCCGCCCCGAAGATGAACCCCAGCATCATGATTTCATCTCCAAGCTGTCACCTGAGGACCTGTTCTTCCGCTTTCTTTCGGTACGCAAAGCCCTGCCCCACCCCGAGATGGCCCGGTTGACCCAGATCGACTACAACCGTGAAATGGCGTTTATCGCCTCGCTCAAGAATGCTGTGACCGGTCAGCGGGAGACCTTGGGCGTCAACAGAATCTTCCTCGACTTCGACAAGGATTCCTGCGAATTCGCCATCGTGGTCCGGTCCGACATCAAAGGGATGGGCCTGGGCCGCAAACTGATGGAAAAGACCATCGACTATTGCCGCAGCCGTGGCATCCGGATCATGGAAGGTCATGTCGATCCGTCCAACCATCGCATGATCGAATTCGTCAAGGAGTTTGGTTTTTCGGTGCGGCGCATCAACGATCATGATTTGATCATTGCGCACAAGGAGATTGAATGAGTCCACGGTTCAGCGGGAAGGGATCTCGGAGGTACCATCCTGATGGCCATTCAGGACGATGCGGGTCCCGATATCCACGACCCGTACCGGCGGCAGGTTGAAAAAATGGGTGGCGCTTTCCGAGTTGCGGAACAAGGTCAGAAAAAAGTGCAACCGCCAGGTTGCCATTCCCGACGGATGGCCCGCCACGAAATTGGCCTTGCCCAGGAAAAAATGGGTCTGTTCCACATCGACCCGCTCCCCGTTGGGAAGGATGCATTCGGCCAATGCGCGGGGAACATCAGGGCTTTCCATGAAACCATACCGCAGGGTGATGCGGTACAGATGCGAAAAAGGGACCTCCACCGCCATCCGGTCGGAGTGGGCCACGAAGGGGATATCGATGTTTTGCACACACACGATGATGGCCCGTTCCTTCAAGGTCAAGGTATGCGCCACCATCTGCACCAGGGCGGGAGGGGCGACTTCGAGGTTGGAAGTCATGAACACGGCCGTCCCCGGCACCCTGTTGATGGCGGTCGCATCAAACCGGCGCAGAAAGGGTTCGAGGAGGATTTCTTCCTTGCGGACCGCCTGACGCACCATTTCCTGTCCCTGTCGCCAGGTCAACATCAGGAAAAACAGCACCGCACCGATGGCCAATGAAAACCAACCGCCATCGAGGATCTTGATGGCATTGGCACCAAAAAAAACCATATCCACCGTCAGGAAAAAGACAAGCAACGGAATCGTCTTGAACCAACTCCAGGAACACATGTGGCGCAACACGATACCAAAGGCCAGGATGGTGACCGAAATCATGGTACCGGTGACGGCAATGCCATAGGCCGCCGCCAGGTTGCTCGAATTTTCAAAGCCGATCACCAGGGCTACCACCGCAAGCAACAGCAACCAGTTGGTGACCGGAACATAAATTTGACCGATTTCGGAAGATGAGGTGTGGACCACCCGCAATCGTGGCAGGTAACCCAGTTGCATGGCCTGTTGCGTCGCCGAAAAGGCCCCGGAGATCACCGCCTGCGACGCGATGATGGTTGCCGCGGTTGCCAATGCCACCATGGGGAGCAACCCCCATGTCGGGACACTCAGATAGAACGGATTGGTCACTGCCGTCGGATCCCCCAGGATCAACGCCCCCTGCCCCAGATAATTCAAGGTCAATGCAGGAAAGACCACACTGCCCCAGGACCAGTTGATGGCCGATTTACCGAAATGCCCCATGTCCGCATAGAGCGCCTCCGCCCCGGTCACCGCCAGAAACACCGACCCCAGGACCGGAAAGACGCTGCCATGAGACCCGTCCAGAAGAAATCGAATGCCATGGAGGGGATTCAAGGCGGTCAGGATGCCCGGATGTCCGAAAATTTCCTTGAGTCCAATCCCCGCCAAGGCCAGAAACCACACCAGACAAATGGGTCCAAACAGCCGTCCGATCCTGGCGGTTCCCTTGCTTTGAACGGAGAAAAGCAGGAACAACACCAGGAGTGTCACAGGGATGATGTACGGCTTGAATGCGGGGGTTGCCACTTCCAATCCTTCCACCGCCGACAGCACGGAAATGGCAGGGGTGATGACCCCGTCACCAAAAAACAACGACACCCCGATCATGCCGGTGATCATGACGAACCGATGGAGATGGGCACTGCCGCTGGAAAATTTGCGCGCCAACGCCACCAGGGCCAGGGTTCCCCCCTCCCCGTGATTGTCGGCACGCATGATGAACAACTGATATTTCAACGTCAGCACCACCAGAATGGTCCAGATGATCAGGGAGATGACCCCCAACACGTTCTCCGGCAGGGGAGCCGGGGCATGCGCCCCCCCCAATGCCTCCTTGACCGCATACAGTGGGCTGGTGCCGATGTCACCAAACACAATACCGACAGCACCGATCATGAGCGTCAACAGACCACTTCGTGCGTTCTGTCCCTGCGCCGTTGTGTTCATGGGGGTCATGGCCTCTCTTTTTGAATGGATGGCATGTCACTGCTGGAAAATGGCGGTTGCCCGGGATCGATTCCCATCCGGAAGGAGTGATGTGGCAGAAGGATCCCTCGCTCAAAACCTTCCCCACCCGCACGCAAAATCGGATGACCTCCAAACCAGGCCAATACCAGCAGGGCCAGGGCAACCCACATCCCAAACATCATGTTGGTATCCATGGGAATTCCTTTCACGTCTGAACAGAATGGAGATCAATTCTAGGAGGAAAAAGATCAAAACGGTCACAAAACGGGGCGGGAAATAATCAAGATTTTGTCAAGAATGCCAAGCCGGCCCGCTTTTGGGTGGATAGTGCCGATCAAGCTGGAGTTCGTCGCTCATGGATTGCCGCAATAGTCAGGATCAATGAGCGTCTCGCAAGAAAAAAGCTTGGTGGACTGACACCGTTTCATGCAATCAACGTTTTGTGATATAAAGGCTTTTCCGTTCCACCAAGGGGGAGGGAAGGCCATGGATGGGCCAGAGATCGTTTTGGATGTTGGATGTGTGAATCCAGAATGCGAACATTTCGGGATCAAGGGGTTGGGGAACGTGATGGTCCGTCGCCGGTATGGGACCAGCGGAATCCGGTTTCTTCGGTGTCGGCATCGTCAGCATGAATTTTCCGAACGGAATGGCACGCCTCTGTACGACCTGCGGGTCCCCAAGGAGAAGATTGTGGCCGTGGTCAGCCATCTGGCGGAGGGAACCTACGTGCGCAAGACAGCCCGGTTGACCGGAGTATCCAGGGACACCGTTGGCCGCATTCTCAAGCGGGTTGGTCGCCATGCCCGGGAGATTCATGACCGGTTGGTCCGAGATCTGGAGATCCCGGAAGTCCAGATGGACGAAATGTGGTCCTTCGTGGGAAAAAATTTCCACAAGCTGCAAATCTGCTCCCGGGACGATCCCCTGGATCAGGCGATCACCCGTCTGCGGACCCTGATCCACCAGAACGTCGGCGACATCGATCCCTATCTGCTGGTCTTCATCTGCCGCAGTCCCGCCGAACTGCAAAAAGCGGCGCGCAACTACAGTCGGCATCTCCTGGCCGCGGTCACCCCGCTGCCACCCACCCCTTCCGTGCAACGACAGCGGGTCCATATCGGCTATCTTTCAGCCGACTTCCACCAACACGCCACCAGCGTTCTGGCAGCAGAACTGTTCGAATCCCACGACCGCAACCGGTTCCACATCTCCGCCTATTCCGTGGGACCCGAAGATCACAGCCCCATGCGGGATCGGCTGTACCACGCCTTCGACCATTTTTGCGATGGGAGCAACCTGACCGACGAAGCCCTGGCCCAGAAAATACGCCAGGATGGCATCGACATCCTGGTGGACCTCAAAGGGTATACCCGTGATGCCCGCCCACGGGTCCTGGCCATGCGCCCCGCCCCCCTGCAGATCAACCATCTGGGCTTCCCGGGGACCATGGGTGCCCGCTTCATGGATTATATCGTCGCCGATGGCATCGTCCTGCCGCCCGAACATGAACCCTTCTTCGATGAACACCCCATCCGGCTGCCCCACGGCTACCAGGTCAATGATGCCCAACGCGCCATCGCCCCGGATCCCCTCACCCGCCGCCAGGCGGGATTACCTGAGCGGGGAATGGTGTTTTGTTGCTTCAATCAAAGCGCCATGATCACCCCGGAACTGCTGGCGCTCTGGCTACGGCTGCTCAAACACATCCCCGAAAGCATCCTGTGGCTGTTGGCGTTCCACCCCTTCGCCATGAAACGGTTACATGCCATGGCCGCCTCCGTCGGCATCGAACCACAACGGCTGATCTTTGCCCCCCGCCTGCCGTTGGCGCAACATTTAGCCCGCTATCGCCTGGCCGATCTGTTTTTGGATACCCTCCCCTGCGGTGCCCATACCACCGCCAGCGATGCCCTGTGGGGCGGTTGCCCCGTTCTGACCTGCATGGGCCCCACCTTCCCCGGCCGGGTCGCCGCCAGCCTGCTCATTCATCTGGGATTGCCCCAACTGGTCACCACCACCCTGGCCGAATATGAACGCATGGCCATGACACTGGCGCTGGATCATCAACAGCGGCAACACTTGCGTCACCACCTGCACCAACGGATCACTTCAAGCCCGATTTTCAACGGCCGCATCTTCGCACGGCATCTGGAACAGGGATTCCTTGAAGCCTGGAAACGTCACCTGCAACACCGACCCCCCGCCCCCATTCACATCCAGGCATCCATGATGATGTGAAATCACAGCGTACAATTCAAACGCATCAGTTCATGACAACGCGATGCCGCGCGCCGGAATTCAAAAGCAACCGGCCCTTCAGGACATAGTTCGTCGAACTCCAGGTCACTGAAAAGTCGCAACGGCATGCGGGATTCGTAAAGCAGGTCCACCAGAATGACGAACCGGGAGGCGGAATCCACCACATTGGCCCGCAGATCGGGGATGCCGGAAATCATCACGGTCGTCGCCACCTCGCACAGATCCATGTAGTCGGCAACCCCCAGGGGACGCATGCATAATTCACGGAAGTCAAACCAATACAACCCATCCTTGTGGCCCCGCACCGCAACCTCATGACGGCCCAACACCATGGTTTCGGACCGGGGCGCCATAAGGGCCAACCGGGTGAACTCCGCTGCGGGGTCCCCGCCCTTGATGCTGGTGGCGGGACCGCCCTTGCGCCGCCAGTCGGCACCACTGGAAAGATCCAACGGTTCGACATGCTTTTTTATGACTTTCAACAACGGGAGAAAACTGGCCCGGTTGTAGCCTCCCTTGAACAGATTGTCCGGTTCCCAGTTGGATGTGGCACACAGGGTCACCCCGCATTGAAACAAGGCATCCAACAATCGGCCCAACAGCATTCCGTCCGCAATGTGGTCGATGAAGAATTCATCGAAACACAACAGCCGCGACTCCATGGCGATCTCGCTGGCGATATACAACATCACATCCACATTGACTTCCGGCCTGGCCTTGTGCAAACGATTGTGCAACTCGTCCATGAACGGATGAAAATGGACGCGGCGTTTTTCCGGAAACGGGACTGCATCGAAGACCGACTGCATCAACATTGACTTGCCCCGTCCCACCGGCCCATGCAGATACAGCCCCCTGGGTTCCGGCACCCCATCCTCATAACGCCAGACCATCACCCCCTTATGCGTCGTCACCACCACCGGACGACACAACGCTTCTACCAAACCATCCAGATAAGCCAGGGCAGCCGATTGATCCGAATCCGACGTCAACTGGCCATTGTTCAATTGTTCCTGATACTGTTGGCTGGGTTTGATCATTTTTTGTAGGGACATGGCAGGGTATCCACAAAGCTTTAGTCTTGAACAGAAAGGGAAAGGATCCTTTGCAACGGAACAATGACCGTGAACCGTTTGAGTTAACAAAGGTCGGCGGTCATTGTCAAACAACGATTTCTTTTTTTCCACATTCCATTCCATCCGCACCGATGTTCCAAGGATTGACAAGGATTGCACAAAGGCCATACCATGAAGCGGTGAAGGGGTTCGTCAAGCAACCATGGGGTCAGGTACCATTCACGTGAACACATGTCGGAGCCATCCGCACCATATTGCGGACCACCGGGACCAGACCCGGGAACCGTCTGAACAACATCCAGCCGCTCCGCCGTACCCGGTCGCAACTGATATCGCCCCCTGTTCCTCCGACACTGGAATGGTCAAAATCGGCGAAGCCGCCAGGATTCTTGGGATTTCCATTCGTACCATCCATATGTACGAACGGGAAGGATTGTTCATTTCCTTCAAGAATGAGGCGGGAACCCGCTATTTTTCCAAGGATGACATCCAATGGTTGATCGAACTGCGCCGAATGATCAAATCCAGCTTGAGCATTGCCGGAATCCGGGCATTGATGGCGCTGATCCCTTGTTGGGAAATTCGCCACTGCGACTATCGTTCGCGCAATAATTGTCCCGCCATCACCGATCACGATGCCCCTTGCTGGGCCAACCAGAACAATCTGTGTGAAGAGACCGGACAACAATGCCGACAGTGTGAAGTCTACAAACTGCGCTTCAAGGTGGCCACCCTCAAGAACATCGTGGAAATCAAACTCAAGGAAGGACCTTGATCCCCCCGCCCGGTTACCCGTTTTCCTCGAATCCAACACAGGTTGATTACGAATGGATAAATTTGAACCGGAACTTTCAGACCAAATAGATTCCGGAAAAACCGCTCCCAAAGATGATTTTCTCGAATTCCTGGAAAAGGAACGTTCCTCCGAACGGCGCGTTCTGGAAGAATTGTTGTCTCAGTTTTTGCGGGAACAACGTCGGGGTCGGCGCTGGAAACTCATGTTTCGACTGTTCATTGTCGGTTATCTGTTGTTTCTGGCCGCGATGGGACTGAGTGGCCATTGGGATGAGGTGACCCTGAATGCGTCGGACGATGCCAAGGGACACACGGCGGTCGTCGAACTGATCGGCCCCATTGCCAGCGGGACGCCTGCCGGGGCACAAAACGTCATCAAAGGATTGCAGGCCGCCTTCAAGGATCCCGATACCCGGGGGGTCATCCTCAAGATCAACTCGCCCGGGGGATCGCCCGTTCAGGCGGGCCTGATCTACGATGAAATCAAACGGCTCAGGAAAAAATATCCCACCATTCCACTCCATGCCGCCCTGGAGGACGCCTGCCTGTCGGGGGGCTATTACGTCGCGGCGGCGGCGGACGGCATCCATGCCGACAAAGCCTCGCTTGTCGGTTCCATTGGGGTCGTATTCTTCAATTTTGGCCTGGAAAAGGTTTTGGAAAAAATCGGCATCGAAGATCGCAATTTGACGGCGGGACGCAATAAAGCCTTTCTCAATCCGTTCAAACCCATGCAGGAAGATGAAGTCAACCATGCCAAGGGAATCCTCGACCGGATCCACGGCCAGTTCGTCCAGGCGGTCAAAGATGGACGCGGTGACCGCCTGAAACCATGGAAGAAAGAATTGTTCCAGGGTCTCTATTGGACGGCCGACGAAGCCATCGAACTGGGCCTGGTCGATGCACTCGGATCGGTCGATTCGATTGCCCGTGATGTGATCAAGGTCGAAAAGACCGTCGATTTCACCTTTGAAGACCATTGGGTGGACCGGATTGGACGCCGGTTGACCGAAACCATGGCTCAGGCGTTGACCCGGACGGTTCTGTCGCTCTCAGACCACCCCGTGGCACAATGAGTCATGAAGATTGCGGCGATCTCAATGCAACGGCCTTACCGGCGTACATTTTCAGGGGTGATGTGCAGGTAAAGCGATCCAGGGAAAAGAAACAAAAATTCAAACCGCCCCATCTTGATCCGTTGACCATCCAGCAGGTCCTGCCCTTGTTTGGGAATCGGTTTATTGTTGATGAATGTACCATTGGTTGACCCCAGATCGGTCAATCGATACTGCCCCGGTCCCAACAGATCGATGGTGGCATGACGATTGGAGATGGACCCTTCGGGCATGATGATGTCGTTGGTTTCGGCGCGACCAATCCGGAGGACGGGATGGGACGTCTCTTCCGTCTCCGATACCACCAGGGGATAAATGGCCCGCTCCAGCATCTTGAGCTGTTTGGATTGCGCCCCCAGGGTCAGATCGGGGAGAAAGGCCAGGGTTGAATTGGAATCTTCGGATGAGCGCTCCAAGGAATAACCGCGAAACAATCCCGAGCCGACAAAACTGGGATTCATGATCAATTGCACAAACATCTCCTGACCATGGCGGATGGCGTAGTTTTTAAGCGCATCATGATCCGCCTTCCCCAGGGAATCGAGAAAGTTTTGGATCCGCAGCTTCAGTTCCACCCCCCTGAAACGGCAGTAGAGCGCGCTTGGCGACAAAAATAGAAATTCGTAACGGCCAAACGTCAACCGATCCTCATCGTGTAAAAACACTTCCGCTTGATCAGAACGACGACCATTGAACAAAGTGGGATTGGTCGCAGAACGGTGATGCAACAGATACCGATTGGCACCGGTACGGCGAATCCCCGCCTGAACCATGGAGATGGTATAGTCGGGCAGGACGAAATCGTTATATTCCCCGCGACCGATGGTGAAATAATCCTGTCGTTCCGAATCACTCTGCTTGATGAACGGGAAGATCAGATGCATCAAGGGTGGACGTAACAGAATCTGACGTTTTTTGATGTCGGGTTCTTCGGGAACGAACACCGTGGCATCCCCCACACGGGTCGTCAATGTTCCGATAAGAACTTCATTACCCATCAGCACCGGAACCTGAAGCAAACGAGTGAATTCCTGTTCGTCATGGCTCAGGGCAAAGGACTCCAACGCCGCAAAGTCCAAGCGTCCAGAATTTTTAAGGAAACGGTGAATGGCAGGTACGTCCCGGGGCATGATTGGAATAAACAATTGGTTGGCGTTGAATCGTAATCCTCTGCATGAATCATGCTACAGGAACGCTTTCTTGTCAAAACATCTGGAAGTTTCATAAAAACAATGAAGTCCATAGACAGAGTTGTCAGCTGATCGAATTCATTAATGATAGAGCATGGAAAATAGTCGTGATTCAAGTTACTCTTTCAATGTAAGATTGTTACTGCGTTTCCTAATGTCGCCCAACCTCCGTATTGCGATTTGGATATTTGTTCGTGCCGTGCCTGGTGTGAGCTTCAGTCATCGACCTTTTCCGCTGTAGATCAGGTCTTGAGGAGAAACAAGTGGCAACCGGAGCGATCCCATGGGCGTGAAGATCAGAAAACGGATCCAATCGATTACATTGGCGTCGGTCATCCTTTGGACCTTTCTCGTCATTGGATCGCTGTTCTGGAACATCGAGCGTGAGAAACGCGAGACCCGGAGCATGGCGACCCTGACGGCCCGTGCCAACTTCAACAAGGACCAGGCGTTTCGCTTGTGGGCGACGACGCATGGCGGGGTCTATGTGCCCATCGACGAACGAACGCAGCCCAATCCCCACCTTTCCCACATCCCTGACCGAGACCTGGTCACCAGCAGCGGCAAGCGGCTCACCCTGATGAATCCGGCCTTCATGCTGCGCCAACTGATGAACGAGTACCCGGGGCTCTACGGCGTGCGTGGCCGCATCACCAGCCTGAAGCCGCTCAACCCACAGAACGCCCCTGATGCTTGGGAGATCTCTGCACTTGAAGCGTTCGAACGGGAGGGCCGGGAGGAGGTGTTGGACTGGACGGACATGGACGGAGCGCCCCATCTGCGGTTGATGCGTCCGATGATCGTCAAGGAAGGATGCCTCAAATGTCATGGCTTTCAGGGGTATCACGTTGGCGACATACGCGGCGGCGTGGGCGTTTCCGTTCCCCTGGCACCCTATCTGGCGATGGAACGGGAGGCGATCAGCGACATTTTATGGTCCCATGGTGCCTTTTGGCTGGTCGGCCTGTTCGGCATCGGCGTCATCTCCCGGCGTCAACGGCAGCAACAGCACGCCGAGGCGGTGCTACTCGCCGAGCAGAACTTGATCCGTCGCAGCATTGATGCCCTCGACGACACCTATTTCATGTTCGACCCGGCGAGCGGAAGGGCATTTCGCTGGAACCGCAAATTCCGTGAAGTCAGCGGCTACTCAGACGTTGAGATCGCCAACCTCAAGGCCCCGGAGCACTATTACAGCCCGGAAGATCTCTTGAAAGCCGAGGACGCCATTCGGGCGGCGACCGAAACGGGAACAGCCACTGTCGAACTCTCCCTCATCTGCAAGAACGGCGCGATTGTTCCATTCGAGTATTCCGCATCCATGATCCCCTCCCGGGATGGGTTGTTGATGATCGCCATTGGACGCGACATGACGGAACGCCATCGGGCGGAACAGCATCTGCGTGAAAGCGAACAGAAGTTCCTGAGATTGTTCCAGGAGGTGTCGATCGCGATGTGCTTTGTCAACCGGGACGGTGTCCTGGTTCATATCAATCAATGGTTCACCAAACTGCTCGGCTACACCCGGGAGGAGGTGCCCGATCTGGAATCCTGGTGGCCACGCGCCCATCCCGATCCGACGTATCGCGCATGGGTAAGGGAAACCTGGAATTCAGCAGTGGCCCGGTCGATGGCTGAAGGGACCGACATCACCCCCCTCGATTACGAAGTGACCTGCAAGAGTGGTGAAGTCAAAACGATCCGAATCGGAGGGGTCACCTTCGGGGAGGATTTTGTGGCCACCTTCATGGACATGACCGAACACATCCGGAGCAGGCGGACCTTGCAGGCGGAACGGGACTTCGCGGACAGTTTGGTCAATACCGCCCAGACCGCCATCGTGGTCCTGGATGTCAAAGGCCGCATTGTGCGAATCAACCCCTTCATGGAAGAACTGTCGGGCTATTCCCAGGGGGAGGTACAAGGGCGGGACTGGTATACCACGTTTCTGCCGGGTGCGGATGCGGAGTCGATTCGCACCCTTTTCAACAAGGCGGTCGGGGATAACCAGACCAATGGCAATGTCAATCCCATCCGCACCAGGGACGGCCGTCTGCGGGACATCGAATGGTACGACAAGACGCTGAAGGACAATGACGGCGAGGTGATGGGGCTGCTCGCCATCGGATATGACATCACCGAACGCAAGCGCCTGGAGATCGAACGGGAGGCGGCCCTGGAACGGGCCGAGTCGGCCAACCGTACCAAAAGCGAATTCCTGGCCATGATGAGCCATGAGATTCGCACGCCCATGAACGCGATCATCGGCATGGCCGACGTCTTGTTGGAAACCGACCTGGATCCGGATCAGCGCAACTATCTCAACATCCAGGTCCGCGCCGGCCAGGTTCTGACATCCCTGATCGGGGACATTCTTGATCTTTCCCGGATTGAAGCGGGACGCATGGACCTGGAGGTACGTCCGTTCAATCTTCGGCGGATGGTGTCGGAGGCGGTCGAGATCCATTCCCTCAACGCCAGCGCCAAGGGTTTGGACATGATGGTCGATTTCGCTGACGGGCTGCACGCCATGCCGACGGGAGATCCCCGGCGCATCCGCCAGGTGCTGCTCAATCTGATCAGGAATGCGGTCAAGTTCACCAACGTGGGAGCGATTCGGGTGACGGTTGCCATCGAAGAACCCGACCAGATCATGTTCACGGTGGCGGACACCGGCATCGGTATTGATGCGGCGCACCAGAAGATGATCTTTGATCCCTTCTCCCAGGTTGATGGATCGAGGACACGCAGTCGGGGAGGCGCCGGCCTGGGGCTGGCGATCTGTCACCGCCTGGTCCAGATCATGGGTGGACGGTTGTGGGTGGAGAGCCGAAAGGGTGAGGGGAGCGCCTTTTCCTTTACGGTACCGATCCATCACGGAATCAGGGATGGTGGATCCGGAGCCCCGGGACATGACGGAACAGGGGCCGGGAAGGGAGACGGCCGGACTGAAGTTTTGTCAAGCCGTCCCCTGTCGATCCTCATGGTAGAGGATTCCGAAGACAACCGGATGGTCATCAAAGCGTTTCTCAATGATCCGAGGTATGCCATTGACATGGCCTGCGACGGCGCGGAAGGACTCGCCCTGTTCAAAATGGGGGGGTACGATCTGGTCTTGATGGACCTCCAGATGCCGGTCATGGACGGCTTCGAAGCCATGCGGGAGATCCGGGCTTGGGAACGGGAACGGGGCATTCCCAGGACGCCAATCATTGTGTTGACCGCCCATGCCCTGGGCGAGGCCGTGACACGAAGCCGTGAGGCCGGTGGCGACAATCTTCTGACCAAACCCGTGCGCAAGAAGACGCTGATCGAAATGATCGAGGGAATGGTGGGCGCTGGTTCGGCTGTCGGGTAAAGGGTTGGGACGGACGAATGGCGCATCCGGTCGGATTTTGGACGCGATTGGAGCCCGTGTTGACAAATTCCAGTGGACGGGGGGAGTGAAATCCAGGACAATCGGGTGGCAGGAGCATTGTTTGCGTGTGGTCCCACGCCGGAACCTCAGAGTTTGGACGTGGAATGAACACTGAAATCAGTATTCTGTGCGTATTTCCCTCCTCCTTTGCGAAGATGGGAACTTTTATGATCATCACGGGGGATTGCCCCCTGAGTTGTGCAATGAACCATGGTGGACGCAAATAAAAAGGGGATGACCCATGCTTGAAGCCTATCGACAACATGCCAATGAAAGAAAACAACTGGGCGTGCCCCCACTCCCGCTGTCGGCGGAGCAAACCACGGCACTGACCCACCTGCTATGCGCCCCCCCCCCCCCGGAGAAGAAGCGTTCCTGAAGGATCTTCTGGCCAACCAGGTACCGCCGGGAGTCGATGATGCCTCCCGTGTCAAAGCGGAATTTCTCGCCAGGATTGCCAAGGATCAACTGAAGTGCCCGCTGATCGGACGCAAGGAGGCGGTGTACCTCCTGGGAACCATGATCGGAGGCTTCAACATTCAACCGCTCATCGACCTGTTGTCTGATCCCAACCTGGCCGATGATGCCGTGGCAGCCCTGTCCAATACCCTGATGATTTATGATGCCTTCGGACGGGTGGTTGCCCTTTCCCGGGACAATTCCTTTGCCCTGCAGGTGGTCCAGAACTGGGCCAATGGGACCTGGTTCACCTCCCGGCCCCCCATGCCAGGGGAAGTGACCGTAACGGTATTCAAGGTGGAGGGTGAAATCAACACCGATGATTTCTCCCCCGCCTCGGAGGCTTGGAGTCGTCCCGATATCCCCCTGCATGCCCAATCGATGTTGATGACGCGTGCGCCCGGTTCTCTTGACGTGCTGAAAGGATTGCACGCCAAGGGGCACCCCATCGCCTTCGTCGGTGATGTGGTTGGAACCGGTTCGTCGCGCAAATCGGCAGTCAATTCACTGCTGTGGTTTGTAGGTCATGAAATTCCCCACGTCCCGGCCAAACGGACGGGTGGCGTCGTGCTGGGCAGTACGATTGCACCCATTTTTTTCAATACGGCCGAAGACTCGGGGATGTTGCCGATCCAGTGTGATGTCGGCGGCCTGGCGACGGGCGATGTCATCACCATCGACACCGCCAAGGGAACCATCACCCGTAATGGAACGGTTGTCACCACCTTTACCCTGCAACCCAACACCCTGGGTGATGAGGTGCGTGCAGGAGGTCGGGTCAATCTGATCGTGGGCCGCAAGCTGACCGAGCAGGCCCGTCAGGCATTGGGATGGGGGCCGACCGACCTGTTCGTCCTCCCGGATCGCCCCCCCGAAACCGGCAAAGGCTATTCCCAGGCGCAAAAGATCGTCGGTCGCGCCGTCGGCAAGGCCGGGGTACGTCCTGGCGAATATTGCGAGCCGAAAATGACCACCGTCGGTTCCCAGGACACCACGGGACCCATGACCCGCGATGAAATCAAGGAATTGGCCTGCCTGGGATTTTCGGCCGATCTGGTGATGCAATCCTTCTGTCATACCGCGGCCTACCCCCGGGCGGTGGACATCAAGACGCATGCCACCCTCCCCGACTTCGTCACCGAACGCGGCGGCATTTCGCTTGCTCCCGGCGATGGGGTCATCCATTCATGGCTCAACCGCATGTGCCTGCCCGATACCGTCGGAACGGGTGGCGATTCCCATACCCGTTTTCCCATCGGGATCTCTTTTCCCGCCGGATCGGGGCTGGTTGCCTTTGCTTCCGCGACGGGTGCCATGCCGCTGGTCATGCCGGAATCGGTTCTGGTCCGGTTCAAGGGGACGATGCAACCCGGAGTGACCTTGCGGGATCTGGTCAACGCCATTCCCTGGGTCGCCATACAACAGGGACGGCTGACGGTCGCCAAGACGGGCAAGAAAAACATGTTCGCAGGAGCGATCCTGGAAATTGAAGGATTGGGCGATCTGAAGGTGGAACAGGCATTTGAACTGGCCGATGCTTCCGCCGAACGCTCTGCCGCCGCCTGTACGGTGTTGTTAAACAAGGAACCGGTCATGGAATACCTCCGGTCCAACATCACATTGCTCCAAAACATGATCAACCGGGGCTATCGTTCGGTGGATGCCATCAGACGCCGCATCGCCGCCATGGAAGCCTGGCTGGCCCAACCGGAACTCCTGACTCCGGATCCGGATGCCCAATACAAGGATATTCTTGAAATCGACCTCGACACCATCACCGAACCGATCCTCGCCTGTCCCAATGACCCTGATGATGTCAAGAAACTTTCCGAAGTCGCGGGAACCCCGGTGGATGAAGTGTTTCTGGGTTCCTGCATGACCAATATTGGCCATTTCCGCGCGGCAGGCAATATTCTCGAAGGGCACGCCCAAACCGATGTCCGGTTGTGGGTCGTCCCGCCGACCCGCATGGATGAGCAACAATTGAAGGATGAAGGGGTCTACAGCATTTTCGGCAAGGCCGGGGCACGTACCGAGGTTCCCGGTTGTTCGTTGTGCATGGGCAACCAGGCACGCGTCCGGGACAACGCCACGGTCGTTTCAACCTCTACCCGCAATTTCGACAATCGCATGGGCAAGGGCGCCAAGGTGTTCCTCTCCTCTGCCGAGGTCGCCGCGGTCACGTCACTCCTGGGCCGCATTCCCACGGTCGCGGAATACATGAGCGCCATGAACGAACGCATCATGCCTAAAATGGATTCCACCTATCGCTACCTCAACTTTCATGAAATTCCCGGATACGAAAAACGGGGTGTGGTCATCCCCATTCAACCGACCTGATCTTGAAGCTTCATCACCGAACTGGCAGTCAAAAGGGCTGCCAGTTCGGGGCATTCTGGCAGGACGAATTGACATTCACGAATGAAATCAGGAAAAAGAATATCCCACTCCCGTGGGAATGATGGGAAATCACCCCCATGCATTCAATTGGATGTCACGAAGGGTACCCTGTTTTGGGTATGATCAATATTCATCTTACGGAAAGACAAAGTTTACGCTGAAAAACGTTCGCAGGGGTCCGGTGGGATCATCCCCCCCGGCGGAGGTTTGGAGGCGGAGCCTCCAAGGTTGTGGATTCCTCGTGCCCGAAGGGCATCATGTTCCAAACCAGAGACCACATGAAATGCGTCGTTTCCGTAATTGCTACGGAAGCCTGGCCCACTTTTTCTTCTTGATCATCGTCAAGCCATGATACCCCCATTGAACGTCACAGATGATGCGGTTCGGTTATTACAACAACGTCTCGATACCATCCAGCATATTACTCAGACCGGGGACTGGGAATGGAGCCTTGAGGACAATCATCTCCGCTGGTCGCGGGAAACCTGTCGCATTTTTGGAATCGAAGGGGAATGCGACCATCCAACGATTGAATCTTTGCTCATACGAGTCCATCCCAAGGATCGTTCTCAGCTCATCCAGGCATTGCGCCAAGCCAAAAACGGAACCCCGTTCGATCTGAAACATCGCATCGAACGCCCGGATGGCCATTTTTGCGTTGTCCGGTCCTGTGGTTCCGTTCTCATGGGGACACATAGCGCCCCTGAAACAGTCATCGGCACGGTTCAGGACATCACCCGACAGGAACAGCAGGTCATTTCCGATCAGGTCATCAACCGAATCATCGCCGCGAGCCTGAACCCTGTTTCCATGGAAGAGATTTTTTCCGAGATCCTTGGGATTGTCTTTTCCATCCCCTGGATTTCCATCGAATCCAAGGGTGCGATTTTCTTGAACGATCCCCACAACCACTGCTTGTCCCTTGCCAGCCAGATCGGGTTATCGGATCACCTGTTGACCCATTGTGCTTCCATTCGTCACGGGACCTGTCTGTGTGGTCTGGCCGCAGAGACCCGGGAAGTGGTGTTTGCCTCTCAGTTGGACGAACGACACACCGTCCGTTTCGAAGGAATGCACCAACATGGACATTACTGCATTCCCATCCTGCTGGGTGATATGCTGCTTGGCGTACTCAATCTGTATGTACCCGATGGCCACAACCGCTGCCCCGAGGAAGAACGGGTTTTGACCACGGTTGCCAACACCCTGGCGTCTTTGATTGATCGCAAGCGCAAGGAACACCAGTTGGAATTGCTGGCACGTTACGATTCTCTGACCGGATTGCCCAACTGGATCACCTTTACCCAACAGATCGAGCAATGGATCCATTCCCGCCCCCAACCGGCACCGTTTGCCATACTGTTTATTGATCTGGACCATTTCAAGGCGATCAACGACATTCTCGGGCACAAGGCAGGGGATGCCCTGTTGGAACTGGCGGCCAAACGTCTGCAACAATGCCTGCGCAAGGAAGATTTCCTGGGACGCAAAAGTGGCGATGAATTCGTCGCCGGCATCCGCATCGACACCTCGGACCGCGCCCGGGTGGTGGCGCAAAAGATTGTCACTGAGATGTCGTACCCCTTCAACCTTGAGGGACGTGAAGGACGGATCGGTGCGAGTATTGGCATTGCCATGGTGCCCCATGATGGCGTCCAGGTTGAGGCATTGATCAAAAAGGCGGATACCGCCATGTATTACGCGAAAAAGCAGGGCAAGAACGGATTTGCCTTTTTTTCCGACGAAATGCAATCATTTGCCATCAAACATCAACGTTTGGCGGCGCTGCTGCAACGTTGCGTACCCACGATGGAAGGATTTGAGGTTTACTATCAACCCCAGGTCAACATCGAATCGGGAGAATTGGTCGGGGTCGAAGCCTTGTTGCGCTGGAACCGTCCTGACAACCAGGAACGGGTTCCCCCTGATCTGTTCATCACCATCGCCGAGGAAGCCAATCTGATGATCAGCATCGGCGAATGGGTACTGCGTGAAAGTTGCCGTCAGGCAGCCCGATGGAAGGCCATGGGATTTCCGACGTTGCGTCTGGGAGTCAATTGTTCGCCCAAACAATTCCGAGATCCCCATTTTCCCGACACCGTGCAACGGGTGCTTGAAGAAACCTTGATCAACCCCCGCAATCTTGAACTGGAAATCACCGAAACCGCCATTGAAGGACGCGAGGAGGAACAATTGGCGGATGGCATCCGCCGGATTGCGGAAAAGCACATCGCCATTGCCCTGGATGATTTTGGCACGGGTCAATCTTCATTGAAACGATTGCGAACACTGCCCATCCGTACCCTGAAAATAGACAAAAGTTTCATCAACGGTTTTTTGAGCGCGGAGGAGGATTGCGCCATCGTCACCGGAACGGTCGGTTTGGCCTTGAACCTGGGCAAGGTTGTCATTGCCGAGGGGGTGGAATCTGAAACTCAACGCAAGGCGTTACTGGAGCTGGGATGCGACGAATTACAGGGATTTTATTTCAGCCCGGCGGTCAATGCAGCGGAGTTGGAGAAACTATTATTACAAAATCTGTTCATTATCCACCATGCACGCCTTAAAGACTCCCTGACGCATCACCAGGCCCATGGTTGGCATGCACGAGACCTCATCAACGACCTGTTCTGAAGCCAGATATTCATCCTGATTCAGGGATTCAGGGTATTCTCCGTGAATCAATCATCCCTACAACCCATCCTTTTATTTTCAACTGTGTTTGGCATGACCCATCGAGTGTAGTGCGATATCAGGGATCCGGCTGAGCGAAGGAGACATTTTTTTTCTTACCATGGCTCAAGGTCAGCAACGTCACTTCGGGAGGCGCCCCAAGACGTACCGGAGGGCCCCAGGTTCCCGCACCCCGACTGATGAAATACCATCCTCCCCAGGAAGTGGACTGCAAACCCGACAAGACCCCGTTGGTTAAAAAGACCACGAGACCAAACGGGAAGATTTGCCCGCCATGGGTATGACCTGCCAGACCCAAATCGAAAGCCCCCGCCAGATGTGGCGGCCAAACCGGCTGATGATGAAGTAATAGCATACATTCGCCCGGCTGGACTGGGTGGATGGGCCCGATCCGATCCAAAGGTATCTCGTACCGCGACACCGTGGGATCATCCCAGCCGATCACCGAAAAGCCATCGAAGGTCACCACTTCGTTGCGCAATACTTTGAATCCTCCCCGTTCCAACCATGCCAGGGATGCGGGGATGCCGGACAATGTTTCATGGTTGCCCAACACCGCCAATTTGCCCAGGGGGGGGCGAACCGAACGCCACTGGTCCATGAACCGCCCCTGGCTGTCCCCCTCGAAATCGATGAAGTCTCCAGTCACGACGATCAGATCAGGCTGTTCCTTCTGCACCTGTTCCAACAACCATTCATGACGGGACAACGAAACCCATTGGCCATAGTGGGCATCGGAGATTTGCATGATATTGACCGGTGGGGTGTCTGTGGCCATGGAAGGTGTCGTCATCGTCAAGCGGGTGACTGTCATGTTTTGCGCTTCGAAGTACCCAAAGACGTTGATCAGAACCGCACATCCCACCGTAGCAGACCACACCGCAGGTCGGTCCCGACCCAGGCGCCACCCCGTCGCCACTTCTACGATCCACAACAATGATTTGAGACAAAAGAAGATAAAGAACAATCCCAACCATGTCGATCCCAGACGGAACAAGATCTGCCCGGGGGAAAACCATCCCCACAGGTTGAACAACCGTGACAGCATGAATGTGAAGCACAGGAGCATCAACGTCACAAACGCCACCGATTGCCCCCGCCAGCCAAGGGAAAAGATGGTCTTGATCCGGTACCAGACATACAGATGG
This sequence comes from Magnetococcales bacterium DCbin4, assembly GCA_002753735.1. Taxonomy (GTDB): domain Bacteria; phylum Pseudomonadota; class Magnetococcia; order Magnetococcales; family UBA8363; genus UBA8363. Next base: position 21,665 of record PEAN01000042.1, read on the forward strand.
AACAACCAATAAACGATGATCACCAGGTAAAGAATGTTTGTTTTCATTTCTTTCCGTTACGCCTTTCAATTAATATTTACATTGCAATACGCTAACATAATTTAAAATGATATTGTATTATACTGGATATTATTCCACTTCCATACCAAAAGGACATTTTTGGTGGCAGATTTTCTTGGGTGTACTGACATTCAAGTAATTATTGAAAGAAAAACTGGTCTGGGGGATTGCCCCCAGGGTGTTGGTTTTGTTCATCAATTTAAACAATAAGGTTTCCATGCTTAAGTTATTGACTTTGTTTTGTTAAAGTCAAAATTAATGCACTTTTGATATGGAGAGGGAATTACCCCCTACGATGTGCGCCGATCTTATCGCAAAAAGTGCGAAAAGATCGGGAACAAGGCTCCCGTCTCACACGATCTTCGCGGAATGACGATCATTTCAATGCATTGGAATAAGGGGAACAACGAATTTCAAGGAAGCTGCGGTTGACCAGGTGCCTCCGAAAAAACCACTTGGTTTCTCCCTCGATTTTTAGCCAGGTAGAGTGCGTCGTCCGCTTTTTCCATCAGGAATTGGGCCAGATCATTTTTGTTGGGAGTGACGGAGGCGACCCCCAGGCTGATGGTGACCCGGGGTGCAACCGTGGAGGCGACATGGGGGATCCCCAGGTCGGAGACCGCTACCCGCATCCGCTCCGCGACCGCCATGGCACCCTCGGCACCCGTCTCCGGCAGGATACACGCAAACTCTTCCCCACCATAACGGGCCACCAGATCCATCGCCCGTTGAATCGGTCGCGACAATGCCCTGGCCACCTGGATCAGACAGCGGTCACCCTGACCATGACCATAGGTGTCATTGAATCGTTTGAAATGATCGACATCAATCAGGATCATCGACAACGGATGCCCTGTCCGGATGGATCGACTCCATTCAAAGTTTAAAAATTCATCCAACCGCCTCCGGTTGGCAATCCCCGTCAATGGATCCAGGTTTGACAAGCGCTCCAGCATGTCTCCACGGCGTTTGAGGTCCACATGCGTGCGGACCCGTGCCCTGACAATGGCAGGGTGATACGGCTTGACGATATAATCGACCGCCCCGGCATCGAACCCAACCGCTTCGTCCATTTCACCCGTCCGGGAAGTCACAAAAATGACCGGAATATTACGGGTCAGCAAATTTTCCTTCATCCGCCGGCAAACCTCGAAGCCATCCATTCCCGGCATGATCACATCCAGCAATACCAGATCGGGCAACGGCAAAGCTTCCAACCGGTGCAACGCCTGTTCCCCATCCTTGGCCACCACGGTACGATATTCATCGCCAAGCAACCCGATCAAAATATCCAGGTTGATTTTTTCGTCATCGACAATCAACAACTTGGCTTTTTCACCTTCCACAACGCACCCGATGCCTCATATCCAAATCAAGCACGCAGCACCAACCATAACCGCCTCAAGGTCAATGCCGCCTGTTCAAAATCATAATTATCCACATGACAGGCCAATTCCCGGTACAGATCGCTCTTGACCTTTTCCCCCAACAGCCGACTCAACGCATGGAGGCACACCTTGACCTCACCATCGCCATCCACGATGGCCTGTTCCAGACACTTGAGCGCCTTTGTCAAACACGGGTCATCCGGCGACCTTGCCCCCCCGGACAACGAGGCATCCCCCTGCGCTCCCCCACCCTCCATCTGGCCATCCAACACCGACAAGGAATTCACAATCCGGTTCAATGCCATCTTGAAACTTGATATCTGTGGCTCCGGCACCCCTTCCCAACCAACCTTTCCCTCGCCAAAATATTGTTCCATCTCCAAAGAACGGTCCCGCAATTCCATGGCACCCACCGTGGCGGCTACCCCTTTAAGGGTATGAAACATGCGCCGGATTTCCATCCCATCGCCCCGATTCATGTTGTCCGTCAACTGATCCATGAACGAACAACAACGCCGGGCCAGGTTGACCAACACCTTGCGATACAGCCGTTGACTGCCATCCATATTGGATAGCCCTTCCTCCATGTCGATGCCGTCCAACACCTCGGGCACCTCGGGCAAACACCCCCATTCCGAGGGATCCTCATTGGACAAGGATGGCGATTCCACAGACATGCCGATCTCCAAAGACGTTCATCAAAGCGTTACCAACAGGCCGTCCCCCTTACAACAGCAATCCCATTCCCCCCATCGGGTCAGCCATCCAAAGATCCCGCCCCTTGGATGGGAACGCCACGTTTCATCAGCATTTTTTCCAGCTTGGCCTTTTGAAGGTCATGTTCAACCATCTCCTTGACCAACTCGCGAAAGGTGATCCGGGGACGCCATCCCAATTTTTCCCTGGCCTTGGTTGGATCTCCAAGGAGATTGTCCACTTCCGTCGGCCGAAAATAACGTGGATCGACACGGACGATCACGCGGCCCGTTTTTTGTTCCAGCCCGATCTCTTCCAGCCCCTTTCCCTGCCAGACGATCTTCATCCCAAGGTATTCACCCACGGTTTCCACGAACGCGCGCACCGAATACTGTTGCCCCGTGGCGATCACATAATCATCCGGTTGATCCTGTTGCAACATCAACCATTGCATCTCCACATAATCGCGCGCATGACCCCAGTCGCGCAGGGAATCCATGTTGCCCAACAACAAGGTCTCATCCAATCCCATTTTGATCCGCGTCAAGGCACGGGTGATTTTCCGAGTGACGAACGTTTCACCCCGAAGAGGCGATTCATGGTTGAACAGAATACCGTTACAACCAAAAATCCCATAGGCTTCCCGATAATTGACCGTGATCCAATAAGCGTACAGCTTGGCAGCGGCATAAGGGGAACGGGGACGAAATGGCGTCGTTTCCCGTTGTGGACATTCCTGGACCAATCCATAAAGCTCGGATGTCGATGCCTGATAAAAACGGGTTTTGCCCACCAGATCCAGGATGCGGATCGCCTCCAGGACGCGCAATGGCCCCAGCGCGTCGGTATTGGCGGTATATTCGGGCGTTTCGAACGAAACCGCGACATGGCTTTGTGCCGCCAGATTATAGATTTCGTCAGGTTGGGTTTTTTGGATGATCCGGATCAGATTGGTGGAGTCGGTGACATCACCATAATGCAGGATGAAATTACGGTCGGTGACATTTGGCCCCTGGTACAGATGATCGATGCGTTCGGTATTGAGTTGTGAGGAACGGCGCTTGATGCCGTGAACCACGTATCCCTTTCCCAGAAGGAATTCGGCAAGGTAGGCCCCATCCTGACCCGTGACACCCGTAATCAGCGCAACTTTTTTCGATGACATATCAAGTTCCATCGGTATTCGGTTCAGAGAAGGGACCCATATCCACGGCATTTTGGATGTTAACCGACGAAGGTCCACCAAGTAAAGACGAAGGAAGACAAAAGGATGTCAGCGCAAGGTGAAGACGAATCCGCCTTCAAACGATCGGGAGTTCGCGCCGTTTAAGTTTTCCCGAAGAAGTACGAGGCAGGATATCGACCCGGGTGTAATATTGGGGATGTTTGTAGGGTTCCAGGCGCGCGGCGACCCATTCCCGGGCCATCCGTTCATCGAACGGACACAGAGGATCGGGTTGGATGAAGGCGACCAGATGGGGCGTTCCCCCATCCCGGCTTGCCGCCACGGCGACATCGCCGACTCCGGGACAGGCGGACAACACCGATTCGACCTCCGCCGGATGGACCTTGAACCCCCCCAGATTGATGCAATCATCGGCGCGCCCCAGATGGTAAAAATAATTTTGTTCATCACGACGGACCAGATCCCCGGTACCAAACCATGTTCCGGTTGCGGCCTCGGATCCCGTCGGATTGAAATAACCCGGAGTCACATGAGGACCGCGGACCATCAGCTCCCCCTCCCCCCGGGATGCCAGGGTTCCCTGGTCCGATCTCAACATGACTTCGACCCCTGGGGTGGGCTGCCCCATGGCCCCCAGGCACCCCAGGGCACGGGCCTGGTGATACTCCAGGAACAGCGACCGGGAAGCCTCGGTCAAACCATAGTGATGCCACAATCGGGCCTGGGGCAGGAGATCGGTCAAGCGTTCCTTTTCAGCGATTTCCATGGCGGCACTGCCGATTTCCACCAGGCGCACCCCTGCCAGCCAGGGGGCCACCCGCGAACCCAGGGCCAACAACAAACGGATCCCCGAAGGGACCTGGGCGAACACGCTGGCTTCCACCGCACGGACCGCCTTGAGCAACCGTTCCGGTCGGAACCGCCCGGGTAACAGATGAACACAGCTTCCGGCGACCAAACCACAGCGCAACCGTCCCAACCCGAATGAATGATACAACGGCAGGGTGATCACCTCCACATCCGCCCCGGTCAGGCCCATGACCTGATTGATCTGTTGGGCCGCAGCGCTGATGTTACCCAGGGTCAGAAGGACATGTTTGGACGTTCCCGTGGTGCCGGTCGTCGACAGAATCTGGACCACATCCCCTGGCTCGGGAACGTCGGGCAATGGCCCCGTTTTTTGCAGCAAGGATTCCATGGTCGCCAGGGAAAGGTCCAAGCGCGCAAAATCGGATCCCGCCGATGGTCCCAAGCTATGCAAAACCGTCAACGGTGCAATCACCAGCCCCGGCGTCAGATCCTGCAAACGTCCCCGCCATTGTGTTGCCGTCAACCCGGGATCCATCGGAAGCGCCACCGCCCCCAGGCGAAGCAATCCCAGGTAGTACAGAATCGACGGACGCGAACCCTCCATGGCCAGGGCAACCCGGTGCCCCTTGTTCAGCCCCAGAGCCATCAAACCTCGCGCCACCCCCTCGATTAATGGCCACAAGCCCCCATAATCGATCACCCCCTCCTCCGCCCAGACCAACGCCCGATGCTCCCGGCGTTCATGCGAATGGCGTCGCAAGGATTCGAGGATAGGTTCCCCTGAGAATGGCGTGGTCCAACTGGTCGAAGGCAAAATCAATACCCTGGGGGCAATCCCCCAGACCCCTTTTTCTTCTTGATCATGATCAAAACCCACGACAGGTACGATGAACTTCCTGGATGAAGCGCCGGATCAAGGCAGGATCCTTGATGCCAGGAGAAGATTCAACCCCGCTGGAGACATCGACGGCATAGGGGCGTACCTGAGAAATGGCCTCGGCGACGTTGCCAGGATGCAGGCCACCCGCCAAAATCATGGGCCGATGTCCCGGATGGTGCCGGAGCAATGACCAATCGAAGGTCCGGCCAGTCCCTCCCGGCACACCGGAAACCTTGGCATCATACAGAATGGCAGCCACCTGGTATGCAGCGGCGGCCCGCAGATCGCTGGCTTCGGCAACCCGCAACGCCTTGATGATCCGGCCCGACAGGGCATTGCAAAAACCGGGTGGTTCATCCCCATGAAGCTGCCATGCATTCAAGCCGACCTGGGCGGCAATGGATTCAATTTCATGAAGTGCCGCGTTGACGAACAGGCCGGTCACCGTCACAAAAGGAGGCAAACCGGCGACCAGTTCCCTGGCCCGGGACACCGTGACGGCCCGGGGTGATCGATCATGGAAGACCAGACCGATGGCATCGGCCCCCGCCTCAATGGCAATTCGGGCATCTTCCCTGCGGGTAATGCCGCAGATCTTGATCCGGACGGTTGGAAGGTCAGTTTGAGCCATTGGATACCGCAGATCCCGTACCTGCAACCTCTGCGGCCCCAGCCGCCATTCCCGGAACGATCACCTCACGCGGGGCATGATCGGAAGTATCCAGAATTTCCCTTTCGGAGACCGCCCCCGTGTGATTTTTCATCCGGTCCATCATCTCCGTCTGCAATTGACCTTGAATGGTGTCATACATTCTGCGATGTGCCTGGATCCGGTATTCTTTTCTGCGATTTTCAAACTCCGCCGCCAGTTCCGCGTTCTTTCGTTGGACATAGCTGTCCAGGACCATGTAAATTCCCGACCCGATGGCGGCTACAATCACCACTGTGGCAATCAATGCCGGAGACAAAAACGATTTTTTGGGAACTTCCGCCTTGGGTTGTTTTTCCGACTCAGTCGCCGGGGCCGACGACTGGATGAGGCTATCCAATTCCGAATCCTGATTTTCCGCCATGGGATCATTCCACAAGAGTATGGGTTGGACAAAGCATTCGCATCATGCCGATGCGTCGGACATCATCCGCTGCATGCATCATTCATGCCCCTTTCCGCCGGAGGAGGAAACCGAACCCTTTGTCAAACGCAACCATCCCTCCGCCAGACATTCTGCAATCAAAGCGGACATTTTATCATTGTAATGGACCCGATCCACATACAGCAATTCATTCCTGCCGTTCTGGACTTCGGCACACCAGACGAAATGGTCATCCAAGGGGACTTTTTGCAAACGCTGGACAAACGCTTCATAGCCGGGACCGCTCAGGGGATGTTCCTTCAACACACCCCGGACCAGATGTTGATTCGGGCGATGATGCCAGGTGGGGACCGGCTGCCAGGCGAAAAGGACCCCAATCCCATAAGCCTGAGCGGAAGCCCGGATCAACGTCTGGTTGGTCAAATAACGGTCGATCACGGCATGGACCACCGCAGGATCTTTTTCAGGAACCGATGCGGGAGCGGCGATCAGGCGGTGGTGTATCTTGCCGGCAAGCCGCACCAGGGATCGTTCAGCCAGCCATGGCGGCATGCCGGAAGGTGCGTCCCGGGGCATCACCTGGCGCAGCCGATCCGTAAAGAACGGCTGGTCGCGATCATGAAAGAAATCATTGAGGCCATCCAGGAACATGACCGCATCGGGGCGGATTCCCGCGACCAACAGCCGTTGGAATTGAATCAACTCTTGAGATGAATAATAGAATCCCTGGCCAAAGTTATAGACCCGAACCGGTCGTCCCCCCTGGCCGGAGAGCAACGGTTGGAGGTGGGCGGCGATGGTTTCCCCATCCTCAATCCCATAGCCAAAGGTCGTCGAGCCCCCGAACAGGAAGACATTCCACCCCTCCTTGTCGGGCGGCCAGGGCAAAGGGGTTCCGGAATTCCGGAATCCTACGCTTGCGACCTGGACGTAGGTTCCAGAAAAGGCCGTTTCACGAAACTGGACAAAGGGTTCGTAGGTATAGTTTCTGGACCAGGTTTCCCGCAGCAATGCCTGAATCCTGTCCCAGGTTTTCCCCGAATAGGCCGTTTCAAGCGTCTCCTGGCCGAACTGAGCGATGATTTTCTGGTCCGGGGTCTGGGGTGGATCATAAAAATTCAACCCGATCCCGACGACGCCGTTACCCAGAACGAGCAACAATACCGTATTGAAGACGAGCAATGCCACGGAGGTATAGGCGGTACGCCACGCCCCGATTCGCCCGTTCATGGTCATCGGATCGCCTCCAGGTTCAGGCTGATGAAAATTTTTTCTCCGGCGCAGTCGATCTTGAGTGAAGAGCAATCGGGAATCATGGGGATCGTCCCCTCGTCGGGGTGCCAGGGGCGGACGGTCGTAAACCCTGCTGCCAACAGCAATTGGCGCAGCCAGGGTTCATCGAAGGCGGCCAGGTGGGCATTTTCCCGATAATCCTGCTGCCCGAACAGGGGGGCCTGGATTGTTTCCACGTTGTGACCGGAACGAAGGTAGAGTTCGATGATTTTTTGGAAATCGGGGACGGAAAGCCGCAGAATCCCACCCGGCTTGAGCACCCGACGCCATTCCCACAAGGTAGCGGCGATGCGTGGACGGGGGATGTGTTCGAGGACATGGGAACCATAGACCAGGTCTACCGAACCATCCGCGAACCGGGAAAGGTCGCCGACATCGCCGACCAGGTGGACATGGGGAGCGGGACGGGCATCGACGTTGATGAAGCCGGGAATGTCCAATTCACCGCATCCCAGGTGAAGCCATACCCGACCGTCGCGATGGTGCGGCAGCGGCAGGGGAAAAAACCGTTGCCATTGAAGCAGGATCCAGGATTTGATCCGTCGCCGCAATCGCAGGAACAACCAGTGTATCCGATGGATGATCCGTTCGCGCAGAGTTGCCATCCGCCCCCCCGTCATTCCCGCGAAGGCGGGAACCCCTTTTTCTTATTAATCATATTCAATACGCCCGTCACCTCTTCCCGATCATGGTACAATTGCCGCAGGTACAGATGGAACGGAATACCGGCCTGACGCAACGTCGCCACCATCCGTTCCCGACACAATTGCACCTCTTCCCACCGTTTTTTCATGGGCAGCTTCAGATTGAACACCGCACCACGGCACCAACCACGGCCCCCCCACCGGGCAATCAAATCAGCGACCCGGCGTGGTTGATCGACGATGTCACACAACAACCAGTCCGCAGGGGGATGGGGCTGAAAACGAAATCCATCCTCACGCACATGGCGCACCAAAGGCGATGCCAGGACAGGAGCCGCCAACGCCCCCCGGTCCACGGCAGTCACCTTGATGCCACGCCGGACCATGGACCAGGTCCACCCCCCGGGGGCAGCCCCCAGATCGACAGCGGTTTGTCCGGCACGGGGTGTCATGGCCTCATTGGCAAACGTGACCAGGGCCTCTTCAAGTTTCAGGGCGGAACGACTGGGGGATTCAGGGGGAAGACGCAATCTGGGCAACCCCATGGGCCAGCGGGAACTGTTGTACGGGAGGGAATACCCCGTCATCGCCCGGGTTCCCGACAAGAACACCACCTCCCCGCGCACCCCACCCCCCTCTGGACCGGGGATCCCCTCCTCGCGCAACAAGGCACCCAAACGCCCATCCAGGGAGTGACACAGAGGAGCCAATACCCGCCCCGCCTCCGCATCCGGCCACCCCAGCCACACATCGGAAAAGGGTCCAATCCATTGCGTCATGGCCTTGAGCCGATCACGCAAACCTTCGATGCGATCTCCCGGAGTCAGGGCGACCTCCTCCGCCGCCACTGCCACGAGATGCCGGGTGAACACCAGGTGCCGAAACGAAATCTTTTCGAGCAGAATGCCACCATCCCCGGAATGTTCGGGTTGGATCGTGACATAACCCGAGCCGGCAGCACCGGCACCTGCCGCAGCCCGCCCCGTTTCGGCAATGACCGCTTCCAGTTCCAACCGGCATTCCTGCTCAAAACCGGCGCGGCAAAATGCCAGGAGTTGCAATGCAACCATTCAGATCCCCCCGCTTTTGGTAACGATCAAAAAAAGGGTCTGGGAAACGAAATCCCCCAAAGTTCGTAACGATTCAGCACCCCATTTGCATTAAAATCATTGAGAAAAAAAAGGGGACTGGGGGATTGCCCCCAGGGTGTTGACTTTGTTTTTGATTTTGGTTTTACATCCCCCACATGGGGTTTGGGGGACGAAGTCCCCCAAGGTTCTGACTTTGGTGATCGATCACAATCATAATTAAAAAATTTTGGTAACGATTCAGCGCCCCCTTCATATTGGAACTATTGAAAGAAAAAAGGGGGCTTAAGGGATTGCCCCCAGGGTTTTGACATTTAAGCAAAAGCGCCAATTTTTGCTTTTGATTTCGTTTTCGACTTTAAAAACAAAGTCAAAACCCTGGGGGCAATCCCCCAGACCCCTTTTTTTTCTTAATCATGAATGTCAACACGCCCGAAGGGGATCTGAACGGTGACGATGCAATCGATCATTCATGGGCATCGAAGGATCGGGTCAGCAAAAATAGGGGAAATGATGCAGGACATAATCAAGTTTCGATCTGCGGACCCCGATTTTTCTGGCAGGGATGCCCGCGACGATGGCCCCGGGTTCGACATCACGCGTCACCACCGCATTGGTCGCCACAACCGCCCCTGCACCGATGGTCACGCCGGGAAGCACCGTTACCCGCGCAGCCAGCCAGACGTGATCTTCGATGATGACATCCCCGCCCCGTACCCGATGATGATCGTCATGCGGATCGTGTTGCAAGGTGAACAGACAACATTCACGGGCGATATCGACATTGTTGCCAATGACGATCCGTCCCCCCCGTCCATCCAACACCCCCCGGGTCCCGATCACCGAGTTGCGACCGATCCGAATTTTGCCCCGGTCCAGACCGGAGTAGAGGAATTCCACCCCTGGCAAAAGATTGCTCCCCGCCTCCTGGGTCAGATATCCCTTGTGCAACAGACGACGGAGGATCGCAAACGGAAGACGATTGACGATCTTGTTGTAGAAAAACAGGCGCAACCCCAACGATAGATAGATCCCCTCCATGAACCAGGATCCCAAGGGGGTCTTTTTCCATGGATCACCGCGCCGGATGCCCAACGGTTCCATCAGTTTCCAAAACAAAAATCCCCCCACGTATCCGGCATACAACCGCAACAGAAACCACCAGCCCCAGGGTGACCGACCATGACGCCAAACCCACAAAATCTGGGTTGGCAGGTGAAACCATGATTTTTTGTCGATCAAGGAGCGGAAGAACAGATCGAAACGGTTGCGGTGGGGCAGGCCGGAACTGGAGGTATCGTTCAAGATTTGCAGCTCGGGATGGACGGTGATGGTACATCCCGCCTCTTTGGCCCGGAGGCAATAATCGGCATCCCCCGCATATTGGGGGAACCAACGCCCATCCCAAAACCCCACCCGATCCACCACCTGCCGATGAACGACAGTCCCCATCCCTCCCACCCAGTCCACCCGGAGCGGTTGGGCAAAAGCGGGGCCATCCTGTTCTCCGGTTCCGATCAGGCGGCTGCGGGCCGTTTTCGGATCGAACAGACACCCCATGGAAAAGATGGTGCCGGGGGGATCGAGAAACAGCAACTTGGAGCCGATCAGATCCAGGGGATCCTGGTGGGGAAGGAGGTCGAACAGACGGTCGAAATAATCATCCCGGCACCGGATATCGTTATTCCACAACAGCAACCAGTCCACCTTGAGGGTATCGAGCGCATACCGCGCCCCCAGGTTGATCGCACCGCTCCACCACAGGGAACCGTCCGCAGGCAACAGGTGGATTTCAGGATAAAGGGTACGGATGAATTCAGCGCTGCCATCGGTGGAACCATCGTCGATCACCACCACCGCGATGTTGTGACGCAGGGATTGCCGAGTCAGACTTTGCTTCAGCCAGGCAAGGGTTTTTTGGGTATGGGACCATCCATTATGGATGGGGATGAGTACCGCCACCCGAAGGCGGGAATCGACCGCTCCCGGATCGGCAAGGGTGGTCGTCATCCATGCCTCAACTGAAGGTAGCACAGCCAAGTATAGGATCCCGCTTCATCCAGATAGACCTGCTGCCAGGGATAACGCACCGTTTCCAGCAGAGGAGGAGGCGTTCCCACGGCAGGGTCATCCCAACGTCCCCCCCAGCGGGTGGTCGGCAGTTTGAATACGGGGGGCAACTCCTGATACACCGCCACCTGTTCCAGAAAGTGGGCCGCATCATGCGAATTGGGGGCGACCACTCCGGCGGAAGGACGCAACGATTCCCGGATTTTGGCAAGCCCCTGACCGATCCGCCCCTTGATCCCCTTGGGGCGACCAAAGTTTCTTTTGAACCCGGAGTGGGCCAACACTTGTTTCAGGCTGTAGCAATCCCCCTGGCCAGGGGGATAGTTATCCTCGAACACCAGGTGGGAAAACCCGAACCAGTGTGCCGTTTTGACCCGTTCATGGGCGTTCTGGTGGTCATCGAAGAAGAGCAAGGTTTCACGGCGCGGCAGGGCGGTCCAATCGATGCGGGAAAAATCCCGATCATGGTAGATTGCCTTTTTGGAACGATACCGGATCCGTTCCAGGTTGATATCGATGCAATGGAGTTGGGCATGGGGGCAGGCACGTTCGAAAAACCAAGTCCCCTGCCCCAACCAGACGCCACTTTCGATGATCACCCGGGGTTGCAGTTTTTTCAGGATGAACCAGATGGCAAACATGTGGGGCGCCCCCATGCCCCCTCTGTTTTCCGGGATGGGACGATGCTGATAGAGTTCAGCGAATTCCGGCAGGGCTGCCACCAGTTCGTCTCTGGTCCAGGGTGCGGAACCGATGGCGGTGATGGGAGGCATCGTCAATACTCCAGAAGGGTCCGACCATTTCAGGAAACCATGCGCTTCTCAGCGAGTGTGCCGTGTCATCCTCACCTGTTTCAAGAGAAAAAGAGAGTAGACTGGATGTGGTCGAGAGGATTTCCGGCGTGATACGATTCCAGGGATAGAGGAAAATCGAAGACAACCACCATGTTCGACACACTCGAACTTTCCAATTGATAAGATTCAATTTCGAATTTCGGGGGGCCTCCAATTTTTTGACGGGCTGTGACCGGGGAATGTCACGCCAGTGATTTCCATGTTTTATGGTTTGATTATACGCATGTTTTTCCTCGATGGAGATTGACACCATGTTCCCCACATCCATGTAGAGTTTGGGGAGATGAACTCGGTCTTTTGCATTGAGGATGGGGAAGTCCATGTGGGAGCGTTACCACGTCAAAAGGTCCGTCTGGTCCAGGCGTGGATTGAATTGCACCGTAAGGAATTGCTGGCTGATTGGAAATTGGCCATGGTAAGGAAACGATCTCTTCCGCATTGAACCGCTGAAATGAGGAATTACCATGTTGAACCCAAAAATTGTTGCCGTGGAAGCGTGCGAACCAGCCTCTCTGGTGTTGTCCTTCGCCAATGGCGAGCGTCGGCGATTTGATGTTTCGCCTTATCTGGATAAGGGGATTTTCAAGGAGTTGCGCGATTCCGCTTATTTTAGATGCGTGCGGGCGGTGTCCGGGTTCGTGGCTTGGCCTCGCGGTCAGGATTTCAGCCCGGATACCTTGTATCTGAAGAGCATCCCCCTCTCCCTGACCACTTCTGACGGAAATGCCTCAAACTCCACGTATAGAAAGAACCGTATATGAATAATCAAGAAAAAGTCTCATCGTACTGCAATATTTGCCACCATGAAACTAATCATGAATTGGCACACAGAATCCACCGTATAAAAAGAGAGGGGCCCTTCGATTTTGGTTCTGTTGACTTTGAAACCATTTGGGAGGTACTCCAGTGTAAAGGCTGTGAGGAGGTCACACTGGTTCGTTACGACTGGAATTCAGAATCTATGGGTGAAGAACCTAAAAGAACTTATTTTCCACCACGAGCATCTCGGAGAAAACCATCCTGGATGGATCAGGATCAATTGACCATTCCTGCTGAATATTTAGAACTACTGGGTGAGGTATATATAGCTCTCCACGCAGATAGCCGTCGCCTCGCAGCAATGGGAATTCGTGCATTGATCGATGCGATCATAAGGACACATGTCGGGGAACAAAATAATTTCAAAGAAGGCATATCTGCTTTATATTCAAAGCAGTTTATCAGCAGTAGAGGTCAAGAAATTATCGAAAATGCTGTAGAGGTTGGCCATGCAGCGAATCATCGTGGATATAAACCTAGCGTGAAAGACATGGGAATATTCATGGATATCGTCGAAAATCTTATTCACAATATTTTACTTCACGAACAAAGTAGTAAAATCAAGTCAAGAATACCTAAAAGAGTTAGACAGCAATAAAATAATATGTAAACAAAATATGCATCGTTTGATAAATATATAAATATTCACTAAAAAATCGGTGGGCAACCAGAATGCGGATCAGATTCTGGTCGAGTTAAAGATTACCGAAATCCTGAACGAAAAAACGCTCACTTGGCTTTCGATGTACGATACCCTGTATCTGGACGCAGCAAAATTGGAACGCCATCAATTGAAGCGTGTGATCATCAGTTCCATAACGTCCCGGAAGGAATTTCTGGCGAGACACTCTTTCAAACCTGTTGGGCCGGTTGGCGTCCATGAGTGCATTCCCCCTTGGGGCGGTGTGGTCC